>NZ_JBBUKV010000002.1:0-48359 GCF_038066675.1 Methyloversatilis sp. NSM2
CGCCGACTGCTCGCTTGCGCCCTGGCTCAGCGACTGCGCCGTCGCCGACACCTCTTCCGACGCGCTCGCAAGACCGTTGGCCCCGCCGTTCACCTCGGACACGACGGACTCGAGCTTGAGCACCATGTTCTTCATCGCCAGCAGCAACTGACCGGTCTCGTCCTTCGACGTCGCGTCGATGGACACGGTCAAATCGCCTTCCGACAGACGATTCGCCACATTGACCGCCACACCCAGCGGTTTCGTCACGCTGCGGCTGATCAGAAGACCCAGGACGATGCCCACGATCATCCCGCCGATGATCAATACGATCATGGTCGTGCGACCACTTTCGTAGATCTGCGTCGTTTCGTTCGACGCCTGCAGTGCGCGCGCTTCCTTCGACTTGGTCAGCGCGGTCAGCGTGTCATCGAGGGTATTCGCACTCTTGCGGACATTGGCAAGGGTCTCGGTCAGTACGGCGTCCTTGTCCGACAGTGACTGCGCGCGGATCAGCGTCACCGCCTGCTGCATCTCCTGCTGGTATGTCGCCCACGTGCTATCGAACACGGAGAAGAGCCGCTTGGCTTCGTCGGTGACGAACAGGTCCTTCGACTTCTGCACATAGTCCTGTATCGCGGCCGAATACTTGTCGATGGCCGCCAGATGCCGCTCGCGCTCTTCCTTCGTCTCGGCGAGCAGGGCATTGCCCCGGGCACGGCCGACGTAGATGAGATTGATGTTTGCCTCCTTGATGTACGAGAGGCCGAGCAGTTCCTTGTAGTAAAGATCATCGGCGAGCGCGTTGATCTTTCCCGAATTCGAGATCCCGACCCAACCCACGACAGCGGTGATGATCACCAGAGCGACAAACGCGAGGATCAGTCGGATCCCGATCTTCATGTTGGACAACATGGCTAATACCCCTTCCTTCAACAGCATTCAGAATCGGCTTGGGGCTCCATGAGTCCGGTAAAGCCATATCCGAAAAGATTCATTTCGGTTTCACCCCCCGCGCTGGCGAGGCTCCACCACGTATGCATTACACCTGCGGTCTGGCGCCGTCAGCTCGGCGCGCTCATCTCCCGCGAGTTCTGCCCCTGCATTTCAGTGATGCCCGCGGCTGTCGTGCCGGTACTACCGGCCATCTTCATCAGCCCCGCGACATCGAGGATGAGCGCGATCTCACCACTGCCGAGAATGGTCGAGCCGCTGACTCCGCGAAGTGCGCTGAACAGCTTGCCCAGCGGGCGGATGACGGTCTGGTGTTCGCCCATCAGCTGATCGACGACGATGCCGGCCTTGGTCTGCCCGAAATGGACGACCACCACGTTCTCCCGTCGCTCGGGGGCCGGACTGTCGATATCGAACACTTCGCGCAGCCAGAGCAGCGGCAGCACTTCTCCACGCATGTCCAGATAGCCGCGGGCGCGGGCGGCATCGCGGATCGAGCCGGCCAGTTCGACGCACTCGACGATCATGTCGACCGGCAGCACGAAGCTCGCCTTGTCGATGCCGACCCGGAAGCCATCGATGATGGCCAGCGTCAGTGGCAGCCGTATCCGGATGCGCGTGCCCTTGCCCGGCTCGGTATCGATATCGACGGTGCCGCGCAGCGCTTCGATGTCACGGCGAACCACGTCCATGCCGACGCCGCGGCCCGACAGATTGCTCACCTGGTCGGCGGTTGAAAAACCGGGGGCGAATATCAGACGGTCGATCTCGCGTTCGCTGAGCTGCGCGTCCTCCGCCACCAGCCCGCGCTCGATCGCCTTGCGCAGGATCTTCTGACGGTTCAGGCCACCGCCGTCGTCCGCTACGTCGATCACGATACTGCCCGCCTCGTGATAGGCGTTCAGCATGACCTTGGCGCGTGCCGGTTTGCCGGCGGCAAGACGGACCTCTGTGGCTTCGATACCGTGGTCCATCGAGTTGCGGACCAGATGCATCAACGGATCGCCGATGCGCTCCACTACGGTCTTGTCCAGATCGGTCTCGCCACCGCTGATCTGCAGCTCGATGTCCTTGCCCAGCTCGCGACTGACATCGCGCACGACGCGCTGGAAGCGCTGGAAGGTGGCGCCGATCTGCACCATGCGCAGCGACAGCGCCTGGTCTCGCACCTCCTCGACCAGACGCGTGAGCACTTCGCTCGCTTCGGTCAGCTGGGCCTGCGCAAGCATCTGCGCGACGTTCTGCACGCCGGCGCTGGCCACCACCAGTTCGCCGACCAGTTCGATCAGCTGATCAAGCTTGTCCGCGTCGATGCGCAGTGAACGGGCTTCCTGCGCCTTGGTGTCCTTGACCTGCTTCTGCTTGACGAGCGCAGCGTCGACCACGCCGGCGCCGACCGCGCCGCTCTCGATGAGTATCTCGCCGAGCTGCGGCGTCGTTGCCGGTGAGCCGGCCTCGGCTTCACTGGCGGCCGCGGATGCCGCTTCCGACTGCAGCGACAGGCCGCGATCGAGTTCGGCACGGGTCAGCGCGCCGCTGAGCACGAGCATCTCGCCCAGCTTCAGCTCGTCCTCGGGCAGTGCGCGCAGAACGTTGATGTACTCGGAAATCTGCGAGTGCGGCGGAATGATGTGAAGCACGCATTCGTCGCGGACGAACTCGAACACGCCTTCGATCTCGGCCTTCGACGCCTCACTGCGGAAATCGATCTCGAAGCCGAGGTAGCAGGACTCCGGATCGAGTTGCAGCCACTGAGGCAGCGCATCGAACAGCGTATCGAGGTGAACGATTTCACCCAGCGTGCACAGATACCGTATGAAAGACAGCGGATCCATGCCGCCGCGCAGTACGTCGGCACCAAAGCGGATCGACAGATGCCAGTTCTCGTTCGCGCAATTGTCGGAACCAGCCGACTCGCTGCGGCTGACATCGGCCGCAGCAGCGACCACGGCTGTCGCGGCCGCCTTTTCCGGCTGCTTGCCGAGCAAGGCAAGCAGAGCCGCCATCTGCGCTTCACCTTCGGCGCGCTGGGCGGCATCGAGTTCGCGCTTTTCGGCCACCGCGCGCACCAGCGCGCCGATGTGGTCCTTGTTGCGCAGAAGCAGGCCGATCACGTCATTGCTGACCTGCATCTGGCCGTCGCGGACGCGGTCCAGCACGCTTTCGACCTCGTGCGTGAAATGAACGATATCGTCGAAGCCGAACACGCCGGCCGTGCCCTTTATGGTGTGGGCCGCACGGAAGATGTCGTTGATCAGTTCGTCGTTGTCCGGCTCGCTTTCGAGCTGCAGCAGGGATTCCTCCATCCGCGTCAGCAGTTCGTCTGCTTCGGCGAAGAAGGCTTCGAGGGCGGGTTCAAGATTCATCTGTGAATTCCTCGTCCTGTTCAGGCGGCCTGCGCCGGCATCACGAGCGGATCGCCGAATACGTGGCTCAGCTGCAGCAGTTCCATCACTTCGAGCATGGCTTCGCTGTGCGCCACCAGTTCGAGACTGTGCCCCTGCTTCTCGGCCGCCCGTTTGGCTGCCAGCAGCAGCTGCACGCCGCTGCTGTCCACCTCGCTGACCTGCGCGAGATTGACGCGCAGATCGCGTCGTTCCGACAACGCGCGCGTGAGGAAGCCGTAGGCTTCTGCAGCACCGAATATGGTCAGTTCGCCGACCACCTTAAGTTCGGTCACGTCACCGTCGTCGGTGCGTTCGATTTCCATGTCGTCGGCTCCGCTTCGCTTCAGGGCAGGCAGAGCTTGGACACGGCCATCAGCATCTGGTCCGGCTTGAACGGCTTCACCATCCACGCCTTCGCTCCTGCCGCCTGGCCTTCGGCCTTCTTCGACTCCTGGTTCTCGGTGGTCAGCATGATGACCGGCGTGAACTTGTAGGCCGGCAGCTTGCGCATCTCCTTGACGAAGGTGATGCCGTCCATGTTCGGCATATTCACGTCGCTTACGACGAGATGCACCTTCTGGCCGGTGAGCTTGGACAGCGCGTCCTTGCCGTCGCAGGCCTCGAAAACGTCGTAGCCCGCGCCCTTCAACGCGATGCTGACCACCTGGCGCAATGACGATGAGTCATCCACGACCATGATTGTCTTTGCCATGTGTCACTACTCCTCAAAAGAAAACGAGATCGTCGCTGGCCGTGCTGGACGCACTACCCGAGCCGCCGTGATTGCCGCGCTCTTCGGGCGTGGTGTAGCTGCGTTCGAGGTTGGCGACCAGCGGTCGCAAGTCGGGCGCCTGATCGGCGGGGATGGCGGCCACTTGCTGCTCCAGTTCGTCCAGGCTTTCGCAGACGTGGGCGAGCACCTGGTCGATGCGATCCTGGAACTGCAGGTGCGGCAGGGTTTCGGCGATCTCGTGCTGGATGCCCTCTGCCTGGCGACGCAGTTCGGCGTTGGACGCGGCCAGCACGTCGAGCAGCCCGGAAAAATCGCCGAGCACCCCCTGGATGCTGGCTTCGGAAACCTTGAAGGATTCGATGTCGCGGCTGGTCGAGCTTTCGACCAGGCGGGCCGACGCCAGGATGGCGTCGCTGACCAGCTTGGCCTTCTCGGCGATCTTTTTGCCGGTATCGCCCGAGGCCGTCGACAGCTTGCGTACCTCGTCGGCCACGACGGCAAAGCCGCGACCAGCCTCGCCAGCACGGGCGGCTTCGATGGCGGCGTTGAGGGCGAGCAGATTGGTCTGATCGGCAACCTGCTGCACCGAGGTCGCCATGCCGCGCAGATCGTCCGCGTAACTGGCCAGTTCGCGTATCTGTGCCAGCACGAGATTCTTGTCCGTAAGCGCGCCGGACATGCTGTCCAGCACCTGGGTAAGCTGCGTCTGGGAAGTCTTCAGTACGGTATCCACGCCGCCTTGCGCCGCCGAAGATCCTGCTCCGGACGAAGCGGCAACGGCCGCATCGAGCTTGGATACGAGACCGGAGAAGCGCTGGATGAGCTCTCCGATGGCTACCTCGGCCTGCTTGCGCACGCCGTTGATCTGTCGCTTCCAGATCGGCGCCGCCTCGGACGACACCAGTACCAGACTGCCATGCAGGGCTTGCGCAAGCGGATCGGGTTGCGGCGCTTCTTGGGTGAGTGCCGCCGGTGCAGCCGCATCGCGGCGCCCAAGCACGACCATCGACCACACGAGACCACAGCCCGCTGTTATGCCGACCGCCAGACGCACCCAGAGAGGCACTTCGATCGGCGCAACCGCCCAGGCTCCGACCAGCGTTGCGACCACCGTGTGGGTCACGCTGACTATCGTTCTGTTCAACTCACTCTCCCGTTTCACATGGCAGACATTTACGGGCCGGGCCTTGTTATATATGTAATTGACACTGTGGCCACGTTCAGGCTAACGGTCGGGATGTCCATGGACTTTAGGTCGCTCCGGCGTCTTTTTTGAAAACTTCATATGCGGCCTGGCACCGCCTGGAAGCGGGATCTTTTCCCGCTGCGCAATGCGGCCGCGCACTGTGGATATCCGACATCGGCGGCCGCTTCCATGAACGTATGATTGCTGCTGATACCTGTCGGCGCCGTCTGCACCACCAGGGCCCCCGTCCCAGATGAACAGTCCTTCGTTCGTGTCCACATTCCGTCCCCGCGCAACCCCGGTCGCAGCACCGGGCTGGTACTGGATGGTGCCGCGCGTCGCCATCGCGCTCTTCCTGCTGGCCATCGGCACGCTGGTGTGGTGGCTGCACCGCAACGATCTGGACGAGCAGCGCGCGACCATGATCAACGACGTGCTGTGGATGGAGCAGGACCTGCGCTTCCATCTCGACCGCAACGCCGAGCAGATGGCGCAGATCGGGCGCGAGGCGGCCGACGGCCGGCTCGATGCGCGGGTGATCGAGGCACGCCAGCGCAACATGATCGCCAACGGCCACGGCCTGCTGCGCGTCGATACCATCGCGCACATCAACGCCGACGACCCGGATATGTCGGGCCCGGCGCGGCTGGCCGAACAATTGGGCCGCGCGGCCTATCTGCCGCCTTACGCGACCGCCGACGGCGACGTGCATTTCGACGTTCTGGTGCCGCTGGGCGGCGGCCAGGGCTGGATGCGCGGGACCTACTCGATCGAGCAGATGCTGTCGCAGTCGGTGCCCTGGTGGTTCGCCGAGCGCTACAAGCTGGACGTGATCGACAACACCGAAACGGTGCTGGCCAGCAAGTCCAAGGTGGCGGCCGAACACGACGAAGTGAACTACGCGCTGGTGTTCGACCCGCCCGGCCACGGCCTGCGGCTGCGTGTCACCGCCTACCGCAGCGACACCCGACTGCTGCCGGCGCTGCTCGTGGTCACCATCGTCGGTCTGGCATTCACGATGCTTTGGAGCCTGTGGGCGCTGCGCCGTCACCTGGTGCGCCGGCTGGAGGCTGAACAGGCGCTGCGCGAGGAACACACCTTCCGTTCGGCGATGGAAAATTCGCTCAGCATCGGTCTGCGCGCGCGCGACCTGAGCGGCCGCATCACCCACGTGAACCCGGCCTTCTGTCGCATGGTCGGCTGGAGCGCCGAGGAACTGATGGCGATGAGCCCGCCCATGCCCTACTGGGCGCCGGAAGAGGCCGAACACATCCGTGCGCTGCACGACGGCATCCTGGCCGGCGGCGCGACCTCGCACGAAGCGCTGGAACTGAAGTTCATCCGCCGCAATGGCGAGCGCTTCGACGTGCTCATTTCGGAGGCGCCGCTGGTCGACGCCGACGGCCGTCACGTTGGCTGGATGAGTTCGGTGCTCGACATCACCGAACGCAAGCAGGCGGAGGAGCTGTACCGGCAGCAGCAGGAAAAGCTGCAGTTCACCGGCCGTCTGATCACCATGGGCGAAATGGCATCGACGCTGGCGCACGAACTGAACCAGCCGCTGTCGGCCATCGCCAGCTACAGCACCGCCTGTCTGAACATGGTCGATAACGGCAGCGGCACGCTGGCCGACCTGAAGGAACCGCTGGCAAAGATGAACGCGCAGGCGCGCCGCGCCGGCACCATCATCCGCCGCGTGCACGAATTCGTCCGCCGCTCCGAGCCGAAGCGCGTCGCCTGTTCGCTGAACGACGTGGTCGAGGAAGCGCTGGGCCTGATCGAGGCCGACGCACGCAAGCGCGACATCCGCATCTCCAGCTCACTGGCCGGCGCCCTGCCCGCGGTCAGCGCCGATCGCGTCATGATCGAACAGGTCTTGCTGAACCTGATCCGCAACGGCATGGACGCAATGGCCGCCTGCCCGCCCGAGCGGCGGCGCCTGCTGATCCAGACCAGCGCCGACGCCGAGGGCGTGCAGGTGTCGGTGCGCGACAGCGGCAGCGGCATCCCGCCCGAGGTGGCGGACAAGCTGTTCGCGCCCTTCTTCACCACCAAACCGGACGGCATGGGCATGGGCCTCAACATCTGCCGCTCGATCGTCGAACTGCACCGCGGCCGACTGTGGTTCGAATCCGCCGAAGGCGGCGGTACCGTGTTCATCCTGAAGCTGCCAGCCGGGGAGTGAGCCGATGAGCCAGATTTTCATCGTCGACGACGACGAAGCCATCCGCGACGCACTGGGCTGGCTGTTCCGTTCGCGCGGCCACGCGGTGCGTACCTGGCCCTCGGCCGAGGCGCTGATCGGCAGTGGCGAGATCGCGCATTGCGGCTGTCTGCTGCTGGACATCCGCATGGACGGCATGAGCGGGCTCGAACTGTTCGGCTGGCTGCACGAGCACGGCCACGACATGCCGGTCATCTTCCTGACCGGCCACGGCGACGTGCCGATGGCGGTGGGCGCGATCAAGCAGGGCGCCTTCGATTTCGTCGAGAAACCGTTCAACGACAACGAACTGGTGGACCGTGCGCTGGCCGCGCTGGCCATGCATCAGCAGCAATTGTCGAAACGCGCCGCCGCACAGGCCATCGATGAGCGCGTCGCCCAGCTCACGCAGCGCGAGATCGAAGTGATGGAGCGCGTGCTGGCCGGCCAGATGAACAAGGTGATCGCCAGCGACCTCGGCGTCACCATGCGCACAGTCGAGGTCCATCGCGCCCGCATCTTCGAGAAGATGGGCGTGCGGTCTGCGGTGGAACTGGCGCAGGTACTGGCGGCGAGGAAGTAGCGCCGCGCACATTCACCGCTGCTGTCGGGGTCGGAAGACCCCTCCCACAGAATTCCGGTCCATGCTCCGGCGGGGGGCAGGCACAACCCCTGTGGGAGCGGCCTTGGCCGCGACAGGGCCGCTGCAGTCCGCCAGCTTCGATGCAGGTACCTGTCGGGGTCAGAAGACCCCTCCCACAGAATTCCCGTCCAGGCTCCGGCGGCGAGGCGGGCGCAACCCCTGTGGGAGCGGCCTTGGCCGCGACACGGCCGTCGTGGCCCACTGGCTTCGATAAAGGCCGCCATCGCGAGCAAGCTCGCTCCCAAGGTCTTCGCTTCGGGCCAGTGCGAGGCCCCGCGCCCAGCCCACCGCCGGTATCGGGGTCATAAGCCCCCCCACGGCATCCCGGTTCCGGGATGGCGACCAGACTACAGACCTGCCGCGTCGTCCAGCGTGGCCGCGGCGCCGCAGCACACCATGTGCGCCAGACCGCCGCACTCGCTCAGCACGTGATCGGCATAGAAGCGCGCGGTGACGATCTTGGAGCGCAGGAAGTCGGCATCGCCGTCACCGGCGGCCAGACGCTGCTGCGCCAGCAGGGCGCCACGCGCGAGCTGCCAACCGCCCGCCACGCGGCCGAACAGCATCAGCAGGGGCACTGCGCCGGCCAGCGCGGCGCGCACATCGCTGCGCCAGTGCGCGACGACGAAATCGACGCTGCGTTCGAGCGCCGACGCCGCCTCGCCCAGCGGCGCGGACAACGCCTGCAGCCGTGCAGCATCGAGCGCCGCGACGACATCGCGCATGTCGGCGATCACCGCGCGCGCGGCCGCACCGCCGTCGCGCGCGATCTTGCGGCCGACCAGATCGTTCGCCTGTATGCCGGTCGTGCCCTCGTAGATATTGGTGATGCGCGCATCACGCAGGTACTGGGCCGCGCCGGTTTCCTCGACATAGCCCATGCCGCCGTGCACCTGCACGCCGAGCGAGGCGATCTCGTTCGCGGTTTCGGTGCTCCAGCCTTTCACCAGCGGAATCATCAGCTCGACGAAAGCCTGGGCGCGCGTCCGTTCGTCCTGGTCCGCGTGGCGCGCCGCGCGGTCGCGTGCCGCTGCGGTGACCGCGGCCAGCGCGCGCATCGCCTCGACCTGCGACTTCATGCGCAGCAGCATGCGGCGCACGTCCGGGTGGCGCACGATGGCCACACTGCCGCCGCCCTTCACGCCCGCCTCACCGCCCTGACGCCGCTCGTTGGCGTACTCGCGCGCCTGCTGAAATGCGCGCTCGGCCACCGCGATGCCCTGCAGGCCGACCGCGTAGCGCGCGGCGTTCATCATGATGAACATGTACTCGATGCCGCGGTTCTCTTCGCCGCACAGCCAGCCGGTCGCGCCGCCGGCATCGCCGAAGGCCATCACGCAGGTCGGGCTGGCATGTATGCCCAGCTTGTGTTCGAGCGACACGCAACGCACGTCGTTGCGCGCGCCCGGATTGCCGTCGGCATCGGGAATGAACTTGGGCACGATGAACAGCGAAATGCCCTTCACCCCGTCGGGCGCACCCGGCGTGCGCGCCAGCACCAGATGCACGATGTTGGACGCCAGTTCGTGCTCGCCGAAGGTGATGAATATCTTCTGCCCGAAGACGCGGTAACTGCCGTCAGGCTGCGGTTCGGCGCGGCTGCGCACGGCGGCCAGATCGGAACCGGCCTGCGGCTCGGTCAGATTCATGGTGCCGGTCCATTCGCCGCTCACCATGCGTTCGAGGTACAGCGCCTTCTGCTCGTCGGAGCCGCACAGCGCCAGCGCCTCGATGGCGCCGGCGGTCAGCAGCGGACACAGCGAGAACGCCATATTGGCGCCCATCACCATCTCCTGGATCTGCGCCACCACGAGGTGCGGCATGCCGGCGCCCCCGTGCGCCGGATCGCAGCCCATGCCGTTCCAGCCGTTGTCGGCATAGGCGCGATAAGCCTCCGCGAATCCGTCCGGCATGGCGACGCGACCGTCGTCTCCGAGCTTCGCGCCGACGCGATCCCCCACCCGATTCAGTGGCGACAGCACCTCGCCGGTGAATCGGGCGGCCTCTTCGAGCACCGCGTCAACGACGTCCGGGCTCGCGTCCTCGTAGCCGGGCAAGGTCACCACTTCGTTCAGGCCAGCCAGTTCCAGCGCAAAACGCATGTCCTGTAGCGGCGCGACGTATTCGCTCATGAGCCTCTCCTCCATCGGGCTCTGACGGCCCTCGAAATTGATCGATGACGGCAGCGGGCGAGTGCCGCCCGCTGTCGATCAGTCCAGTGCCTGCACCAGCTGCGGTACCAGTTCGAACAGGTCGCCAACCAGACCGTAGTCGGCCACCTGGAAGATGGGCGCGTCCGGATCCTTGTTGATCGCGACGATCACCTTGGAATCCTTCATGCCGGCCAGGTGCTGGATGGCACCCGACAGCCCGACTGCAATATAGATGTCGGGCGCGACGATCTTGCCGGTCTGGCCGACCTGGTAATCGTTCGGTGCGTAACCGGAATCGACCGCAGCGCGGCTGGCGCCAAGTGCGGCGCCGAGCCGGTCGGCCAGCGGTTCGAGCACGCGGTGATAGGCCTCGGCACTGCCCAGCCCGCGTCCGCCGGACACGACGACGCGCGCGGCACCCAGTTCCGGGCGGGCCGACTGCGACAGTTCCTGCGACACGTGGGCAGACAAGCCGGTCGCCGCCGGCGGCGTCACCGCCTCGACCGGCGCCGCACCGCCGCTCGCCGGCAGCGGGTCGAAGGCGGTCGCGCGCACCGTGATCACCCTGACCGTATCGCCGCTCTGCACCGTGGCCAGCGCATTGCCGGCGTAGATCGGGCGCACGAAAGTGTCGGCCGACACCACCTCGACGATGTCGGAAATCTGCGCCACGTCGAGTGTGGCCGCGACGCGCGGCATGAAGTTCTTGCCGAAGCTGCCGGCCGGAGCCAGCACGTGGCTGTGGCCGGCGGCGACCGCCAGCACCACTGCGGCGAGGTCTTCCGCGGTCGGGTGCGCCAGGTGGGCGGCATCGGCGCTCAACACCCGGGCAACGCCCTGTACCGCGGCAGCGGCGGCAGCGGCGCCCGCGCAGCCGCTGCCGGCGACCAGCACGGTGATGTCACCGCCGATCTTCGCCGCGGCAGCCAGCGTGTTCAGCGTCGCCGGGCGCAGGCCGGCGTTGTCGTGTTCTGCAATGACCAGAATGCTCATGACGGGCTCCTCAGCGCAGCACTTTGGCTTCGTCGCGCAGCTTGGCGACCAGTTCGACCACCGAGGCCACCTTGACGCCGGCCTGACGCTTCGGTGGCTCGGCCACCTTCAGCACCTTCAGGCGCGGCGCGACATCGACGCCCAGTTCGTCCGGCGTCACCGTGTCGAGCGGCTTCTTCTTCGCCTTCATGATGTTGGGCAGGCTGGCGAAGCGGGGTTCGTTCAGCCGCAGGTCGGTGGTGACCACCGCCGGCAGCGCCACGCTGACCGTTTCCAGGCCGCCGTCGATTTCGCGCGTCACGGTCGCACGGCCGTCTGCAACGCCGACCTTGGATGCGAAGGTGGCCTGCCCCCAGCCGAGCAGCGCGGCCAGCATCTGGCCGGTCTGGTTGGCGTCATCGTCGATCGCCTGCTTGCCGCAGATCACCAGCTGCGGCTGTTCGCGACCGGCCACCGCCTTGAGCAGCTTGGCCACCGCCAGCGGTTGCAGTTCGACATCGGTATTCACATGGATCGCGCGGTCGGCACCCAGTGCCAGTGCAGTGCGCAGCGTATCGACGCAGCCGGCGACGCCGCAGGACACCGCGACCACCTCGGTCGCCACACCCGCCTCCTTCAGCCGCACCGCCTCTTCCACCGCGATCTCGTCGAACGGATTCATCGACATCTTCACGTTCGCAGTTTCGACGCCGCTGCCATCGGCGGCAACGCGGATCTTCACGTTGTAATCGATCACCCGCTTGACCGGGACCACAATCTTCATGCCTGTGTCTCCTGTGTGCCGCTGCACGGTTGCACGCACCCATACGGATGCGTATGTTCAGGCCATACGCTACCGTATGCTTCCGTTAGAGGTCAACCACGCCGCAGGAATACCACCATGCCCGACGCCGACGCCCGCCCGCAGACCGACCGCGACACCTGGGTGCGGGCGGCCACCCAGACCCTGGCCGACAGCGGTGTCGACGGCGTCAGGGTGGAAACGCTGGCGCGCGGTCTCGGTCTGACCAAGGGCAGTTTCTACTGGCACTTCAAGGACCGCCGCGCCCTGCTCGACGCCGTACTGGAGCACTGGCGCGACGGCCGCATCGACGACATCCGCAGCCGCACGCAATCTGCGCCCGGCGACGAAATCGCGCAACTGCAGCATGTGATCGACACTTACAGTCTGGCGCGCAACCGCCGTGGCATGCAGATCGAACTGGCACTGCGCGACTGGGCGCGCCACGACGAAGCGGCGCGCGCGGCGGTCGATGCCGTGGACAGCGTGCGGCTGGAATGCGCTGCCGCGCTGTTCCGCGCCGCCGGCTGCGACGCCGACGAAGCGACCAATCGCAGCCTGCTGCTGTATGCCTATGTGTTCGGCCTGGGCATGATGGATGTGCCGCGTGACACGGCGAGACCGGCGGCGGCACGCCAGTTCATCGCCAACCTGATCACGGGTCGTTGATATTTTGCAAAACAATGCCGCGCGGCCGTCATCGTTCGCACGGGATAATTGATGCAATGCCGCATCCGTGCGGGCCTACAACAGAACAGAACGCAGAAAGGAAAACCGATGTCCTTCCCGGCACCCGAAATCTTCAAGGCCTACGACATCCGCGGCATCGTGGACAAGACGCTGACCGCCGACGCGGTGCGCGCCATCGGCCACGCGCTGGGCTCCGAGGCGGTGAAGCGCGGCCAGCGCACCATCGCCGTCGGCCGCGACGGCCGCCTGTCCGGCCCTGAACTGGCCGGTGCGCTGGCCGAAGGCATCAATGCCGCGGGCGTCGATGTGCTGGATATCGGCTGCGTGCCGACGCCGCTGTCCTACTTCGCCGCCTTCGACCTCGGCACCGACAGCGCGGTCAGCGTGACCGGCAGCCACAACCCGCCCGACTACAACGGCCTGAAGATGGTGCTGGGCGGTCAGACGCTGTATGGCGACATGATTCAGGACCTGCGCCGCCGCATCCTCGACAACGATCTGGTTCACGGCCAGGGCACGACGCGCCACGCCGACGTGCGCGATACCTACATCACCCGCGTCACAGGCGACGTGAAGCTCAAGCGCCGGATGAAGGTGGTGATCGACTGCGGCAACGGCGTCGCTGGCGACATCACGCCGCGCCTGTTCGAAGCGCTGGGCTGCGAAGTCGTGCCACTGTTCTGCGAAGTGGACGGCAATTTCCCCAACCACCACCCGGACCCGTCCAAGCCGGAAAACCTGGAAGACGTGATCCGCGTGCTGGCCGCCGGCGACGCCGAGATCGGCCTCGCTTTCGACGGCGACGGCGACCGCCTGGGCGTGGTCACCCGCGATGGTGAGATCATCTACCCGGACCGCCAGCTCATGCTGTTCGCCGCCGACGTGCTGTCGCGCCAGCCCGGCGCGCAGATCGTTTACGACGTCAAATGCACCCGCCTGCTGGCACCGTGGATCCGCGAGCACGGCGGCGAACCGGTCATGTGGAACACCGGCCACGCGCTGATCAAGGCCAAGCTGAAGCAGAGCGGCGCCGCGCTGGCCGGCGAGATGAGCGGCCACATGTTCTTCAAGGAGCGCTGGTTCGGTTTCGACGACGGTCTGTACGCCGGAGCCCGTCTGCTGGAAATCCTGTCCGCCGCGCCGGATGGCAATGCCGTGCTGAAGGCGCTGCCGACCGCCACCTCGACGCCCGAACTGAACCTGAAGATGAACGAGGGCGAACCGCACGCGCTGATCGCCGAGATGCAGCGGACCGCTCAGTTCGACGGTGCGCGCGACATCATCAAGATCGACGGCCTGCGCGTCGAATACGCCGACGGCTTCGGGCTGATGCGGGCGTCGAACACGACGCCGGTGGTCGTGCTGCGCTTCGAGGCGGACGACGCCAAGGCGCTCGAACGCATCCAGGCGGATTTCCGCCGCGTGCTCGGTAGCGCCCGCCCGGACCTCGCCCTGCCCTTCTGACGGCCCCCTCCCCCGGCACCTGATCGGGTGCCGGTTTCCGGCGCTCGGCCGACGCCGTCATCGCCATGAAATAAACCCCGCTCGCACCCTAAATGTGGCGGCCGGCATGCCGACAACAGAAGCATGCTCATTGCCGCCACAAACAACATCTACGTAGGCCGCCAGCCCATACTGGACCGGAGTCAGGCGATCTACGCCTACGAGCTGCTGTTCCGCTCCGGAAACGTCGAACAGGCCGAATTTCACTGCGACGTCAGCGCCACCGCGCGGGTGATCACCTCGGTGTTCAACGAACTCGGTCTCGAACAGGCGCTCGGCGACGCCTTCGGCTTCATCAACGTCAGCGAGGACATGCTGATGTCCGAGGCGCTCGAACTGCTGCCGGCGGACAAGATCGTCATCGAACTGCTTGAAACCGTTCCGCCAAAACCTGCAGTCATCGCGCGGGCGCGCGAACTGGTGCGCAAAGGCTTCCGGCTGGCGCTCGACGACGTGCTCGATCTGGAAGAGGACTACAAGCCACTGATCGAGATCGCTTCCTTCATCAAGATCGACCTGCTGGGCGTCGCCCCCGACGCGCTGCCCGATCTGGTCGAACGCTTCCGGCCCTATTCGGCCAAGCTGCTGGCCGAAAAGGTCGACAGCGCCGAACAGGCCCGGCGCTGCCACGAACTTGGGTTCGCCTATTTCCAGGGCTATTTCTTCGCCCGTCCGAGCGTGCTGAGCACCCGCACGCTGAGCGCAGGCGAAACGACCCTGCTGCGCCTGCTCGGCATGGTGATCGGCGACGCCGACACGTCGGCCATGGAACCGCTGATCAAGCAGGAGCCGGCGCTGCTGGTGAACCTGATGCGCATCACCAATTCGGTCGGCAGTGGCAGCAAGCGCCAGATATCGACCGCACGCGAGGCGATCACGCTGCTCGGTCGGCGTCAGCTTCAGCGCTGGCTGCAACTGCTGTTGTTCTGTACGCAGGGCAGCGGCAAGGCGCACACGCCGCTGCTCAACATGGTGGCGACCCGCGCACGCACGATGGAACTGCTCGCCGAACGCTGCGACATGCGTGACGGTGACCCCGACAGCGCTTTCCTGACCGGCATCCTGTCGCTGCTGCCGGCGCTGCTCGGCGTGTCGATGGACGAAGTGCTGAAGACGCTGACTGTCGATCGCTGCATCCACAGCGCGTTGACCGACGGCTCGGGCACGCTGGGCGCACTGCTCCGGCTGCTGCGCTGCTGGGAGGAAGACGCCACGACCGACTTCGCCGCCAAGCTGGCCGCTCTGCCGCCGCTGACCGGCGAAGATTTCACCCTTGCCGTGTCCGAAGCCATGGGCTGGGCCGCCGGCCTCGGACAATGACTGCCGGAAAGACGCAGCAATGATTTCCCGAACACATGCCATCGAACGCCTGTTCGCCGCGGCTGGCCAGTTGCCGAGCATTCCGCGCGTCGTGCAGAAGATGATAGAGACGCTGCGCGACGAAGACGCCGATCTGCTGCCGCTGATCGGCGAGATCCGCACTGATCCGACCATTTCCGCGCGTGTGCTGAAACTTGCCAACTCGGGCTATTACGGCAGCCGCCGCGCGGTGGGGTCGATCGACGAAGCGGTGTCGCTGATCGGCACCCGCGCGATGCGCACGCTGGTGATCTCGGCCGGCGTCAGCAGCAGTTTCCCCAAAGTGCCGGGCGTCGACCTGCAGTCGTTCTGGCGCCACGCGCTGCTGACGGCATCGATCACATCGCAGCTGGCGCGACGCGCCGGCGAGAACGCCGAGCGCGCCTACAGCGCCGGCCTGATGCTGCGCGTCGGCCAGCTGATGATCCACATCGCCTTCCCGCGCGTCGCCGACGAAATCCTGCGCGAGTGCCAGGGGCTGGGCATGACCGAGCGTGCGACGGTGGAACAGCACAAGCTGAACACCCATCACTGCGAGGTCGGTGCCGAACTGGCGATGCGCTGGAACTTCCCGGACGATATTGCAGCCGCGCTCGAGTACTACTGCCAGCCGCGCAATCCGGACGCCAGTCTGCTCGCCCGTCTGGCCCATCTGGCCGCGCAGTGCGCCTTCGAACTCGAACAGCAGACCGCGCCCGAGGACATCGTGCAGCGGCTCGACAACACGGTGACCGACATGTGTGGACTCGACCCCGCCGGCATCCTGCAGGACATCCGCAGCTGCGCGGAGCGCGCGGCCAGTGACGAACAGGCGGACTGAAGGCATCCGGCCCGCCCCGCGATGAAAAATGCCGCCCGAGGGCGGCATCTTCGTTAAGGCGTTCAGCGCATCTTCGGGTTCAGCGTGCCGCGGTTGTAGTCCTTGTCACCGGGCAGGATGGTGCGGGTGCCGAACCAGCCGCCCTGCGCACCTTCGGGCCGCAGGTGATTCTGCGGGTAGGTGTCGGCCACCTTCTTCGCCTCGGCCTGCTTCGCCTGATCGACGAAATGCCAGCGGCCGTCCGGCATCAGTTCGACCTTGTCGCCACTGGCCGTGGTCGCCTCGATCACCGCGCCCTCGCCGGCCAGCGCGCCGGCCGAAGCCAGCACCATCAGCAACACTGCAGCGATTTTCATCCGAGCTTTCCTTCCACCCATTTGCCGACGCCAGCCAGCGCTGCCGGCAGGTTTTCCGGCTGGGTGCCGCCGGCCTGCGCCATGTCCGGCTTGCCGCCACCCTTGCCGCCGACCTGGGCAGCGACGAAATTGACCAGCTCGCCGGCCTTCACCTTCGCCGTCAGATCCGGCGTGACGCCAGCGATCAGGCTCACCTTGCCGTCGTTCACGGCCGCCAGCACGATGGCGGCCGAGCCGAGCTTGTCGCGCAGCTTGTCCAGCGTTTCGCGCAGCGCCGGCACGTCGGCACCTTCCATCACCGCGGCCAGCACCTTGGCGCCGCCGATCGCCACCGCCTGCGCGGCCAGTTCGTCGCCCTGGCTGGCGGCGAGCTTGCTCTTCAGGCGGGCGATCTCCTTTTCCAGCGCGCGCACGTTGTCGATCACCTGGGCGATCTTGGCCGGCAGTTCGTTGGCCGGCGCCTTGAACGCGGCGGCCGCTTCCGACACCAGCCTGTCCTGACGCTGCACGAAAGCCACCGCGTTCTCGCCGGTGATCGCCTCGACGCGGCGGACGCCGGCGGCCACACCGGCTTCAACCGTGATCTTGAACAGGCCGATGTCGCCGGTGCGCGCGACGTGGGTGCCGCCGCACAGTTCGCGCGACGAACCGATGTCGAGCACGCGCACCTCGTCGCCGTACTTCTCGCCGAACAGCATCATGGCGCCCGACTTCTGCGCGTCCTCGATGCCCATCACGCGCGCCTGGGTGGCCGCGTTGGCGAGGATTTCGGCATTGACGATGCGTTCGACGCGGCTGATCTCGTCGTCGCTCATCGGCGCGTTATGCACGAAGTCGAAACGGGTCTTGTCGGCATCGACCAGCGAGCCCTTCTGCTGCACGTGATCACCGAGCACCTCGCGCAGCGCCTTGTGCATCAGGTGGGTGACCGAGTGGTTGCGTGCGGTCGCGGCGCGGGCGCGCACATCGACGCGCGCGCTGACGCTGTCGCCGACCGCGATGCGGCCGGTGCCCACCACTCCGTGGTGGCCGAACACCGCCGCCTGTATCTTCAGCGTGTCCTCGACCTTGAAGATGCCCTGTGCCGCGCGCAGTTCGCCGCGGTCGCCAACCTGACCGCCGGATTCGGCGTAGAACGGCGTCTCGTCGAGCACGACGACGCCCAGTTCGCCTTCGTGCAGCTCATTCACCGGCGCGCCGTCGCGGTACAGCGCGACCACCTTGCCCGCCGCTTCCAGCGTGTCGTAGCCACGGAAGGTGGTCTGCACGCCGTCGTATTCCAGCGCGGTCGCCATCTTGAACTTGCCCGCGGCGCGCGCCTGTTCCTTCTGTCGCGCCATCGCGGCGTCGAAGCCTTCGGTATCCACCGTCACGCCGCGCTCGCGGCAGATGTCGGCGGTCAGGTCGAGCGGGAAGCCGTAGGTGTCGTGCAGCTTGAACGCGGTCTCGCCATCCAGCGCTGCGCCCTGCGCCAGCGCGGCCAGTGCGGATTCGAGGATGTCCATGCCGTTGGCGATGGTGGCGAAGAAGCGCTCTTCCTCCTGTCGCAGCACGTCCATCACCTTCTGCTGCGCCGCCGCCAGATCCGGGTAGGCGGCGCCCATCTGCGCCACCAGGTCCGGCACCATGCGATGGAAGAAGGCGGCGCGCGCGCCCAGCTTGTAGCCGTGGCGGATGGCGCGGCGGATGATGCGGCGGAGCACGTAGCCGCGGCCTTCGTTGCCCGGGATGACGCCGTCGGCGATCAGGAAGGAACAGGCACGGATGTGGTCGGCCAGCACCTTCAGCGACGGCGTGTCGAGGTCGGTGGTGTTCGTTTCACGCGCGGCCGCCGCGATCAGTGCGACGAACAGGTCGATCTCGTAATTGCTGTGCACGCCCTGCAGCACGGCGGCGATGCGCTCCAGACCCATGCCGGTGTCCACGCTGGGCTTGGGCAGCGGATGCAGCACGCCCGCTTCGTCGCGGTTGTACTGCATGAACACGTTGTTCCAGATTTCGATGAAACGGTCGCCGTCCTCGTCAGGCGAACCCGGCGGGCCACCCGGAATGTCGGCGCCGTGATCGTAGAAGATTTCGGTACACGGGCCGCACGGGCCGGTGTCGCCCATCATCCAGAAGTTGTCGGAGGCGTAGCGCGCGCCCTTGTTGTCGCCGATGCGGATGACGCGCTCGGCTGGCACGCCGATGTCCTTCGTCCAGATGTCGAAGGCTTCGTCGTCCTCGGCATAGACAGTGATCGTGAGCTTGTCTTTCGGCAGCTTGAACACTTCGGTCAGCAGTTCCCACGCAAACGCGATGGCGTCGCGCTTGAAGTAGTCGCCGAAGCTGAAGTTGCCCAGCATTTCGAAGAAGGTGTGGTGGCGCGCGGTGTAGCCGACGTTTTCCAGGTCGTTGTGCTTGCCGCCGGCACGCACGCATTTCTGCGAGGTGGTGGCGCGGTTGTAGCTGCGCTTGTCGAAGCCGAGGAACACGTCCTTGAACTGGTTCATGCCGGCGTTGGTGAACAGCAGCGTCGGGTCCTCGTGCGGCACCAGCGAGCTGGAAGCCACGATATGGTGGCCCTTGGAAGCGAAGAAATTGAGGAAGGCGGAGCGGATATCGGCGCTGTTCATGGTCGGCAATCAGGATTTCAGGGCGCGCGCTGCGGCGCGAAAACAGTCGCGGATTCTAGCATTCGCGCCGCCACCGGCCGGATCACCGCAGCAGCGTTCAGGCGGCGGCCGGCTCCGCGCTCACCCCGGCCACCTCGGCGACGATGCGGCAGGAACGCAGCCGCAGCGCAAAGTCGTGGATGTCGGTCACCACCATCAGCTCGTCCGCACCGGTGCGCTCGACCAGTGATTCGAGGCCCCGGCGAACCGTATCCGGCCCGCCGACCACCGCTTCGGCGAGGAAGGCATCGACCGACGCCTTCTCGTGCCCGGCCCACAGCGGCGTCATGTCGGCCACCGGCGGGCGCAGCCGCAGCGACTCGCCACGCATCAGCGCCAGCACGCGCTGCTGCGTCGAGGTGGCGAGCCAGCGTGCCTCGTCGTCGCTGTCGGCGGCGACCACCGGCACGCCCAGCATCAGGTGCGGGCGGTCGAGCACGGCGGACGGCCGGAACAGCGTGCGGTACAGGCGTGCGGCCTCCAGCATCATGCGCGGTGCGAAATGGGCGGCGAAGGCATAGGGCAGGCCCAGCTGGGCCGCCAGCTGCGCACTGAACAGGCTGGAGCCCAGCAGCCACACCGGCACTTCCGTGCCCTCGCCCGGCATCGCGCGCACTGCCTGACCGGGCTGCGCCGGGGCCAGCAAGGCACGCAGCTCCGCCACCTGCTCCGGGAAGTCGTCGCCGTTGCCCGCCAGATCGCGGCGCAGGGCGCGCATGGTCGCGCGGTCAGCGCCCGGCGCACGGCCGAGCCCGAGGTCGATGCGCCCCGGGTAAAGCGTCGCCAGCGTGCCGAAGTTTTCCGCCACCACCAGCGGTGCGTGATTGGGCAGCATGACGCCGCCCGAGCCGACGCGGATGCGCGAGGTCTGGCCCGCCACGTGGCCGATCAGCACCGCGGTCGCCGCGCTGGCGATGCCGTCCATATTGTGGTGCTCGGCCAGCCAGTATCGCTGGAAGCCGAGTTGCTCGACGTGGCGCGCCAGTGCGACGGATTCCTGCAGCGCATCGGCCACGCTGCCGCCGTGGCGGACCGGCACCAGATCGAGCATGGACAGCGGAATGTTGAACGGTTCGGACATCGGAACTCCAGCTTGAATATGGTGCGACGAGAATGGGAATGGCACGCAGCGACCTGCCGGGGCGGCATGACGGCATGACACTGCATATCGGGGCGACGCGGACGTTTGCAAGCGCGGGCCGGGCCGGTATCGTCGGAGGCTGTCGTCAGCACGCACACCCCCGCCCCCCGTCACATCCACCCGCGGATGGAGGATTTCTGCCGTGACCGCCTCTCCGGACATTGTCACTGAACAGCGCTTCATCCTTGCGCTCGACCAGGGTACGACCAGTTCGCGTGCGCTGGTGTTCGATCCGCACGGACACGTCGTCGGCATGGCGCAGCGCGAGCTGCCGCAAAGCTATCCGCAGCCAGGCTGGGTCGAGCACGACGCACTGCGCATCTGGACGGACACCCTGGCCTGCGCGCGCGAAGCCCTGATGCGCGCCGCGGTGAAGGCCGACGGAATCGCCGCCATCGGCATCACCAACCAGCGCGAAACCGTACTGCTGTGGGAACGCGCGACCGGTACGCCGCTGGGCCCGGCCATCGTCTGGCAGGACCGACGGACCGCCGACATCTGCGAACGCCTGCGCGCCGACGGCCATGAGGACCGCATCCGCGAACAGACCGGCCTGGTGCTCGACCCCTACTTCTCGGCCACCAAGATCGCCTGGCTGCTCGACACCGTACCGGGTGCGCGCGACCGGGCGGAACGCGGCGAACTGGCCTGCGGCACGATGGACAGCTGGCTGGTGTGGCAGCTCACCGGTGGTCGCCGCCACCTCACCGATCTGACCAACGCCAGCCGCACCCAGCTGCTGGACATCCGCAGCGGCCGCTGGGACGACACCCTGCTCGAGCTGTTCCGCGTGCCCCGCGCGCTGCTGCCCGAGGTCGTGCCCTCGAGCGGCCAACTTGCCGAAACCGATCCCGCGCTGTTCGGGCGCGCGCTGCCTGTCTGCGGCATCGCCGGCGACCAGCAGGCGGCGCTGTATGGCCAGGGCTGCGCATCACCCGGTCTGGCCAAGAACACCTACGGCACCGGCTGCTTCATGCTCATGCACACCGGCCGCAAGGCCATCGTTTCGCGCCACGGCCTGCTCACCACCTGCGCCGCGCAGACGGCGGACACGATCGAGTACGCGCTCGAAGGCAGCGTGTTCGTCACTGGCGCACTGGTGCAGTGGCTGCGCGACGGCCTCGGCCTGATCGCACGTTCCGGCGATGTCGAGGCACTGGCCGCCAGCGTGCCGGACAGCGGCGGCGTCACCGTGGTGCCGGCGTTCACCGGTCTGGGTGCGCCGCACTGGTCAGCCACGGCGCGCGGCACCGTGTTCGGCCTCAGCCGGGGCACGACGCGGGCGCACATCGCGCGCGCCGCGCTCGAATCGATTGCGCTGCAGACGCTGGACGTGATGCGGGCGATGGAAGCGGACGCTGGCGCCGCACTGCGCGAATTGCGCGTCGATGGCGGCGGCACCGCCAATGCGCTGCTGATGCAGATGCAGGCCGACCTGCTGGGCTGCACCGTGCGCGTGGCGCCGACACAGGAAACGACGGCGCTCGGCGCCGCCCTGCTGGCGGCGCGCGGCTGCGGCGTCGACATGGCGCTGCCACAGGGCGAGGGCCGCGACTTCACTGCACAGGCGGATGACCTGTACGCGCGCCTGGCACCGCGCTGGCAGGCGGCCATCGCCGCCACGCTGGACTACGCGCGCGCCGTCGGCTGACGGCGGCTCACGGCTCGGACGCCCCCTCGGAGGCGCCGAGCCCCCACTTCATCGCCAGCCGCACCAGATCGATGTCGGTGCGCGTGCCGAGCTTGGCCTTGATCTGGTAATGCGTGTTCTGCGCGGTCTTCGGGCTGATGTGCAGCGCCTGGCCGATCTCGTCGGCCGAACGGCCGTCGAGCAGCATGCGCAGCACCTCGAATTCGCGCGGCGACAGCGCGTCGAGCGGATTGTCGGCGTCATTCAGCAGCGCCAGCGCCAGTTCCGGCGCGATGTCCGGGCTGAGCACACGGCGCCGCGCCGCGACCTGATAGACGGCGTCGATCAGCACGTCGGGGGCGCAACTCTTGGTGACGTAGCCGAGCGCACCGGCGCGCAGCGCCTGCGAGGCGAACAGCGGGTCACGGTGCATGCTGAACACCAGAATGCGCGCGCGGGCGTCGCGCTGCACGAGCCGGCGCACCAGTTCGACACCGCCCATGTCGGGCAACCCGAGATCGAGGATGACGACGTCAGGCGCCACCGCGCGGAAAGCGGTCAGCGCCTCATTCGCAGTGGCCGCCTCGGCCTCGATGCGCAGGTCGGCCCGACGTTCGAGTAGGCGCCGGTAGCCCTCGCGCACCACGGCGTGGTCATCGACCAGAAGCAGACGGATCATGCGTGCATCTCCTGTACGTTCGCGGCCGGACTCGGCCGCCCTGCATCGGCCGGCACCACGACTTCGACGCGCAGCCCGCCCACATCGCGCAGCGTCAGTGTCAGCCGTCCACCGAGGGCCTGCACGCGCTCGCGCATGCCGAGCACGCCCAGCCCGCCGTCGAAGGTCGAACCCGGTTCCGAGCGGCCGTCGTCGTCCACGCACAGCCGCAGTTCGTTGCCGTCGCAGCGCAGCGTCACCGCGATGTGGCGCGCGTCGGCATGCTTCTGCGCATTGGTCAGGCTTTCCTGAACGATGCGGTAGAGGCTCACGTTCAGATTGTCGGCCAGACCGCCGACGTCGCCATCAATCGTCAGCGTGTGCAGGCAGCGGCCGTGACTGCTGCGGTTGCGGCTGTCGATCAGCTGTTCCAGGCTGGCCGCCAGGCCGAAGGCTTCCAGCCCGACCGGCCGCAGTTCGCGCAGGATGAGCTGCAGCACCTCCATCATGTGCGCGGTGATGCGCGAAATCGCCTCGGCACTGGGCGTCAGCGCCGGCAGCTGGTCGTGCGCCAGTTCGCGCGCGTAGGCCGCCTCGGCCTGTATCGAGGTGAGGCACTGTCCCAGTTCGTCGTGCAGCTCGCGCGCCAGCCGGCGCCGCTCTTCCTCGCGCACTTCGAGCAACCGGCGAGCCAGTTCGCGCTGCTCGCCCATCGTGTTCTCCAGCCGCTCGGCAAGGTGGTTGAACACATCGCTGATGCGCTGCAGTTCGATCAGCTCGAAGGACGGCAAGCGCACCGACAGGTCACCCGCCTCCATGCGCCCGAGCCCGCGCAGGATGTCGTCGGTCGGCCGCAGCACGCGGCGCACCGGCAGATAGACCAGCACATTGAGCAGCAGCACGCCGGCGGTGATGATGAGCAGGTTGCGGATGTCCGACCACACGGACTGGGCGACGCTGGCGAAATTGGGCGTCACCGTCAGTTCGCCCACCTTGATGCCCGGATACTTGCCGACCGGGCCGATATAGCGCGCCTCCTCGCCGACCACGCTGCGCATCAGCGAGGCCGGCAGCCAGCGCGGCGCCTCGGCGTCGCCAAAGCAGCGCTGCACCACCGGCCGGCTGTAGATGTCGGTCACCGCAGCACAGAAGTGCACGAGCCGGCCTATGCCTTCCAGTCCGGTCAGCTCGATGCCGTGCAGATCGCGCACGAAGGGCGGCGTCGCGCGCGCGATCTCGGTTTCGATCAGCTGCTTCATCGTGCCGCCGGTACGCGGGATATCCGCATGCAGGCGATCTCGGGTCTGTTTCAGCGTGACCGCGATGGCGCAGAACAGCAGCACGAGCGCGAACAGCGTGATGCGCATCAGCAGGATGCGCTTGAGGTCGACGCGTTTCATCGGCAGGGACAATCGAGAGGGTGACCGGGGCACGCTGTCGGCGCACAGGGCGGCAGCGGCGGCAATGATAGGCCGGACGCTCCGAACGCACTGCGGGCAAATTGACTGGCTGGCGCACTGCAGAACGCCGGTGCCGGCGGGCGGGCGGGCCCATAAGCTCGCGCTACCTCACCACTGGAGTCTGCCGATGTCTGCCCTGCCCCTCGCCACCGCACTGATCGTCGCCGCCTGCGCCTTCACCAGCGCAAGCGCCGAGGCGCGCGACCTCGCCGAAGTCCGCTCAAGCGGCACATTGCGCATCGGGGTCTACAAGGATTTCTCGCCCTACGCCGACGCCGGCCGCGGCATCGACGTCGACCTCGGCCGTGCATTGGCCGAGCGGCTGGGCGTGAAGCCTGACGTGCGCAGCTACGACGCTGACGAGAATATGAACGACGACCTGCGCAACATCGTCTGGAAAGGCACCGTTCTCGGTCCTGGCGTGTCCGACGTGATGATGCACGTGCCGGTCGATGCAACGATGAGTGCACGCAATCCGCAGGTGAAGATCTTCGGCGCCTACCACCGCGAAACCCTGGCCGCCATCCGCTCGACAGAGCTGCTGCCCAAGCTCGACAAAGTGGCCGACATCGACGGACAGGCACTGGGGGCCGAGAGCGAATCCATCATGTCGATGGCGCTGCTGTCGTCGGATGGCGGGCGACTGCGCAGTCAGGTGCAGCATTTCCACTCGATGGACGACGCGCGCCGTGCGCTGGAGGAAGGGCGCATCGCCGGCTTTCTCGGCATGCGCAGCCAGATCGAGCCGATGATGGCTGCGACCGGCAAGCGCTTCACGATGAGCATGCCGCCGGCGCTGCCCGGCCTGCCGCAGGCCGGATGGGCGCTCGGGCTGGCGGTCGGCGCCAGTGACGAGGCGCTCGCGCAGGCGCTGCAGTCGGCGCTCGCGGACATGGAGCGCGACGGCACGCTGGACCGCATCTTCAAGCAGCACGCGGTTACGCGCATGCCGCCGCTGTAAGCGTCAGGTCAGCAGATCGAGGCGGTCGGTAAACAGCCCGCTGACGCCGGCCGCAACCAGCGCCGCCGCACGTGCGGCGTCATTGACGGTGTAGCAGAGTACGGGCACACCGGCCGACACGATGTCGCGCATGCGCTCTGGGCTCAGCCGGCTGTGGTCGCAGTGCAGCGACACCGCCTCGTGCGCCTGCATCTGCGCACGCCAGTCCGCGGGCACTTCCTCGAACAGCAGGCCGCGCGGCAACTGCGGTGCGACGCGACGGGCGGCGTCGAGCGCCGGAAAGTCGAAGGAGGACAGCAGGGGTGGACGGCGGTCTGCGGGCCAGCGCGCTGCGATCAGTCGCGCTGCCGTTTCGCCGGTCGCCCGCTCGAAACCACGGGCAGGCTTGATTTCGATATTGGCGTCCAGATCCAGCGCCAGCAACAGGTCGAGTGCCTGTTCGAGTGCGGGCAGGCGTTCGCCGGCGAAGGCGGGACCATGCCAGCGGCCCGCATCGAGTCGCTGCAGCACTGCAAAATCGTGCTCGCACACCAGACCGTGGCCATCGGTCGTCCGCTCAAGCGTCTCGTCGTGGATCAGCAACGGCACGCCGTCGCGGCTGAGCATCACGTCGAACTCGACCATGCGGAAGCCCGCCGTCGCGCCGGCGCGGATGGCGGCCAGCGTATTCTCGGGTGCGGCGGCCCCGCCGCCGCGGTGGGCGATCCACAGCGGCCGGGGCCAGGCGCTCACGACTGCGCCAGTACGTCGCGCGCTTCACGCGCCACGTCGTCGTCGGTCAGCCAGGCGATGGCCGACAGCAGTTCGATCGACTGCCCGGCGGCCACGCCCTCCTTCACCCACTTCTCGATCGCCCGCACGCGGGCGGCATCATCCAGCGCGAGCAGCTTGAGCAGCGGCTCGCGCACCGACGCGTCCTCGCGCGCTGCGCGGATCAGCAGGACAAGCTGGTCGCTGCCGCACATGGGCCCACCCTCTGCACTGCGGTATCGAGAACGGCCTTGGCCGGCTTGCGGTCGGCCCACAGCTCTTCCAGTTCCTCGTCGAGCACAGCGCGCACCTTCGGGTTGTCGGCCACCGGACTCTGGTGCGACTCGGCGGTGCCCGGCTTGCTGGCGAGCTGGCGCAGCGCCACGCGCGCAACGCCGTCTATCGTCGGCGCGTCGACCGGGCTGATCGCCACCATGCCGGCACGGTTCAGCGGAATGAAGCCGGTGGCACGCGCCCACTGGGCCTGACGGTCCGGGTCGAGCACGAAGGTGACGAAGCGCGCGATGGTCTGCGTTTCGCTGGCGCTGCGGCCGGCGCTCACCCACAGGCTGGCGCCGTCGGCCAGCGTGTGACGCGGCGCCTGACGGATGTCGTCGTGGTAGGGCAGCGCAGCGACACCGACCTCGAACTTGGCGTCGCGCTTGATCTGCGGCCAGGCCGACGAGCGCGCGGTGAGCACCTGGCACTGGCCGCCGGAGAACATCGGCACCGCCTCGTCGCCGCGGCCGAAGATGTGCAGGTAGCGGCTCTTGTACCAGGACGACATCAGCGCCAGATGCTTCACCTGCACCAGGCCGTTGATCGCCAGCGCTTCGCCCTTCTTGCCGTTCTTGCGGGCGAAGGGCTCGTTGTGCCAGGCGCTGATGTTGTCGACGTGGATCTGCGTCGGCCGTGCGCTGGTGTAGGGGCAGGCGTAACCGCCGTCGCGCAGCTGGCCGAGTGCGGCCTGCAGCGTGAACCAGTGGTCCGGCGGCGCGGCCGGGTCGAGGCCGACGCGGGCGAAGGCGTCCTTGTTGTAGAACATGACCGGCGTGGTGAGACCGATAGGCAGTGCATTCAGACGGCCCTTGGTGCCGGCGAGGTAAGGCGGCATCGGCGCCGGAATCGGTACGGCGGCGAACTTCTCCTTCGCCTTGGTCATCACCTCGTGCAGCGGCGTATAGCGCGGCTTGCCTTCGAGGAAGAGCTGGCGCGCCTCATCGTCGAGCACCTGCATCGCTGGCGGCTTCTCGCCGGTGCCGCCCAGCGGCGCCAGCACGATCTTCTGCTTGCCCTTGCCACTGGCGTTGAATTCATCGACCAGCGTCTGCAGCGCGGAGGCGCCGGCTTCGTCCAGCCCGTGCGCCAGTTCGATCTCGGCCGGTTCCTGCGGCGCCGCCGGCTTCGCGGCCGACTTTGCCGTCGACTTGGCGGCGGGCTTGGTCGCCGACTTGGTCGACTTGGCCGCCGGCTTCTTCACTTCGGTAGCTGCCGCGGCCGCCAGTGGCCACGACACGACGCTGGCCGCGAGCAGCGCGGCAAACGACTTCTTGAGCATCAGTTGTTCTCCTGTTCGCAGCCGTGCGACACGGCTGCTGGGCCCGGTCAGGGTGCCGGGTTGGTGTAGCGAAGATGAATGGCGTCGATGGCGGCGATGACGTCATCGGTCAGCGCCACTGTCCACGCACCTATATTTTCGCGCAACTGCGTCGCCGACGTCACGCCGATCAACGTGCAGGCGACGGTGCGCCGGCGGTAGCAGAAGGCCAGCGCGAGCTGCGCCGGTGTCAGACCGCGCGCGCGCGCCAGTTCGGCGTAGGCACGTGAAGCCGGCGCGACATTCTCCTTGAAGTAGCGCTGACCGAACTGCGGAAAGGCGGTGATGCGCCCGGCGGCGTCGGCGTCATCGATGTACTTGCCGCTGAGATGACCGAAGCCGAGCGGCGAATAGGCCAGCAACGACACCTGTTCGCGCTCGCACACTTCGGACAGACCCATGTCGAAGGTGCGGTTCATCAGGTGGTAGGCGTTCTGGATGCTGACCACGCGCGGCAGGCCTTCGTCGGCCAGCTGCAGGCAGCTCATCAGACCCCACGGCGTTTCGTTCGACACGCCGACGTGGCGCACCTTGCCCTCGTCGATCAGCTTCGCGAGCGCTTCCAGCTGGCTTCGCAGGGGCGACGCCTCGCGCTCGGCCGACGGGTCGTACTCGTACTGGCCGAACATCGGCACGTTGCGCGCCGGCCAGTGGATCTGGTAGAGGTCGATGTAGTCGGTGCCCAGCCGGCGCAACGATCCTTCCACCGCCTCGCGGATGTTCGCCGCGTCCAGCGCCAGCGGACCGCCGCGTATCCACGGCATGCCGCGCGCAGGTCCGGCCACCTTGGTGGCGACGATCACCTTGTCACGCGGCTTCTTCGCCAGCCAGCTGCCGACGATGCGTTCGGTGGCGCCGGAGGTTTCGGCGCGCGCCGGGACCGGGTACATTTCGGCCGCGTCGAGCAGATCGATGCCCGCTTCGAAGGCTTCGTCCATCAGCGCGTGTGCGCTGCGTTCGTCGACCTGCTGGCCGAAGGTCATGGTGCCCAGGCCGACGGCCGGCACCCTGAGCGCGGAGCGCCCGAGCTGGCGTCGCGCGATATCCTTGCTGTTCATTTCGTTGCGTGTCGTGAAACGCTGTGTCGTCCGGCGAAGGCCAGACATGTACCACAGACCACGGCCCGCGGCGTCGATTCCCGCTGATCGGAAATACCTTGAAAACTAATCTTCACGGCCTGCTGCTGTACTGCCGCCCCGGCTTCGAGCGCGAATGCGCACAGGAAATCGCCGACCGCTGCGGCGAGGCCGGCCATCTGGTCGAGGTGCAGGCAGAAGCCAACAGTGGCTGGGTCGAAGCGCGTGCCGAAGGCGGCGCGCTGTGGGCGCTGACCCGCGTACTGCGCTGGCAGGATCTCTGTTTCGCCCGCCAGCTGCTGTGGTCCGGCCGCACGGTGGAAGGCATGAGCCCGGGCGACCGCGTGACGCCGGTCGTCGACGCGGCGCGCGCGCTGTGCGACGGCTACAGCGACTTCCTGATCGAAACGCCGGACACCGACGGCGCGAAGTCGCTGTCGTCGATGACCAAGAAGCTGGAGCCGCACATGGGCGAGGCGCTGGAACAGGCGGGCGCCTTCACCGACGATCCGTCGGCGCCGCGCCTGCACGTGCTGTTCACCGCGGCCGACCGGGCCACCGTCGCGCTGAGCTGGCCGAACCGCCGCAGCGAATGGCTGAACGGCATTCCGCGCCTGCGCATGCCGCGCGAAGCGCCGTCGCGCTCGACGCTGAAGCTGGCCGAAGCCTTCCACACCCTGCTCAGCGAGGACGAACAGGAGCGCCTGCTCAAACCGGGCATGACCGCCGTCGACCTCGGTGCGGCCCCCGGCGGCTGGACCTGGCAGCTGGTGTCGCGCCACATCCACGTGACCGCTGTCGACAACGGCCGCATGAATCCGGAACTGCTGGAATCGGGCCTGGTGATCCACAAGCGCGAAGACGGCTTCCGCTTCGTGCCGCGCAAGCCGGTCGACTGGCTGGTCTGCGACATGGTCGAACAGCCGCGCCGCGTCGCTGCGCTGGTGGCGCGCTGGATTGCCCAGGGCCTGTGCCAGCACGCCATTTTCAACCTCAAGCTGCCGATGAAGCGGCGCTATGACGAGTTGCAGCTCTGTACCGACCTGATCGGCGAAGCGCTGGCCTCGGTCGACAAGAAGCACGAACTGCGCTGCCGCCAGCTCTACCACGACCGCGAGGAAGTGACCTGCTACCTCGGCGTGCCGGGCAAGGCAGGCGGCGGCCGCAAGCGCAAGCGCTGAGCCGCTCTGCGGCCGGGCGGCCGCCCGGCCGCAAGATCAGCCACAAGCGCCCGCCCCGGCTGTGCGATAATGCGCGCGCAGTCGCCTCGCCGGTTATGGCGCGGCCCGGAGTTTCCGATCCGGCCATGAATCCACGGCCGATCCCCACTTCCCCCGCCCTGGCGCCTGCGCCCCCGGGCACGACATTCGCGCAGGCACCCTCGCCGCGCGCCTCGCGCCGGGTTTTCCGGAACCGATTTCCCCAGCCTGAACCGGCATGCCAGGCGGAAGTCCACAGAAGCAACACGTACCGCGGCAGTGTGCCCGGCGCGCGCTTCTGCACAAGAGAGCTTCGCATCCATGTCGTTTGAAGAACTCGGGTTGATTCCCGAACTGCTGCGTGCCGTGGCCGATACCGGCTACACCACGCCCACCCCCATCCAGGCGCAGGCCATCCCCATCGTGCTCGCCGGCCGTGACGTGATGGGCGGCGCCCAGACCGGTACCGGCAAGACCGCCAGCTTCACGCTGCCGCTGCTGCAGCGCCTCGCGCCGCACGCCAGCAGCTCGCCCTCGCCCGCCCGCCACCCGGTGCGCGCACTCATCGTTTGCCCGACGCGCGAACTGGCGATGCAGGTGCACGAGAGCGTCAAGACCTATTCGAAGCACCTGCCGCTGCGCTCGGTCTGCATCTACGGCGGCGTGGACATGAAGGCGCAAGTCGCCGAACTGCGCCAGGGCCGTGAGATCGTCGTCGCCACCCCGGGCCGCCTGCTCGACCACGTCGAAGGCAAGACCATCAGCCTGAGCCAGGTGCAGATGCTGGTGCTGGACGAAGCCGACCGCATGCTGGACATGGGCTTCATCCCGGACATCAAGCGCATCCTTGCGCTGCTGCCTGCGCAACGCCAGAGCCTGCTGTTTTCGGCCACCTTCTCGGAAGAGATCAAGAAACTCGCCCAGGCCATGCTGCGCGACCCGCAGCTGATCGAGGTCGCGCGCCGCAACGCCACCGCGGAAACCATCACCCACCGCGTGCACGCCTGCAGCACCGATGACAAGCGCGCGCTGCTGACCCATCTGCTGACGCAGGACAGCTACGCCGACCGCCAGGCGCTGGTGTTCGTGAACACCAAGTTCGGCGCCAGCCGCCTCGCCCACCACCTGGTACGCCAGGGCGTGGCCGCCGACGCCATCCATGGCGACAAGAGCCAACAGCAACGCACCGAAGCACTGGAAGCGTTCAAGAACGGCAGCGTGCGCGTGCTGGTGGCGACCGACGTCGCCGCCCGCGGTCTCGACATCGAAGACCTGCCCTTCGTGATCAATTTCGAACTGCCACACAACGCCGAAGACTACGTGCACCGCATCGGCCGTACCGGTCGTGCCGGCCGCTCGGGTGAAGCCATCTCGCTGGCCGCTCCGGAAGAGAAGGGTCGTGTGGCGGACATCGAAAAGCTGATCCGCAAGCCGATCGAGATCGTCGTGCCCGAAGGTTTCGACCCGGCGCGTGCGCGAGCACGCGAAACGCGTTCAGAGCGTCCGGAACGTGCAGCGCGCAGCGAACGCGGTGAGCGTGGCGAACGCCGCAGCCGCCCGTCAGCCAGCGACGCGCCACGCGCCCCGCGTGCGCCCCGCGCCAGTGCATCGACGGTCGCTGCCGACGGCTTCGACTTCAGCAAGCCCTACGAATCGTCGACGCCTGACGCCCCCGCTGACGGTGGCGACGGCACATCGGCACCGACGCCGGCCAAGCGCAGCGGCAAGCGTCAGGTCGCCGCACTGCTCGGCGGCAGCGGGAAACGCTGACGAGGAATCAAACAAAAACGGCGCCGATGGCGCCGTTTTCTATGGTGCTGGCGGAAGCGGTGAGATTCGAACTCACGAACGCCTTGCGACGTTGCCGGTTTTCAAGACCGGTGCATTCAACCACTCTGCCACGCTTCCTGGATGCCGCCTGTCATGCGCACAATGGCGCCAGACAAGGGTTACGGATGAGGCGCGCAGTCTAGCATGATGAGCAGCGTTGAAACTTCGCACCCTGTGCGATAGTCTTTAGAACACTAATCATCCTTCGGGAGACCTTGATGCAACCGCAATTCCAGAGCATGCAGACCACCGGTTCGCTGTCCGCCGGCCAGAACCGCGTGCTGCGCAACACCTACATGATGCTGGCGGTGTCCATGGTGCCGACGCTGCTTGGCGCGCTGGTCGGCATACAGATGCGCTTCAGCTTCTTCTCCGGCAGCCCGCTCATTTCCTTCCTGCTCTTCCTCGGCATCGCCTGGGGCTTCATGTGGGGGATCGAGAAGAACAAGAACAGCGGCCTCGGTGTCGCCCTGCTGCTCGGCTTCACCTTCTTCATGGGGCTGATGCTGAGCCGCATCCTGCAGGTGGCGCTGGGTTTCTCGAATGGCGGGTCCATCATCGCCATGGCCGCCGGCGGTACCGCAGTCACCTTCCTCGTGCTGTCGTCGGTCGCAGCGACCACCAAGCGCGATTTCTCGAACATGGGCAGCTTCCTGATGATCGGCATGGTCGTCATCCTGCTGGCCATCGTCGCCAACATCTTCCTGCAGATGCCCGGCCTTCAACTGGCGATCTCGGCCGCCATCGTGCTGATCTCGGCCGCCTGGATGCTGTATGACATCCAGCGCATCGTGCGCGGCGGCGAAACCAACTACGTGTCGGCGTCGCTGTCGGTGTATCTGAACCTGTACAACATGTTCATCAGCCTGCTGCACCTGCTGATGGCACTGACCGGTCAGCGCGACTGATCACCGCGTGCCCTGAACGAAGGCCCCGGGGGCTCACGCCTCCGGGGCTTTTGCTTTTACGGCGGACGCGAATCGCGCCCGACGCCCGCACCGTCCGGCCGAGGCCTCAGGCGCGCTCGATCAGTGCGATCGACTCGACGTGCGAGGTCTGCGGGAACATGTTGGCGATGCCGGCGCCGCGCAGGCGGTAGCCCTTCTGCACGATGAGCACTTCGAGGTCGCGCGCCAGCGTGGCCGGGTTGCACGACACGTAGACGATGCGCGACGGTGCCGCATCGTCGGCCGAATGCGGCAGCGACTTCACCAGTTCCATCGCGCCCTCGCGCGGCGGATCGATCAGCATCTTGTCGAAGCGGCCGAGCGCGGCGTACGACTCCGGCGTGATTTCGAACAGGTTGGCCACGGCAAAGCTCGACCGCTCGGCCAGCCCGTTGGCCGCGGCGTTGCGCGCTGCGCGCTTCACCAGCGCATCGGCACCTTCGATACCGACCACGTCGGCGCCTAGCGAGGCAATCGGCAGCGAGAAATTGCCGAGACCACAGAACATGTCGGCGATGCGCTCGCCCTTTTGTGGCGCCAGCAGCGACATCGCGCGACGCAGCAACGAGCGGTTGATGCCGTGATTCACCTGGGTGAATTCGGTCGGCGCAAACGCCAGCTTCACGCCGAAATCCGGCAGCGAGTAGGCCAGTTCGGGCATCGGAATCGGCCAGAACGGCAGCACCGTGTCCGGGCCGCCCGGCTGCACGTAGATGTGCAGCCGGTGCGCGTCGGCAAAGGCGCGCAGTGCAGCCTCGTCGTCGGCGGTCATCTTCTCGAGGATGCGGAACACCAGCACCGTCATCTGTTCCTCGCGCTCGCCGCCGATGGCGATCTCGATCTGCGGCAGGCGGTCGCGCAACGAGAAGCCATCGATCAGCGCACGCAACGGCAGCAGCAGCGCCGACACGTGCGGCGGCAGCACCTCACAGGAATCCATGTCGGCCACGTAGCTGGATTTCTTCTCGCGGAAGCCGACCAGCACGCCGCCCTTGCGGGGTACGTAGCGCACCGACAGTCGCGCGCGGTAGCGATAGCCCCAGCCCGGCCCGACCAGCGGCGCGAACACGGTTTCAGGCTTCACCCGGCCGACGTGCCACAGCGCGTCCTCGAGCACGCGCTGCTTGGCGGACGCCTGCGCGGCGACATCGAGGTGCTGCATGCTGCAGCCGCCGCAATTGCCGAAATGACGGCAGCGCGGCGTCACGCGCTGCGCACTCGGTTTCACGATGCGGCTGATCTGCGCAAGTTCGTAGGACGCCTTCTTGCGGTAGGGAGAGAAATCGATGGTTTCGCCCGGCAAGGCGCCATCGACGAAGATGACCTTGCCTTCGTAATGGGTGACGCCGCGACCTTCGTGGTCCAGCGATTCGATGCGGGCGACCGGCATGACGTGTCCTGCGAGAGCGAAAGGGCGCGATTTTACCTGCTGCGTGCGCCGCGGCCGCGCCATCGCGGATAATCCGCACCCATGGACAAGACACTGCTCGGCGGGCTGAGCCCGCGTACCTTCCTGCGCGACTACTGGCAGAAGAGACCGCTGCTCATCCGCGGCGCCATTCCCGGCTTCAACGGCCTGCTGCCGCGCGAACAATTGCTCGATCTCGCGCGCGACGAAGACGTCGAATCTCGTTTCATCGCGCACGACGGCCGCAACTGGGAAATGGAGCGCGGCCCGCTGCCGGCCTCGCTGATCCGGCGACCGAAAACGAAGCCGTGGACCGTGCTGGTGCAGGGTCTGAACATGCTGCTGCCGGAAGCCGACGCACTGATGCGCCGTTTCAGCTTCGTGCCCTATGCCCGGCTGGACGACGTGATGGTGAGTTACGCCACTGACGGCGGCGGCGTCGGTCCGCACTTCGATTCCTACGACGTGTTCCTGCTGCAGGGCACCGGCCGCCGCCGCTGGCAGATCAGCGAACAGACCGACCTCACGCTGATCGAGGACGCACCGCTGCGCATCCTGAAGAACTTCGTGCCGGAACACGAATGGGTGCTGGAACCGGGCGACATGCTCTACCTGCCGCCCAAGTGCGCGCACAACGGCATCGCCGAGGGCGAATGCACCACCTACTCGATCGGCTTCCGCACGCCGTCGATGCAGGAACTGGCGACCGGCTTCCTCGACTACCTGCGCGACGAGATCTGCATGCCCGGCATGTACGCCGACCCCGACCTCGCACTGCAGGCTGATCCGGCCCAGCTGCCGGCGGCGATGATAGACAGGGTCGAGGCGGTGCTGAACACCATCAAATGGTCGCGCAAGGACGTCGAGGCCTTCCTTGGCGGCTATCTGAGCGAACCGAAGCCGCACGTGTTCTTCGATCCGCTGGACGACCCGCTGTCACCGAAGCGTTTTGCGCAGCAGGTGTCGAAGCACGGCGTGCGACTGGACGGACGGACGCTGCTGCTGCGCAGTGGCCGCCAGTTCTGGATCAACGGCGAACCGGTGGAACTGCCGGCGGGCAGTACCGACACCCTGCGCGAGCTGGCAAGCGCCCGCAGCGTCGCCCGAATCGCCGACCACGAAGGCACGCTTGACCTGCTCTACGACTGGTATTGCGACGGCTTCCTGCACACCGGAGCCGCCATTGACTGAGGAAACGGGTGTCTTCCGTTTCGACGATCGCGCCGGCTACCAGGCGGCGATCGGCGCATTGATCGCGCAGATCGATCGATCGCTCGACATCTTTGACACCGATCTGCGCGCCACCGCACTCGATTCGCGCCTCGCGGTCGACGCCCTGACCCGGGCATTGGCACAGTCGCCGCGCGCCGCGGTGCGCATCGTGCTGCTCGACGCCGGACCGCTGCAGCACCACATGCCTCGCCTGTGGGCGCTGTGCGCCGCACAATCGCACCGTCTGCACATCCGTCAGTTGCCGCGTACGCTGCGGCATCTGAGCGAAACCTTCATGCTGAATGGCTCGGCTGACGCGGTGATCCGGACTCATCACGCGCACTGGCGCGGCAAGCACGTGCGCGCCGATGCCGCCGAGATCGCCGGCTACAGCGGTCGATTCGCCGAGATCTGGGACAATTGTTCATGTTGCATAAGCACAACAAAGCTTGGCTTGTAAGACCTTGTTTCCAGCGCTGCAACTTGATCCGTGACGCTCGTGCTACTATTTTGGGCTGATCGAGGTCGCTAGCTCGATCGGGTGTTGTACCGAATTCACGTTGTAGCCAACAGCCAAGGAAATCAAAATGCAAAAGTCCCTCCTCCTCGCCGCCATCCTCGCCGCTGCCCTGGCCGCTTGCTCGAAGCCGGAAGAAGCTCCGGCTCCGGCCGCCGAACCCGCTCCGGCTGCTGCCCCGGCCGCTCCGGCTGACGCTGCCCCGGCTGCTCCGGCTGATGCTGCTCCGGCCGCTCCGGCTGACGCTGCCCCGGCTGCTCCGGCTGACGCTGCTCCGGCCGCTCCGGCTGACGCTGCTGCTCCGGCTGCCCCGGCTGAAGAGAAGAAGTAATCCTTCTCCGCGAGCATGAAAAAAGCCGGCGCAAGCCGGCTTTTTTCTTTTGTGCTTCAGTCATCGCAAGACCTTTTCGCATCGCCGCAGCGTTCGCCCGCCGCGGCCAGCGCTACCCGGGCACCTACTTCGCCGCAGCGCCCGCGGCAACCTCTCCCATGCTTTCCTTGATGGGCTGGATCAACGGCGAATCCGCCGGCAGCAGTTTCAGCAGACGCTCCCAATGGACACGCGCGGCGGCAGCGTCACCCCGCTGCATCGCTGCACTACCGGCCAGTGCCAGCGCCTTCACGTTGTCCGGGTCCAGTTCGAGCGCCCTCTTCAGCATCTGCTCGGGTTCACCGGCCAGATTGCGCCCCTGCTTCATGGCGACTGCGTCCGCATAATCGGTCCACACCTGGGCGTCGCCGTCGACGATCTTCACCAGTCTGGAATAGGCGTCAGCAGCTTCGTCGAAGCGCCCCATCGCAAAGTACGAACGCGCCAGCATCGACCAGCCCTCGGCGTTGTCCGGCTCCGCCTTCATCCGCTCGGCCAGTCGCGCGACCATGGCCTCTATCTGTTCCGGTGTCACCTCGCCCTCGGCCTGCGGGGGGCTGCTCCGCGGTGCATCGATGGCCTGCGGGTGACCGAGCGCCAGATACACCGGAACAGCGATCACCGGCACCATCAGCGCCGACACGACGGCCACCCAGCGGCCGCTGCCCTTCGCTGGGGCCGACGGCGCAACGCCGGCCTCGTCGAGCACCCGGCGCTCCAGTTCGGCGCAGGAAATGCGGTATTGCGCGTCATCGATCAGGCCGGCCGCCAGATCACGGTCCAGTTCCGCCAGCGCATCGCGGTGGATGGCGAGCGTCAGCGCGCGCTGCGCGTCCGCCGGTTGAGTGCTGCGGCCGCGCAGCAGCGGCAGGACGACAAAAGCCAGCGCGACGGCAAGCATCGCCGCCGCGCCCATCATGAATGTGGTCAAACCTTGTTCTCCTCGCCGGCGAGCAGCGCGCGGGCGCGCTCGTGTTCATCGGCGCTCAGTGTGTTGGCGACGGCCGCACGTTCGGCACGGCTGCGCAGGCGGCGCAGCAGCAACACGATGACGATCAGCAGCAGCGCGAAGGGGCCTGCCCACAGCAGCACGGTGGTGGCCTTCAGCGGCGGGCGGTAGAGCACGAAATCGCCGTAGCGCTCGACCATGAAGTCCTTGATTTCGCGATCGCTGCGCCCGGCGGCAATCTGTTCGCGCAACTGCTTCTTCAGGTCCATCGCCAGATCGGCGTGCGAATCGGCGATGTTCTGGTTCTGGCAGACCAGGCAACGCAGTTCCTCGCCCAGCTTCTGCACACGCGCCTCGACTGCCGGGTCGTCAGCCAGCGGTTTCGCCTCTTCGGCATGCAGTGAGGAAAGCGGCAGCATCAGCGCTGCCAGCAACACCATCAGACGTCGCATGTCAGGATGCCTCGAGCTGCTTGACGCGCGGCAGGATGTCGTCGCGCAGCAGTTGCGGCGTCAGCGGGCCGGTGTGCTTGTAGCGGATGACGCCAGTCTTGTCGACGATGAAGGTTTCCGGCGTGCCATAGACACCGAAATCGATGGCCACGCGGCCATCGCGATCATGTGCAGACAGCAGGTAGGGGTCACCGTGTTCGGCCAGCCACTTCATGCCGGCATCGCGCTCGTCCTTGTAGTGCAGGCCGACCATCGGTACCAGTCCGGTTTTCGCCAGCTCGACCAGCAGCGGATGCTCCTGCCGACAGGACACGCACCAGGACGCCCACACGTTCACCAGCCACACCTTGCCCTTCATGTCAGCCGGCGAGAAGGTCTTGTCGGGCGCCGCCAGCTGGGGGATGGAGAAGGCCGGCACAGCCTTGCCGATCAGCGGACTGGGCACTTCGCGCGGGTTCAGGTAGAGGCCGGCGAACAGGAAACCCGCCAGCACCAGGAAAAGGCCCAGCGGCCAAAGATAGCGTTTCATGCGTGCTGCTCCCGCACCGGCGGCGCCACACCGTCGCGCGCGCCCTGTTTCGCGTCGCGCTGGGCGAGCTTGCGGTAGCGGCGATCGGCAGCGGCGATGATGCCGCCCAGCGCCATGATGAGGGCGCCCACCCAGATCCAGTTCACGAAGGGCTTGTAGAAGATGCGGACGATCCAGGCCTGGCCATCGGGCAGCGGCTCGCCCATCGACACATAGACGTCGCGGGTGAAACCGGAGTCGATGGCCGCTTCGGTCATCGGCATCTGCGACACGCGGTACATGCGCTTTTCCGGATGCATCATCGTCACCGGCTTGCCGTCGCGCGTGACTTCGATGCGGCCGCGGGCGGCGTCGTAGTTCGGGCCCGCGTGCTCGAAGGCGCCGTGGAACTTGAAGGTATAGCCGGCCAGCGTCGCCGTCTGGCCCGGCGCCATCTTGAGGTCGGCGTTCTGTTCGAAGCCCTTGACCAGCGTGATGCCGACGATGCTCACCGCCACCCCGAGGTGGGCCAGCCACATGCCCCACCAGCCGCCGGGCAACGCGCGGGCGCGGGCCATCCAGCTGCCCTCGCCATTGCGACCGCGCAGACGTTCGACCAGATGCTGCACGCTGGTGGCAGCGATCCACACGACGGTGAAGGCGCCCAGCCCCAGCATCGGCGTGTAATGCCCGGTCGCCACCATCATCACCAGCGTGGCGGCGACGCTGACCGCGAAGGCCCAGCGCAGGCGCGCCACCAGCCCAGGCGCCTCGTCCTTCTTCCAGCGCACGAAGGGACCGATGGCCATCAGGAACAGCACCGGCGTCATCAGTGGCACGAACACCGCGTCGAAGTAAGGCGCGCCCACCGAAATCTTGCCCATGCCCAGCGCGTCGAGGAACAGCGGGTACAGCGTACCGAGCAGCACCGCTGACGTCGCCACGGCCAGCAGCACGTTGTTGGCGAGCAGCGAAGTTTCGCGCGACAGCAGTGCGAAGCCGCCACCCAGGCCGACCGACGGCGCGCGGATCGCGAACAGCAGCAGCGAGCCGCCGATCACGAACACCAGCAGCGCAAGGATGAACACACCGCGCTCCGGATCGGTCGCGAAGGCGTGTACCGAGGTCAGCACGCCCGAACGCACGAGGAAGGTGCCGAGCAGCGACAGCGAGAAGGCGGCGATGGCCAGCAGCACGGTCCAGCTCTTGAACGCGCCGCGCTTCTCGGTCACCGCCAGCGAATGTATCAGCGCGGTGCCGACCAGCCAGGGCATGAAGGACGCGTTCTCGACCGGGTCCCAGAACCACCAGCCGCCCCAGCCCAGTTCGTAGTAGGCCCAGTAGCTGCCGAGCGCGATGCCCAGCGTCAGGAACATCCAGGCCACCGTGGTCCACGGGCGCGACCAGCGCGCCCAAGCGGCGTCGAGCCGGCCACCGATCAGCGCCGCAATGGCGAAGGCGAAGGCGACCGAGAAGCCGACGTAGCCCATGTAGAGCATGGGCGGGTGGAAGATCATGCCCGGGTCCTGCAGCAGCGGATTCAGGTCGCGGCCATCGGCGGCCGCCGGCAGCAGGCGGTCGAAGGGGTTGGAACTGGCCAGCATGAAGGCGAGGAAGCCCACGCCGACCCAGCCCAGCACGGCCAGCACGCGCGCCACCATGTCCGGCGGCAGACGGCGCGAAAACACGCTGACGGCCAGCGCCCACAGCGCCAGCATGAAGGTCCACAGCAGCAGCGAACCTTCGTGACTGCCCCAGGCGGCGGCGACGCGGTATTCGAGCGGCAGCGTCGAATTCGAATTGGTAGCGACATTCAGCACCGAAAAGTCGTTCAGCACGAAGGACTGGATCTGACAGTACAGGGCGAAAGCGACGAACACGAACACGCCCTGCGTCAGCGGTCGCGCGACCGCCATCAGCCGCGCGTCGCCGCGCTGCGCGCCGACCAGCGGAATGATGCCGACCAGCACCGACAGCGCCAGCGCGATCGACAGCGAAAAATTGCCCAGTTCGGGAAACATGATGGCTCCTGCCCGTGAAACGTGGTGCTCCGGCCCGAGGCGCCGAAGCGGAGTGGATGCGGCTTACTGAACGACCGTGCTCTGCGCCTTCTTTGCCTGTTCCAGCGCGTGCGCGGCCTCGGGCGGCATGTAGTTCTCGTCGTGCTTGGCCAGCACCTCGCTGGCGGCGAACACGCCGTCCTCGCCGAGCTTGCCCTGCGCGACCACGCCCTTGCCTTCTTTGAACAGGTCCGGCAGCGCGCCCTTGTAGGTGACGGTAATGGTGTTGGCGGTATCGGTGACGACGAAGCGGACCGACGTGCCGTCGGCACCGCGCTCCAGACTGCCATCCTGCACCATGCCGCCGATGCGGAAGGTGCGGCCCTGCGGCGCTTCCTTCGCGGCGACCTGGGTCGGGCTGAAGAAGAACACCATGTTGTCGCTGAAGGTGTTCAGCACCAGCGTGACCGCGCCGACCAGCAGCGCGACGCCGGCGGCGACCAGCGCGAAACGTTTGTGGCGGGGTTTCATGCGCGGCCCCGCTTGTCGGCGTCGATGCGCTCCAGCGCAACATCGCGCCGGGCCTGTGCGCGGGCCTTCTTCATGCGGCGCGACAGCGCGAACAGCTCGGCTGCAATGACCGCGGCGGTCACGCCGTAGGAACCCCAGACGAAGAAGCCGTAGCCGCCCATCGCCCAGAAATGGCTGGCGCTTTCCCAGTTCATGTCTTGCTGTCTCCGTTGCTGGCGAGCTGGCGCACCCAGTCGGTGTTCCGCTCGCGTTCAATCATGATGGCGCGCACGCGCACCAATGCCGCGCCTATCGTGTAGGCCCAGGCGGCCAGCGCCATCACCAGCATGCCGGTCAGCATGGTGGTGGCCATGGTCGGTGCCGCCGTCAGGCTTACAGACGCGCCCTGATGCAGCGTGTTCCACCACTTCACCGAAAAATAGATGATGGGCACGTTCACCGCGCCGACGATGGCGATCAGAGCACCAGCCCGATCGGCCCGGCGCGGGTCGTCGATGGCTGCCTGCAGGGCCATGTAGCCGCAGTAGAGGAAGAACAGGATCAGTTCGGACGTGAGCCGCGCGTCCCACACCCAGTAGGTACCCCAGGTCGGCTTGCCCCACAGCGCGCCGGTCCACAGCGCGACGAAGGCCCACATCGCGCCGGTCGGCGCGAGTGCGGTCGACATCATGAAGGACAGACGCGTGTTGAACACCAGCCCGACCGCACACCAGAAGGCCATCGCCAGATAGACCACCATGGACATCCAGGCCGCCGGCACGTGGATGAAGATGATGCGGTAGCTGTCGCCCTGCGTCGCGTCGGTCGGCGCGACGAAGAAGCCGATGTAGAGGCCGGCCAGCGTCAGCACGATGGCGGCAATCCAGCTCGGCCACAGCAGCTTGCCGGCGAGCGGGAAGAAGGTCTGCGGGCTGGCGTAGTGGAAGAAGCTGAAGCCGGACGACGGCGCGCGCGCGGCGGAAGACTGTGATTGGGACATCAACGAAGCGGCTAGCCCAGGTTCTGATTACTCGGTGTGCGCAGATATAACGCGCGTGTCTCGGCGGGGGCCGACGGCAAAACCGCAAGTTTAACCGAGTGCGGTTTGGCCCCCTATCAATCTTGGGCGATGCGCAACGCCGCCGCGCTCGCCAGCGGTGCCACCGCCAGTGCCACCAGCAGGCAGGCACCGAGCAAGGCCAGGTGCGGCGCGATGCCCAGGCCGGCGCGCCAGGCGTCGATCGCCCCCGCACCGAAGATGAGCACCGGCACGTACAGCGGCAGCACCAGCAGCGCGATCAGCGCGCCACCGCCGCGCAGGCCCAGCGTCAGCGACGCGCCGACGGCGCCGAGCAGTGACAGCGTCGGCGTGCCGATCAGCAGCGTCGCGCAGACGATGAGCGTCTCGTCCGGCGTCAGGCTGAACTGCAGCGCGATCAGCGGCGCGATCAGCACCAGCGGCAATCCGGTCAGCAACCAGTAGGCGCACACCTTGGCCAGCACGATCACTGCCAGCGGCTCCACGGACAGCAGCATCTGCTCAAGGGTTCCGTCCGCCTCATCCGCTTCGAACAGCCGGCTGACCGACAGCAGCGTGGCAAGCAGTGCGGCGACCCACATGACGCCGGCCGCGATCTGCGCCAGCTGGTCAGGTTCCGGCCCGACGCCGAGCGGAAACAGGCTGGTCACCAGCAGGAAGAAGCCGAGCGCGGTCAGCACGTCGGAACGGCGGCGCCAGGCCAGCAGCAGGTCGCGACGCAGCACGGCGGCGAACACGCTCAGCATGAGTAGTCGTCCAGATTGAGCAGCGCGCGGCGCGGCACGTCGATATCCACCGGCTGGTGCGTGGTGTAGATGACGGCGCCGCCGCGACGGATGTGCGCGGCCATCGCCTCAGCGAGCTGCGCCACCGCGCGCACGTCAAGTGCAGTGAACGGCTCGTCCAGTATCCACAGCCGGGCGCGTGTGCCGCACAGCAGGCGGGCCAGCGCGACGCGACGGCGCTGCCCCTGCGACAGGCTGCGCGCCGGCACGTCGAGGCGTGCGCCGAGGCCGATGTCGACCAGCGCGCGCAGCGCCGTCTCCTCTTCCATGGCCTCACCGGCGATGGCCGCGCTGGCCCGCAGGTTCTCCAGCGGCGTGAAATCGTCCTTCACCGCGTTGCGGTGACCGAGATAGAGCAGGCCGGCGCGCCAGTCGTCCTTCACCTTACGCGCCGGCTGGCCGCACCAGCGCAGCTCGCCGGATTCGGCTTCCGACAGCCCGCACAGGATGCGCAGCAGACTGGTCTTGCCGCTGCCGTTGGCGCCGGCCACGTGCAGCAACTCACCCTCGCCCACCGCCAGATCCAGCCCGGCGAACAGGCGTGCCGAGCCGCGCGTGCAGGCCAGTGCGTGCGTAGAAATCAGCGGAACAGCGGGATCGGCCATGCGGGAGGCGGGGTGCGGGGCGTTGAAAGGCGGCGAATTATCGCCGAATCCGCCAGGCGGCGTGCGGCGCAAAGAAAAACGGCTCGCGATTGCTCGCGAGCCGCCAAAAGAACCGGTGCTGTCCGCTAGGTCGACCGGCCTCCCCATTGCAAGCCTCGCCACAGCAACGACCCGAGGAGCCTTCAAAATCGTCACTGCGAGACTGGCACAGATTTCCTAGCAGGCGCTGTGCCACCTCTAGCGAAAAACGCAAAGCATTGATTTATTTATGCTTTACAACCCACCCCTCGTATGGACCGCCAGCACTCGTTGCAACTTGCAGCGCGTGCACGCTCGCCCCTGCGACCGCCCGCCGAAAGTCCACATGAAACAGGCGCTTGCGCGCATGTGGTCGCTGTTGAAATTCGCAACGCGACGTTGCAGCATGCAATTCATGAAACTGCTGCCCCGTTCCCTGCACGGCAAGATCCTGCTCGGCTACATCGTGCTCGGCGCGCTGTTCGTGCTGCTGGTGTTCGCCGCGCTGGAACAGGTGCGCCTGCTGCTGTCGCGCGTTGACGACGAACACCACGTCACGCGCATGCACGACGTGGTGCGCGAAGCGCGGCGGCTGGAAAAGAACTACCTGCTGTTCCGCAAGCCGTCCGAACTCAAGTCGGCGGTCGGCAAGGCGGAAGAGGCGCTCACGCTGATCGCGCGCGACCGCGCGTTGATGCAGCGCGCTGCGCCCGGTTTCTCGCTGGAGGACCTGGAACAGTCGCTGCACGACTGGCGCGACCTGCTCGACGACCGGCTGCAGCGCCGCATCCGCCCGACCGATCCGATCTCACCGCTTGAAGAGCGCATGACCGAGGTCGGCAAGCAGGCGTTCGAAGAAAGCGAGCGCCTGTCCGACCAGGCGCGCGAGGCGATGCGGCGCGCGCTGTCCGGCCAGGAATCGCAGCTGTACACGATCATGATCGCCGCCGTCGCGCTGGTGCTGGTGATAGGCCAGCTGGTGACGCGGCGCGTCGTGGCACCGCTGCGCGAGGTCGAAAGCGATCTGGCGCGCATCGGCACCGGCAATCTCGCGCGCCTGACGCCGCGCGACCGCGACGACGAGATCGCCGCGCTGGTCGCCGCCTTCAACCGCGCGCTCGGCGACCTCGAGGAGCGCCAGCTCGCGGTACTGCGCACGGCACGGCTGGCCTCGCTCGGCACCATGCTGTCCGGCGTCGCGCACGAGCTGAACAATCCGCTTTCCAACATTTCGCTGAACGCGCAGCTGCTGCTGGAAGAGCGCGACGTGTGCGACCCGGCGCAGATCAATGGCTTCGTCGAGCAGATCGACGACCAGGTGCAACGCGCGCAACGCATCGTGCGCACCCTGCTCGACTTCGCGCGCGACAGCCGCTTCGCGCTGGTGCGCCAGCCGCTGCGGCCGTTGGTCGAGGAAACCGTCGCACTGCTGCGCGCCGAGCGGCCCGACGCCGCCGACGCCGTGACGCTGCAGATCGCGCCCGAGCTGCACATCCACGCCGACGGCCAGCGCATTCAGCAGGCGCTGCTGAACCTGATCCGCAACGCGCTCGAAGCCTGCGTCGAGGCAGGCATTGCGCCACACATCACGGTGCGCGGCAGCGCGCGTGACGGCGGCACCGAAATTTCGGTGTGCGACAACGGCCCCGGCATCGAACCACGCAACCTGCCGCGCGTGTTCGACCCCTTCTTCACCACGAAACCGGTCGGCAAGGGCTCGGGGCTCGGGCTTTTCGTGGTGCATGAAATCGCCGCCGAACACGGCGGCAAAGCAGGCATACACAACGAACCGGACGGCGGGACCTGCGTCACGCTCTGGATACCGGCGGAGGAGAAAGCATGAGTACTGCACATGTCCTGCTGGTCGACGACGAAGCGGTTGCGCGCGAGGGCCTGGCCACCGCGCTGCGCCGCGACGGCCTCGACGTCACCACCGCCGACAACGGCGACGCCGCGCTGGCGCTGCTGCGCCAGAACGATTACGAGGTGCTGCTGACGGACGTCAAGATGCCCGGCATGGACGGGCTGGAACTGCTGCGTCGCGCGCGAGAGGCCTGGCCCGCGATGGAGGTGCTGGTGGTGACCGGCTTCGCCACCACCGAATCGGCGGTCGAGGCGATGCGCACCGGCGCCTTCTATTACGTATCCAAGCCCTTCCGCCTCGGCGAAGTGCGCAAGCTGGTGCGCGAGGCGGCCGACAAGGCGCAGCTGCGCGCCGAGAACCAGCGCCTGCGCCAGCTGGTCGAGCACGCCGCCGACGAACGCATCATCACGCGCGACGAAGGCATGCGCGCCATCCTCGACATCGCGCGCGGTGTGGCGCCCACTGACTGCAATGTGCTCATCGTCGGCGAAACCGGCACCGGCAAGGAACTGCTCGCGCGCCACGTGCATGCGCACAGCCGCCGTGCCAGCGGGCCCTTCGTCGCGATCAACTGCGGCGCGCTGAACGAGGAACTGCTGGCCAACGAACTGTTTGGCCACGAGAAAGGCGCCTACACCGGCGCCCAGCAGTCGCGCGGCGGTCTGGTCGAGGCGGCCCAGGGCGGCACGCTGTTTCTCGACGAAGTGACCGAAATGTCGGCGGCGATGCAGGTGAAGCTGCTGCGTCTTCTGCAGGAGCGCGAATACCTGCGCGTCGGCGGTACCGAGCCGGTGCGCGCCGACGTCCGCTTCCTCGCCGCCACCAACCGCGAACCGCGCGCCGCGGTCGAGGCTGGCCAGTTCCGGCAGGACATCTACTTCCGCCTCAACGTCGTGACGCTGCAGTTGCCGCCGCTGCGCGACCGGCGCGACGACATTCCGCTGCTGGCCCAGCAGTTCGTGCGCCGCGCAGCACAGGCCATGGGCAAGAAAGTCACCGCCATCGCGCCGCCGGCAATGCAGAAGCTGTGCGCCTACGATTACCCGGGCAATGTGCGCGAGCTGGAGAACATCATCGAGCGCGGCGTCGCGCTGGCCGGCGGCACCATGCTGGCCGAGGAGGACCTGCCGCCCGGCCTCGGCACCCCGGCCGGCCACGCCGCCGGTCGCGGCGGCAACGAGGTGCGCACATTGGAGGCGGTCGAGCGCAACCACATCCTCGACGTATTGGCCGGTGTCGGCGGCAACCGCGCGCTGGCCGCCCGCCTGCTCGGCATCGACCGCGTGTCGCTGTGGCGCAAGCTGCGCCGCTACGAAGAACAGGGCCTGATCGAAGCGGACGAGGCCGACGGCGCACTGCGCGTGCGCGACGTACCGGCCTGAGCGCACCACAACGGGGCACGGCACCGGCACCAGCCGGTCGCGCCCCGCGCAAACCCGCGCCACGCGGTGCTGTCCGCGCGGCGAACCGCGTGGCACGCTTGATGCAAGGCTGCGGCACCCCTGTGCCGACGCAACGACGTGTTCGCCAACCTTCACCACCTGTCGCACCACGCCGCCTGGCGCCATCAGCTCGAAATGCTGCTCGAGTCGGCTGGCGAAGGCATCTATGGCGTGGACCAGAACGGCCGCTGCATCTTCATCAACCGCGCCGGCGCCGAGCTGATCGGCTTCGAGCCGGACGAGGTGCTCGGCCGCAACATGCACTACCTGATCCACCACGCGCATTCCGACGGTCGCAACTACGACGTCCATGAGTGCCCGATCTTCCGCGCCTTCCAGGAAGGCCAGGGCGTGCGCATCGAATCCGAGGTGCTGTGGCGACGCGACGGCAGCGCCTTCCCGGCCGAATACACCAGCTACCCGATACGCGACGCCGGCCAGATCGTCGGTGCCGTCGTCACCTTCGCCGACATCACCGAACGCAAGCGCGCCGAGGCGGTGCTGCGTGCCAACCAGGTTGAACTGGAGCGCCGCGTGTCCGAGCGCACCGCCGCGCTGCAGGACGCCAACGCGCGACTGCAGCAGTCGCACAGCGCATTGCAACGGCTGTCCGCGCACCTGCAGCAGGTGCGCGAAGACGAGCGCACGCACATCGCGCGCGAGGTACACGACGAACTGGGCGCCTCGCTGACCGCGCTGCAGTTCGACTTGAACTGGCTGCGCCCGCGCCTCGCGCACGACGATGCGCTGGAGAACAAGCTCGACGACATGATGTCGGTCACCCAGCAGGCGCTGGGCGCGGTGCGGCGGATACTGACCGACCTGCGCCCCGGCGTTCTCGACCACCTCGGCCTGTGGGCCGCGATCGAATGGCAGTTGCAGGAAATGCAGTCGCGCCGCGGCCTGCGCTGCACGCTGACGCTGAACGACGCTGAGCCCGAACGACGCCTCGGCCGCAGCGCCGAAATCGCCGTCTATCGCATCGTTCAGGAAGTGCTCACCAACGTCGCCCGGCACGCCGAGGCGAGCGAGGTGAATGTCGAGGTGACCGGCCAGGCCAGCGCGATCGAACTGTGCATCCGCGACAACGGCCGCGGCATGCAAGTGCCGGCGCAACCGACCTCCTTCGGCCTGCTCGGCATGTACGAACGCGCCCGCGCACTCGGCGGCGAACTGCGCATCGACAGCACGCCGGGCGCCGGCACCACCGTGCACCTGCGGGTACCGGAGTCGACGCGATGAAGCCGGTGCGCGTGATCATCGTCGACGACCACCTGATGCTGCGCCGGGGCATCGCGCAGATCCTCGGCGAGAACCCGGCCATCTCCGTGGTCGGCGAAGCGGCAGGCGGGCCCGATCTGATGCGCCTGCTGCGCGGCGACGGCGCCGACGTCGTGCTGCTCGACATCGCACTGAACGACCGCGACGGCTTCGACGTGCTGAAGCAGTTGCGCGCCGAGTTTCCGAAGGTCGCCGTGCTGATGCTGTCGACCTACCCGGAATCGCAGTTCGGCGTGCGCGCACTGAAGAGTGGCGCCGCCGGCTACCTGAACAAGGGCTGCTCGCCGGACCAGCTGTTCGACGCCATCGCCCGCGTCGCCGCCGGCCATCTGTTCGTCACCCCGGAACTGGCCGAACGCCTCGCCTTCGGCGTGCGCGCCGACACGCCGGCCAGTCCACTCGACAGTCTGTCCAATCGGGAAATGCAGGTGCTCAAGCTGCTCGCCAGCGGTCAGACGGTCGGTGATATCGCACGGGAACTGTCGCTGTCGGCGAATACCATCAGCACATACCGGGCGCGGCTGTTCGAAAAACTCGACATCAAGAACCCGGTCGAACTGGTGAGCTTCGCCGCGCGGCATCAGCTGGTGGCGCTGTAGGACCGGTCGTCTGACCGCGACCGCAGCGAAGGTCAAGGAGTCGGCGCGCGATCACAGGCTCCGTCGCGGTCAGAAGACCGCTCCTTGTATTGTCTTTACCTCCCGAGGGGCACCTCGGGACGAGCAGGTGGATGCCGCACCCCTCCTTGGGCTTATC
>NZ_JBBUKV010000003.1:0-15834 GCF_038066675.1 Methyloversatilis sp. NSM2
CGCCTTTGGCGTTCTCCGATCCGGCAAACCTTTCGACCCAACCGCTCACGGGGTTTGACTCGGATAACAGTATCTACGGGGCTCTGCGCGCCGCATCGAACGAAGGAGAACGCCATGTCTCTGCCCGCAAACCCGAAAGCCCTGCTGATCGATCTGGCCGGCGTGCTGCACGTTGGCGACCAGCTGATTCCCGGTTCCATCGAGGCGCTTGCGCGACTGCGCGCCGCCGGCTTCAAGCTCGTGTTCCTGACCAACACCACGCGCACGCCGCGGCGCACGCTGGTGGCGAAGATGCAGGCCCTGGGCCTGGATGTGCGCGACCAGGAACTGCTGACCGCGCCGGGCGCCACGATGAATCTCGTGCGCAGCCGAGGCCTGCATCCGCACTGGATCGTGCATCCGGACCTGCGCGACGAAGTCGGGCCCGATGCCGCCGAACCGGACGCCGTCGTGCTCGGCGACGCCGGCCACTGCTTCGACTACGCCCAGCTCAACACCGCCTTCCGCCTCATCATGCGCGGCCTGCCCTTCATCGCAATGGCGCGCAACCGCCACTTCAAGGAAGAGGACGGCCTGTCGCTCGACATGGGCGCCTTTGTCGCCGGGCTGGAATACAGCACCGGCGTTCAGGCCGAAATCGCCGGCAAGCCCGCCGCCCCGTTCTTCCAGGCCGCGCTCGACACTGCCGGCGTGCGCGCCGACGAGGCCATCATGATCGGCGACGACCTGCGCGACGACATCGGCGGCGCACAGGCGGCCGGCATCGCTGGCGTACTGGTGCGCACCGGCAAGTACTCGGCCGCGGATGAGCACAACCCGGACATCCGCCCCGCTGCGATCGAAGACGACTTCGCGCGTTTCGCTGCCCGCCTCCTGTAAGCGCGGCAGGTATTGATTCGGCCCGCCGTCGGGGTCAGAAGACCCCTCCCACACAACCCTGGGACCGGATCGGGCACGCCCCCTGTGGGAGCGGCCTTGGCCGCGACGCGGCGGCTGAAGACCGCCAGCTACGATTCAGGCAGCAGTCGCGAGCAAGCTCGCTCCCACCGACTTCGGCACAGGACTGCACCCAGCCCGCCACCACTGTCGGGGTCAGAAGACCCCTCCCATACAACCCCGGGACTGGCCTTGGCCCCGGATTCGGCACGATCCCTGTGGGAGCGGCCTTGGCCGCGACGCGGCCGTCACATGCCGCCCACCTCGATACAGTTCGCCGTCGGCGTCCGAAGACCCCTCACACGGATATCTCCCGGAACCGCCGTCAGGTCAGTCCGCCTTCCGCCGGCGACGCAGCGCACCGATCACGCCGAGACCGGCGGCGAGCATGGCCCAGGTGTCGGGCTCGGGTACCGCGGTGACGGTCAGCGAAATGTTGTCGATGCCGGTGTTGTAGCTGTCCGGGCCGAAGCGCAGCACCAGGCCGTTGACGCTCGACACGCCGGGCATGAAGGAGAGACGCGTGGTGCCGGCGTCGAAGGCGCCCGAGCTCCACAGGGTCTGGCCGGTGAGCAGATCGAGCACGACGGCTGACGAGCCGTCGTTGCGGTTCAGGTAATCGCCGAAATCCATCGAATTCAACGTGACCGCGTAACCGGCGCCGGGCGTGAAGACGAACTCGGCGCTGTGGGTGTCCGGATTGCTGCCGCCCCAGGCCACGCCTTCAAGGTCGGAGTACGCCGTCGACCAGTAGAACAGGCTGCTGTTGACGGTGGTGCCGGTGGCGGTCACGAAGGCGCGATGCGACACGTCGAGCAGCCCGGCGACGTCGCCGTAGCCCTGGCCGATGCCGGCGCCGTTCGTGCAGGCCGCATTGGTGGCATCGCCGCAGATGTTGCCGGAGAAATCGAGCAGCACGTCGGTCGCGGCAGCGGGCGCGGACGCCAGCAGCGCGGTCAGGCCCAACATGGCGAGAACGGTCGGAATACGGTGAAAGCCCATCAAACACTCCTGTTGGATCGATACGGCGGCGACCCAAGCAAGATTCGGCCCTCGCATGCCAAAGGTTTGAGCACAAAGCGTTTTCATCAACGACCACCGGCCGGGTGTAAAGCATCACGACAGTCGACCCGCAAGCGCGCAGGTGTCCGGCCGGTCGTGTAGTGCCCGCACTACACGACAATCACATCCGTAGTGATACCGGCCCCCTGCCCCGCTCCCTAGCATTCGTCCCATGAACGCACGGGAGATCTACACGGTGGGATCGCAGCGCAAGCGCGGCTTCAGGCTCGGTATCTACGTCTTCAAGGACGCCGAGATCGTCGACTTCACGGCGCCGCACGGGGTGTTTTCGGTGGCGCGGCGTTTCGACCCGGAGCTGGAGGTGTTCCTGATCGCCGACGCGCAGCGGCCGGTGCAGGCGCAGGCCGGCTTCACGGTGCTGCCCAACTACAGCTTTGCCGACCGCCCGGCGATGGATGCCTTTCTCATTCCCGGCGGCGCCGGCACGCGGCAGGAAACCTGGAACGGCCGGCTGCACGAATTCATCGACGCACTACCCGCGAGCTGCCTGCTCACCAGCGTGTGCACCGGCTCCTGGATATACGGCCGCATGGGCCTGCTCGACGGCATTCCGGCGACCAACCGCAAGGAGCCGGACCGGGTCGAGGCCTCGCACCTGGGCAAGCTGCCGATCGACCGCCTCGCCGAAATCGCGCCCGCCTGCCGCATCTCGCATGCCCGCGTGGTCGATGCCGGCCGCATCGTCACCGCCGGCGGCATCGCCTCCGGCATGGAGCTGGGTTTCCACCTGCTGCGCCGCGCCGGCTACGACGAAGGCTTCATCCGCGACGTGGCGCGCTGCATGGAATACAGCGCCGCCTACGACACCTACGCGCACGACATCGAGTACGCGCCGAACCCGGTCCCCTGCTTCGCCCACTGAAGTTTCCAGAACAAGGAGAGTCCCGCAATGAGCACCTTCCGCAACCCCTTCGACCCCAACGTGAAACTGAATGGCTGCTCCTGCGGCCGCCATCACAGCCAGGCTGAACACGACCAGGCCGAAGCGCTGTCCGAAGAGGCGATGCTGGACCGCGTGGTCGAAGGCGCGGTCATGCGCGCGCTGTTCCCGCATGACGAAACGCGCCGCAACTTCATCCGTGCGGTCGGTGCCAGCACCGCCATGGCGGCCATCTCGACCTTCCTGCCGCTGGGCACCGTGAAGGACGCATTCGCCTCGCCCGGCCCGCTGGAGAAGACCAAGCTCAAGGTGGGCTTCATCCCCATCACCTGCGCCACGCCCATCATCATGGCGCACCCGCTGGGCTACTACTCGAAGCAGGGTCTGGACGTCGAAGTGGTGAAGACCGCCGGCTGGGCGGTCATCCGCGACAAGTCGCTGGCCAAGGAATACGACGCCGCCCACATGCTGTCGCCGATGCCGCTGGCCATTTCGGTCGGTGCCGGCTCCAACCCCATCCCCTGGACCATGCCGGCGGTCGAGAACATCAACGGCCAGGCCATCACGCTGTCGGTGAAGCACAAGGACAAGCGCGACCCGAAAACCTGGAAGGGCTTCAAGTTCGCGGTGCCCTTCGACTACTCGATGCACAACTATCTGCTGCGCTACTACCTCGCGGAGCACGGCATCGACCCCGATACCGACGTGCAGATCCGCTCGGTGCCGCCGCCGGAAATGGTGGCCAACCTGCGCGCCGGCAACATCGACGGCTTCCTCGCACCCGACCCGGTGAACCAGCGCGCGGTATACGACGGCGTGGGCTTCATCCACACGCTCACCCGCGACATCTGGGAAGGCCACCCCTGCTGCGCCTTCGCCGCGAGCAAGGAGTTCGTCACGACGATGCCGAACACCTACAAGGCCCTGCTGCGCGCCATCATCACGGCCACCGCCACCGCCAGCAACCCGGCCAACCGCAAGCAGATCGCCGAGGCGATCGCGCCGGCCAACTACCTGAACCAGCCGGTTACCGTTGTCGAACAGGTGCTCACCGGCACCTACGCCGACGGCCTCGGTGGCGTGCAGAAGGTGCCTGGCCGCATCGGCTTCGAGCCCTTCCCGTGGGAATCCTTCGCCGTGTGGATCCTGACCCAGATGAAGCGCTGGGGCCAGATCAAGGGCGACGTCGATTACCAGAAGGTTGCCAAGGAGGTGTTCCTCGCCACCGACGCCGCCGCGCTGATGAAGGAAGTCGGCCTGCCGGTGCCGAGCACGACGACCAAGAAGTTCTCGGTCATGAAGAAGGAATTCGACCCGGCCAAGCCGGAGGAATACCTCAACAGCTTCAAGATCCGGAAGGTGTCGGCATGAGAAAAGCATGGCTGGCGCCGCTGCTGTCGGCGCTGTTCTTCGCGCTCTTCGTCGGCGCCTGGTATCTGGCGACCACGGCCTCGTCGGGCGGCGGCGGCGCCGCGCCGGCGATGGACCCGGAGTACGCCGCGCTGATGGGTGCCCAGGCGCAGGCCGGCGGCCAGTCCGCAATGCCCGGTCCGGGCGAGGTGGCGGCCAAGATCTGGGAACACCTGAGCGATCCCTTCTACGACCGTGGCACCAATGACAAGGGCCTGGGCATACAGATCGCCTACTCGATCGCCCGCGTGCTCGGCGGCTATCTGCTGGCCGCGCTGGTGGCGATCCCGCTGGGCTTCGTGATCGGCATGTCGCCGCTGGTGTACAAGGCGCTCGACCCCTTCATCCAGATCCTGAAGCCGATCTCGCCGCTGGCCTGGATGCCGCTCGCGCTCTACACGATCAAGGACTCGGGCATCTCCGCCATCTTCGTCATCTTCATCTGCTCGCTGTGGCCGATGCTGGTGAACACCGCCTTCGGCGTGGCATCGGTGCGGCGCGAGTGGCTGAACGTCGCGCGCACGCTCGAAGTGAGTCCGCTGCGCAAGGCCTTCCTGGTCATCCTTCCGGCCGCTGCGCCGACCATTCTGACCGGCATGCGCATTTCCATCGGCATCGCCTGGCTGGTCATCGTCGCCGCCGAAATGCTGGTGGGCGGCACCGGCATCGGCTACTTCGTCTGGAACGAGTGGAACAACCTCTCGATCACCAACATCATCACCGCCATCCTGCTGATCGGCCTGGTGGGCATGCTGCTCGATCACCTGCTGGCCTGGGTGGCGCGCGCCATCTCCTGGAGGGAATGAACATGAGCGCAGCCCTCGCCCCCGTCGTACCGCTGAAGACGCAGACCCGCGACCCGCTGGAGGCCGCGCCTCCACCCTCGGCCGGGTCGTCCGCAGACAAAAAAGGCCCCATCACGATGAGCACCCAACCCTTCCTCAAGGTCGAGGGCCTGAAGCGGCAGTTTCCGCAGCCGGGCAACCCCGACCCCGCGCCGGTATTCGAAGACGTGCATTTCGGCATCGAGCGCGGCCAGTTCGTGTGCGTGCTCGGCCACTCCGGCTGCGGCAAGACCACCATCCTGAACATCCTGGCCGGGCTCGACGAAGCCACCGCCGGCCACGTCATCATGGACGGCCGCGAAGTGCGCGGCCCCTCGCTCGACCGCGGCGTGGTGTTCCAGGGCCACGCGCTGATGCCCTGGCTCAGCGCGCTGAAGAACGTCGAGTTCGCCGTGCGCAGCCGTCACCCCGACTGGTCGGCCAAGCAGGTGCGCGAACACGCGGTGAAATACCTCGAACTGGTGCACCTCGGCCACGCGCTGGACAAGAAGCCGGCCGAGCTGTCCGGTGGCATGAAACAGCGTGTCGGCATCGCTCGCGCCTTCTCGATCGAACCGAAAATGCTGCTGCTGGACGAGCCCTTCGGCGCGCTCGACGCGCTCACCCGCGGCAGCATCCAGGACGAACTGATCGGCATCGTTGAAGCCACGCAGCAGACCGTGTTCATGATCACCCACGACGTCGACGAAGCCATCCTGCTGGCCGACCGCATCGTGCTGATGACCAACGGCCCGCGCGCCAAGATCGCCGAGATCGTCGTCAATCCGCTGGCCCGGCCGCGCGTGCGCGAAACCCTGCACCAGCAGCCCGCCTTCTACACGCTGCGCAATCACCTGGTCGATTTCCTGGTGAAGCGCTCGCGCGAATTCCAGCCCGGCCCAGGCTGGGATGCGAAGAACCCGCCTCTCGTCCACCCCGGCCAATCCAGCCAACCCGCCTGAACACCACCTCAAAGGAGACTCACATGAAACGCGAAGACGTCACCGATCTCATCGTCGAACGCAAGGTTGCCAAGGGCCTGAAGTGGGCCGACCTCGCCAAGGCCATCGGCCTCAGCAAGGAATGGGTCACGGCCGGCCTGCTCGGCCAGATGACCTTCACCGCCGAACAGGCCAAGACCATAGGCGAAATGCTCGACCTCCCGGCCGAAGCCGTGACCCAGCTCCAGGTCGTGCCCTACAAGGGCTCACTGCCCACCGCCGTGCCGACAGACCCGCTGATCTACCGCTTCTACGAACTGATCAATGTGTACGGCACCACCTTCAAGGCACTCATCCACGAAGAATTCGGCGACGGCATCATGAGCGCGATCGACTTCAAGATGGATCTGGCCCGTGAAGCCAACCCCGCCGGCGACCGCGTCAGCATCACGATGAGCGGGAAGTTCTTGCCGTACAAGACGTACTGAAGCTGCTGATGCGAAGTGCTTGACCGGCGCGGCACGCGCTGGTCATATTGAGGCCGCATGATCCTGGGAGGGCATGCGGCTTTTCCTTTTCAAGCATGAAAATTAGCATCGCCAAAAAGCGGTAACAGAAATTTAAACGAGAGTCCGCGCGCGCACATGAACAGGAATGCAGCTCGATTTGCAATCATTACATCACTCGGAGTTGCTCTTACGGGGTGCAACAGAATCTCTTATCATTATACGGGTGATCAACGACCGGATCATGAAGTATCAATGATTCGCGTCATGAGTGTTGTCAAAGGAAAGGATCGAAACCCAGACATCGTACTTTCCGCATGGAAATTCAATGGCAACATACCTGAATTTGACATCATATGGGGCTCCCCACACGCTTACGCATTCCTACCAGGCACACAAGAAGTTGGCGTTTCGCTAAGCCTAGTAACCCTTCTCCCACTCACAGTACGCCAATTTAGTGCAATCTACTGGGTTCCGTTTGAATCAGAACCGGGATACATCTACGAATTTCACGCAAAACTCGGCAGCGAAAGGGCCCCCAGCCAAGTCTGCGCAATCAGGGTATCAAAAAACACTTGGCCCCTCCCCATAACGGAAGATATGGAGATGCCGGAGGGTGCGGCGGTAGTTGGATGTGGAAGACCACGAGAAAGCATCGACTCATACTCTTTTCGTTTATGCTCAATAGGAACCTGTTCAATTTCAGACGAGTACAACAAACCATAGCGCAACCTGATGTTCGATTGAACCAACAAGAATAACGAAAAATGTAAAATAAAAGGAGGGATTCAGACCACGATTTTAATGGCTTGGATAGGCTATTCGTGGTGCGCCCCCTATTGTTCACCCCATCAACCGCCTGCCCATTGGGGTGGGCGTTCCGGCTCGCGTCGGTTAGCTTGTAGGGAGGCAGATGCACAACGTGCAGTTTGAGATTTCGAAGCCCACTGGCGAAGGCGAGTTCGAAGACATGTGCGCCCGCATTTACGGGACGGTTTTCAATGACCCACTGCCACAAACGAATGGGCGCCGTGGCCAGAAGCAAGGAGGCATCGATGTTTTCATCGACGCGCCAGAAGGCCGTCTCGGCGTTCAGTGCAAGAAGTACGCAGACGGAGCGTTGAAGCTCAAGCACGTAGAGCACGAGGTCTCCGAAGCCGACAAGGCGAACGCCCCAATCGTCCGCCTCATCGTCGCTACCACTGCCACGAGTGATGCGGTGCTCCTGCGCGAAGTGCAGGACCTGTCCGATGCCAGGGTTGCGAAGGGACAGTATCCGGTCAAGATTGAGTTTTGGCAGGACCTCTGCAGGCATATTTGCGGCAGCTCGAAGCTCCAAAACGACTACGCGCCGAACGCGCCTGGCGCCGTCTTCCACCGAATAGACGAGCAGAACGCAGGGTTTAAGGCGAACCTGCTCAGCATTGACTCCAAGCTAGAGGTTCTGGTGGGCCTGCCTAGCGGCCGTGCCGATTCGGTCAACAAGTACCTCACCTCGCAGCTCGACGCTGTCAACGACGTACTGCGAGCAGCAAGGTTCAAGGATGCCCTTGAGGACCTACAGCGCATCGGCGCGGACATGGCGCTTTTCGATTCCCACCAGCAGGCTCGCTGGTACGTGCAGCGGGGCGTTTGCGTGTGGCACCTTGAGAGCGGTGCAGCCGCCGCTCCAGACTTTCTTCGCGCCGCTGAGCTCTACCCTGACGACGAGAGAATCGCGGCGGCAAAGGTTAGAGGCTTACTCTTCACTGACAAGGTCGACGAGGCACTGGCCGCGGGGGATGAGGCGCTCGCAAGGTATCCCGCATCAGTCCACGTCTGGATTGCTCATGCCAATGCCAGGATGGTCCAGGGGCACGCCCTAGCGCTCGCTGATGCACCGGCCGCGATGCGCGACGACTGCGATGTGCTGCAGCTGCTCGCGTGGGCGCGGAAGAAGGCCGGAGATCTCGACGGCGCCGTCGAGCTGAGCGCCAAGGCATTGGCCAAGCCGAATGCTGCGTTCTTTGTGAGGAACACGGCGCTGGTGTTAGCGCTCGAGGCGGCTACCAGCGACCCCGTGAAAGTCGCATATGGTCTAGTGAGCGAAGCCGCAATCGCCGCGCTCCGGCAGTCCGTCGAGGCGCTCACCCCTCGGAAAGAGCGCGTTTGGTCGGTGCAATCGCCGGGCTCAGTCGAAGACACGCTAGTGCACCTCGGCTACAGCCACCTTGTCCTTGGCGCGCCCAACGAGACTCTTGAGCTCATCGAAGAGGCTCGCCACGCCGGCGTGTTGACCCCTCGTCTTAAACGAGTCGCACTAGAAGCCTATCATCGACAGGACCGCCCAGACGAGTTGCTCCAAAGCGGTCGGGAGTGGCTGGACGACCTTGAGGAAGAGGCATTGATTCTGGTCGCTGAGTATGCCTCTGATGTGGGCGACGTTCTGCTGGTCGAGGCCGTGCAGGCGTTGGTGGCGCAAAATGGTTTCCAGAAGGAAGAGGTGCCGCACCTGCTGCGCGCGATGCGGTGGATCGCTCTTTGGCAGTCAGACACCGGCAAGCAGCAAGCGCTGGCAGAGGTCAAAGCAGCAAATGTCGCGTGCTCGGACAGCCTTGCTGTCATATGCGGCGGCGCCCGGGTACTGCATGCGGGTAAAGACGAAGCGGCCGCTGATGCGGCGATTGAGAAGGCCTGCACCTTGGTGTCTAAAGACACAGCTCCGGCCGAGCGACTCTTGCTCGCGGATCTGCTCTTCACCACGGACAAGCTGGAACTCGCCGCCCATCAGTACGAGTTGCTCGCCCCGCGTGGAAAGCACTCTGAACTCCACAACAGGCTGCTTCGCTGCTATGTGCGAACGGGCGCACTGCGCAAGGCGAGGGAGCTGGTCCTGTCATTTCCAGACACCTGGACCAGCGACGAGCGAGCGCTGAGCCTCGCGATTGATCTGGGGCAGCAGGCATCGGACTGGGAGTTTCTGGTGCCGCTCGCCGAGTTGCACTGCGAGAGACGGCCGCAGGAAGCCGGCGGCTGGCTGCTACGTCTAGCGCTCGACCTCAAGATGCGCAAGATGACCCGATTCCATCATGCGCTGGAGTCGGTTCCGGCCGACTTGTCCGGGCCACCAAGACTCCTTGCTCAGATTGCATCTCTTGAGCTTCGGTTCGGCCGCAAAGAGATAGGCATGCTCCGGCTTTATGTCATGTTTCGTCGCAACCTCGACGATGTAGACGCAGCCTCCGCCTACTTCATTGCCATCGTGGCCGGGCCGCAAGAGCTTCCGTTCATGGAAGAAGAACTGACGGAAGTTCAGCCAGGGGCCGCCGTGACGCTCAAGAACGAACTGGGCGAGACAGTGACACTTTCGCTGGACCCGGAGGGCTTGCCGAACCTCCCTGCCCGCGAAGGCATTGTGGCGCCGTCAAGTAACACAGCCCGCGCACTTCGGGGCGCGGTCGTAGGCCAGCAAGTCTCTCTGCCCGGGCCCTTCGGAACTGAGCAGCGCTTTGTTGTCGAGGGGGTGACGAGCACGTTCCGGCGGCTGCTTCACACTGCGGAGGAACGGGTCAACTCGCCGGTTGCTTCGAACTTGCCGTTGATGTCCGTGCCGATCCCGAAGAGCGACAAAGGCGTCGACTTCAGCCACGTTCACGCCATGTTGAAGCGCCAGTCGGAACACTCGCGACGAGCGCTCCAAGCGTACGCGGATAGCCCTATCACGCTGGGAATTTTGGGCAAACTGCTCGGGAGAAGCGTGGTCGATATGGTTTCTGGGTGGCCGTCTGACGCACCTCCATTGTTCGTGTGTGCGGGTACCAAGGAGCAACGGGAGGTTGCTGTCGAACTGCTCCAGCGGGCCGACGTCGAGTATGTGGTTGATGCCGCGACCGTTGCCGAGCTGGCGTCGCTTGACTGCCTTGCAGCCCTGACAGCCCTACCTCGTGTCTACATCTCAACGAAAGCCGTTGAGACTCTCGAGGCTCGACTTGAAGAGGCAAAGCTCGAACGCTCCGACGGACAATTGTTCGATGACAACGGCACCATGCGGTTTGTCGAGCACACGAACCAGGACAGGGAGCGGCAGACGGAATTCATTCAAAGCATGGTTGACGCAGTCCGACAGCACTGTGTGATAGTCCCTGCCTATGGCCCGGAAGAGCTTCCGGCAGACCTTGAGCAAGCGCAGGACGTTCTTGAAGACGAGGAACTCGCGGCGCTGCTCCTGACCGTGGAGAAGAATGCGACTCTGTTTACTGTGGACGGACGACTTGCGCAGTTCGGTTTCGGCGCCGCGCAGCTCAGGTCGGTGTGGCCACAAGAGGTGCTTCGGTACGCCGAAGAGCGCGGGAAGCTAGAGTATCAACAGTACACGTTTGCTGTCGTCCGCATGTTTCTGCGAAATCGCAGCTTCGTCTCTCTCGGCGCGAACGATCTGGTATTCATGTGCCTGCAAGGAGGCTATGCGCTTACCGAGGGGCTTCAGCGGTTCAAGGACTACCTGGCTTCCAGTTCTACTGAGTTTGTGTCGGCAGTGTCTGTTGCGTTCGAGTTCCTCAAACTACAAGCGTGGCACCCCACTCAGTTCAAGGCGTTCGCAGAACTCCTGGAGCACATCGTCGAAGCGAGCTTTCGCCACCCTCGCTGCAATCAAGAGATGCTCTTGGACGTTGCCCTTGGCTTTGCGAACGATATGGCGCTCGAAAGCGGCGGTTCCTTCATACCTTACCCTCCTGTCGAGGACCACCGGCAGAGGCGCATGCGCGCCTACGCCAAGCTTCTCGGGGAGGCGGTTGAGGCCGCCGTGCGGCTAGCCAGTTCGCCGCCGCGTCGACGAGCAATCAAGCTGCGTTCGTTGAAGTGCATGCAGCCTCCGTATCTCACCTTTGACGGGAACGCGAAGGACCCGGTGGAGCCGACAGTCTTGCCTTCGTCGCCGCTTAGCGGAGACGACGCGTCAGAAGGTAGTGGCGCGACCACGGTTGGCAGCAGCTCGGCTTATGTGGTCTCGCTGGACGAAGCCGCAAGGCCCACGGGAACCCTCGACATCGATGCAGCCGCCGCGTCTCGCGGCGTCGCCGGAAGCCCCGGCTCCGCGCACCGACCGCCTCACGGAGACCTCGGCCCGATGATGGTGCATTTGGCGCCTGGGGCGTAAATCTGCCGCGACCTGCAGGACGGCGCACGCACTTGTCCTTATGCAGTCGCCGCCCGCCGCATCGGATTCAACAGTCGGGTCAGGTTGTACGCCGCGAACGCAAACAGTGAGCGTTTCCGACACGCGCTATTCCGGCCGGGCGATGATGCCGCGTAACCACGGCTCCAGATGGGCGATGTCAAAGGTGCCGGCGTCGAACATGTCCATCATCCGGGCAAACACGGCGTCCGGTGACTGTTTCAGACGGCAGCCATTGATGCGCAGGAAGACGTCGGTCGCGGCGAAGGCGACACGCTTGTTGCCGTCGATGAAAGGGTGGTTGATGGCGAGGCTTTCGAACAGCGCCGCAGCTTCGGCCACGACGTCTTCGTAGTAGCCGGACTGCGGGCGGAACAGCGCGGATTCGAGTGCTCCGGCATCACGCAGGCCCGGGCTGCCGCCATATCGCTGAATCAGCATGGCGTGCAGCGCGAGCACGTCGGCAAGGGTCAGGTAATCCCGTGCCCTCACTTGGCGCTCACTTGGCACTCACTTGGCACTCACTTGGCAAGCTCGCGGTACAGACTGTCGAATTCGCCGAGGCTGTCCGCGAACGCTTCCATGACATGTCTGCGCGGCCGGCCCTGTGCCTTGCGCTCGATATAGTCGCGCAGGGCTTCGTCCAGCACCACCTGGAACTGCCGGCCTTCGGATTCGGCAATCTGCCTCAGCGCGGCGAGCACTTCGGGCGAGGCCTGAGATGAGAACTTTTCGCGAGTCTGGGCGGACATGTCGCCTCCGTCAGGATTCATCTTGATGCGTCATGATAGATCACGATGCTGCGGCCAGGCTCGCGTAACAACAGTTACAACGGGGGACGGAGCAACATTTCCCGATCCTCTCGCGGGCGTTGCCCGAACGCTCTCCCGCGCGCAGGCACCAAGAGCGTCACGCAGGCATCCTGGGCTGTCGGGTAACAAGAGAGCAGCCCGGAAGTTTTCCTTCGCATGCCAAACTCCAGCCACCTCCCCCACCGGCAAACCTCGACGCCATGATCACAAGTCAGTTCGTCTCGCGGATTTCCCTTCAGCGCGACAAGGTCGATTCCTTTGATCGCTATCCGTTTGCGCTGCCGGCGATCCGTGCGCTCGAACAGATCGATCTTCATCCGAAGATGACTATCCTGGTGGGCGAGAACGGCTCGGGGAAGTCGACGTTGCTTGAGGCGATCGCGGTCGCGCTCGGGTTCAATGCCGAGGGCGGCAGCCGCAACTTCAACTTCGGCACGCGCGCGTCGCACTCGGAACTTCACGCCTTCCTGCGTATCGCCCGAGGCGTCCGCCGCCCCAAGGACGGTTTCTTCCTTCGTGCGGAGAGCTTCTTCAATGTGGCGACGGAGATCGAGAATCTCGACGCCGAGCCAATGGCTGGCGCGCGCGTCATCGATGGATTCGGCGGGCGCTCGTTGCACGAACAGTCGCATGGCGAATCCTTTCTCACCCTGATGACTCAACGCTTCCGCGGCGAGGGTCTGTACATCCTCGACGAACCCGAGGCGGCGCTCTCTCCCCAGCGCCAGTTGGCGGTACTCTCCCGGATTCATGACCTGGTAACCGAAGGCGCGCAGTTCATCATGGCCACGCATTCGCCTATCCTTATGGCCTACCCCGATGCGCGCATCCTCCAGCTCACTGCAGACGGCATCGAGGAGGTCGCATACGAGGACACGGAGCATTACCTCGTCACGCGCAATTTCCTCGCCAATCCTGAACGCATGCTCAGGGTACTTCTGAGCCGCGATGACCAGAACGATTGACTCCTCCGCGAGCACTGCGTTGTCGAGTCTCACGTGGCGACGTTGTGAGGAGCGTTCCCACTACCCCGCCCCGCGCTGCGCCCGCCGCCATGTCGCCGGCGGCTGGCCCGTCAGTCGCTTGAACGCCCGCGAGAACGCCGCCTCGGATTCGTAGCCGATCTCCTGCGCGATGGTGGCGACCGATGCCTGCCCTTCGCGCATCAGATTGGCGCCCAGCTGCATGCGCCAGTGAGTGAGGTACTGCATCGGCGGCATGCCGACGCAATCGACGAAACGCTCATGCAGCGCTGAGCGGGAGAGGCCGACCTGTCGGCCCAGTTCATCCACCGTCCAGTCCTCCGCCGGGCGCGCGTGCATCAGCGCGATCGCCTTGCCGATGTAGCGATCGCGCAGCGCGGCGAGCCAGCCGCTGCCGCCCTCTTCCGGCAGGGCTTCGAGACAGCGGCGCGCCGCATCGACGAACACCATTTCGCTGACGCGCTCGAGCACCGCCGCGCTGCCCGCCCGCCGGTGGCGTGACTCGGCAACCGCCTGTTCGAGCATGGGTGCCACCCAGGCGCCGACCCCGCTCGACGGCAGGTGCAGCATCGGCGGCAGGGCCTGGATCAAGGGGTTGAAGGGCTTCAGGTCGCAGCTGATGAAGCCGCAGACCATCGTGATGCTGGCGCGACTGGAGGGCACTTCGGCATCGAGCTCACACACGCCGTCGTGGAGGGCGATCAGGACCGGTTGGGGGTGGTCGCGCGTCGTTGCGCGCCAGGACTGATCGCCGCCGGCCGCGCGCATGCCGGGCGCGCTGGACAGCACGTGAGCATCGCCGCGCGGGAACATGACGATGTCGCCCGCCTGCAGCCTGGCCGGCGCCTGACCCTCCATGCCGACCCAGCCGTTTCCCCGCAGGATCATGTGATAGGCGATCACGTGCTCGGCGCCGGGGCTGAGTGCGTCAGCCAGTTCCGGCGACGGCGGCGTGTCGGCCACCCAGTGATCGTCGCAGCTCACGTAATAGAAGATCGCGCCGCGCAGACGCACACTGGTCAGCACATCGGACAACGGATCGCCTTGCATGACCCCTCCCCGGCGGCGTCCCGATCAATCGGCGCGGACACACGATCAAGTGATCGCGCAATCGCGGAGCCGCGAGCAAGTTTCAACGACATGCGGTGAATCGCCCACCGGCCCCTGCAGGAAGAATGGTCCCGTCGTCGCACAACGCCACACGCATAGAAATACGCACACGCCCATCGGGCCGTGGCAGGTGCGGCGCACCCCACAACATCCTGAGGAGATCACCATGTCAGCCGTACTCGAAACCCAAGTCACCGCGCCGGATTTCAACGCCATCAAACAACGGCAGCATGCCACCTGGGCAAGCGGAGACTATGCCGTCATTGGCACCACGCTGCAAATCGTTGGCGAAACACTCGCCGAGGCGGCGGACCTGCGCGCCGGCGAACAGGTGCTCGACGTCGCCGCAGGCAACGGCAACGCGACCCTCGCCGCCGCGCGCCGCTTCGCCGACGTCACCTCCACCGACTATGTCGAGGCACTGCTCGACAAGGCCCGCCTCCGCGCCGCCGCGGACGGTCTGGCCGTGCAGTTCCGGGTCGCCGACGCGGAGCGGCTGCCCTTCGATGACGCGAGCTTCGACGTCGTGATGTCGACCTTCGGCGTCATGTTCACACCCGACCACGCCACGGCGGCCGGCGAAATGCTGCGCGTGGTGCGGCCCGGCGGCCGCATCGCGCTCGCCAGCTGGACGCCCGGCGGCTTCATCGGCCGTCTGTTCAAGATCATCGGCGCCTACGTGCCGCCGCCGCAAGGTGTGAAGTCGCCCTCGCTGTGGGGCACCGAGCCGCACATCGTCGAGCTGTTCGGTCCCCGTGCCGCACAGATGCGCTGCGAGCGCCGGCATTTCGTCTTCCGCTATCGCTCGTCCGCCCACTGGCTGGAGGTGTTCCGCGCCTTCTACGGTCCGATCCACAAGGCCTTCGGCGCCGTGGCGCCAGACGTCCGCCCGGCACTGGAGCGCGACATCCTCGCCCTGCTGGATGAACTCAATGTCGGCGGTGCGGATGCGCTGGTGGTGCCCAGCGAATACCTGGAGGTGGTCATCACCCGGGTGTGACGGGGCGCAATGGAAGGCGTACGGCAGACCGTGCCGCAACCGGATCAGTATCTTGTAGGAGCGGTCTTCCGACCGCGACCGCAGCCTGTAGCGAAGCCGGCGGACTGCGGCGGCCCTGTCGCGGCCAAGGCCGCTCCTTGTATTGTCTTTACCTCCCGAGGGGCACCTCGGGACGAGCAGGTGGATGCCGCGTC
>NZ_JBBUKV010000004.1:0-658128 GCF_038066675.1 Methyloversatilis sp. NSM2
CTTTGGCGTTCTCCGATCCGGCAAACCTTTTGACCCAACCGCTCACGGTGCTTGACTCGGATAACAGTATCTACAGGGATTGCGCCCGATCCGCGGCCGGACCGGCATGCGCCTGCGGCACACGGTATGCTCCGCACGCCTCCATCCCGAATCACCTGCAATGAACAAGCATCGCCTCTACCAGTATTTCTTCCGCGGCCTGATCACTTTCCTGCCGCTGGCGCTGACCATCTATGTGCTGGTGCTGTTCGTCACCTGGACCGAAAGTCTGGCGATGATGATGGTGCGGCCGATCACCGGTGACTTCTATCTGCCCGGCCTGGGCATCGCGCTGAGCGCCGTGCTCATCGTGGGCCTGGGCATGCTGGTGTCGCGACCGGAGACCGGGCGCCTGCTGTCGCTGGTGGAACTGCCTTTCACCAATCTGCCGGTGGTCAAGAGCATCTATTCGTCGCTGAAGAACTTCGCCGACTACTTCGCGCCGCATAACGGCGAATCGGCGCAGCAAGTGGTGCTGCTGCGCATGCCCGGCAACGAGATGGGCATCGTCGGCTTGGTGACGCGGCAATCGATGGACGGACTGCCTGCAGGGCTGTCGGAACTGGAGGACCAGGTCGCGGTGTACCTGCCCATGGGCTATATGATCGGCGGCTACACCGTGTTCGTGCCGCGCGCCTGGGTGACCAAGGTCGACATGTCGGTCGAAGAGGCGATGCGCATGGCGCTGATCGCCTACATGACGTCGAACCGGAGCGAACCGGACGCACGCTGAACGCCCAGCCAGCTCACCGCCACCTCCGGCGCGCACTACGCGCATATGCGTATTGCGTTGAGGCGAGCCAACCGAACAGAATGAGCGCCGCACTCCGGAAGCCGCGTCCGCGTGATCGTGGGCGCCGCCTCCGGCCAGACTGCGCTGCGCCTGCGGGCAACAGCGGGTCGCGGACCGTTCTGACCGGGAGATCACCACATGAAGAGAATCGTTCTGATCGCGTCATTGCTGCTCGGCGTCGCGGGCGGCACGCCGGCGCTGGCTGCGCCCATCGTCGTGAGCACGCTGTCGTCGTGGGACGGCAGCAGCAGCATCGGCGACTTCGGTTCGTCCGGCTTCTCCGGCTGGGGGCAGTTCCTGGTGGCACCGACCGGCAGCAACCGCCTGCTCGACTTCACCTTCCTGCTCAGTGACGCGCTGAAGGGCAGCAACACCAATGCCGTCCCGGTGGAATTCACCGCACATCTGGTGCAGTACAACCCGTTCACGCGCTATGTCGTCGGCCCGCTGCTCTATTCGAGCGCGCCGGTGACGGTGCCGCTGACGGCAGGCATGGACTTCGACACCTACACCTTCGACATCGACGCCGAAGTGACGGCGGGCAGCACCTACATGATGTTCCTGTTCGCCACCAACTTCGAACTGCGCATCCCGGACGATTCGCGCCTGCGCCTCGCGACCGCGAATACGGATCTGGGCGGCGGCGCTTACAACATTCCTTGGGATGCCGAAAGCGATCTCGACGAGCTGCTCTCCGGTCAATGGCGATTCACGGCTGGCCAGGACCTCGCCTTCTCGGCGACCTTCGACTTCCGGCCGCCCAACGAGGTACCCGAGCCATCGACTGCCGCGTTGCTGGCAAGCGCCGGCGCGGCCGGCCTGTGGGCGACCCGGCGGCGAAGCACTACCGAGCGGCAGCGCTGAAAGCAGCGCACCGGAAGACCGGGCGGGCTCAGCCGAAGGCCGGCACCGGCGCGAAACGCCCCTTCAGCACCTTGTCCGCCGCGCCCAGCTTCAGCCAGCCGTCGATGGCGCTGGCGTAGACCGAGCGGAAGTCGGTGGTGTGGACGAGGTTGTCGCCGGCGTCCAATGCACCGAGGTCGGACGGCGTGCCGTAGTGGCCGCCCTTCACCTGTTTGCCGGCGAAGAACATGACGTTGGCGGTGCCGTGGTCGGTGCCCAGGCTGGTGTTCTCCGGCACCCGGCGGCCGAACTCGGAAAAGATGAGCAGGCTCACGCGGTCAGCCTGCCCCAGGCGTTCCATGTCGCGCAGGAAGCCGCTGATCGCGTCCGAGGTGTAGGTGAGCAGGCGCTGGTGCAGGTCAGCCTGCTGTACGTGGGTGTCGAAGGCGTTGTTGCGGTAGCCGACGTAATAGAGGCGCGTCGGCAGACCGGCGGCGATGCAGGCGGCCACCTTGGGCAGACCCAGCGGGGCGATGCCGTAATCCTGGTTGGTCTTGTAGTTCGACCACGCCTCGCGCACCGCCAGCGACGATTCGCGCGCACTGACCGCCACCTGTTCGAGAAAGCGGCGTGACGGGTTGTCCGTGCTCGCCACGCTCACGTCGTCGAGCAGTGCGCGCGTCGGGTGCACCGCGCTGCGCATGAAACGCTCCGGCTCGTCGAACACCACCGGCGTGTGGATGCGGCTGCGCACCGCGAGCGACTGCGTGGCGTCGATGTTGAGCAGGTAGTTCGGTTGCGGCGTGGGCGACATGGTGTCGGCCAGCCGGCCGACCCAGCCGTAGTCGTCGCCGCTGTTCGGTGCGGCGGTGTGCAGGTAGGCCATCGACGTGAAGTGCGAGAACGACGGGTTGTCGTAGCCACAGCCGTGCACGATGGCCAGCTGGCCGTCCTTCCACAGCCGCTCGAAGCCGGCCATGCCGGGGTTCAGGCCGAAGTGCTCGTCGAGCTTGCGCAGCTTGTCCGGGCGGATGCCGATGTTGGGCCGCAGCCGGTAGTAGCGGTCGTCGGCGTAGGGCACGACGGTGTTCAGGCCGTCGTTGCCGCCGGACATTTCGAAGACGACGAGGATGCGGTCCTGCGCTTCGGCGGCAGCAGCCGCACGCGCGATGGTGCCGCATACGCCGGGGATCATGAGCCCGGCGGAGGCCTTCAGGATGCGGCGGCGTTTCTGATCGATGTTCATGTGCTTTCTCCAGAGGAACGGCAAGTTGACGCCGGGAAGTCCCTGCGTCCGCCCTGCCCTCGCCTCAACCCAGTTGATATTCCGGACGGCTCAGCAGCACGTGCAGCAGCAGGCGCAGCGGATCTTCGGCGTAACTGGCCGCAGCCGGCAGGTCGCGCGTACCCAGTTCCTTTTCGAGGAAGGCCGCAAGCTTGTTGCGCGTGGCGCCGTCGAGCGGCACCGACAGGAAGCGACCTTCCATGTAGGTGACGACCTCTTCCGGCGTGCGACAGCCTGCCTTCAGCACCATGCCGGCGAGATCCAGCCGGGCCACCGTGCGCGGAATCGGTTTCACGCGCTCGACCGCCATCTGCCAGCCGCGGTAGCTGCCGTAACGCGTGTTGAAGTCCTCGTTGCGATCGCCGTTCATGCTCGACATCGCCATCATGTCGACACCGCCATCCGCGCCGCCGGGCTTGGTGGCCGTGCTCAGGTCGAGGCCGCTGCGCACGCGCTCGTGGATGTCGCGGATTTCGTAGCCGGCCTGTGCGCCGGGGTAGCGGTCGCCCGGGATGTAGTTGATGTCGGGCAGCGCGACGTCGAGCGCGAAATTGCCGCGCTCCAGCAGCAGACCCGGCGTGATCCAGCTGCGGCCCTGAGCCCAGCCAGCCACCGTAGGCGGGTGCATCAGACGCTGGCCCAGCGCGGCAGTGGTCTGATTGAAATCGGGCACGCCCGGCACTTCGGTCAGGCCCAGCTTGCGGTAGGTGGACACCACCAGCTCGACCGGCCCCTTGATGCGCGTCGCCACCGATTCGGGCGCGTGGAAATCGCGCGACATGAACAGCATTTCGAGGAAGGCGGCGATGTCGTAATCGACCGCCTTCAGCCGCCGGCCCAGTTCCTCGGCCAGCGCCGGGTCGACATCCTCGCGTACGAAGTGGCGGTACAGCTTGCTGGCGAGATACCGCGGCGTGACCGGCTGGTCGAGGATGATGTCGATCACCTGCACGCCGTCGTAGTTGCCGCGCCGGCCCAGCACCTCCTTCGCGCCGCCGTCGTGCTTCGCCGCGTCGACGTGGAAGGCGACACCCTGGTAGTTCCAGCCGGTGAAGGCACGCGCCGCTTCACGGATGTCGTGTTCGCTGTAGTGGCCGACGCCCATCGTGAACAGCTCCATGATCTCCCGCGCGAAGTTCTCGTTCGGCGCGCCCTTCACATTCACCGCGGCGTCGAGGAAGGAGAGCATGGCCGGGTCCTGCGCGACGCCGATCATCAGCGTGCGGAAACTGCCCAGGCCCTGGTTCTGGAACAGTTCCAGCTGGTTCAGCATCTTGCGGTAGTCACGCACTTTGTCTTCGTTGGTGGCGAAGTGACCGTGCCAGAACAGCGCCATCCTCTCCTGCAGCGGGCGCGGCGACGTGAGCATGCGGTTCGCCCACCAGTAGGCGACGCGGTCGGTTTCGAGCTTGCTCGCGCGCAGCCAGTAGAAGAACTTGTTCACCACCGGCTGCATGCGCCGGTTGCCGCCCGCCTTGACCGTTACGCCAAGCGCCTCGCCGCTGTCGCGCGCGAGGTCGGTGGTGGCCGGACGGCTGGCGGGAAACGGGTCCAGCCCCGCCTCGAACACCCCCGAATGCTCGAACGGCGGCAGTGCCACGGCCGGCGCGCCCTCGAAATGGACCATGCGACGCACCGCCTGGGCCGGGGTCATGCGGGCAAGGGCGTCGATCTCTTCCGGCGTACCGCCGAAGCCCGCCCGTTCGAGCAGGTGCGCAGCGCGGGCGCGGTTCCAGTCGGCGGCGGCAATCGGGGCCAGATCGCCAGCCCAGGGCGAGGCGGCGATCGAGACCGCACTGAACAACGCGCCGGCGAATGCCAGCGCAACAGGGGCGATACGGAACATGAGGGCACATCCGGGAAGATCAGGCCTGCAGCGTAGGGCCGCCGGGCACGGTCGCTCCAGTGCAAATCACCCTCCGCCCGCTAGGGATTTTCTGGAGTCACGCGGGCGACGGCTCGACCGGCCTGCTGCCGACACTGAGCCCCAATCCCTTCGACAGCATGACGCACAGCCGCCCGACCAGCCGATCGAGCCGACGCTGGACCTCGCAACGGTGCTCGGACTGGCCCGTGCCGAAGCCACCCGCCGCGGCTGGACGGCGCCGTCCGGCGAAATCTTCTATGCCGACGGCTACGGTCTGTACGGCGTCGGTTTCTTCGCACCCGGTGACGACCACGGCAATGGCGGGCTGGGCGTGCCCTGGCTCTACCTCGACGGACACAGCGGCAGGCGCGCGCGGCGAAGCGCTGACGACCGCGCAACGACATCGGGCCTCGAACGGTTCATTTCCTTGACATGATCGGCGGTACATAACTAGGTTTCAGTCATCGCGCTGCGCCCGCCATCGACGATGCGATGCCGGCCCGCACAACAGGAGACCGATCATGCCCGTCCGCCCCCGCTGGCTCGCTGCACTGGCTGTCACCAGCCTGCTGATCGCCACACCCGTTCGGGCCGCGGCGCCGCTGCTGAACCTGTCGTTCACCGAGGCCGGCGCCTACGCCTTCGATTCCAGCCTCGGCGCTGCGGCCGCCATCGACGATCGCGACGCCTGGTCGGCGCAGGCGGACGTCGGCGTATCGGCGGCGCAGTTCGACCTCGGCAGCGGTGTCGGCCAGCTCTACACGACCGGACCGGCGGGCGGCGGCGTCCGTGGAGGGCAGGCGTCGGTCGGCTTCTTCTTCAGCGTCGCCAATCCGGGGGATGTGCCGATCACCTTCGCCGCGCGGTCGATAGCGGTCGATGTCGACGCGCTGCTTTCGCATTCGTTGGGCAGCGGCATTTCCGGTGTGCAACGCATGGTGGGCGGTTTCTTCCGGGTCAGCGGAACAACCGGCAGCGGCGGACAGAGCCTGTTCAGTCAGACCTACCTCGAATCGCCCTTGGGTGCTGGCGGCACCCTGCTGCCCGGCGCCAGTACGACCGGCAATGCACTGCTCGACGTACGCGCCAACGAGATCGGCGGCATCGACTACGGCATGTCCTTCGGCGAGCTGACCATCGCCCCCGGCGGCCGGGCGGACTTCGAGTTTGAGTTCTCCGGATCGGTCACCGTCGACGACGACTCGCTCGCCACGATCGACGCGACCTCGACCATCAGCCTGCGCATGACCTTGCCGGATGGCGTCACGCTCGCTTCTGCACAACCGATAGCCTGGGTCAGTGCCGTACCGGAGCCTTCTGCCGCCGTGCTGCTCGCGGGCGGCTTGTCCCTGATCGCTGTCGCTCTGCGTCGCCGGACGATCAGGCGGTAGGGGGCCCACTGCGCGCCGGCAACGGAGCCCCGCTGCACTCGCAAGTATCGACCGGAGGAAGCGGACGCATGCAGATCGAACTGGTCCTCGCCCTGATCTCGGCCGCGGTCGCGCTGGCGTCCGCCGCGATTGCACTGTGGGGCCAGGTCAGGACCACCCGGCTGGCGGCAGATCTCGAAGGCCTGCGTGTCACCGAACAACGCCGCTTCGATGCCGAACGTGCAACCGCCCGCTACCGCGAGCCGCTTGCGCGAGCGGCCTACGATCTGCAAAGCAGGCTGTACAACATCCTGCAGCAGAACCTTCTGGCAGTGCATCTTGAACGCGGCGACGAACGTGAGCGCGCCTACGTCATCGACAACACCGCATTCCTGATCGCCCAGTACTTCGCCTGGACCGAAATCGTCCGCCGCGACATCCAGTACATCGATCTCGGGCAGGACGAAGCAACCCGACGTCTGGCGAAGATCCAGGACGACCTTACCGGCACCTTCCAGACCGACCGCCATTCGCGCCTGTTCCGCGTCTTCGCTGGCGAGCAGCGGGCGATAGGCGAACGCATGATTGTCGAGGACGCCCGCGGGCCATCGTGCGTCGGCTACGCCACTTTCCTCGACCGGCTGGCTGTCGGCCACGACCCCTTGGTCGAGAATCTGCGTAAGGACGTGCGCGCACTGAGCGCCGATCCGGCCGCAGCCCGCCCACGGCTGGTCGCGTTGCAGAACGCGCTGGTGGACGTGCTCGATTTCCTCGATCCCCAGAGCATCCGTTTTCCGCGCGAGCGCCGCAGCAAGGTAACGACTGTCCAGGGCCTCGTCGGCGCACAATCGCGCACATGAATCCGCCCGCAGCCGATCCACTCGACCGCTACGTCCAGGCCCAGGCGCGCGACTACACGCAGGCGTTGCAGGAACTGCGTGACGGCCGCAAGCGCACGCACTGGATCTGGTACGTGCTGCCGTAGCTGCGCGACCTCGGACGCAGCCAGATGGCGCGCGAGTACGGCATCGCCGACCGCAGCGAAGCGGCCGCCTACATCGCGCACCCGCTGCTGGGCGTACGACTGGTCGAATGCGTCGACGCCGTCCTCGCCCACGCCGGGCGGCGCCCGGAAGACATCCTCGGCGAGGTCGACGCGCTGAAGTTCCGCTCCTGCCTGACCCTGTTCGCCGAGGTGGCGCCGGACCAGCTCTGCTTCCGCGCTGCGCTGGCGGCTTTCTACGATGGGCGGCCGGACGGCCAGACGCTGCGGCTGCTTGGTCAGCGCGGCGGCTGAGCACACCCGGCGATGCGATTCCACCGCTTCGTTCTGCTGACACTGACCGTCGCACTGCACGGTTGCGTCGCACTGACCCGCGGTATCGTGCCGGTCGACGGTGCCGAACTGGCGGACACCGGCGCAGTGCGCCTGGACATCGATACCGACCACCCCGTGCTGCTGCGCGCGGTCGACGAGAAGCCGCTGCCGGGCGTGCAGGTGTCCAGCCGCGCCCGCGCCTTCAGCTATGTGCTGCATCCCGGCGAGCGCGTGCTGTGGCTCAGTGACGTGCCCTATGGTTTCCCCTTCCTTCCGCAGCACCTGAAGTGCTACCTGATGCACGCCGACCTGGCCGCCAGCGGCCGCTACCTGCTACGGATGGACGGTGCGCCGCGACGTCCGGTGCTGATCGACGCAATGCAGCACGACACGGTCGCCGAAGGGGTGCTGGTGGACGAGCCGCTGATCTACGAGCGCGGCTGCCGCTGGCAGTGAGATCATGCGGCCGTCTTGTCGACCCGGTATCGCTCAAGCGGGCAGGACGCCACTTCCCGGCACTGTGGGCCACGCTCATAATGATGCGTTCATCTGCAATTGCCCCTCCCGAGAGCCGCCATGAATCGCATCGAAGGCAAACTGACGAAGTGGCAGGACGACCGGGGCTTCGGCTTCATCGAACCGCGTTCCGGCGGCGACCCGGTCTTCGTGCATGTTTCCGCTTTTCCGCGCGATGGACGACGACCGGCTGTCGGTGAAACCTTGCTGTTCGACATTGCGACCGACGAACGCGGACGCAAGCGGGCAACGGTGGTCGAGCGCCCGGTTCGTGTGACGGCGACACGACGCGACAGCCCCCGACAGTCCACACGAAGCGGATCGGGGCTGCTCGGCACGCTCACTTCGATCGCATTCATCGCAGGTTTCGGCTGGGTGATCTACCACGAGTACGCGCAACGATTTCCTTCGCGTAATGCGAAGGTGGTCGACGCAACTCCCGTTCGTCTCTCGAGCGAGAGCTTTCGCTGTGACGGCCGTCAGCACTGCAGCCAGATGACGTCCTGCGCGGAGGCGCGATACTTCTTGCAGAACTGTCCTGATCCCAAGATGGACGGCGACGGCGACGGCATTCCCTGCGAAGAACAGTTTTGCGGCTTCTGACTACCGCCGCCATGTCACTTCACACCGCCGAAATCGTCTGGTCCCGCGGGGACCAGCCCTTCATCGACAAGCGCTACAGTCGCCGTCACCTGATCCGCTTCGACGGCGGCGTCGAAGTGGCCGGCTCGTCGTCGCCGCATGTGGTGCCGCTGCCTTATTCCGCGGCGGACGCGGTCGATCCGGAAGAGGCGTTCGTCGCCGCGCTGGCGGCCTGCCACATGCTCACCTTCCTGCAACTGGCGGCGCTCAAACGGCTGGTCGTGGATCGTTACGAGGACGCGGCCGAGGGCGAACTTGCGCGCAACGCCGACGGCAGGATGTATATCGCGCGGGTGACGCTGCGGCCGTCGGTGCACTTCGGCGGAGAGGGCGCACCGACGGCTGCCGAGCTGACGGCGCTGCACCACGCGGCGCACGAGCAGTGCTTCATCGCCAACTCGGTGCTGACCGAGGTGCGCTGCGAACCTCGCCTGTTGACTGAATGAACGTGCTGCAGCTGCCGGTTCAGCGCCCGCCGAGACGCTTGCCGAAGGAGATGGCGTAAGCCGGCGAGCGCATTTTCAGGATCGGATCATCGCCGGGACGAATGCCTTCGCTCAGCACGTTCGGGTCGAAGTTGAGACCGGTGCACGCGTCGCCCCCGACAGCCGTAACCGACAGCGTGCCCGCCACCAGTTCGGTGCGCCCCTCCGGCCAGGCAAGTGAGGGGTCGGACTCGCTGTCGCCCGATTGACCGAGCGTGACGATCCAGTCGAACAGGACCGGACCGCGAGCCACCCGCTCGCCCAGCCGGGCGGCGAGGAAGTCGCGCGGGGCGCCGCCGCGCTCGTCATCGGTGAGGCCGCGCACGCCGTCGCGCGGCTGAAGACGCCAGCGCACCGCGCGCTCGCCCTCTGCCGTCGCGAAATGGAAGGTATGCAGTCCGAAGTACTGCGCGCTGGCGTAGCTCCACGGAGGCGGGTTCTGCTGCAGCCAGCGGAACTGCGGCAGCGTGTCCGGATGTGCCGCGCGGTAAGCAGCCACTCTGTCGGGATCGGGCCGGCCGTCCGGGCCGGGCAGCGAGGCACGCAGCAGGCCGAGGAAACTCTCCGGCGTGGCCGCGCCGAACACCGGTGTGCTCAGCGTGGCGATGTTGTGCACGCGGCCGTCGCCGAGCTCGAACTGCGCGGCCAGCCCGCGTGGCGAACGTGCGTTGTCGGCGACCGCCGGGTCGCCGCCGGCCATCGAGAAGCGGATCTGCGCCGGCCAGCGCGTACCCGAGAACAGCGGCGCACTGAACATCCGGGCGGCTTCGGCGCTGCCGGTGAAGCTGCCGACCGCACAGACACCCTTGGCGTGGCCCTTGCGCTCGCCCCTGTGCTCGCCGAACAGGCCCTGAAACACCTCGATGAAATCTCCGGCCTGCGCCGGCCTGTCCTCGGCCCTCAAGGGCGTGGCTGTGGCGGCGGCCAGCATGAGCAAGATGCGCCAATACATGAATGACTCCCCAGACTGCGGCGACTGGAACGCGCCGCGACGCGGGACAGACCGCATGTACAGCCGCCGGTTCGCCCGGACGGCCGGCGCCGGCACGGCACGCCGGACTGATATAGGTCAAATGTCCGCAGAAACGCCGTCCGATCGACACAAGTTTGCGCGAAACAGGTCGTTAAACCGGGGGTTGATCCGCACACCAATTTTCCGCCGGGAACGCTCATGGACTTCATCTCTCGCAGCATCCGCAACAAGCTTCTGGTCATCTGCGGCGGCGGCACCGCGGCGCTGCTGGTCGCCGCAGTGGTCGGCCTCGGCGTCGAGTGGTCGGCCATCGACACGCTGACCGGCGACATCACGCGCGCCGAGGCGCTGGCGATCCGCGCCGCCACACTGAACAAGCTCATGCTGACCGGCGCCGCCTTCGCGGTCGTCGTCGTCGTCGCTTTCGGCCTCTTCCTGTGGGCACTGCAGCGCACCATCATCGGCCCGGCGAAGACGCTGTCGTCCGATCTCGAACGGCTGGCCAGCGGCGACTTCCATCAGCCGGTCGCCTGCACGACACGCGACGAACTGGGCGCGATCGCGCAGAGCGCCGAGCGCATCCGCAGGGATCTGGGCGCGCTGGTGCTGCAGCTCAAGCAGTCGGCACAGTCGCTGGTCGAGGCTTCAGGTGTGGTCGGCAGCGAATCGCAGCGGGTTGCCGCCGCGTCGAGCGCGCAGACCCAGGCGGCCAGTTCGACCGCGTCGTCGATCGAGGACGTGACCGCCGCCATCCGCATGGTGGCGGACAACGCCGGCAATGCGGCACGGCAGGCCGACGAGTCGCTCGATCAGTCGACCCGGGCGCAGACCCATCTGACCGAACTGCGCGGCTCGATCGGCCGCACCGCAAGCGTGATGAACGAGGTGTCGGGCGCTGCCGACGCCTTTGTCGAGAACGCCCGCCAGATCACCGAAATGACGCGCGAAGTGCGCGAGATCGCCGACCAGACCAATCTGCTCGCGCTGAACGCAGCGATCGAGGCGGCACGCGCTGGCGAACAGGGTCGTGGCTTCGCCGTGGTGGCCGACGAGGTGCGCAAGCTGGCCGAGAAATCAGGAACCTCGGCCGCCGCGATCGACACCATCACCCGCTCGCTGTCGGAGCGTGCCGCCGGCCTGTCGGATGCGCTGACGCAGGGGCGCAACGCCGTCGGTGTCGCCGAGTCGTCGAGCGATTCGGCCGCCGGCGTCATCACCGTCGCGCACCGCGCCGTAACGGTTGCCGCCGACGAGGTGCGCGCCATCAACCAGGCGCTGGAACAGCAGAGCCGCGCCGCCAGCGATATCGCTGGCAACGTCGAGCACATTGCCAGCATGTCCGGACAGAACCAGTCGGCGGTGAATACGCTCGCCAGTTCGGTCACCCACCTGCAGGCGCTGGCCGGCAGTCTGAATGAGCTGACCGGGCGTTTCCGCCTGTAGGCATGACGCGCACGGACGGCAATGCCGTCCGCCGGGACCTCAGTCGTCGAAGGCGATCAATCTGACGTTCGAATAGACCGGGCCGCGGGTGGCCTTGCCGGCGAAATGGGACGAGGTGCCGAGGTGCAGGTAATTGAAGCGATCGACCGCTTCATGCGTGAAACCCTCGAAGTACAGCACCCGCTCGTCAACCGAGGTCCGCACGCGACCATCCTGCCACTCGACACGGATGCGGTAGGTGTGGGAAGGATCGAACGGGCCATCGAACGGCACCCATTCAGCGGCCTTGCCGAAGCCGCGTGCGTGGTACTCGACCTTGAACTGCGGGTGTGCGGTCCCGACGCGGAACTCCCAGTTGTCCGTATCGGGCAGACCCATCCTTTCGTGGTTCTGGAACAGCGTGCCCCAAAGCCCAAGGAATATGTTCTTGTCCGCCGTCAGCTGACTGCGCGGGTCGAAGTTGCGGACATCGACCTCCAGCATGCCGTTGGGCGGCATTGGCGGCAGCTTCCAGACGATGCGATCGTGATCGTTGAGCACCGTCCACCCTCCACCCTCCACGAACTGCCCGCCCTGCACCTGACCTCCGCTGCGGCCGTGAAGCGAGTCGAGTAGTACGACGCGGCCCGGCTTCTCTCGCAGGCGCGCATAGTAGATTGCGGTCGAACCGTCCTCGAAGGTGACGTGAAAAGCGACGCCCTCCGGTCCAGCCGCTTCCTGGTTGAGTTTGAATGTCTTGGGTTTGCGGCCGCCGAGTTCGATGTCGCGCGAGATCACCGGAAAGCGCTTGCCCTTGCGCCATGCGTAGATAGCCTGGCGACCGCTCGGGCTCTCGCCGATGAAGAACACACGATCGCCGTGCATGGCCGGTGCACGGAAGCCGCTGAAGTTCTCGGCGCCGCCGGAGAACTCGGCGTCGATGTCGATCACCTTTTGCAGCTGACCGTCGACCCGGGCATAGACACCGCTTTGCGCCTTGCCGTCCACTGCCAGACGGAAGGCGAAGTTCCCCGTCTCGAACGAGCGCTCGAACGCTGCGTCGTTGAAGCCGAGAAAGGTCTCGCCGGCGCGCCCGGGTACCGCACTGCCGGTATCCAGCAGCGCGACCAGCCGCTCTCCCTCCCCGCTCCATATGCCGGGGCGGCCATCGGTCGAGTAGGCGGTGATCAGCGATCGCCCTCCCGCGGTCGAGGTGTCGTCCATGCGGCCGAAGCGTTGATCGCCGCCCGGAACGGATTGCAACCAACTCGCGACGGCATCCAGGCGATGAGACCGCAGATCGTAGCGATAGCTGCCCTGATAGGGACTTTCGGCATCGGCACGCCCCTTGTCCGAAGCACGCCCCATGAAGACAAGCTGCTGACCGTCGAAGGCCGGGCGCTTCAGATAGGCGAAACGCAGGTCAGAGCCCGGCATCACTGTCGTCAGATCGGCGATGCGGCGGACCTGCCCCGCTTCCGCCAGATAGATGCCCTGCTGGCCGTCAGCCCCCAGCCCGCTGAAGGCGGTCACGCCGCCGACGGCGACCGGGGCGCCGCCAAAGCCGGTAAATCGCCCCTGACCCGCGGGAATCGCGGTCGAGCTGTCGACCACGGTGCTCATCCGGCCGCGGACACTGCGATGGATGCCGATGCGTCCATCGGCACGGCGACCCACGAACACGATGGCGTCACCGTCCATCGATGGCGCAAACGGAAACTCGGTGAATACGCCGCCCTCTCCCGCAAACACCGTGCTGCCGTCGGCGACCAGTTCGATATCGATCAGCGGCAGCGGACCGGCGGCGGAGGCCGAGGCCGCCGCAAGGATTCCCAACGCGGCAAGCAGCGGACGCAGGGTGCCCGCGATCACAGCGGAATCTCCAGACCGATGCGCGCGGTCAGCGGCTGCGCAGGCGTGATCGACAGCAGGTTGTTGCCGAAGTAGTAGCGGCGGTCGAACAGATTGTCGATGTTCAGGCGCCACAGCACTGACCGTTCGCCGACGCGGTGTCGCAGCGTGGCCCCCACATCGACGCGTGCGTAGCCGGGCAACTCGGCCGTGTTGGCCGCGTCGGCGAAAGTGCTTTCCTGAGCGAACACACCGCCGAATACCGACACCCCGGACAGTGCGCCCGCAAAGTCGTACGAGGTCCACAGCCGTGCCGACTTGGCCGGCACCGTCTGCGGCTTGCGCCCATCGTTGGCGCCGCCGATCACGTCGGCATCGATCACCGCATACGACGCGAACACGCGCCAGCGGGGCATCAGCTCGCCGATCAGTTCGAACTCCAGGCCCTGATGGCGCTGACCCGGAATCAGCCGGGTGAAGTTGTCGCCCGCATCGTAGAAGGCCACGTTCTCCCGCTTGATCTCGTAAGCCGCGGCATTGAACTGCAAGCGGTTGTCGCGCGACGACAGCTTGAAGCCCCCTTCGATCTGATCGGAACGCTCCGGAGCCAGTATCTCGCCCGCGTTGGTCCCCTGCGACGCCAGCCCGTTGGGCTTGAAGCCGCGACTCCTGCTCACGTAGAGCGACAGCGGCTCTATCGGTCGATACACCAGACCGAAGCGTGGTGTCACGGCGCTTTCCGTGACCGTTTCGCGAACCGGCGTCGCAGCCGACAGATTGATCGTCGTCTCACGGAACTTGTCGGCGCGCACACCGACCATGAAGTCGATCTGGTCGGTCAGTCCGATGAAATCCTCGGCATAGATGCCGCCGTAGCTCGTATCGTTGAGCGTGGGAGCGGTATTGAGCGTGACCGGCAGGATATTGATCGTCGCCGGATTGAAAATGTTGCTGGCGTAACTGATCTGGTTGCTCGCGAACAGGGTGCGGTCAAGTTCGGTCAGCTGCACGCCGAGCACCGTGCGGTGACGCATGCCGAACAGCCGGTTATCGCCAATCAGGTCGAAACTGAAATTGTGGCTGTAGGCATCGGTGGTCTGACGGCGTTGACGCAATGTGTAATTGCCATTGTTCTGGTTCAGGTTGGCTTTTGACGACTCCAGACGGTCGATGTAGTAGTCCTGATAGGTGTACTGGTTTCGGATTTTCCAGTTCGGCGACAGAATGACATTCAGGTCGTAGCCAAAGGTCTGATTCTCCGAATCATGGTGACCGTTGCGCAGATCCAGATTGCGCTTCCAGGGAATATCGGCCGGGCGACCGTTGTAGATGACATGCCCGGTATCGTAGGGCACATCGATTTTCGCGTAATCCGCGAACAGCGTCAGCTTCGCGAAATCAGAAATCTTCCAGTCGAATGATGCGCCGCCAACAAGGCGATCGGTGTAGATGCCGTCGCGATAATTGTCGCTATTCTCGCTGGCGACATTCACGCGATAGCCGAAACGGCGGTCCTCGCCGAAGCGTCCGCCTGCATCGAGATGCTGATGACTGTAGCCGTGTGTCCCGGTATTCAGGCGCAGCGTCGCGAACCGCTCGTCGGTCGGACGTTTGCGCAGCAGGTTGACCAGACCACCCGGCTCGGCACGCCCGTACTGCAACGAGGCGGGACCGCGAAAGAATTCCACCTGTTCGATCAGTTCGATCGACGGCGAGTGCAGGCCGAACAGCGGCTGCCCGTCCCACAGATAGCCATATGAATCGTTAAGCAGGAAACCGCGCGAACGGAACGCGGGTTGCCGGCCGGCGTTATTGCTCTCCTGATTGAGTGAGGCCGAATTCCTCAGCACATCCGAAAGATCTCTGGCCCCTTGTTCCTCAATGATCCGTTTAGGAAAAACCGTGATCGAGAATGGCGTCTCCTTGATCGTCAGATCGGCACGACTGGCGGTGGTGGACTCATTCTTCAGATAGGTTTCGTGGGTAAGAGATTCGGCTTCCACCTTGACGGACGGTAGCGTTATCACCTCGGCCGATGCATTTCCGACCGCTCCCATCAGGCACAGAACGGACAGACTGCAAACGCCCCCAACGCATGGCTTGATCATTTCCTCTCCTCAATCTCGGCTCTTTGTTTGTTTGCCCTCCCTTCTTCCACGACACGACATACGGCCGTCCAGAACCGCAATCACGATGCCTTGGGAATAATTGGATGACAAATATATGAACGATTCCGGATACCCCCCGGAAACGTGGCGCGAGTATGTGAGCGAGGACTATCGGCACTCAATTACACAATTGAGGTCGTTTGGATTCCCCGGCAATGCGGTGAGGAACTCCCGGTCGATTCAGGCACCCCTCCCAAAACACCCGGGAATTCGTCGAACGGAAAGAGGGCGAGGCGCCCTGAGGGTGTACCCGGGACCCGCGAGACAGGTCGCGCGGCGTGCGCGGCTCGCCAGCGACTGTCGCCACCCGGGCCGGAGGACACATCTGCCGGGACCGCCGGACGACCGCAATCCCGCGGCGACACGCAAGTTGCCACGTGTTCGGGTCAGACGGTTGCGGCCGCTTGAGTGCGCCTGCGAGCGGACGCAGGCGCGTGTCGGTGCGTGATCAGGCCTCGGGGTGGCCGGTCTTCACTTTTTCCATCCACTCTTCGATCGCAACCGTTCCGGCCGCCTGGGCACGTGCCGCGTCGGCCGGAGGCAGCACGTCCTGCACGAGGTCGATGCGCTTCCATTCGGCAAGCGGCGTTTCGCAGTCGGCACGCGGCACGTAACGCGAACGGTCGACGCGCTGATAGCGGTGGATGTAGCGCGGGCAGTTCTGCCAGAGCTCGGACAGCTCGACGCGGACGATGAAATCGGCTTCGTTGTAGAAGGCCATCATCGGGTCGTCGCGCGACACGGTCGCCCTGCCCTGCACGCGGATGCGGTGCGGCTTCTCGAAGGAGATGAAGAGCAGGCCGACTTCGGCGTTCTGCGCGATGTTGCCGACCGAATAGAACATGCCGTTGCCGTCGTAGCTGGGGAACACCAGCGTCTTCTCGTCGACCACGCGCACGAAGCCGGGGTCGCCACCCTTGTACGACACCGTGGGTCGGCCACGCGCATCGACGGTGGACAGGAAGAACATGTCCATGGCCTCGATGAAGCCCCGGCTGTCGTCGTCGAATTCGGTGCGGCAGGCCAGTTCCTCGATGCGGTCGGCCATCGCGCGGGTGCCGAACTCGTCCTGGAAGCTGCGGTGCTGCGGGTCGTACAGTCTGCTCACGGATGCGTCTCCTCCGGCTGTTCTTGTGGAAGGCGCAGCATGCCACGAAGCATGCGCACCGTCGGCACAGGACTACAACGCGCACCATCCGGTCACATCCGGCCTAACATCGTCGACAGCAACCGATTCCCGCCCACAACAGACTGGAGGATCGTCATGAAAACCACGCATCTCGCCGTCGCAAGCCTTGCCCTGCTGCTCGCCGCCTGTGACAAGCCGCAGGACCCGCCGAAACCCGTCACCGCGCCGTCGGCCGATGCCGTCGCACCCGCGGCGGATACCGCCGCCCCGGCTCTGCCCTCGCCTCCCGCCGCGTCACCGCTGCCCGATGCGCCGGGCCCGGGCGCGACGCCGCCGTCCCCGGCCGATACGATGCAGAACGCGCCGACCACGCCGAACGGCAAGACCCCGCCCGACACCACGGAGAACGCACGTCCCATTCCGTCCGGTCAGCCCGCCCCTGCGCCGGCATCGAGCGCCGCGCCGGCGGACGGCACGGCGGTCGCCGGCGGCGATATCGTGAAGGGCTGGAAGACCTGGCGCTCGGCCGCCTGTGAGCGCTGTCATGGCCCAGCGCAGGAGGGCATGGTCGGCCCGTCGCTGATCGAATCTCTGAAGAGACTTTCGAAGGACGAAGTACGGCACGCAGTCATCGATGGCCGGCTGGAGCGTGGCATGCCGGGTCACCCCTATCTCGCCGACAAGTTCGATGACCTGTACGCCTACCTCAAGGGGCGATCGGACGGCAGTGTTCCGAACGTACGGCCGGACGGCGCCTGATCCTGCGTGCAGCCGGCGGACGCATGTCGAAGGAATTGACAGCGTCTGGCCGGCGGCGTAATCCGACACAGAATTTTTCATTTTAATCAGCCGCCTGCAAATGCGGCTCGCTTCTTGCACCCGTCTGCGGCACGGCCACCGGACGGAGATTCGAATGAAAGCCCTGTTGATGATTGCGCTGCTGCTGTGCAGCGGTCTGGCCCGTTCGGAAAGCGTGACGCTGGATTTCGAAGATCTGCCGCGCGACACCGTGGTCAGCACGCAGTACGCCGATCGCGGTGTACTGATCGGCTCGGATTACGGCGCGGCGACCGTCTTCGCCGGCTGCTGCGCGGCGAGCGGCCTCAACAGTCTGAACGGCGGCGGCTTCCGCGGAATCACGCTCACCTTCGTCGATCCGGCCGACATGTTCCGTCCGGCGGTGACCGACTTCTTCAGCGTCACGCTGGGCGACGTCGACATTCCCGGTAACGGCCTCACGGCTTACGACCTCGACGGCAATGAGATCGCCCACGTTCTGTCCGGCTGCGTCGCCGCCTTCGCCTGCCCGGGTGACTCGCTGTTCGAGACGCTGACACTGTCGCTCGCCGGCATGCACCGCATCGTCATCGCTGCGGGCGGCCAGCTGTCGGGCGATCCGGCGCAGGGCGAGGCGACGGTGGACGACGTCGTGTTCAACGTCGTCGTCGCTCAGGTGCCCGAACCGTCGGCGCTGCAGATGCTGGCGGCCGGCCTCGCGGTGCTGGCGTGCGTCGCGCTGCACCGCCGCCGACGCGCAGCGCCGGTCAATCGCGGAACGAACGCCAGCCGCTGATCATCGTCGAGATGATGCTCTGCCGGCTCATGATGTCCTCGCGCAGCGCGGCATACACATGGACGACGATGAAGCTGAGCAGCAGCCACAGGCCGAGCCGGTGCAGGCTGTGCACCGTCTGGCTGTCGCCGATCAGCCACAGCACCCAGCCGAACATGACGCCGCTCCAGTGACCGTGGCCGGCGCCTTCGCTGTACAGCGCGAAGCCGGTGAAGATCATGAACAGCGTACCGAGCACGAACAGGAAGAACATCATCACTGCGGCCAGCGGGTTGTGGCCGACGTACTTCTTCGGTCTGTCCTCGAGGAAGAAATACCAGCGCAGTTCGAACATGACCTCGCTCCACCACGCGAGCTTGAACAGCGGCGGCATGAAGATCTGCCGCGCGTGCTCGTTACCGACCAGCGCCCAGTAGATGCGACCGGCAAAGCCGATGGCGAGGACGTAGCCGGCGGCGAAGTGGGCGAAGCGCACATAGCCCATCAGATACATGCCTGCGTCGTCGCCCGGCAGCATCAGGAAGGGCGTGCCGATGAAGTAGCCGGTCGCCATCAGCACCGTCATCGCCAGCACGGTGATCCAGTGCCACAGCCGCACCGGCGCTTCATAGACATAGACCGCGTGCTGCGTGCGGCCGCCCTGCTCCACCTGCCGCATCTGTTCGTGCGAAAGCATGCTGTTCTCCCGATCTCGGTGGTCGTGGCCGCTTACGCGGCCAGCATCAGTTCGGCCGGCACGCCGGCGCGCAGCGTGCCCCAGTTGCGGTTGCCGCGACGGATAGGCAGGGCAATGTCGAAATACAGCGTGCCGTCGTCGGCCGCGAAGGGCTGCATCAGCAGTGCGCGCTCGCTCTTTGCCGCCCGCCGGGCGATGTCGGCCGGCGCCGGACAGCTGCCGGCACTGCCCAGCACCTGCCCCGACGGATTGGTCACCAGCGCGTAGCGCACGGCGCTCACCTCGCCGCGCAGTGCGCCAAGCGCACGCGTGACCTCGGGCAGCGCGGCAACGCGACCGGCGCGCGGCGCGACCTCCTCGCCGTCGTCGTCGACCAGCACGGTCGCCGCACCGGCGACCGCGGCGCTGCACTGGTCGCGGTAACGGCCGAGCGCGCCGACGATGGATTCGAGCTGGTCGGAGCCGACGCGGAACGAGGCGGCCAGATCCTGGATGCGTTCGGTCGAGCGGCTCACCTTGGTCAGGTTCTGTTCGCCGTCGAGCATCAGGCTCGCCACCTGGTCACAGCCGGTGTGGATGTCGCTGACCAGCGTATGGATGCGGTCGTTGGTGTCGCTCAGGCTGCGTATCGCGTCGCCGGTGCGCGCGATACGCTCACCCATCACCTCGTACTCGCCGACCATGCTGCCGAAACGACCGGAGGCGCGGCGCACCGCCTCGCCGGTCGCCAGGATGTGGTCGCGGATGTCGTCGGTTTCGCTGCGCGTGCCGGCGACCAGGCGATTCATCCGGTCGATGTTCTGGCTCACGCCTTCGGTCGCCGCCTTGACCTGCTCGGCCAGCGAACGCACCTCGTCGGCGACGACGGCGAAGCTGCGGCCGTTCTCGCCGGCACGCGACGCCTCGATCGACGCGTTCAGCGCCAGCAGATTGGTCTGGTCGGAAATGCTGCTGATGATCTGCACCACCTGGCTGATTTCCGCCGACTGGTTCTGCAGCTGCTGCACCGTACGGTTGAAGGCCTGCACGCGCGCCTCGAACTCGTCGACGCGGGCGGCCGCTGACTGCAGTTCCTCCAGCGACACGCGCGCCGCCTGCAGGTGGCGCGTGGTCGCCTCGTCCAGATCATTGGCGTGCTGACGTGCGCTATCGACCGCGCTGCGCGAGGTTTCGCTGGCGGCGAATACCTGCTCGGCCAGCGCCCGCTGCGACTGCGCGAGACCCGCGGTATCGCGCAGCGAGCGCGTCAGATGGGCGGTATGGCAGGCTGCTCCCAAGGTGCCACGGCGCACGCGGAACACCATGTCGCGCACGCGTCCGTCGCGCTCGGCGATGAGCTTGCTGATCGCCTTCACCGGCGAACTTTCCGGCAGCACGAATTCGCTCGACAGATCGTTCACATCGCGTCCGCTGTCGGCCAGCGCGTCGGCCATCAGCGCGATCGTGTGGTCCATCTGACGGATATAGAGCGCATCGGCGAAGGCGATCATCGCGCCGGCGGCACAGGCGAGCAGCGCGGCGGCTCGCGGGTTCACCAGCTCGAAGGCGGCGGCCAGCCCGAACAGCGCGAAGAACAGCGCACAGAAGCCGAAACTGCCCATGCGCAGATGATTCGACCGGCGCAGGTCCACGCGCTGCGCCGGTGGGGCGGCCTGCTCGGCCAGGCTGTCGGGCAAGTTCGTCGAGCGCGTTGTCATCGTTATCTCTCCAGCGGTGATGGGCGGAAGTCGCTGCCCGCCGGTTCTCCTCCAGTGCAGGCAACGACCGACTTTACGGCGTCCTCCCTATCGCCTTGAGCGCCCGGAACTGCCACCGAATCAGTGACATGGAACATTGTCAGACCCTGCTCCCCTGCCCCGAACCCGCCATTCCATGAACATGCGGGATCACGCCTCCGGCGCCGCGGCAGGACCGATCGCCCGCGAGATGGCGCAGGCGCGGCGCACGCGACCGGCATTTGCGCATCGCAGCATCGGCGACGTGTCACACTGCCCGCGCATTCATTTAATTTTTTGATGGAGGCATTGATGCAGCAGATACTCGTCTATGCCGATTCGCTGTCCTGGGGCATCGTGCCGACCACGCGGCAGCGGCTGGACTTCGATCGCCGCTGGCCGGGTGTGATGGAAAACGCGCTCAACGGCGACCGGCGCCGGGTGCGCGTGATCGAGGACTGCCTGAACGGCCGCCGCACCGTGTGGGACGATCCGTTCAAGCCGGGCCGCAACGGACTGACGGGACTGGCGCAGCGCATCGAAATCCACTCACCGCTGTCGCTGGTGGTGCTGATGCTGGGCACCAACGACTTCCAGTCCATGCATCCACACACCGCCTGGCACTCGGCCCAGGGCACGGCAACGCTGGTGCGCGCGATCCGCGAAACACCGATCGAACCCGGAATGCCGGTGCCTCCGGTTCTGGTCGTCGCGCCACCGCCTATCGGTTCGCCGAAAGGCCCGATCGCGCAGAAATTCGTTGGCGGGGATACGAAATGCGTCGGTCTGGCCGATGCGCTGCGGACGGTGTGCGCAGAACTGGGCTGCGCCTTCTTCGACGCCGGGCGTGTGATCAGCACCAGCCCGCACGACGGCGTGCATCTGGACGCCGACCAGCACGCACTGCTCGGCGCCGCATTGGCGGGACAGGTCGAACATCTGGGCGTGCTGACTGCGTAATGAAACGTCAGGCTCAGCGCTGCCTGTCGTGCTCCGCGTAGACGTAGACGCCGACCGTGAGTCGCCGACCTGCATCGTCGGCTGACCGGGCGCCGGCGCCTGCGTCGCGCTCCAGCGATTGCAGGGCCTTTGCACCCAGTTCCGAAGCCCGTGCATGCAGCGCCGACGCCGCCGCCGCCGACAGCCCGCGATAGTGCGCGCCGCGCTCGAACCACGAATCGCCCTGACCGAGCAGATTGTCGACTGCCGCCATCGCGTGGTCACCGACGTGCAGCGCGAAACGCGCGAGCTGTTCGTCGGCGCCGTCCTGCGGCGCGAAAGCGCCGGTATTCAGCACGACCTCGTCGCGCGTATTCAGGTGGGCAATACCCAGTCGCAGCCACTCGTCCAGCACGGGTCGCGCACGGATGTCCTTGCTCACCGACGCAACCAGCGCCTCGAAAGACTCATCGCCGCCCGCGCTGGCCAGCCGCGGCAATGGCCGCGCGCCACCGGTCGCATCACGCCACGGCGCCTGCCCCACCCAGCGGCTGATCAGTTGCGCACCCAGCGACACATTGCGCGGCAGATCGGCGTGCGCGCTGGGCAGACTGCGCAGCCGCTTGACGTCCTTGCGATGCACGCCGGTCTGCAGGCTCACCCGGCTGTCGGTGACCGGTCCGTCACGCCCGGCATTCTCGATCGCAACCTGCACATAGACGCGCTTCAGCAACTCGACCGCCAGCGGCAAGGTGACCCCGCGCGCCAGCATCAAGCGCACCACCGGGCGCAGCACGGCGCGCAGCGTCGATGTCAGGACGGCAGAGCTGGAGGGATCTGTCATTGGAGCGACCGGATTCGGGTGCGCAAAAGTATCCCACAGTCCGATCAAACAGGAGTGCGAATCATTCCTATCCTTTTTTGACTGGCGGCCGCGCTACCGCGAGCGCAGGACCTCGACACCGCGCAGCGAACAGATGACAGACTCGATCCGCACCTCCTGCACCACGTCTCCCTTTCCGCCCAGGGCGCAGACCGACAGCACGTGCTCGCGGGCTGAGCGGCAGTGCAGACTGTGCGCGGCGACCCGTTCACCGAGCAGATGAAGCGGTCCTGCGCCAGCACCCAGCGTGAGCGTGTCGAAGCCGCGCGCCAGGCCTTCGCCGGTTGCCTTCACGTAGGCCTCCTTGGCCGTCCAGTGGATCAGGAAGGAGCGCTCGGGGTCGCTCTCCGCCATCACGCGCGAGCGTTCGCTCGCCGTCAGCGCAGCCTGCATGACCTGCGGCATCGACACCCGCATCGGCACCGACTCCACGTCTACACCGACCGGCGCGCTGCTGTGCAGCGCCAGCGCGACGTGGCTGTCGCAGTGGCTGATGTTGAAATGCAGCGCATGGCCCGCAAGCACCGGCTTGCCGCCCGCCTCACAGGCGAAACTGGGGGCATGCCCGAGCAGTGCGCGCATCACGAGACGCTTCAGCGCGTGCGCTGCAATGAAGGCCTCGCGACTGGGCGGGCGCAGGATGGCGCGCGAACGGCGCTGTTCCTCGGGCACCAGCACCGTGCGTTCGAGCTGGCGCAGACTGACGGCATCGTAGGCTGCCATCGGCGATACAAACACCCGCACGGTGCCCGAGGGAAGCCTGTGCACCGTCAGGCCGCCTTGGCGCGAGGTCCGCGCGCTGCCAGTTCGCACAACAGTGCAGCCACCGCGGCGCGCTCGGTTTCAACGAAGAAATGACCGCCCGGATGCATGTGCAGCGCAAAGCGCCCGGCGCACTCCTCCCGCCAGCCAAGCAGACCGGACAGCGGCACGCGGCCGTCGTCGAAACCGCCGGCAACGGTGAGGTCGATGTCGAGCGGCGCCGCTCTTGCGTAGTCGTAGCCGGCGATCAGTTCGAGGTCCTGCTGCAGCACCGGCAGCATCATGTCGATCACCGCGTCGTTGTTCAGCACGCTGTCCGGCGTGCCGCCGAGGTCGCGCAGGTACTCGACCAGATCCTCGCGTCCGAAGCGCGGCAGGCCGAACGTGCGCGGGTGCGAAGGCGCGATGCGCCCCGACATCAGCGCCGCCGCCGGCAGCGCGCGGCCGCGCCGGCGCAGCGCGCGCAGCAGCTCGAAGGCGATCAGCGCACCCAGGCTGTGACCGAACAGCAGGTCGGGCTGCACGCCGTCGGCCGCCAGCGTCTGCGCCAGCCCGTCGGCCAGCGCCAGCAGCGAAGGCGGCATCGACCGGCCGTAGCAGCGACCGCGCCCCGGCAGCTCGAGCGCCAGCAGCGTGAGCTGCCCGTCGAGCAGCGGCTTCCAGGCGAAGAAGGACTGTGCGCTGCCGCCGGCGTAAGGCACGGCCAGCACCACCGGCGCACCGGCGCCGGCGTCGCAGATGCGCACCAGCTGCCCGGCGGCGGACTCAGGCGGCATCGAGCGCCACCGTCACGTCGATCACGTCGAGCGCGGCCTGCTGGTGCAGCTGCTTCATCAGGCTGCGCTGCACCTTGCCGCTGGTGGTCTTGCGCAAGGTCGCGGGCGCGATGAACACGATGTCGGCGATGGCCACGCCGTGCTCTTCCGACACCGCGCGCCGCACCTGCATGCGCAGCGCCTTGGCGATCTCAGGCAGTGCGCGCTTCAGTTCGCGGTCGGCTTCGATCACCGCGACCAGCCGGCGCTGCTCACCGCGGTCGTCCTCGAACACGGCGCAGCTCTGCGGCTTGATCAGCGGGTGCGATTCGACGATGGTGTATTCAACGTCTTCCGGATGCAGGTTGCGGCCATCGACGATGAGCAGGTCCTTCATCCGCCCGCACAGATAGATCTGGCCGTCGTCGGCACCGATGAAGCCGATGTCGCCGGTGCGCATGTAGCGGCGCCCCGGCTCGCCGGCGATCTCGGCACCGAAGGTGGCCGCGCTCTGCTCCGGCAGCTGCCAGTAGCCCAGCGCATTGGTGTCGCCCGACACCCATACCTCGCCCAGGCGATCGCAGCCGCGCCGCGCGCCATTCGCCGGATCGACGATGGCGACCTCGATTTCGTCCGACGGCAGGCCGCAGCCGACGACGGTGCGTCCGCTGGCACCCAGATCCTCACGCACGCGGCCCTCGGTCTCGGCCGCGTGCGCGTCGATGCTGCGCACACGCGGCATTTCGCCCACCGGCCCGCCGGACACGAACAGCGTCGCCTCGGCCAGGCCATAGCACGGCAGCATGGTGGTGGGCCGGTAGCCGAACGGGCCAAAGGTGGCGGCGAAGCGCTCCAGCGTTGCGGCGCGTACGACGTCGGCGCCATTCAGCGCGATGCGCCAGCTCGACAGGTCGCAGCCTTCGAGCCGGCCGGGCTGCCAGCGCTGCGCCGCCAGCTCGTAGGCGAAGTTCGGGCCGCCCGCCAGCACCGCACGGTAGCGCGAGATCGCATCGAGCCAGATCAGGGGCTGACGCACGAAGGTGTTCGGCCCCATCAGCACCGTTTCGTTGCCCAGCATGACCGGCAGCAGCTGGCCAAGGATGAGGCCCATGTCGTGGTGGTGCGGCTGCCAGAACACGGTGTTCGACGTGTGATCCAGCTCCCAGGCCGTGCGCATCATGCGCAGGTTGGTGGTGATGTTGCCCTGGCTCACCATGACGCCCTTGGGGTGCGAGGTCGAGCCGGAGGTGTACTGCAGGAAGGCGATGCGCTCGTCGGCCGGTGGCGGCACGATGCCGGCCGCGGCGGCTTCGTTGCGCAGCGCGTCGGTGGCGAGCCAGGCCAGTGGCAGATCGGCGTCGACCGACAGGATGTCGCGCAGCCCCGCCTCCAGCGAGGACACGGTGAGCGCGCGCCGGCAGCCGCAGTCGCGCAGGATGCGCAGGCAGCGATCGACGCGCCGCCGGCTCGGCAGGTTGAGCGGCACGGCAACGCGCCCCGCCAGCAGGCAGCCGAAGAAGGCGACGATGAAGTCCAGCCCGGCCGGATAGAACAGCGCAACGCGGTCGCCCGGCCCGCCGTGCGCCGCCAGCACGGCTGCGATCGCCGTGCTACGCCGCCAGGCGTCGCCGTAGGTGAGCAGGTCCTCCTCGCGGCCGTGTTCGTCGAGGAAGCGGAACAGTACCCGCTGCGGATGGCGTTCCGCCCGCAAGCGCAGGATGTCGGTGACCGACAGCGTGGACACCTCGTCGTACAGCCCGGCCGCAAGATCATCGGTTTCTATGCGCGCGTACATGTTCAGGCTCCGGCCGGGGCTGCGGCGCGCTGCGCGACGGCGACCGACAGTTCGCGCACGGTCGGGTACTGGAACACCAGCGCCGGCGGCAGCGACACGCCGTAGCGGTCTTCCAGCGAGCCGACCAGATCGACCGCCTGCATCGAACCCAGTCCGTAGCTGCCGAGGTTCTCCTCCGGCTCGATGTCCTGCGCCGGTACGCCGGTGCGGTCGGCGATGAAAGTGGTGATGAAGTCCGCGATATCGTGTTCGGTGCTCATGGATGTCGTCCGTGCAGGTGTAAAGACGGGTCGGCACGCTGCGCTGACGCCGCGGCCGGAATCAGGGTTTCGAGGGCACGTCGAATCTGCCGGCGCAGCGCGCGCGGTGTGGCCGCCAATTCAAGCGGCGGCCAGCCGGCGACGTCCTCCCCGCGCGGCCACAACGCGGCCCAGTCGGCCGCGGCCGGCGACGCACTGCCGTACAGCGCGTGCAACGCGGCGACCAGCGCGGCGTGCTCACCGGCGGGAGGCGGCGCCGCGACCTCGGGCCAGCCTGCCGCGGCCCGTGACGGCGGGCGCCAGCTGGCGCGGATCTCGTCGATCATCGGGCCGAGCACCGGCGCCGGGCCGATCTCGACGAATTCGCTGACGCCAGCGTCGAGCATGGTGTGCACCGACTGCATCCAGCGCACCGGGCTGTAAAGATGGGCGGCCATCACCTCGGCGATCTGCGCGTCGTGCGGCCGTGCCGTCACGTTGGCGATCACCGGAATGCGCGGGGGCTGGAAAGGCGTCTCGCGCAGCGCCTGCGCGAACTCGGCGGCGGCCGGCCGCATGTGGCGCGAATGGAAGGCGCCGCTGACGCGCAGGCGCACCGCCCGCGTACCCGCCTCGCGGCAGCGCTCGACGAAGGCGTCGATCTCGCCCGACAGGCCGGCGACGATGGTCTGCGTGGGACTGTTCTCGTTGGCGATCTCCAGTCCATCGACACCCAGACGCGCGATCAACCCGTCCACCTCATCGCGCCCCGGCCCGATCACCGCCGCCATCGCACCGTCGCGGATGGCGGCCATGATGCGGGCGCGGCGGTCGACCAGGCGCAGCGCGTCGATGAAGTCGAGTGCTCCGGCCGCCGCCAGCGCGACGAACTCGCCGATGCTGTGGCCGGCCAGCATGGCCGGCGCGCCGTGCCGGTGCTCGTGATCCAGATAGCCGAGATAGCCGGTGACGAACAGCGCCGGTTGCGTGTAGCGGGTGTCGATCAGGCGGTCCGCACCGTCGGTGCACAGATCGTGCAGGCTGTAGCCGAGCACGGCGTCGGCCTGTTCGACCAGGCGCGGGTAGCGCTCGAACAGTTCGACGCCCATGCCCTTGCGCTGCGCACCCTGGCCCGGAAAGACGACGGCCCTCATGACAGCACCTCCGCTTCCGCCGGCGCTGCCTGCGCCAGCCAGCGCGCCTCACGCAGCTCCAGGCCGTCGATCTGCAGCAGCGTGCGCCCGTCGATCTCGCCGCGCACGCCGACACGTCCGCTGTCGGCGTCCGCAGTCAGCAGCAGTCGCTGCGGTCCGACTGTCGGCACTTCGGCCCAGCTCACCCGCAGCGCGCGGTAGGGCAGCAGCGGCGCCGTGGTGGCGTCGCGGAACATGGCCTGCAAGGCCCGGACGACGGCGACCGTCCAGTGCATCCACAGCGCGCGCGGGTCGTGCGACGACGGCAGGGCGACGTCAATCGCGAAGGCAGGCGGAACACCCGCCGTCGCCTCGGGCCCCTCGCCGGTGACGATGCGCTCGACGCGCAGCAGCGTCCGGGCGCCCTCGTCCGCCAGCGCACGGTAGCGCAGGCCGCCGTCCGCAAGGGTGGGCATTACGCGCCGGTGGTGCGGCGACGCAGCCGCCCAGGCGACGTCGATGAAACTGACGCCGCCGCCCGTCGCCACATGGCCCGGCCACGGCAGCAGAGTCGGCAGGCAGGCAGGCCTGCGGCCGAGGAAGCCGGTCCACGGGTCGAGCAGTGCGTCGATGTCGTGCGGCACAAGGGGGGGCGGCAAATGGGCTTGCGGCACAACGGCGGGCGACATATCGGCGGCGGGCTGTGGCGCAACCGGTGCCGCCGCCTTGAACCACACGCGATCGCGACGGAAAGGCAGTGTAGGCAGCGGTACACGCATCACGCGATCGGCGGCGTAGCGCGCGGACAGCTGTTCGCTCAACGCAGGGAATGCAAGTTCCGCACGCAGCCAGTCGGCCAGCCCTGATGCGCTCCGCCAGTCGGGCAGCGGCCGCTCGCCGTCGCTGTCCTTCGCGCTCTGCGCGGTGACGGCCAAAGGGGCCGGTGCGTCGCACAGCCACGCGGCCAGTTGCAGCGCGAGCCCACCGAAGTCCTGCGCCGCGATGGCAAGCCGATGCGATTGCAGATCGCGGCCGACAAACAGCGAGCTGGCCAGCGCACGCAGCGTCGGCGCCAGCGCGGCCCGCGGCAGGCTGGCGCGGGCGTGCAGGCGGTCGGACGGCGCTGCGGCGGGCAGCGCCTCGCTGAGCGCCGCGGCGATCTCGCCCCAGCTCAAGCAATCGCGCAGATCGAGTCCGGCGGCGTCGATGCCCAGCCGCTGCGCGGCCGACTGCGCGGCGCGCTCCATCGTGTCCGCATCGACGCCGAGTGCCGGCCACTGCGCGTCGAAGTCGAGTGCGCCGCTGGCCTGCTGCAGCGCGAGCAGCACGCGCGGCTGCACGTCCGGATACAGGTAGTCGAACAGCTGCGACGCGCGCGCGCGCAGCGTATCGGCGTCGCGTGCCGACAGCAGCACGACCTCGGCCTGCGCGTCGGCGTCGGTCCACACCGGTGCCGGCTGCGCCTGCAGCACGACGTGGGCATTGACACCGCCGAAGCCGAAGGAGCTGACGCCGGCCACCCGCGGCCCCTCGCCCCAGGCTTGCGGCCCGTCTGCGATGCGCAGCGGCGAACCGCTCAGTTCGAGTTGTGGATTGGCCTGGCCGAAAGCCGGATGACCGGGAATCAGCCCGTGTCGCAGCGCGAGTACCGTCTTGATCAGACCGGCGATGCCAGCCGCGGCTTCGAGGTGACCGATGCGCGCCTTCAGCGCACCGAGGCGGATGTCGCCGGCCGGTGTGCTGTCCGGATCGGCCGCGCGGCACTGGCGCAGTGCCTCGTTCAGCCCGGCGATCTCTATCGGGTCACCGAGCGGCGTGCCGGTGCCGTGGGTTTCGACATGGGACAGATGGCGCACTGCCGGCCCGGCCGCCTGCCAGGCGGCCGCGACCACCTCGGCCTGCCCCTTGAAGCTGGGCGCAGTCAGACTGTGCGCGCGACCGCCGTGATTCTCGGCCGAGGCGAGGACACAGGCGTGGATGAAGTCGCCATCGCGCAGCGCGTCGTCCAGCCGCTTCAGCACCACAACACCGACGCCCTCGCCGCGCACATAGCCGTCGGCCTCGGCGTCGAAAGGACGGCAGCGGCCCGACGTGCTCAGCATGCCGGCCTGGCTGAAGGCGACGTGCAGTTCCGGGCTCAGCATCAGGCTCACGCCACCGGCCAGCGCCAGTTCGCACTGACCGAGGCGCAGCTGTTCGACGGCGCGATGCACCGCCACCAGCGAGCCCGAGCAGGCGGTATCAACCACCTGGCTGGGGCCGCGCAGGTTCAGCACATAGGACAGCCGGTTGGCGACCAGCGTCAATGCCATGCCGGTCGCGCGGTAGGCGTCGTTGTCGCAGCGGGAGGCACGCATCAGCGCGGTGTACTCCGCATTGCCGACGCCGGCGAACACGCCTACGCGCCGGCCCGACAGACTGCGCGGCGCGATGCCGGCATCCTCCAGCGCGGTCCATGCGGACTGCAGGAAAAGCCGCTGCATCGGGTCCATCGCCTCCGCCTCGCGCGGCGCGATGCCGAAGTGGCGCAGGTCGAAGCAGTCGGCGTCGTCGATGAAGCCGCCCACGTTCGAGTAGGCGGTGTTCGCCGCCCCGCCCGGCGGCGCGTAGTGCGCGCGCCAGTCCCAGCGCGACGGAGGCACCTCGCCGATGGCGGTCTCATCGCCGAGCAGGGTCTGACAGAAGCCGGCGACATCCGGCGCGCCCGGCAGACGCGCCGCGATGCCGACGATGGCGATGGCGGCGGCCCTGTCCATCACACGGTCGCTCCGGCCAGCGCCGGCGCGTCCTGCAGCACGCCTTCATCGGTCACCGGCACGCCGCTGGCCGCGCAAGGCATCGGCAGTCCAGCCTTCCGCGCGCGGGTGCGGCCGCGAGCGTGCTCCTTCGCCAGCTCGTGCATATAGGTCGGGCCGTGCATTTCGTAGTTGTTGCGCAGCGTCGCCAGGTACTCGCGACGGATGATCTTCTGTTCGCGCTCGATGTCGCGCTTCTGCGCGGCGACGTCGGGCTGGCGGTAGAAGCCGGCGAAGTGTTCGGCCACCAGTTTCGACTGCGCTTCCATCATGTCGAGGAAGCCCCAGGTGACCGCCTGGAACAGGCCGATGAAGGCGAGGTTGTCCACGCCGGGCACGAAGATGCGCTTGAACATCGGCACCTTGTTGTCGTCGGCATTCAGGAACTGCTTGTCGAGGAAGGGGAAGGTGGTCTTGAAGCCGGTCGAATAGACGATGGCATCGAACTCGCGCACGCTGCCGTCGGCGAAGAACACCTTGCGGCCCTTGATGTGCTTCACCTCGGGCACGATCTTCAGCTTGCCGTCGCCGATGCGGTTGGCGAAGTTCTCGGACAGCGTCGGCAGGCTGGACATCATCAGGTGGTCCGGCTTCGGCATGCCCATGCTGGAGTGACGCTGGATCAGGGCCTTGTACAGCCCGGTGTGCACCAGGTTGAACAGCGGGTAAGGCAGGATCTTCTTGAACCACCAGTCGTTCAGGAAGGCCATCGCGCGGTCCATGCGCAGGCCCAGCAGGTAGTGGGGCAGCACATAGACGCCGCGGCGCAGCGAAATGCAGGTCGACTTCGCCGCGTGGCTGATGTCCACCGCCACCTGCGAACCGCTGTTGCCCACGCCCACCACCAGCACGTCCTTGTCGCGGTAGTCCTCGCGGTAGCGGTAGTGCTGCGAATGGATGGACTCGCCGTCGAACACGTCGCGGTAGTAGTAATCCGGGAAGTTCGGCTCGTTGTGGTGACCGTTGGCAACGATGAGCGCGTCGTAGTGGCGCACCTCGCCGCTGTCCAGCGTGACGCGCCAGCCCTTGTCGCCGAAGCGCTCGGCGCGCTTGACCTGGGTATTCAGCTGTATCCGGTCGCGGAAGCCGAAATGGTCGACATAGCTTTCGAGATAGGCGTGCACCTGCTGGTGCGACGGGAAATCCGGGTAGTCGTCAGGCATCGGAAAATCGGTGTACTGGTACAGGCCGCGCGGCGTGTTCTGGTTCATCGCGTGCCACACCGAGGTGAACTTCCGGTCGGGATCGAAGGCCCAGATGCCACCAATGCGGTCACGACCGTCGAAGCAGTCGAACGGAATGCCGTATTCGGTCAGTGCCTTGCCCATCGAAATGCCGCCGACGCCGGCACCGACCACGCACACGCGCGGCAGCTGGCGCGGCGAGCGGCCCTTGCCGCGCAAGCGTTCGAGCATGCGTGCGCCGCCCGGAATGCGTTCGACGAAGGCGCGGGTGAATTCGCGTGCGACCGGCGGCGCGGACAGTGAACGGGGAGCACTCATGCGACGGACCTCCTTGTTTTCGGTGGGGACGAGGGACTTCAGGAATTCGGCGGTGCGCGCTTCGCCGATGCGCGCCGAATGCGCCGCGCAGTCGAGCACCACGGGCGCGATGCCGCCCGACAGATGGCGGCGCAGGCTGTCGACGATGAGCTTCACCTCGTCGTCGGCGATGTCCAGCGGCGGCAGGAAACGCAGGCTGTTGTTGTGGATGGGGCAGACCGCGACCGCCACGCCCTGCACCGGGTCACGCAGCATGGCGCCCCACAGCAGGTAGCCGAAGCTGCGCTGCAGGAAGGGATCGGCGCCCGTGAGGTCGAGATCGATGGTGAGCAGCAGGCCTTCGCCGCGCACAGCGGTAATCATCGGCACCTCGCGCTGCAGGGCGGTCAGCTCGGCGCGGAACGATGCACCGGCGAGGCGCGCACGTTCGTCCAGTCCCTGCTCGAACACCTTGCGCAGCGCGTGCAGCGATATGTGTGCCGACAGCGGGCAGCGCTGACGGCCGGCCAGTTCCTGCAGGCGCGCCGGCGAGCGCTGCTGCGCACGTTGCCGCACCGCGTCGCTGCACAGCACGACGCCGGTCGGCACCAGCGAATCGCACAGCGCGGTGCCCAGCGCGACCAGGTCGGGCGACGGCACCTGAGCCGCGCTGTGCAGCAGACGGCCGGTCATCAGATTGGTCTGGGTTTCGTCCACACCGACCAGATAGCCGCCGGCATCGCGGTGACGCACGATCAGTTCGACCAGCTGCTGCGGCAGCGGGCGCGTGGCGTTGGCGTCCACCTGTATGGTTTCGAACCACACCAGGCCGATGTCGCCGGACAGCAGTTCGGCTTCGAGCTTCTGCGCGGCGTCCGGCGCATGCGCGTCGATGAACACGCTGTGCCGGTACAGCGGCTCGAAGGGCTTGCGGAAGATGTCGAACACCGCGTCGTGCGACGCCACCGCGCTGAGCATCGAGAAGCCCAGGCCGCCGGAGAAGAAGAGCATGCGGCGCTTCGCCGGTGCGGCGAGTGCCGCCAGCGTCAGCGCGACTTCCACCGCCGTGACATTGCTCGACGCCGGGAAGGCGTGCGGCAGGCCGGTGCGCTCGCTCAGCAGCGCAGCCAGTTCGCTCCAGTAATCGGTGTTCGCGTCGTGCGCACGCGCCACGTCGGGAATGACATCCAGCGGGTTCAGGCCGCGCGGGCTGGTGCCGACGTTCACGAAGCAGTCCAGCACCGTGCGCGCGGTACCGTCGCGGTCGCGCAGCAGTGACTTCATGCCGCGTGCCGCCTCGAAGCGGGCGTCGAAACCGTGCAGGCGCGCCACCCGGGCGTAGCCGGAATTGCCCCAGCGCAGGTGGGCATCGAAGCAGGCGTCGACATCGGCGTCGATGCGCCGCATCAACCTGTGCGTGTCGCCGTCGATCAGGTCGGCGAAACGCGCCAGCAGCGCTTCGCGCGCCACCGCCAGCGGAAAACCGAAACTGGTCATGACGTTGCGCACATAGCTTTCGCTGGGCGTCATGCTCCAGGTCTGGTGTACCGGCGCGCGTACCATGCAGGCGGCGACCGGCACCTGACTGCCCGCCATCGATTCGCCGAGCACGATCATGTCCGCGCGTTCGCGGCAGGCCGGCGCGATCCAGTCGGCGGCCGTCGCGTCCGGGTCGTTGTTGTCCACCAGCACGCTGAGCACCTCGCGCGCGGCGCAGGCGGCGATCAGGCGGTCGGCGTCCTCGGCCGGCGTGAAGGCATCGCACACCAGTACGGCCGCCACCGGCGAGGCGCCGCCTTCCAGCCGCTCGATCGCCTCGAGCACGGTGGATACGAACAGCACGCCCGGAACCAGTGCATCGTCCGGACCTGCGTCCAGCGGATCGAAGTAGCGGCGCCAGCCTTCTCCCGCATCGATCAGCAGCAGTTCGCCGCTGCTGTCGGCGTCGCGGTTGCGGGCGCGATGCCGGGCCAGGCGCAGCGCGGCGTCGAGCGCCTCGTGCTGCGCGGTCAGGAACAGGCAGCGGTAGTCCTCGTCTCCGGTCTTGTTCCGTGACTGTATGCGGTTGAGCAGCAGCGCAAGCTGCGCCGACTGCGGCGACAGGATGGCGCAATGCCCCTGATCGCCACGGCGCACATAGTCTTCCAGCACCTGCAGCGTGGTGCCGTCGGCCGGCACGAAAGCGCTGACCGGCGAACGCGCGAGCCCGCGAGCGGCGTCGTCGCGCAGCGGCGCCACTTCATCGAGGAAGCGCAGCAGCAGACGGTTGTAGGCCTCGAAGTGGGTGAAGCCCAGCAGGTGACCGGCACCCGGGAAGCAGACGTAGCGCGCGCCCGGCAGCGCGTCGGCCAGCGCGCGACCATAGGCCGGCTGCATGTAGCGGTCGTCGCGCCCGCTGATCACCAGCGCCGGGCAGCGCAGCGCAGACAGCGCCTCACGGTGGTCGAAGGCGCCGACGACGGCCTGATAGGCCGGCAGCGACGGAATGTTCCAGCCGCGGTTCAGCTCCATGAAGCGCTCGCTCATCTGCAGCTCGCGCATCAGCGTCGCGAAGTCGTTCGCGCCCTGCGCGAACGGCGAGGTGACCGTCGCCACCAGCGCCGACACGCGCTGCGGGTGGGCAACGCAGAAGCGCTGTGCCAGCACGCCGCCGAAGGAATAGCCGATGACCGGCAGCGCATCGGTGATGCCCAGTCCGTCCAGCAGTTCGGCCACGTCGTCCGCCATCGACGACAGTGTCAGCGGACTGTAGAAGTCGGTGCGGCCGCAGCCCGGCATGTGATAGGCGATCAGCCGGTAATGCGCACCCAGTTCGCGCAGCTGCAGCCGCCACATGACCGAGGTATGCATGACGAGGCCGCCGAGCAGCAGCACTGGCCGCCCCTGGCCGTACACCGCTGCCTCGATGATGCGGCCGGAGCGCCCTTGCACGCTGACCGAACGCGCCTGGTCAACAAAGGCCTGCTGTGCATCGAGATGTTCGCGCGAGGGCTGACGGACGCCGACTTCCGGGGCGGCGATGTCCTGCCGCCGGGCGACTGCTGCGGGTAGGGGTGCCGCAACGGCTGCAGGCGGGACGACGGGCGGCGGCGCAGTGGCCGCGCCCTGCTCCGCCCACAGTGCCTCGATCGACAGCGGCGCATCGGCCGTTACGGCCACCGTCTGCACGGCCTGCGCCACGACAACGGGCGACGGGCGCGAAGCCGGGACCGGCGTCGTCCGGACAGATTCGGGTGCGCGGAGAGCAGCGGGTGCGACGGCGACCGAACCTTCGAGTTCACCCAGAACACGCTTCACGTCGGTGCTGTGATTCTTCAGCAGATAACGGGTAAGACCGCGCAGATCCTGGAACTCGAAGAACACGGTGGGCGGAATGACGATGCCGAAGCGCGCAGTGAACCGGTTGCCGATCTCGGTAGACGAGATCGAATCCATGCCGTAGTCCATCAGCGAGCGCGTCGGCGAGAAATCGGCGGCATCGAGCTTGAGCACGTCCATCACAAGCGCGCCCAGATCCTGTTCCAGTGCCACCTCCAGGGCTGGGCGGGTGGCCGGTGATGCGGGCGGTCGCGGCGGAGCGACGGTCGGTGCGACCGACGGTGCCGCGTCCATCTCCAGCCCTTCGATCAGTGCCAGCGCCTCTTCCGGCGACAGTTCGTCGGCAATGCTCATGTCCATGCGGAATCCCCGGTATGCGTGGTGAAAACGGTGCTCATGCGGTCAGCGCCTCGGCCGGCGCGGCTTGAGTTGCGCCGTCGAGCAGCTTTCCGGTGACGAAATTGACCGCGCGGATGTACTTCCACAGATCGACCTCGTAGCGGTGGCGGTCGGTGTTCATGAAGCGGCCCTGGCCGAGATCGAGCCGCTCGGGCTGCTGCTTCATCTGCTGCAGCCGGCGGAAGTTTTCGCTGCCGGCAATGCGCGCCGACAGGCAGGCGGCGACGAAGCGCGCGGTGATGTTGAGCACGTTGCCCAGGCCGGACGGCGTATTGAGATAACCGACGAACAGCAGGTTGTCGTGACGCTGCGGCACCATGCGCAGGAATAGCCGGTCCAGATCGACGCGCGCGTCGAAATCTGCCGGGTCGAAGAAGGACAGGTCGGTGCGGAAGCCGGTTGCCCACAGGATGAGGTCGATCTGTTCGCGGCTGCCGTCGGTGAATTCGACGGTGCGGCCGTCGATGCGGCGGATGTCCGGCTTGGGCGCCAGATCGCCGTGACCGATGTGGTAGAGCACCTGCGAATTCATGATCGGGTGCGCCGCGTCGATGCGGTGGTCCGGCGCCGGCAGGCCGAAATCGGTGCCGTCGAAACCGGCCAGCTTGAACACTGCGCCGACATGGTCCCAGTAGGCCTGGGCATCAGTGAACTTCGGCGCGATGTCCATCAGCCATTCCTGCGTCGGCTTGCCATCGACGAACTTCGGCATGTAGTGATAGCCGCGTCGGGTCGAATGGAAAGCGGCGTCGGCATTGAGTGCGGCGTCCACCGCGATGTCGCAGCCCGAATTGCCGCCGCCCACCACGAGCACGCGCTTGCCGCGGAACTGGTCGGCCGAGCGGTAGTCGCCGGAATGCACGCTTTCGCCGTCGAAATGGCCCTCGAACTTCGGCACCAGCGGAATGCGCAGCAGGCCGTTGGCCACCACCAGGTGGGCATAGCGGCGCACGCTGCCGTCGGCCAGCTCGCAGCGCCAGCCCCCGCCGTCCGGCCGCGCGCGGACGACCCGGGTATGGAAGCGCGTGTGCGCCTCGACCGTGTAGCGCGCCGCCACCGACATCAGGTAGGCGTACATCTGACTGTGCCGCGGATAGTGCGGATAGCTGTCGGGCATCGGCAGGTCGGAGAACTGCGTGTTGCGACGCGAGCTGATCAGGTGCACCGACGCGTACATCTTCGACGCCGGCCCGTCCGGCTGCCAGTTGCCACCCAGGCCGCCACTGGCTTCCAGCACTTCGTAATCGAGCCCCGCCTCGGTCAGCGCCTTGGCGACACCGATGCCCGATGCGCCGCCGCCGATGATGCCCACCGTCCGATCAAAGTCCGTCATGTCTGTCCCTGTTGTCTGCGCGTGGTGGTCGGCGCTCACTGGTCTGCGGTGGCACGCATGCCGGCGAGCAGGCGCTTGGCTTCGTCAGGCGCCATGCGGCCTGTCCTGACGCGTTCGAGGATGTCGCGCGGCGACAGCGGCTGCGCGATGTCGGGCGCGGGCGCTACAGCGGCTGTCGCGACATAGGCCGCGACGGGCTGGGCGATCTGCGGGGCCGGGGCGGCCGCGACCGGCTGCGCCCAGAAGCGCCGGCGCTGGAAGGCAGTACCGGGCAGCGGCACGCGTCGACGCAGCGGCGGCACCGGCTGTGCGCTCCAGTCGTCGAAGGCGCCACTGACCCAGGCACGCGCCAGCGCGTCCGGCTCGCTGCCGGCCTCTGCGGCCGCATCCTCGGCGTCGGCCACGCCCTTGAACACGCCGGCCGGCAGCGTGGAGGCGTCGAGCTGCCAGAACTCGCCTTCCAGACTGGCGCGCAGCTGCGCCGCCAGCGTCCTCAGGTCATCGGCGATCACGGCGAGCCGGTTGGGCTGGGCGATGCGCGCGACACGGAGCGTCGCCGCCAGATCGGCCAGCGACAGCGCCTCGCCGCGTTCCAGCGCGCGCTCGACATGGCGTGCCAGCGACTGCGTCATCGCGCGCAGCGTGTCCGGCGTGCGCGCCGACAGCACGACGATGTGCGGACCGGGCGAGTCGGCGCCCGGCATGCCCGGCCATTCCTCGACCACCAGGTGCGCGTTGGAGCCGCCGGCGCCGAAGGAACTGACGGCCGCCAGCCGCGGCTGCGGGCGTCCTGCCGCGTCGCGCGGCGCCGGCCAGTCGGCCGCTTCGGCCTGCACGCGGAAAGGCAGCTTCGAAAAATCGATATTGGGATTCGCCGGCTCGCTGTGTATCGACGGCACCAGCCGGCCGTGCCGCATCTGCAGCAGCACCTTGGTCAGGGCGGCGATGCCGGCGGCCGATTCAAGGTGGCCGATCTGCGACTTCACCGAGCCTATGGGCACCACCTGGTCGCCCAGCGCACTTTCGAGCGCCATCGCCAAACCGCGCAGTTCGATCGGGTCGCCCAGACCGGTGCCGGTGCCGTGCGCCTCGATATAGCCCAGCCGCGATGCCGGCACACCGGCGCTGGCGAAGGCGTCGGCGATCACTTCGCTCTGCCCGACCGGTGTCGGCACGGTGAAGCCCGAAGTGCGCCCGCCGTGACCGAGGGCCGAACCGCGGATGACGCCGTGGATGTGGTCGCCGTCGCGGACCGCGTCGGCCAGCCGCTTGAGCACCACGACGCCGACGCCCTCGCCCGGCACATAGCCGTCGCCGCCAGCGCCGAAGCTGCGGCAGCGGCCGTCGCTGGCGGCGAACTGCAGTTCGCTCAGCATGCGGTAGCGATAGGGGTGTGCCGACACGTTGACGCCGCCCGCCAGCACCGCGTCGCATTCGCCGGCGCGCAGCAGCAGGCAGGCGGTGTGCAGCGCGGTCAGCGAGGACGAGCACATGCTGTCCAGCGCGAATGAGGCGCCGTTGAAACCCAGCGTGTAGGACACCCGGTTGGCGATGGCCGCGTAGGACGAGTTGGTCAGCGTGGCCGAACCGCCGGCGCCGTAATACTGGTACTCGCCGTACATGACGCCGGCCAGCACGCCGACGCGTGCCCGTGCGCCGTCGCGCGACGGCGGCGACTGCAGGGTCTGCGGCGTGTAGCCGGCGTTCTCGATGGCCAGCCAGGACGCTTCGAGGAACAGCCGCTCCTGCGGGTCCATCCGTTCGGCGTCGCGCGGCGCGATGCCGAAGAACAGCGGATCGAAACAGTCGTGCTGATCGATCAGCGCGGCCCAGCGCGCGTACGCGCCTGTCTTCGCCGCCTCGCCCTCGCGCCGGGCGAAGGACGGGTCGTCCGGCCAGCGCTGCGAAAGCTCGGCGACGCAGTCCATGCCCTGCAACAGGTTGTCCCAGAAGACGTCCGGGTTCTCGGCGCGCGGGTAGCGGCCGGCGAGGCCGACGATGGCGATGGCCAGGCCACGCGTATCGTCGTCCGCGCTTGCAACGGGGCCGGGGGCGACCGGATCGGGCGCCGGCTGAACGGCCGGCGCGGCCGCTTCGGCAGCGGGCATCGCAGGCGCGTTCGCCGCCTCGACGCCTGCGAAGCGGGCCGCAGCCTCCGGCTCGGCCGACACGATGCGCGCAGCGAGTTCCTGCACGGTGTCGGCTTCGTACAGCAGCGTCTTCGGCAGCGACGAGAAGTGTTTGTCCAGTTCGCCGTTCAGGTCCATCACCATGATGGAATCCAGTCCGAGCGACTGCAGCGGGGTCGCTGGCGTGATGCGGGCGCGCGCAATGCCGCAGGCGCGGGCCAGCATGTCGCCGAGCCGATTGCACAGTGCCCCCGTCGTATCGGCCGCCGCGACTGCGCGCACAGGCGCGGTTGCAGGCGCCTGCCGCTCGACCGCGGCTGGCCCGACCTCCAGCAGTCGGGCCACGCCTTCGCGCCGGCCGCTGCAGACGACCACGCCAGCCGCCCCGCTCGCCATCGCGCTGCGCAACGCCTGTACGCCCTGCTCCGCGTCGAGCAGTTCAAGGCCGCGCTCGGCCATCCACTGCATGACCGGCGGTGGCGCCTGCATGCCGTTTTCACTGCGCCAGAGCGGCCAGGCCAGCGCCAGCGTGCGGCCACGGCGGCGGCCCGTGGCTACCGCCTGCGCCCGCAGTCCGGCGAAATCGTCGAGCCAGGCATTGGCATAGGCATAGACGCTCTGGCCTACATTGCCGTGCGCGCCAGCGAGCGACGAGAACAGCACGAAGGCTTCGAGCGCATCGTCACGCGTGGCCTCGTCGAGCAGGCGGGCTGCGGTGATCTTGGGTGCCAGCACGGCCTGCCAGTCGTCGTCCCCGTGCTTGACGAAGAAGGCGTCGCGCAGCACGCCGGCCGCGTGGATGACGCCGCGCACCGGACCCAGCGTCGCCCGTACCTGCTGCAGCACACCAGCCAGCGATGCGGCGTCGGTCACGTCGCCCTGTACGTAGACGACAGACGCGCCCTCGCCGCCGAGCGAAGCGACTGCACGTGCCCCCTCATCGTCGAGCGGACTGCGCCCGACCAGCGCGACATGCACGCCGCAGCCAGCCAGCCAGCGCGCGAAGGTGCGACCGAGTGCACCCATGCCGCCGGTGATCAGATAGGTCGCGCCACGCGTGGGCAACCAGCTGTCCTGCGGCGCGTCCAGCCAGGCGAAGCGCTCTTCCTCGATGCAGCCGTCACGCACGCGCAGGCGCGGCACGCGACCGGGCGACAGTGGGCGGGCCAAGGCGGCAGCGACGGCGTCGGCGCGGCGCACCGGATCATCGGCGGTGGCTGCATCCAGTTCGAGCAGGGCGGCCGATATCCGGGGCGCTTCCAGGTGCAGGCTTTTCAACAGCCCGCCCATCGCGGCGTGGAAGCAGCGCCCGTCGTCGGACGACGGCGTGCCCACATAGACCAGCCGCAGTGCGCGTGCGCCGAGCGCGCCGACCAGCAACTGCGCCAGCGCGACGAAGCGCCGCGCGTCGGCTTCCGTGGAGCCGCGCGCGTTGCCGCTCATCCAGACTACGGTGGCCGGGAAGGCGTCACCGTGCTGCAGCAGTTCGAGCAGGGTGCGCCGATGGGCGGCGTCGGCCGCGTCCATATCCACGCAGTGCCCGTCGTGGAAGCGGAAGCGCGATGCCGTCTCGACGCTCCACAGCGGTTGCGCGGGATACAGACGACGCAGCCGGGCGGCGAGTCCGCCCAGCCCGACTCCGGCAGCGCCTGCGAGCAGCATGGGCGAGGCGGCCAGACCGGCAGGCGATCGGCCGTCGGCCACGACCCAGTGTCGCTGCAGCAGGTGCAGCGGCGCAGCGCGCACACCGTCCCAGGCGCGGAAGCAGAAGCCTTCGATGTCGGCAAGCGGCGCGCCATCGTGCGCGCAGACCCGGAAGTCATAGGCGTGCAGGCCGGGTGCCGGCGTGCCGCGATAGTCGACGCGCACGACGGCGTGCTCGCGCAACGGCGCGTGCAGCGTGAGGCGGCGCATTGAGAAGGGCACGAAGGCACGGCCGGCCGCCAGCACCGCCGCCGGTGCCAGCGCGACCGCGCACTGGAACACGCCGTCGAGCAGCGCCGGATTGATGCGGCCGACGTCGTCGCGCGGCGGAACGGACAGTTCAGCGACGGCGTGATCGCCTGCGCGCTCAAGCGCGCGCACCGGCCGGAATTCGGGGCCGTAGCACAGACCCATGCGCTCGAAGCCCGCGTAGAACGCATCGCGGTCGAAGGGTCCGGTCGGACGCGCGACGGCGGCCGTCGACACCACGCCGGCCGCCAGAGCATGCAAGGCGCCCCGCAGATGGGCCGGACCGTCGTCGGCCGTTCCGCTGCGCACCGAGCAACGGCCGGCAGCATCGACATCCACCGTCACGTCAGCCGACGTGGCGAGCACCAGCGCGCGTCCCCACATCAGGTCACGAAACTCGATCGCCCCGTCGCCGGGCAGGCGCGCAGCGAGCAGCTGCAGGTAGCCGGCGGCGGGAAAGACCGCCTGCCCGTCGACCACGTGATTGCGCGCGCGCCAGTCGTCCGGGGTGATGTGCAGTACGCCGTCCCTTGCTGCCGCGGCCGGCACACCGTCGAAGCGCACCGGTGCCGGCGTCTGTGCGCCACCTATCCAGTGGCGGGTGCGACGGAAGGGATAGGCGGGCAGATCGACCGACTGCGGCAGGGTCTTCCCCGATTCAGGCCACAGCGTGGACCACCGTACCGACGCGCCGGCGAGCCAGCCTGTCGCCAGCGCGAGCGGATCGGCGCCCTCGGTGGCGGCCGCCTTCCGGCCGTCGGTCGCCCCGCGCTGCACGCGGTCAGCCGACAGCGCCTGCAGCAGATCGGCCAGCGAGCCGGCGACGACCAGCGCCCGCGCACGCAGCGGCGTGCGCCCCAGCTGCAGCGTCGCGGCGATGCGCGCTCGTCCGTCCGGCGTATCGAGTTCTGCCACATGCTGCGCGAGCCAGTCGCGGAAGCGCGCGATGACGGCGTCCAGCTGCTCTTCATCGCTGGCCGAGAACGGAAATACCGTGGCGATAGTGCCGGCAGCGATGTCCGCGGGCACCTCGCGCCATTCCTCGACGATTACGTGCGCGTTGGCGCCGCCGGCGCCGAAAGAGCTGAGGGCGGCGCAGCGCGCCTGACCGTCGTCGGGCCACGGCTCCGTACGCTGGGGAATGCGGAAGGGTGTACGGGCCAGATCGATGGCCGGATTGATGCGCTCCGAATGCAGCGAAGCGAACAGGCGGTGCGAGCGGAACTGCAACAGCAGCCGGGTCAGCCCGGCAATGCCGGCGGCCGCTTCGAGGTGTCCGATGTTCGCCTTGACCGAACCGAGTGCGCAGCTCCGCGGCCGGTCGGCCGCCCAGCCCGCAAGCAGGCCCTCGACCTCGACCGGGTCGCCCAGACCGGTGCCGGTGCCGTGCGCCTCGACGTAGCCGATGCGGGAAGCGCCGAGGCCGGCGCGCGCAAGCGTGTCGCGGATGAGCACGCCCTGGCTGCGCGAACTGGGCACCGTGTAGCCGGTCGTGCGACCGCCGTGCGCGACGCCGGTGGCGCGGATCACACCGAGGATGCGGTCACCGGCCGCGCGTGCATCGGTCAGTCGACGCAGCACGACGACGCCCACGCCCTCGCCCGGCACGAAGCCGTCCGCCGCGTCGCCAAAGGCGTGACAGCGACCGGTCGGCGACAGCATGCGCTGCTGACTCAGCTGCACATACTTGGACGGATGCAGGTAAAGATTGACGCCGCCCGCCAGCGCCACCGCGCATTCATCGCGGCGCAGGCTTTCGCAGGCGAGATGCAGAGCGGTCAGCGACGACGAGCAGGCAGTGTCGAGCGCAATGCTGGGTCCGTCGAAATCGAGCAGCCACGACAGCCGGTTGGCCACCGACCACGGCATCGCCGTCGGCACCTGACCGCCGCCGCTGCGCCAGTGCACCTCGCCGAGCAGGGGATAGGACAGCGTGGTGATACCGGCGAACACGCCGACGCGTGCCGCGCCGCCAGGCTGCGCACGCGGCAACCGTTCGGGGCCGAGCGCCGCGTGTTCCAGCGCGTGCCACGCGCACTCGATGAACAGGCGCTCCTGCGGATCCATCACGTCGGCGTCGACTGCAGACACGCCGAAGAAGGCCGAATCGAAGGCATCGACGTCGCGCAGGAAGCCGCCCCACTTCGACGTGCTGGCCCATTGCGCACGCGCGACCGGATCGCCGCTGAACAACCCGTCGGCCGACCAGCGCTCGGCCGGCACTTCGCCGACGGCATCGACACCGGCGTCAAGCAATGCGGCGAACGATTCGAGATCGGGCGCCCCGGGGTAGCGGCCGGCGATGCCGACGATGGCGATCGCATCGTCCGCGTTTACGCCGCCAGCGTCCGTCAGGTCGTCATCGAGCACCTCCCACTCGTCGCTGAAGTGCGGCCTCGCCGAAGCGTGCGCCTCTTCGCGCGGGGAAACGGGCCGCAGCGAGGCGGACAGCCGCGCCGCTTCGTCGGGAAAGTTCGACAGCAGGTACTGATGTACATCGCCCACGGTCCGGCAGTCGTACAGGAAGGTACGGGGCAATAGCGGAAAGTGCGCTTCGAGCAGACGTCCCATGGCCACAACCGCCATCGACTCGAGCCCGATGTCCTCGAGCGCGCTGTGCGCCTCGATGCGCGCCGCATCGTGCCCCATGACATCGGCGAAGCGCTCGATGACCCACGCCAGCAAAGTTTCGTTCTGCAGTTCCACGCCGATGACCGCCCCGGTTCATGACTTTCGTCCGTGCGGAAGGCACGGCGCCGGGGTGCTCAATAGCCATTACCGTGCCAGGGTTTTTCTGCTTCGCTGCAACATGTGAAATGACGCACGGAAGTGCTGTCCGACCGCCTCTCCGTCGGGCCGGATTTGCGGACCCGAAACATCGGCTGCGCAAGGAAATCTCATAACGACCAGTCGAAGTGAAACAAGATGTCATGACAGGTGATTCACGACGGACACGGTACAAAATGACTGCCGCATCGCAGTTTGCAGTTGGACACAATCTGTCCAGCATTGCGACACATGTACTACTTTTAGCCTAAGACCATCGTCCAATAAATTCTTATTTGATATCGCATTGACATTCGTAGGCGAATGATTCACGCGAGCGCGGTCACGAATCGCGGTCCCTCGCCCATTGCTCGCGATCGCTTCCCGCAGCCTTTCCCCGCTTCGATCCGGCGCGCCGAAGCGCTGATCAGGGCGGTGTCCGCCCGCCCGGCACCGGCACCGTCCTCTCCATCCAACTCTCCCCGAACTGCCCTGCCAATGCCTCTGGCATGCGTATTGCTGACGCTGCAGCCGCGACCGGACGGACATCGTCATTTGTGCGGCGCACACACAGAAATCCGGTCATCTGCGCCGCCGGCGAACGATCGATCCTCACCCATGGAAGGACATATCTGATGAGAAGGTTCATGTGCCGGCTGGTCATCACGGCCGCGATGGCCGGGGGGACGTCCTCCGTCTGGGCGGCGTCGCCGTACTCGGCGATGTATGCGTTCGGAGACAGCTTCTCGGATACCGGCAACCTGGTCGGTGCGCTGGCCACGCGGCCGGTCGAGGACGTGCTTGCCTGGTGGCCGCCGTTCGCGATCCCCGGCTACGCCGACGGCTTCTTCCAGGGGCGCCCCACCAACGGCCTGTCGGCGGTCGAGCACCTCGCTGGCACGCTGGGCATCGGCCTGACCAACTACGCATGGACCGGGGCGCTCAGCGGCCACGGCAACGTGCTGCCCTTCGTCAACACCGCCTTCGGAGCCACCGGGCTGCGCGATCAGGTCGACACTCACCTCGCGCTTACCGGCAGCGCCGATCCGGACGCGCTGTACTTCGTCTGGGGCGGACACAACGACTTCTGGGGCCTCGGTCAGGCCCTGCCCGCATCCCTCGGCGACGAAACGCGCCGAGCAGCCCTCCAGCAGGCGGGCCTGACGGCGGCGCAGGACATCGCTGCAAACGTGGATGCGCTGGTCGAGGCCGGCGCCCGCAACATCCTCGTGCTCAACAGCATCGCGCTCGAACACGAGCCTTTCTGGGCGAGCGCCTTTGCCGCCGATCCCGATCTGCGCGCCCTGCTGCACGAGGGCGTCGACACCATGAACATCCGGCTCGACAGCCTGCTGGACACGCTGGACAGCAGCCGGCCGGCGCTGAACCTGATGCGCTTCGACGCGCAGGACTGGTACGAGGACACGATAGCCGCCGTACTCGCCGGCAATGCACCGGGTGGACTGACCAACGCAGCGTCCGCCTGTTTCGACTTCAACGGCAGCGCCTTCGCCGCCTGCGGAACGCCGGACGAGTACTTCTTCTGGGACTCGATCCACCTCACCACCGCCGCGTACTCGATGCTGGCCGGCGAACTTGCCGGCGTTGCGGCCGCGCCGGTCCCTGAACCGTCCGCCGCAACCATGCTGGCCGCCGGCGGTGTGCTGCTCCTGCTTCGCCGCCGTCGCATCCGGACAGCGATGAGGTCCTGACCACCGGAAGCACCGCAAGGAATGTACCGACGGGCACCCGGCCTCGCGGCCGGCACCGCCCTCCCTTCGTCGCCCCCCTTTCACTTCCGATATGCATCCGCAGCCGCGGACCGCGATCGGCCTGCCGGAGATGCCGACCATGTTCGACCAGAACTTCATCGAGAACCCCTACCCGACCTACCGTGCGCTGCGCGAAGCCGGCTCCGCGCACTGGAATGGCGACTTCCTCGGCGGCGCCTGGCTGCTGCCCCGCCACGCCGACATTGCCCCGGTGCTGCGGGACGCCCGGCTCAGCGCGCAGCGCAGTCACTGCTACAGCGCGCTGCTGCCGGAGCCGGTGCAGCCGGCGTTCGCGGAGTTCAACCGCGTGTTCGGCATGTGGCTGCTGTTCCAGGACGCACCGGAGCACACGCTGCTGCGCAAGCTGATGAACAAGGGCTTCACACCGCAGGTGATGGACGTGTGGCGTGACGCGATCACGCGTACCGCGCACATGCTGATCGATCGCCTGCCCGCGCACGGCACGGTCGACTACATGGGCAGCTTCGCCCACCCCTTTCCGGCGCTGGTCATCTGCGAACTGATGGGCGTCGATGCCCGCGACCAGGCCGAATTCATCGAGTGGTCCGACGCCATCGCCCGCTTCTTCGGCAACCCGGCCAGTTCGCTCGAAGTCGCCTACCGCGGGCGTGACAGCCTGCTGGCGATGACGCGCTACTTCGAGGCGGTGGTCGAGCAGCGGCGGCACGCGCCCGGTGACGATCTGATCAGCCTGCTCATCCGCATCGAGGAGGACGAGGAAGCGCTGAACGGCGAACAGGTGGCTTCGCAGTGTTCGATGCTGATGTTCGGCGGCCACGAAACGACGCGCAACCTGCTCGGCAACGGCATGCTCGCGCTGCTGCGCCACCCCGACCAGATGCAGGCGCTGCGCGACGACCGCTCGCGCATTCCGAACGCGGTGCGTGAAATGCTGCGCTACGACAGCCCGGTGCAGTACCTCACCCGCATCGCCGCCGAGGACTTCGAGTACGCCGGGGCGCAGATCCGGCGCGGGCAGATGGTGGTGCCGCTGATCGCCTCCGGCAACCGCGACGAGACGCGTCATGCCGACGCAGACCGCTTCGACATCGGCCGCGCCGACACCGCCCATTTCGCCTTCGGTCACGGCCCGCACGTGTGCATCGGCACACGTCTCGCGCTGCTCGAAGCCGAGATCGCCTTCGACGCGCTGCTCGCCCGCTGCCCGCACATCGCCGCCGTCGACACCCGGCCCGAATGGCTGGCGAACTTCGGTTTCCGCGGCCTCAGCACGCTGCGCCTCGACATGCAGACCCAGCCGGCCGACGCTGGCGCGGTCGCCGCCTGATGCCTTCAACCCATCTCAGGAGCCCTCCCGTGACCGAACGCTGCCCGACCCCGCTCGATGTCCGTTCCACGCTGCCCGACATCGCCTACGCCTACAGCCTGCCGCTGGGCAGCCTGCTCTTCCTGACCGTGGCCAGCCTCTTCGCCGGGCTGTGGACGCTGTCGCTGTCGATGGACAATCTGGCCCTCAAGGCGCTGTTCGGCGTCATGAGCGGCCAGGCCATCGGCATCATGTTCGTGATCGGCCACGACGCCGCGCACGGCTCGCTGACCAACCGGCCCTTCTTCGACCGCCTGTACGCGACGCTGGCCTTCATGCCTTCGCTGCATCCGGTATGCACGTGGAAGATCGAGCACAACAAGATGCACCACGGCTGGACCAATCTGAAGGGCATGGACCCGGTCTATCCGCCGATGTCGCCGGACGAGTTCGCCGCGCTGTCACCGTGGCAGAGGCGCGTGCATCGCTTCTACCGCAGCATCTGGGGCTTCGGCTGCTACTACCTGTTCGACATCTGGTGGAAGGTGCTCATCCTGCGTCGCTCGGAAAACGGCAAGGAGATTCCGCCGGCCGTCGCGCTGGCCGATTTCGTCGCGGTGTTCGGCTTCCTCGCCTTCGAGGTTTTCATGGCCTACCTGTTTGCCGCAGACGCGGCCGGGTTCGCGTGGAACCTCGTACTGTGCGTCGGGCTGCCCTTCCTGGTGTGGAACTACGTGATGACCTTCGTGACCATCCAGAACCACACCTACCCGACCATCCGCTGGTACGACAACCGCGACGAGTGGAACTACTTCCGCGCCCAGGTCGAAGGGTCCATCCATACCGAAGTGCCGGCCTGGCTGGATTTCTCCTTCGCCCGCGTGTTCCAGCACACCGCCCACCACGTCGACAAGAAGATTCCGCTCTACCGGCTGGTGAAGACCCAGGCTTCACTGGAACAGACCTTCAGCGGCAACGTGAAGAAGGTGAAGCTGACGCTGAAGGAATTCCTGACCGTGCTGAACGACTGCCAGATGTACGACTACCGTCGCCACGTCTGGATGTCCTTCCCACGCGGCTGATCAACCGGGAGGCGCGGCATTGCGGGCAATCATGTGCCGCGCCACCGTGTGATAGAGCGGCTGACTGAAGAAGCGCGACACCCCGGCGGACAGCAGCGACACCGCCATCAGGCCGATGATGACCGAATAGCCGTCGACCATTTCCATGACGATGATGAAGGAGGTGATCGGCGCCTGTGTCACGGCGGCGAGAAAGCCGGCCATGCACAGCACCAGCAGCAGGCCCTGCGCCTCCTGCTGGCCGAGCAGCGGTGCCAGGTCGTGCCCGATGCCTGCGCCTATGGCCAGACTGGGCGCGAAGATGCCGCCCGGCAGACCGCTCAGGTAGGCGATCAGCGTGGCGATGAACTTGACCGGGCCGTAGTACCACGCGAGCTGCGTGTCACCCTCGAGCAGCGCGCGCGTTTCGGCGTAGCCGCTGCCGAAGCTGACGCCGCCACTGACGAATCCGAGCGCCGCCACCAGCAGGCCACAGGCGGCGGCGAACACGACCGGGCGCCGGGCGCGCAGATCGGCCAGCGGACCGCGCCACGACGTCGATCCGATGATGAGCATGCGCGAGAACAGCCCGCCGGCCACGCCGCACACCAGCGCGGTCACCGCGACGGCCAGTGCCATGTCGCGGTCGCTGCCGGCGATGGCGATCTGCCCGAAATAGCTGGCCTTGCCGAGAAAGGTCTGCGACACGATGCCGGCCAGCACGATGGCGGTGATGATGAGGCCGCTCATGCGTGCCTCGACGCTGCGCGTCAGCTCCTCGATCGCGAAGGCGATGCCGGCCAGCGGCGTGTTGAAGGCGGCGGCGATGCCGGCCGCACCGCCGGCCACCAGCATGTGCGTGCGCGGAATGTGCAGCGCGCCGGGCAGCCAGCGATGCAGCACATTCATCAGCGAAGCACCGACCTGCACCGTCGGGCCTTCGCGGCCAAGCGAGAAGCCGCTGCCGACCGCCGCCACGCCGATGAACACCTTGCCGACGATGATGCGCAGCGTCAGCAGCGGTCGCCAGCCAGCCGTTTCCGGTCGGGACATTTCGGCGATGGTCTGCGGAATGCCGCTGCCCTCTGCACCGGCGAACCAGCGGCGCGTGATCCATACGCACAGCGCGCCGCCCAGCGGCGTCAGCAGAAAGGGCCACCACGGGTGGCTCGCCGCGGTGTCACGGAACAGGTGCACCGCGTGGTCCGAAAGCTGCGCAAAGCCGACCGCCAGCAGACCGACGCCGACCGCGCCGCCCCACAGCACGAGGCGCCCGAGCCAGACCTTCAGATAGGCGTAATGACGCCGGCGCAGGATGGGATTCTTCAGGCGCAGCCAGGCGGCAGTCAGCCGGGCACGCAAAGTTTTCTGATCGGCCATGTCGGACGTCGTTGTCGGAGGTGGGCAGCAAGTTCGGCCAAGCGACGCAAGATGCGTGCCGCGCCATTCTGCCCCTTGCGCCCGGGCGTTATGCCCTTTTGACGCGCCGCAGATGCACGGCGGACGCGACTGATGCACCATAGCGGCGCACGGCGTTTCTTCGCGCCCACCCGAAACAGGAGCCAAACATGACTTCAAGCACGGGCGGCATCGCCGTCGCCCCCCACCACCTCGCCGCAGAATCTGCGCGCGACGTCATGCGCGAAGGTGGCAACGCCATCGAGGCAATGATCGCTGCAGCGGCCACCATCGCCGTCGTCTACCCGCACATGAACGCGCTCGGCGGCGACGGCTTCTGGCTGATCGCCGAACCGGGCGAGGCACCGCGCGCGATCGACGCCTGCGGCGCCTCTGCCGCACTCGCGAGCCGCGCCTGGTACGCCGACCAGGACGTGCGCGATCGCATCCCGAACCGCGGCCCGCTGGCCGCACTGACCGTGGCCGGCACCGTTTCCGGCTGGCAGCTTGCGCTGCAGGCAGCGGCCGAAGCCGGTGGCCGACTGCCGCTGTCGCGCCTGCTGCGGGACGCCGAACATCACGCGCGCAACGGCGTCACGGTGACCGAGAACCTGGCACGCAGTCTGCGCGTGAAGGAACCCGAGGTCGGCCCGCAGCCCGGTTTCGCGCTGAACTTCATGCCCGACGGCGAGTTGCCCGCGGCCGGCAGCACGCTCTACCAGCTGCGGCTGGCCGACACGCTGTCTCAGCTTGCGCGCGAAGGTCTGTCCGATTTCTATACCGGCGAACTGGCCCGGCGCATGGCGTCGGCACTGGAGCGTGCTGGCAGTCCGCTGCGGTTGTCCGACTTCGCGGCCCACCGCGCGCAATGGCGCACGCCGCTGGAACTGGAGCACAGCCTGGGTCGCATCTACAACATGCCGCCACCGACCCAGGGCCTGCTGTCGCTGCTGATACTGGGGCAACTCGACCGACTCGGTCTGAAGGGGCTGCACGGACAGTCGGTGGACTACATCCACAGCGTGGTCGAGGCGACCCGTCAGGCCTTCCGCATCCGCGACCGCTATCTGACCGATCCGGCGCGCATGCGTGTCGACGCGCAATCGCTGCTGTCATCGGAATGCCTCGACACACTTGCCGACAGCATCGACCCCGAGCGCGCCGGCGGCCGCGTCAACACCGCGCCCGGCGATACCGTCTGGCTCGGCGTCGTCGATGGCGAAGGCCGTGCGGTAAGTTTCATCCAGAGCATCTATCACGAGTTCGGCAGCGGCGTCGTGGCCGGCGACACCGGCGTGCTGTGGCAGAACCGCGGCGTCAGCTTTTCGCTGCAGGCGGGCGCGCTGAATGCGCTCGACCCCTGCCGCAAGCCCTTCCACACGCTGAATCCGCCGATGGCGCAACTGAAGGACGGGCGCACTGTTGTGTACGGCAGCATGGGTGGCGACGGTCAGCCGCAGTTCCAGGCCACCGTGTTCACCCGCCATCTCGTCTTCGGCGACAGCGTTCAGGACGCCGTGTCGGCACCGCGCTGGCTGCTTGGCCGCACTTGGGGTTCGGCCAGCGAAACGCTGAAGCTCGAGTCGCGCTTCGCCCCCGAGGTGTTCGAGCAGCTGGCCGCGCGCGGCCACGCGATCGAATCGCTGAGCGATTTCGACGACAGCGCCGGACACGCCGGGCTGATCGTGCGTTATCCGGATGGTCGGGCCGAAGGCGCGGCGGACCCGCGATCGGATGGTTCGGTCGAATACGCCTGAGCGCCTGAGCGCCTCAGCGCCTGAGCGCCCCGGCGCACGGCGCCCGCTGCCGACCCGAAGGCTTGGCGATCCGGCGAACCCCGGCGTCGGCGGGCCGGATGGAGTCCGGTAGAGCGCTAACCCCTACTTAATGCATGGTTATTGTTCGTGCAGGACGATGGCGGCAGATCGTGGTCGCGTCACCGGACGACGACGCGCATTGTCCGGCCGGACAGCGCGCGTCGCTCGTTGCTGACTCGCTCCGCGACAGGCGCAGCGCCTGCCCGGATGGCTCACCAGTCCGCGGAAAGCGCTGCCCCCACACTTCGGTACGAGGAGAGCGCCATGCACAGAACATCATCGAACACCGCGCGCTGGATCGTCGCCGCGCTTCTGGCCGGAGGCACCGGCGCCACACTGGCCAGCCCGACCTTGTACGGCAGCCTGAGCAATTTCGACGTTTATAACGACACCGGTTCTGAAACGCACGGCTTCGAGATCGAATTGCACGGCGTGTCGGCGGCGGACGTCAGCTACACCTTCGGCGGCGATTACAACCGCTACGGCAGTCCGCGCATCGACAGCTTCGCCGATGGCATCTTCGTCCGCTACCTCGCCGCCTACGACAGCGCCCGCGGGCTGTTCCTGGCCGCAACACCGGTGCCGAGCAGTTTCTCGCCGACCGACGGTCACAGCTGCTGGTCAGGTGGCGGTGCCGGTTACGCCGGCAGCGGTTGCGAGCACTTCGGTCTCGGTCTGAACAAGAACGCGACCAGTACCCAGTACCGCTGGCTCAAGGGCGACGCGGCCACCGGCCAGATCAGCGCGGTCGGCAGCAACGTCCTGATCGCCGCGCCGGCATGGCAGGTCGTCGATCCCGCCCCCGCCGACCCCGGCCTGCCGGCAGCTCCGCCGGTCGTACAGGCGGTGATCGCACCGGAACCTGCGGAGGACCGCGAACAATACGGCGTGGCGCAGTGGGTCAAGGTCTATACGACCGAGATCGAGCGCGAAGTCGAACTTGAAGAACTGCTGAGCGACAACGCGGTCGTGCCGCGCGAACAATCGGAAACCGAAATCGAGTGGGTGCTGTTCCAGGCCAAGCCGGCAGACAAGGACAACGGCGAGGGTGACGAACTGCTGCTCGAAAAGCCCCTTGCCGCTGATTTCGACGACAAGAAGTCGGTCATCCGTCGCTACGAGTTCTACGAGTATCTGGGTGCCTACAATCCGGAGGACAATGAGGCGCAGCCCTTCGACGAAGCGGATCCGGTCGGTGCCGGCGAAGTCGGCCGTTACATCGGCGCGCAGATGGCAGCCGCCAACCTGATGGCGGCGCCTGTGCCCGAACCCTCGACCTGGCTGTCGATGTTGGCCGGCCTCGCGGTGGTCGGGCGGATGTGTCGCCGCCGGATCCGCTGACAGGCCAACGCCGGACGGGATCGGTCGCCGCAAGCGTTGAACCTGTTCTGTCGGCAGTTGGCGCGACTCAGGGGCTCGGGCGTTCCGTGCGCGCCGTCTTCCAGCGCGCCACGCCGAGCAGTTCGTGCAGCAGCGCCTCGACCGAGGCCGTGCTCATCGTGTAAGGGTCGAATTCGGGACGTGGGCAGTACTTCAGGAACAGCGCGCGATTATCGGCCGTGTAGCCGACGTATCCCATGGCCCAGTCGGCGAAGTCGCGCGCCGTGACCTCGGTGAAGCCGAGAATGGCCGGATCGCGATGACGCGTGTCCCCGACGATGCGGTGATAGACCTCGTTCACCTCCCGCCGCCCGCCTTCCAGACACTGCAGGAACACGCCGCCGGTGTAGCACAGTGCCCCGGTGACGCCGACGCGCGCGTTGTTCGCCTGCGAGCGGGCAAGGATGTGGTCGATGTCGCCGGGTGCGAGGCCGTCGCGGACCTTGCTGGCGTAGATGAGGCGGACGAGCATGGCGGTCTCCTGTGAAGTGTCCGCTTCGACCGCATCAGGCGTCCCGGTGTTTCAGGGCGAGGCACCGCGTCGACCGGTAGAATGACGACCTTTCCCGCTGTCCCGCCCGCCTCACATGTCCATCCAGTGGTTCCCCGGTCACATGACCGCCGCGCGCAAGCATGCGACCGACGCGATGAAATCGATCGACGTCGTGGTCGAGGTGCTCGACGCGCGCCTGCCGGAGGCAAGCAGCAATCCGCTGATCCACGCCATCCGCACGCACCGGAACCGGCCCTGCCTGAAGCTGCTGAACAAGGCGGACCTGGCCGACCCCGACGTGACCGCGGCCTGGCTCAAGTTCTTCAACAGCCAGCCGAACACCAAGGCGGTCGCCATTTCGGCGCGCAAGCCGGGCGACGCCGGCCGCATCCAGTCGCTGGCGCAGTCGCTCGCGCCGCACCGCGACGACAATCTGAAGCCGCTGCGCGTCATCATCATGGGCATTCCGAACGTCGGCAAATCGACGCTGATGAATGCGCTGGTGAAGAAGAAGGTGGCCGCCACAGGCGACGAACCGGCGATCACCAAGAGCATCCAGCGCATCCACCTGAATCCGCGGCTCACGCTGTATGACACGCCTGGCCTGATGTGGCCGAAGATCGAGCACGAGAGCGACGGCCTGATGCTGGCCGCCAGCCACGCCATCGGCCGCAACGCCATCATCGACGAGGAGGTCGCCACCTTCCTCGGCAACCTGCTGCAGGCGCGTTACCCGCAGATGCTGACCGCCCGCTACGGCTGCACGCCGGACATGGACGGCGTGGCAGTGATCGAACACATCGCCGCGCGCCGCGGCTACCGCATCAAGGGCGGTGCACCGGATCTGGAAAAGGCCGCGTTCACGCTGCTGCAGGACTACCGCGACGGGCTGATCGGACGTGTGAGCCTGGAAACGCCGGAGACAAGGGCGCAGATGCTGGCCGAGGACAAGGCGGCCAAGGCGGCCGCTGCTGAACAACGCGACGAAGCCTGACCTCGAACGCACGCCGGATCACCGGTCAACTGAAGACGCCCTTGCCATCTCGTCACGAGGCGGCAAGGGCGTCTCGGGGCCGGTCGTCATTCGATCCGCGCAGCAGACGCGCAGCCTGTGCGGCGCAATGCGATGCCCGGCGGCTCAGGCGAAGGTGTCGTCAAACAGGCGGGCAGCCCACTTCATCATCTGTTCGTAGTTCTCCTTGCTGCGCGCCGGTGCCTCACCGAAAGACGCATCGACCCGCTTCATCAGGCGTGTTGCCGGATCGTAGGCAAACACGGCATTCAACCACGACGCAGTGTCGTAGGTGATCGGGCTGAAACAGGCGGAATTCGCCACCACGCTCTGCATGCGGACAGCGTCATCCACAGGCCAGCCGTTGATCATTCGCACAACGGCGTCGGCGCAGATCTTCGCTTCCGAGTTGGCAATGTGTCCGGCCTTCGGCATGCCGGTACCCTGGGCATCGCCGATCACATGTATGCGCGGCACCGCGGTCGACTCGTAGGTCAGCGGATCCACGCCGGCCCAGCGGCCATTCAGGTTCACCACCCCTGTATCGTGCGCAAGCCGGGCCGCCGTATTGCGCGGAATGACGTTCAGCACGTCTGCAGCCCACGAGGTCTCGCCACCGATGCCATCACTGATCCAGGCCAGCTTTCGCCCCGCTTCGAAACTCACGCGCCTGACTTCAGCGTTCGGTACATATTCGAGCCGCCCTGGGTACAGCGTGGCGAAAGCCCGGTGGAACATGATCGGCTCGGCCTGAATATCTGCATTTGCGTCCAGCACGACCAGCTTCGATCTGGGCTTGCGGCGCTTCAGGAAATCGGCGATCACGCAGGCACGCTCGTAGGGCCCGGGCGGACAGCGGTACGGCGCTTTCGGAATGCTCATCACCACCGTGCCGCCGTCGCGCAGCGCATTCAACTGGTCGCGCAGCGCCTGGGTCTGTGGCCCCGCCACCCACGCGTGCGGCACAAGACTTTTCTGTTCCGGCGTATCCAGACCTGGCACCGGATCGAAGCCGATGCCGGGCGCGATGACCAGCCGGTCGAAGTCCAGTGCAATCCCGCTCGCAAGATCCAGCTTGCCTGCCACCGCATCAGCGGCCATCGCGCGATCTGCCACGACCTCGATGCCGTAGCGCTGTTTCAGGAGGTCGTAGCCGAAACCCAGACCAGCCAGCTTGACCCGGTCGTTCAGTACCAGATTGCTCAGAATGCACGAGACATGCCGTGCATTCGGCTCGACCAACGTCACCGACACACCGGCGCCGCCCCACAGCGCGATGTACTTCGCCGCCGTCGCACCGCCGAATCCGCCGCCCACCACCACGATGCGTGCTGCAGCCGCGCGAGCAGGCCTCGGCAGGCCCGCCGACGCCAGTACCGCGGCGCTGCCCAGCGCACCCAGGAAGCCGCGTCGATTCAGCGGCTGTTCGAACATCGTCTCGAATTTCATGTCAGCGCCCCTCAACTCGATTTCCGCACGGTCGGCTTCTTCGTCACAAGCTTCGTCGTGACGGATCTTCTGGCCAGCGGCTTCGTCGCGGACACCGTCTTTACGCGCACGCTCTTCGAGCTCTTGCTCTTTTGCCGGGTATCGCTGTCGTCGCTGTCCTCCGAGCGGGGAGATGTGCCTGAGCCAGGCGCATAAGCGGCGAACCAGCCCGCAATTCGTCGAATCTGATCATCGGTATAGCCACGCGCCTGCATGTGCATGATGTCGAGCTCCTTGCTCGAATCGCGCATTTCGGCCAGCTCTTCTGCGATTTCGGCGGCGGTCTCGCCGTTCAAGCGGTCGAAACCGCCCTTGCCGGACGCATCCGCCGCATGGCAGCCCAGGCACTGGGACGCCAGCAGCCGGTCGTCTTCGACTGCCGCACCCGCGCTCCATGCGGAAGCAGCAAGTCCGGCTGCAAGCGCGACATGCGCCAGCCTGCTCTTGAGGTCAGTCATGGGAACCCTCCCGTGTGGAGAACGAGGAAGAGGGTCCCACTAAGCGCGATCCCGGGAGTTAACGGGGCATTACCCGGCGCATTAAATAACGTCCATCCCGCAGACAGCATCGAACCCGACAGCGCGGGCGCGACGCCGGTCTCGTCTCAGAGCGTTTCGAACACCTCGCACTCACCGAGCGGCTTGCCCGCGACATCCTTGGCCGACAGCAACGGCTCGCCCGCCAGCGGCCACTGCACACCGACCGTCTGGTCGTTCCACGCGAGGCTGCGCTCGTGTTCCGGCGCGTAGTAGTCGGTTGTCTTGTACAGGAAGTCCGCCGACTCGCTCAGCACGTAGAAACCATGCGCGAAACCGGCCGGCACCCAGAACTGGCGGTGGTTCTCGCCACTCAGTTCCACGCCGTACCAGCGGCCGAAGGTGGGCGATGACCGGCGCAGGTCAACCGCGACGTCGAACACGCTCCCCTGCGACACGCGCACCAGCTTGCCCTGCGGTTGCCGCATCTGGTAGTGCAGTCCGCGCAGCACGCCGCGTCCGCTGCGCGAGTGATTGTCCTGCACGAAGTCCAGCTTCAGCCCGGTCACTTCGGCGAAGGTGCGCGCGTTGAAGCTTTCCATGAAGAAGCCGCGGGCGTCGCCGAACACTTTCGGTTCGAGCACGAGCAACCCTTCGATGCCTGTTTCGATCACCTTCATCAGAACACCTGTTCGTCAATGATGCGCAGCAGGTACTGGCCGTAACCGCTCTTGGCCAGCGGGGTGGCGATCTTCTTCAGCTGCTCGGAATCGATCCAGCCCTGGCGCCAGGCGATCTCTTCCGGGCACGATATCTTCAGGCCCTGACGCTTCTCCAGTGTCTGGATGAACTGCGCCGCCTCGATCAGCGAGTCGTGCGTGCCGGTGTCCAGCCAGGCGTGACCGCGGCCCATCACCTGCACTTCCAGTTCGCCGCGCTCCAGATACACGCGATTCAGGTCGGTGATTTCGAGTTCGCCACGCGCCGAGGGCTTCAAGCCACGGGCAATCGTGCTCGCCTGACCGTCGTAGAAGTACAGCCCGGTTACCGCGTAGCGGCTGCGCGGCTTGGCCGGCTTCTCTTCCAGACTGATCGCGCGTCCGTTGCCGTCGAACTCGACCACGCCGTAGCGCTCCGGGTCGGTGACGCCGTAGGCGAATACCGTAGCCCCTGCCTCCCGTGCGCTGGCCGACTTCAGGTCATGCGCGAATTCGTGGCCGTAGAAAAGGTTGTCGCCGAGCACGAGCGCCGACGGCCCGCCGCCGATGAAGTCATCGCCGATGATGAAGGCCTGCGCCAAACCGTCCGGGCTGGGCTGCACCGCGTATTCGATCTTCATGCCCCAGGCCGAACCGTCGCCCAGCAGGGACTGGAAGCGCGGCGTGTCCTGCGGCGTCGAAATCACCAGTACGTCGCGTATGCCCGCCAGCATCAGCGTCGACAGCGGGTAGTAGATCATCGGCTTGTCGTAGACCGGCATCAGCTGCTTCGATACCGCGATCGTCACCGGGTGCAGGCGCGTGCCGGATCCACCGGCCAGTACGATGCCCTTGCGTGTCATGTGGGTGCTCCTGATTCTGTTCAGAGGATTTCGGCCAGCATCCGGTCCACGCCCTGCTGCCAGGGCGGCAGCACGAGACCGAAGACCTCGCGCAGGCGACGGGTATCGAGCCGCGAATTGAGCGGACGCGTGGCCGGTGTGGGGTAATCGGTGGTCGGGATGGGCAGGATGGCATCCGGTGCGACCTTGATCGCGTGACCCGCCGCGCGCGCGCGCTCGATCACGTGTGTGGCGTAGCCGTACCAAGACGTTTCGCCGGCGGCGACGCAGTGGTAGAGCCCGCTCAGTTCGGGCCGGGCGCGCAGCATGCGCGCAGCGTGCGCGCTGACGTCGGCCAGCAGTTCGGCGCCGGTCGGCGCGCCGAACTGGTCGGCGATCACGGTGAGCCGTTCGCGCTCCTTCGCCAGCTTCAGCATGGTCTTCGCGAAGTTGCCGCCGCGCGCGGCATAGACCCAGCTGGTGCGCAGGATGAGGTGAGTAGCGCCGGATGCTGCGATCAGCTGCTCTCCCTCCAGCTTGGTGCGGCCATAGACGCTGAGCGGCCCGGTCGCCGCCGTCTCGTCGCGCGGCGCGTCACCACTGCCGTCGAACACGTAATCCGTCGAATAGTGAATAAGGTGGGCGCCGAGTGCCTTCGCTTCCTGCGCGATGCGGCCAGGCGTGCTGGCGTTGATCAGGCGCGCCAGATCGGCCTCGCTCTCGGCCTTGTCGACCGCGGTGTGCGCAGCCGCATTGACGATGAGGTCCGGCGCCACACGGCGGACGGTTGCCGCCACGGCCTCCGGCTGACTGAAGTCGCCGGAAAGATCGCCCGCGGTATCGAAGTCCAGCGCAATCAACTCGCCCAGCGGCGCGAGCGCGCGCTGCAATTCCCAGCCAACCTGTCCGCCCTTGCCGAACAGCAGGATCTTCATGCCGACGCTCCGCCGTACTGCTTGCTCACCCAGTCGCGGTAACCGCCGCTGAGCACGTCCTGCACCCAGGTCTGGTTGTCCAGATACCAGCGCACCGTCTTGCGGATGCCGGTGTCGAAGGTTTCCGCCGGCTTCCAGCCCAGTTCGCGCTCGATCTTGCGCGCGTCGATCGCGTAGCGCCGGTCGTGGCCCGGGCGGTCCTTCACGTAGGTGATCAGCCGCTCGTAGGGGCCGGCGGCATCCGGCTTCATTTCGTCGAGCAGCGCGCACACGGTGCGCACGATGTCGATGTTCGGCTTCTCGTTCCAGCCACCGATGTTGTAGGTCTCGCCCAGACGCCCGCGCGCCAGCACTTCGCGGATGGCCGCGCAGTGGTCCTTCACGTACAGCCAGTCGCGCACCTGCTGGCCGTCGCCATACACGGGCAGCGGCTTGCCGGCCAGCGCATTGACGATGATGAGCGGGATCAGCTTCTCGGGAAAGTGATACGGGCCGTAATTGTTCGAACAGTTGGTGGTCACCACCGGCAGGCCGTAGGTGTGGTGCCAGGCGCGCACCAGATGGTCGCTCGCCGCCTTGCTCGCCGAATAGGGGCTGTTCGGTTCGTAGGCATTGGTTTCGGCAAACGGCGGGTCGGTCGGCTTGAGCGAGCCATAGACCTCGTCGGTGCTCACGTGGTGGAAGCGGAAGGCGGCCTTGTCGTCGCCTTCGAGTGCGCCCCAGTAGCCACGGGCCGCTTCCAGCAGCGTGAAGGTGCCGGTGACGTTGGTGCGCATGAATTCGCCCGGGCCGTGGATCGAGCGGTCGACGTGCGATTCGGCGGCGAAATGCACGATGGCGCACGGACGGTGCTGCGCGAGCAGGCGGTCGATCAGATCACGGTCGCAGATGTCGCCGTGCACGAAGATATGCCGCCCGTCGCCATCGAGCGACGCCAGGTTGGCGCGGTTGCCCGCGTAGGTCAGCGCGTCGAGGTTGACGACCGGCTCATCGCTGCCGCCCAGCCAGTCGAGAACGAAGTTGCTGCCGATGAAGCCGGCACCGCCGGTTACCAGGATGGTCATGATGCAAACGCCTGTGCGATTCGGGGAGCCGTCACTTTAACCGGCAGGCATGACAGCGCGTAGTAAAAGCTGCACGCTGCGATGCAACAGGATGTTCCGGCTCAGCGCAGCAGCTTCACCACTGGATCCGCGTACGGCCCCTCTATGCTCACCGGCGCGCGCACCGTCGTTGCCGAGCCCTGCAAGGTCACATCGAGACGCCCGCGCAGGGTGTCGTCGGCAAGACGCAGCGTACCGTTGGCGCCGACCAGGCCCGATTCCATCACCACCTGGCTCAGGCTCACGCCGCTGGCGTCGACCACCGCAGTGGCGTCCAGGCGATCGAAGCGCGTACTACCGCCGCGCACGCCACCCGGCCGCGGGATGCGCACCGCCTGCACAAGATCGACGCGCTCGATCTGTCCGCGCTGCACCCCCATCGTGCCGGTGCCACGGAGGTTCTTCTGCAGTTCCTCGTAGTTCCGGCCCTCGCCGGTCAGCGACAGGGACAAGGACAGATCACCGGTCAGCAACAGCGTCGGCGCGAACACCTTCAGCAGGCCGCCGAGGCTGAGACGGGAGGTTTGCAACTGCCCTTCGAACCTTGCGACGTCGGCAAAGTCCAGCGCCACGCTGCCGGTCGCGTAACCGTCGTATAGCTTCACATCCAGCTTGTCGAACTGCAGACGACGGCTGTTCAGCGTGCCCTGGGCCTCCAGCACGTCGAACAGCAGCGAAGGCTTGCCCGGGGTCTGCCAGCCCAGCGCCGTCATCGACACGCTCCAGACGCCGCCAGCGTTGTTGCCCTGGAGCTTGAGCCCGCCGTCGGCAGAGGCGAGCGACAGACGCGTCAGCACGCCGTTCTCGTCCAGCGCCAGATCGCCGCCGAGCGCGCCGATCGCACCATCGAGCAGCACGATGCTGGCGTCGACCATGCTGACGTGCTCGACCGTGACCCAGCGCGAAGCCCAGTTGATGTCCTGGCGGCGCGACAGCGCAGGCAGGAAAGACAGATTCAGCGCCGCACGCTCGATGCGCACGTCGCGCAGAACGGTGCGTTCCGACAGCAGCGTGGACACCCGCGGCAGCAACTTCACCGCGCCGATTTCGAGTTGCCCCAGCCCACCCACCGTCACCCCTTCGAGTGCGATGGACGGCTCGGGAAACAGGCTGGGCGAAACTGAAGCGATGCGCACCGGCTGCCCCAGCAATTCGGTCGCCAGGGACTCGAAGTGCGGCAGATGGCGCTGATAGGGATAAAGGAAGAAAAGGCCGACCAGCAGCACCAGCAGCACCGCCGCGGAAAGGACGATCTTCTTGCCGAGCGAACCCGGGGGGCCCTTGCGGTCGCCGACACGTCCGGCAAACAGATCGAACAGTCGCTGCAGGCCACCGCCGCTGCGCTCCGCCGACGACGCTGCGGCATCCGGCGAGGCGGACATCATCGCCCGACGGATGGCGCCCCGTACATCGTCGGCCGCAGACAGTGCTGCAGCCGGTGCCGGGGCATTCGCCGGTGCCGGCGCCGCCAGCTCGGGCAAGGCCATTGCGAACTCGTCGAGCACCGGCGATTCCTTGGCGGACGCTTTCTCGTGCGCCCGCCGGATGTCGTCCGACACCGGCGTGATCGGCTGGCTGACCAGATCCTCGATATCGACCAGCATGGACGACAGCTCGGCGCGGTCCGCCTCCTCGCCCTGCGTGGGCGCGTCGATCCGGCGCACCAGTCCGCGGTGCTCCAGCTCGCCGACCAGACCTTCGACGATGAGCGGATCGCCAAACTGCTGAGCCAGATTGCCGACAGGCGTGCGCCCGTCGATCATGATCAGGATGGAGCGCAGGTTGCGCTGGACGATGGTGCGCTTGCTCACCGCCTCTTCGCCGGCCTCGGTCTTTACGTAAACAGCATTTTCGTTCATGGATGCGCGCTGGCCGCCTTGCCGCGCCGGCTGGATCACCGACGCTGAAGAGATGAAGTCATGCGGTTGTGGCTGCCAGACAGTCTTGCAGGCAGCGGTGACGCGATCATAAATCGACTCGGGTGCCGAGTGACCGCACATTCAGCCCGAAGAAAATATCCCATCAATCGCTTGACGATTATCGGAAGGCTGTCTATAGTTGCGGCCTCTTTCTTCCCCGATAGCTCAGTCGGTAGAGCGCCGGACTGTTAATCCGTAGGTCCCTGGTTCGAGCCCAGGTCGGGGAGCCAAATGCCAAGCGGCCCACAGCGATGTGGGCCGTTTTCATTTATGCCGTTTGTAGGGCGAATATTAGACGGTTGTCTAATATTTCCAGCCCCACCCACCCGCCATCACCGCCGGATCGCGATGTCCCGCAGCGTGCGGCACAGCCCCATGAGCATGACTGCGATCGCACGCCACGCATTGCGATCCTCGCGCAGCCGCTCGCACTCAGGGCACGGCTGCGGCCTGCTCATCGAGCCAGTGCTGGAGCCATACACATTGCAGCGTTGCGGCCTGACAACGCTCCGTCAGCGCGCCCGGAGCTTCGGCGGAAGCATCTCCACCGGGATCAGGTCCAGCGTCGGCAGCGGCTGCATCAGTTCGGCCGGCGGCCGCGGTATCGGCGGGCACTGCACTGCCACCGGCACGTGCTGGACCGGCGGCGAGGCGCAGGCGGTCAGCAGCGTGCAGAGCGCGCATGCGATCGAAAGCGACGCCGTAGGCGGTATGAGTCTGGGCATTGATGGTCTCCTGTCGTGTGATCTCGGCCGCGGTTCTGGCCTGCGCCTGCCGGCCCTGGGCGGCGACCTCGGCACGGAACTGGGCGAATGCGGCGACCAGGTCGTCGCGCGCCTCGCGCTCGGCTGACAGCCCGCGCGTGTATCCCCACCCCGCCGACGCAGCGACGAGCGCGGCCAGCGCCAGCCAGAGCACCCATGACGGCAGTGCGCGCACGAATGTGCCGGCGATCACGACAGTACCCGCATCGCGGTCTGGAGATACCGGCGCCGGTCATTGAGGCCGTGCGTGCCGCCGTTGATCTTGCGCGTCACGCCGTCGAGGTCGTCGGCGTCGGCGAGCGGTCCTATGCGCCGGTCCGCCCAGAACCACGCCGCCGCCCGAGCGCCGACGTCCGGGTCAGTCAACAGATCCGGCTGCTCGATCAGCGGCAGTCCGAGAGCTTGGCCGCAGCGCGCGTAGTTGCTGCGGCCGGTGATCTGGATCGGACCACGGCCACGGAAGCGGAAGCCGTCCGACGTGCTCTCTGCGCCATTACCGTTGCGCCCGGCATAGACGTAGCTCGCCAGCAGCACCGGCGCGCGCACGAAACCGCGGGCGTCGCGCCGGTTGGCCGGGCACGTCGGCTGCTGTGGGCTGGGCAGCCAGAAGCGGGACGGCCAGACCGCAAGGATGCGTTCCGCGCTGGTGTAGGTCAGCGACTCGACCAGCCGCGTGAATTCGGCGCTCTCGTGCGCGAGCTGTGCGAGCAGGTGCGCAACCTGCAGACGGCTTTCGATGCCGAACTCGCGAAGCGCTTCGTTCAGGCCGGCGGTCCACGCTATCTCGTCCGGGCAGCGCGGCACGATGCGCATGAGCTGGATGGGCGAGAGGATCATCGGGTCATCCTCCGGTCCGAAACGATCAGCCCCGCGACGCTGACCAGCAGCGCCTGTCCGGAAAACGGCAAGTCTGCGGCCACCGCGAAGGCCGATGCCCCGAAGGCCGCCAGGGACACGGAGAAGGCGAAGAAGCGCGGCAGCATGCCCTTCCAGCCGTCCGGTGAAAGGTGGCTGGCCAGGCATACCACGCGCACCAGCACCACCACGGCAGCCGCAATGCCACAGACGTGCAGCGCGTCCATCACAGCACCCCGCCTTGATCGACGCGCGCCGCCGCTACGCGCAGCAGGATGGGAACGAGTGTCGGCGACAGCACGCCGATCAACAGCGCCATGGGTAACCGCAAGGCGTCCACATTCATCCCGCTCAGGTAGCCGGAGGCGACGGACGCGGCGATCGGAGATCCGTATCCAGCCAGCAATCCGGACAGCAGCACCGCGCTGAATGCGCGCGAGCGGGTGCGAACGGAGCGCAACCACATACAGACCAGCAGCGCGCCGAAGAGGCCTAGGCCGAGCGCGTCAGTCTGGGCGCCCAGCATGGCGACAGGCAGCACTGTGAGCGCGCCGGCAGCGGCCCCCGCCGCGGTAGAGGTGGGTTCAGTCACTAGCCTCTCCAGAAAGTAAAAAAGCCGCCCGAAGGCGGCCTCTTGGTGACGCATTGAGCGATAGATCAGAGGGTCGAAGCCGCCACGAACAACTGATCAAGCTGGATGGACGAGAGGCCAAGAGCGGTAGCCGCCTGCGTCAGCGCGGGCCAGTCGCGGTCGAAAGTCTGGGCATCCTCGTAGTCGATGCGATCAGCTGTGCTGGCCTGGGTCGAAAAGTAGGTTTCAACCGTTTCCAGCAAACCAGCTTCTTCGAGAGCTCGCCGGGCCTGACGGCGTGTCACGGACTGCGGAGGCGACGGATCTATCTGGGGAGGCGCGAGCACCGGGGAACCGCCGGGACCGGGCACGATAGCCATGCCGGCCGACTGCCCGGTCAGGAGTGCTCGGTATTCGTCGTCTGACACCACCTCAGCATCGGCAGGCACGTTGGCACCGTGGATATCTTCGTCGTAGAACCATCCGGTGGTCTTTGAATAGAGCTTCATTTCGTCAGTCTCCTACAGCGAGAAACGAGACAGAATTCGAGATTGCGTTGGATCGCCCGTTGAAACCACCAGGCAACAAACTGTCGTACCACGCTGTGGTTGTCGTCGCGCTCGAAAGTGAAGATGTCAGAACAAGCGCGCGCACGGAGTTGGGGAATGCCGTCGCGAAGACGACGGGGACGGCCGCGCCGGCCGATCCGCTAGACGTGAACACTCCCCACTGGAAGATCACCCCACCCAACCACGACGGGAGTTTCACGTAGCTGTAGGTGCCAAACGACACCACAAAACCAGCTGCGCTGGCGATGTTCGACATCGAGGCGCGTACCCACGCTGTGGTAGCGATATTCGTCGTGTTGTCGGATGTCGTGGCGGTCTTTGTTTGGACCGGTCCCCACCACGCCGCAGACGAACTCGGGGTGTGGTTCAAGTTCGTGTCCTGCAGCGATCGATATATCAGCCCATCGTCACCGCGGACCACGTCACCCGTCATGTAGGTCTCGCCGGAGTCGTAATCGACCAATCCGCGTCGGCTGAAGTACCGCACGGCGTTCGCGCAAAAGTTGAGGATCCAGTTGAATCGTTGCCGGGACGGCGGAACAGAGCCAGCCGGCCAGCCCGACTCGATCTCCGCATTGGTCGGTTGCACCTTATCGCCACTGTCCGCCCAGGGCGGTAGAACCGGAGGTTTCGTGATTGCCATACCTTAGAACTCCTCTGCGAACAGGCCGCCGACATCCAGCAGCCCTTCTTCACCGAATGACAGGGCGTTTTCCTGTCCCTCAAAACCGAAGTACCGCTCACTGCTGAACATCACGCGGCGGCTGATGCGCACACCGGCCGGCCGCGGAAGGATGTCTAGGTTCGCGATGATTGCCCGCTCCACCAGCGTGAGGAATCGACCGATGGCGACGCTGATGGTCATGTCGCCGGGGTCATCCAGTGCGACGAGCGCGCCGCCGAAGACGAACGACAGCGAGCCCAGAAGCTCAGCGGTAGTGCCTTTCGACATGTCGCGTGCAATGCGCGCAAGAATCAGCGTCCGGTACTCCGGATCGCCCAGCACTGTCGTGGCGGTGTAGTCCTCTCCCTCCTCATACCAGCGGCCACCGCCCGAAGGGTTGTCCTCTTCGCCGAATGGCAGTGCCGCCGGATTGCCGGCGAATCCGAAGAACTGGAGCAGCAGAACGTTCGGAATCAGCCGCGACTGGCCGACCCACAGGCCGATGATGTCGAGCTGCGCGCCGACCGCAGTCTCGACGTCGAACGCATTCGGAATCGAGCGCGTAACGTCGGCCGTAATGGCCAGTGCACCGGTGACGGCGCCGACCGTCGCGACGAAGCGCGGCGCCGTCCGGTGCTCGCTGGTGATCAGCGCGGTGTAGTCACGGGCCACGATCAGGTCACCACGGTGATGGCGATGTCGGCCACGTCACAGGCCGCTGCCTCGTCGAAGGCCAGCACGACGTTCGACGTTCCGTACGCACCGGCATCGCGCGCGACCGTCATGGCCGTGATGGCGTAGGTCATGCCCACGCTGTCATTTCCAAGGTTCGCCGGTACGAACAGCTTGCTGTAGAGCACCGATTCACCGATCGACAGGCCGTTCAGGTAGTCGGCGATCGCCTGGCGGATGCGCGGGAGAATCGCCGACGAGTACCCGGTGAGCGCCTGGATCGTCATGTTGATCTTGATGTTGGCGACCGTCGGCCGGCTGAAGCGGATGATGTGGCTGCCGCCGAACGCATCGGCGACCGACTGCACGACGTCGCCGGCCGTGCCGGTGCCCGGCGTCTTCTTGATCGCGATGGTGTTCGCGATCGCCGCTACGTCGCCACCTTCGACGATGAGGGCGATGTGGTGCCCCGGCACGCCGTTGGCGTCCGGCGTATCGCTGTCGTTCTCATAGCCTCGCAGGCGCGTCACGCCGGCCAGGTTCGCGACGCTGCCGACGATGCCTTCGAAGATCGATTGCGACGGCACCGCCACGCTCCGCGACTGGCGCACGCGCAGCGCCGCGTCAGTCTCGACCGGGCTGCCGGGCACTGCGGCCGACGGGTTGGTGACGGTCTGCCAGCCGAAGGTGGGCGTGGCGATCTTGGTGATCGTTCCGGCGGCGGCCTCGATCGCGCCCAGCTTGACGCACGTGGCCGTCACGGTGATCGATCCGGTACCAGGGATGGTGACGGTGTCGGGCAGGCGCCACTGCGTGCCGTCGGCGTCGGTCACCAGGCCGCCGGTGATCGTCGTGCCCACGGTACCGCCGAGCAGAAGGTCGACCGTGGAAGCGGTCGGCACCAGCCGGCGGATGCCGTTCAGCTTCACGTTCAGACTGAGGGCGTGCCCCTGCGCGGTCGCCGGGCTGAACGAGTTGTAGACCTCGATGCACGCCGTGTTGCTGTCGTTGATGGCGGCGGCCACCAGTGCCAGGAACTGGCCGTCCTGCGAGTCGGCTTCCAGATACACGTCGGCGCCATAGATCGCGCGGTACTGGTCTTGCAGCCACGTCAGGATGTCGGCGAACTGCGGCGCGCGGATGCCGGCCGCGTCGATGGTCGGTGCGGTCTGGGAGGCCATATCAGAGGGTTTCCGTGATGGTCGTGGTGCCGTACTGCGTGCGCACCGTCGCGGTGATGGAGAGGGTGCGCGAGTCGCCGTTGAACTCGCTGCTGTAGCTGGCGATCTCGATCACACCGGGCGTGCCGAGAATGCGGGACCTGACAGCAGCGTCCGGCGAGCGGCCGCGCACGCGCTTGCCCAGCACCTCCTGATTCCAGGGCGTGCCTTCCTTGGCGTCGATAAACCACTCGCCGCGCCACAGCGCGAGCCGCGTGCGGATGGCCTGGGCCACGGCCTCGGGCGTGTTGGTGTGAAAGGCGGCCTGCCCGCCGAGGACGTAGTCGCCGGCAGCATCCAGTTTCCGATAGCGCATGGTCAAGGGCCTTCGGGCGGGTTGATGGGCATATCGACGTTCGTGACGGTCGCCCCGGTCTGCCAGCGAGTGCGCGTGTAGTTCGCGCCGCCGGTGTGCTCCCAGCGCTCGCCGAAGCCATTCACATCCCACGACCACGACTGGCGCGCATGCATCTCGATGTCGGTCGCCTGGATGCGCACCTTCCCGCCGGACTGGAGCTCGATATAGGTCTCGCCGTCGTCGGAGCGCAGTTGCGCGGCCGTGGTGCTGACGTCGAAGCGGCGCGGCAGCGATCGCGGTCCCGGGATGGCGAAGCCGTCGGACAGGTTGTGCATGCGCAGCTCGGCCTGGCCCTGCACACCGCCCTGCTGCCACCAGCTGTCGATGCAGCGGCTGCCGAACACCACCAGCACCTCGTCGCCGGGTGCGAGCGCGAAGGTCAGCGTCACGCCGCCGCCGCCCGGGAACACCACCGGGCAGTCCAGCAGCAGCGGCATCTGCACGTCCTGCACGATGTCCTCCGGCGTGCGCAGCTGCGCGGTGATGGCCGGTTGCACGTTGGCGACCATGCGCACCGGGTCGAACGAATCGACGATGCCGGGCATGGCCGTCCAGAGGCGGGATTGCAGGCGCGCCATCGCGGCGCGGACTGCGGCCTGCTCGTCGCTGAATCTCTCTCTTCGATCCATCAGCCTCGCCTCTTGATGGCCGACACGACGGGCACGCCGACCGGCTGGGTCTTCAGGTACTCGGGGTCGATGGTGGCGTCGACCGACAGACAGGTCAGGTCGGAGTACCAGCTGTCGCCGCGACTGTCGCCGTAGTAGTCGGCCACCATCACGTAGTAGAGGCCGTCCGGGTTGATCGGGTTGCGGATGTCGAAGGTGTCGTTCTGGACGGTCGCGCCCAGGCTGATCGGCCGCCGATAGCGCTGGATGCTGGCGTTGTTCAGCCGGATCACCTGGCCGATCTTCAGTGCGGGGTTCAGCAGCGTGCGCACCTTGATGCCGTTCTGCGTCTGCTCCGGAATGCCGATCATGCCGGTGGAGGCGTTGATCTCCGGCACGTCGCCCGGCAGGTATGCCGTCTCCGGCACCAGCTGCAGCTTGCCGTTCTGGATGCTCCAGTTCGTCAGCGAGTTGCGCGCCATGATGCGGAGTTCGTCCGCGCACTGACCGAACATCACCTTTCCGCGCGGAAGCGGGTTGTCCGGCAGGTCCGGTGGGACATAGCCTTGAAACACGGCGAACGAGGCCATGGAGCCCAGCACGGCATCGAGCTGCCGGCGCTGGCCGTTCTCGCCTGCCGCCAGCGACAGCGCCATGGTCGAGTAGTTGTAGGCCCGGTCGCCGTCGGCGGCGTGGATGTCCAGATAGGTCTCGGTGCTGGAGATTCGACCGTACCGCGTCTGCTTGATCTGGCCGTCGAAGATCGCGCCGAAGTTGCCCTCGTATCCAGCCTGCAAGACCACGCGCGTGAATTCGCTGCTCATCGCCTGCTGGACCGTTGCTGGCGCGGGGTTCGCGACGCGGATATCGGCCGTGTTGGGCGTCTCGTTGTCGCCGCGGCGCACGCTGAAGTAGCAGCGCAGGTCCGACAGGTCACGCGCTTCGCCACTGTCCGGCCCGACAATCAGGCTGAACTTGCGCAGGTACTGGGCAACGCTCATGCGCGATCCGCCACGTAGAACAGAAAGCTCTCGACGCCCAGATTGTCGAAGGTCGGCACGGCGTCCGGCGCGTTCTTCGTCTGCACCCACAGCCCGCCCGGGATGCCCAGGTGTTCGAACTGCTCGAGCAGGTTGCCACCGGTGACCAGCGGCACGCCAGACAGCAGGGTGTCGCCCACGTTGTTGGCCACGTCCATGACCCAGCCGGCGGCGCCCTTGAACGCGAGGTTCATGTTCAGGTCCAGACCGCCCAGCGAGATGCCGAAGCTCTGTGGCGTCGGCAGCGCCGGCACGCTGAAGAAGTCGCCCGGGCTGATGCTCGTGGCCAGCGGGTCGCCGGTGGCTTGGCGCACCATGTCCAGCGGCGACACCGCGCCACCCGGAGACGGCGTGGCCGGCACAGCCTGCACCGTGCCGCGGTCTTCCACCTCGGCGGTTTCCTCCGGGCTGGCCTGATCCTGCCGCGGCGGAAGCGTCGTCGCCTTGGTCTGCACGATGATCACCTCGCGACACGTCGCCGTGCAGACCAGCGCGTTGCCAGTCTTCTGGTCGCGCGTCACCTGGAGCGCAGTGATCAGCATGTTCTGGTAGCGGCGCGTCGTCGTGACGATCTCGAACGGCGTGCGCGCCTCTTGTAGCTCGCGCAGCTGCGAATAGACGTCCGACACATAGTCGGCGCCGATCAGCTCACCGGAGAACAGCCGTTGGACCGTGCCCAGCAGCGCCTGAGGCGAGCTGTTCGACCACGCGCAGCGCAGGACCACTTCGTCCGGCTTCTTGAAGGCGTGGTCCGTGATCTCGGCGCCCAGCTCGACCGGATGCTCGGTGATCTGGACGGTCGAGTTGTGGATCTCTTCCAGCGTGGCCTGAATCTCGATGCCGCCGATGCTCGATCGCGGCGTGAGCTGGATGAAGTCGAGCAGCGACATCAGTTCAGCACAGGCGTGAAGTTGCGCACCATGTCCTGATTCACGCGGGACTGCGCGTCGGCCACTCGGTTGGCGGTGGCCACTGGATCACCAGCGCCCATCACGTTGATGGTGGTGGTCTGAGCGATCTGGGCGGCGGCGGTGCCGCGGCGTGACGCCTCGGCATCGGTGGCCAGCGGGCGCTCGTAGTAGCGGCTCACCACCTCGCCGGCCTGCCGCGCGTTCTGGGTGGCGCGCAGCAGCGCACCAGCCTTCTGTTCGGAGCCCTGCGTCAGCTCGTAATGGACGAAGCGCATCTGCTCTTCGACGCTGGCGTCCTTCAAATCCTTGCCGGCCCACCGGCGGAAGTTCGCCTGCCGATCCGGGTGCCACTGGGCAATGCCGACTGCCTTGCCGTTGTCGCCGACCGCGCGCGGGTTCATGCCCGACTCGGCCTGCAGGTTGGCCACGATGCCGGCGGCCTGTTCCTTGGACCACCCCATGCTCTGGAAGAAGGCCATGGGGTCCAGACCGCTGCCAGCCGGCGCACCGCCACCCATCCCGAGCATGTCATGAATGGCATCCTTGATACCCAGCCACTCGAAGCCCTTATCGAGCTTCGCGAAGCCCTTGTCGAGGATGTCAGTCGGCACCATGGCCAGGGCGTCCTGCCCCAGCTTGATCAGCAGCCGCCAGCCTTCGATGATCTTGTTGATGATGGGCATGATGATCCGCTCCGCGTTCACCACCGCGGTGATGATCAGATCCACCACTTTCACGATCGAATCTGAGTTCTGTTCGAACCACCGCGCCGCGGCGTCCATGCGTGGTCCGAGCACGTCGATCAGCTTCTCGCCGATCACGGTACCCACTGCCGTGATGCGATCCTCGAGCGCGCGCAGCTTGACCATGAAGCGCTGCCCCGCCTCGGCGGCCGTGTCGCTGGCCTCGGCGATCTTTTTCTGGCGGTCGTACATCTCGGAGAAGGCCGGGTCGCGCATGGCAATCAGCAGGTCTTCCGTGATGCCCAGCTGCTTGGCGTAGGCATTGGCGACCAGGTAGTCCATGTCCTGGAACACCCGGGACATGTCGCGCAGCAGATCCGTGGTGTCGCGGATGTTGCCCTTGGCGTCGCGGGTCTGGATGCCGAACTGCTTGAAGAACGCCTCCATCACCGGGTTATTCCGGATGCTGGAGGCCAGCCCGATCACGGCGCCGCGCGCCGACTCGACGGAAGCCCCGAGGTTCTCCGCCGTGCGTTCGAAGGCTTTGAAACCGGATGCCGAGGAACCGCCATGCCGGGCAGCCCAGTACAGGCGCTCCATCTGGGCGGCGAACTTCGACACGCCAGCCGTGACCGCGACGGCAGCTGCGGCAACGCCGCTCATGAACCTCAATACCGCCTTGTCGGCGCCAGCCATGAAGTCGGTGAATTTCTTCGCGCTGGCCTGATCCATCTGGAAGCCCAGCTTGACCAGGTACTCGCGGAGGATGTCTTTCTCAGCCATGTGCTCTCTCCATGCGCCGACGGGCGATGTCTTGGTTATCGGTGCGCACCAGCAGCGCGTCGTTGAGCAGGGCCACGTCGGCCAGGCTCATCGTTCCGTCGATCAGGGATTCGTACTTGCAGAGGCCGGCGAGCACGGGTGACAGCACCCAGTCCTCTCCGCCCGGGAGGGTCAGCCAGCCGCCGGCGTCGGTCCGCTCTGCTGGCTGGTAAGCAGACCGGCTATAAAAGGCCCGAGGTTGTCCTTGATGACTTCGACCACCAGCTCCAGGATCACGTCCAGGCCGAGATCGTCGAACATGATCACGCCGGCCGACTGGTTCCAGACCGGCGCCCACGTGCCCGGCGTGGTCTGCCGCTGAACAGCGCCCAGGCACGCCGCGAACACGTAGTTGCAGACGTCGTCCGGCAGCTCGGAGATGCCGCGTGCGAACGGCTCGGCAACCTCGGCGAATCCCAGCAGGTCGGCGCCGAAGCTGCCTTCCTTGGCCAGCTTCGCGAAGATCGGGATCAGCGTCGGGATGATGGGCATGATGCGGCGGTTCACGTGAAACGCCTGCATCGCGGACAGCTTGTTCAGGCGGTATGTGCTCACGCCGATGGTGTGCTCTCGCATGTCGGCTACCTCAGTACTCGCCCAGCTGGGTGTCGATCTTGATGCAGTCGAAGCCCCACTCGACGATGTCGCCGTCCTTCGCGTAGGCGAGGTTCGGCTTGCGCTTGAAGGCGCACGACCGCGCCACGGTGAGGTCGCCGGCCGTCTTCTGGCGCACGGTGATGACGTTCTGCCCGTGCAGCGCGCCGTTCAGCGTCTGGGCGTTGTACATCGCTTGAAGCTTGAGATTCGTCGGCGAGGTCTTGAGCAGCCGCACGGTGATCGTGCCGCTCTTGTCGGCGTGCAGGCTGTGCATGCCCTCGCCGTCGGCACCGATCAGCATGGTGTTCTTATCGCCGGCCGGCTCGATCGTGATGCCTTCCTCGGCCACGGCCGCGCCGTAGCCCAGATCGACGATGCCGGTCGGGCCGACGAGGGTGGCGGCGACGTCCTGAAACGAATAGGTGCTCATGGTTCAGACCTCAGCGGTTCACGTTGATGATGGCGTCGACGAAATGCACGGCGCCGGCGAGCTTGATCGCGCACTGGATCACCGGCGCGCGGCGCGCCTCCCGGTCGGCCTGCGACTGGTCGCTCACGGGCGGTGCATAGACGTAGTAGCCGGTCGGCAGGAAGTCGCCCTGACGCAGCGTACCGAAGCCCGGCGCATTCCACTGGCCGGGGGCGATGAGGCCATTCACCACACCCTGCTCCAGGCGCTGGCAGATCGTGGTGAGGATGGTGTTGATGCCGGCGTCGGTCTGCGGGATCTTGGTGGTGGAGGTGTAGAGCAGGTTGTAGATGGCCGTCTGCACGTCGTTCTGGAGCCAGTCCGTGCCGTGCACCTCGTCGAAGAAGTAGCCGTTGGCCATCACACCTTCCTGAATGATGGCCGTGTCGTTGTTGTAGCGGACGAACACGTTGCAGTTCTTGCCCCGCAGAACCACGGCCTGGCTGGCGGTCAGCGTCTCGGCGGCGACACCCGGCTCCTGCTTGAACTTGATGGTCAGCGTGGTGTTGCTGCCCTGAAACTCGACCGTGAAGGCGCGTCCGAAGATCGACGCCGCGGCGTGTTCGTTGCTGCTGCTGTACTGCACGAAGGTGCGCTTGTAGCCCAGCGCCTTCAGGCGCGATGCGATGTCGTTCGTGGTCACCGCGTTCAGCACACCAGCGTTCTGCGTGGTGATGCCGTAGATGCGCGACAGGCCGCTGCCTTCGATGAACTCAGCGACGGCCACCGCCTGATCGTCGGTCGGCGCGGTCGCGCCGGCGATGTACAGGCCGTACCACGCCGAGCTGATATCGGCGACAGCCTGCACAGCGGCCACCGGCGTTTCCGCGATCACACCCGGAGCCACATAGCCTCCATTGGTGCTGCGCAGCTTGAACAGCTCGCTCACGTCGGTACCGGACGACGGCGCGGTCGCGAAGCTGATCGTCGACGCGGCGCCCGTGGTGCTGCTGGTGATCACGAAGCGCTGATTGACCGCATCCCATGCAACGGTCGCGCCGGTCAGCGCGGTGTCGAGGATGGCGGCCACGCCGGGCAGGTTCAGGGCCGCGCTGAAGTTCAGGCTGGCCAGCGACTGCTCGACGCCATCGACACTGATCTTCATCGCACCGGTGGTCACGGCGGTGAAGTTCGTCAGGGTCTGCTCGGCTGCCGACAGCACACCGCCGCGCAGCTTGCCGGCGGTCGCCGTGCGCGCCCACTTACCCAGGTACAGGGTGGAGGGTTGCGGGGTCTGGCCAAAGTACAGCGCCGCGGCCTTGTATTCAGCGGCCACGGTACCGAAGTCGTCGGCCACGGCATCCAGCGTGGTGTAGAGCCGCAGGCGTTCGGTGGTGTCGATGACGTCGCTGTCGCCCAGGATCAGGAGCGATCCGAAGTCGCGCGTCTGCGCGGCGAGCGGCGCCAGCACCACCTGGACATTCACGATGTCGCTGACAGGCAGTCCGAGAGTGCTCATTGGTGTGTCCTCAGTTGGTGGAGTACGCCGGATCGGCGGAAAGGATGTTCAGGATCGGGTAGCTGCGGCGGATGGCGCGGCGCAGGCGGACCGGCACGTCGTAGCGATTCACCCACTGCTGATTGATCAGCTCCGGCACGCGGCGCGCGTCATCGGCGTCGATGAACGCCACGCCCTGCGCGGCCAGTGTTTCGAGGTTCTGCGGCACAGCCAGTCCGTCGGCCAGCAGGCCCGCGAAACGGTGAGCGTTCGGGCCGTAGAAGCTGGCCAGCACGCGGATCTCCTGATGCCGGGTGTAGCGGTCGAAGCCGTCACCGGCGGCCTGGTGCTCGATCGCCGGGCCGGCGTCTCGCGTCGATTCCACGACGCCCACCGCGCACCAGTTCGTGCCGTGCTCCGGGTGGCGCGGGTGGCCAGGCTGGAACCGCGGCCGCACCAGATCGCCCGGCAGGCCGGTGATGCCGACCACCGCCGCCTGGATGATGTCGTCCAGTGCATCGTCTTCTGCGGGCGCAGGGGTGCCCGCCGGCTGGAGATATCCGCCGGTTGCCGAGCTGTTCGCCATGGTGGAGTCACCCCTGAAGTGGCAGCAGGTCGCAGTTCGCACTCACGAAGCCGCGGCCGAAGTGCGACCAGTCCTGCACCGCCGACACCGTGAAGCGCCGACCCTGCCAGATCACCACGTCCGCAGTCTGGCCCGGGCGGCCGTCCTGCAACGCGAAGCGCGTATGGATGATGATGCTGCCCACCGTGCGCTCGCCCTCGGCGATCCGCATCAGCAGGTCGCCCTTGTCGCTGGTCACGACGCCCGCGAAAGACGTCTGCGCCGGCGCGTTGGTGGCGCGACCGTTCGTGCCGATGGTCTGGGTCAGGCGCTCGCAGACCAGACCCGTGTCCATGAAGTCCGGGTCGCAGAGGATGTCGGAGACGTCCAGCAGCGCCATCACCGCCCCCTGATCACGTAGTTGATGGACCTGCGCAGCTGACCGCTGTCGATCAGAGGCCGCGCGCTCTCGTTGCTCGGCGCATTGCCGGCGGCCCGGCTGGCCAGTTCCAGCAGCGCGCCCTTCCTGCCGCGTGCAGCGCGTGCCCGCAGCGTGGCGGCCGCAAGTGGTGCGAAGTTGCCCGTGGAGATGTACCGCCGGATGCTGCTCTGCGCGACCAGCCCCACGCGCTCAAGGTGCCGCATGGCCAGGTCGTCGCGGTCGTCGAGTGCTGCGCTCGCTGCCTTGCCGAGCCCGCTGGCGATCCGTTCCTTAACTGCCTCGATGCCCGGGCCCATGAACGGGCGCGCCGGGATGTTCTGGGCCGGACTGCCGTTGTCGTGGATGTAGGCGAGCGTCGGGTTGTTCATCGGCCCGTACTCATCCTGATCGCGGTCGGCGGTGTCGCCGGGCACGCCGACCAGCACGTCACGCCGCGTGAGCTTTTCCAGTGCCTTCAGTACCGCCGTCGTCTTGTCCGTCTTGCGAACGAGAACGGCTTTCACAGCTGGCGGCCACCCATGCCGATCAGGCGCGCCCAGTACAGCAGCTCAACGCCGTAGGACGTCGCGTTCCAGAATCCGCCATCAGCCAGCGTGACCGCCGACGTGTCGTAGCTGGCCGACACCTTGTCCACCGCCTTCGCGGTCTTCGGCCCGGTGACTTCGCCCGGCGTGCCGCCGACCGCGCCTGCCTGTTGATTGCGCCGGCCGATCGTCATGTTGTGGGCCACGAAAAGGCCGTGACCCATGTCCATGAGCTCGCCCCACACCTCTTCGAGCAGCAGCATTCCCGCAACCGTCAGATGCATCTGAACCATTGCATCCGGGTACTCGGCGGGGTCCGAGAACTCCGGGTAACGGCTGCGGAAACCTGCGACGTCCATCAGGCGGCTGCCTTCTTCTTGGAGGTGGTTGCGGGCTTGGCAGCGGCGGCTGCGCGTTCAGCTTCCGCTGCGGCCGCTGCTTCCTCCTCGGCCAGCCGCTGCGCTTCCGCCTGTTCGGCGGCGATGCGCTGGGCCTCGGCTTCGGCGGCTGCTGCCTGCTCGGCGGCCAGCCGCTCGGCCTCCGGATCGACGACCGGCGCCGGCTCGTGGCTGTGCAGCTGCACATACCAGTGGCGGGCGTGCTCCAGCGGCACGGCCGCGCCCGGCTCGAAAGTCAGGCGCTCGCCGTTGTCCAGCGTCAGGACGCACTTCGTGTGAAAGGTCCGCATGGCCGTCTCCTCAGAGGCCGTCAGCATAGCCGACGGTTTCCGGATACACGAACTCGACGGCGCCCAGGCGGCCGAAGTAGGTCGTGAGCTGGCGCAGGTCGCGGTACTCGAGCGGCGTGCGCTGGAGCGGAACCAGCGGGAAGCGGACGCGGTCCTCCGCCTGCGAGTACGCCACCATACGGTTCGTGCCGCCGACACCGCGGCCGGTCAGCCACTTCAGCGGCTGGATGTCCAGCGGACGGCCGTTGATGCTGTTGCAGAGGCTGTTCACCTTCAGGAATTCCAGCACCGAGATGCTGCCGGCCGACGAGATCAGCGTGGAGACCAGACGGCTGTAATTGACAGGATCGATCAGCAGCTTCGACGGGCACGCTGCCCAGGCGGACGCCGACCAGACGTTGTTCAGCAGCGTATTCACGTCGTTCAGGATTTCCTGCGGCGTCTTGCTGGACCACAGCGGCGACGCGCTGGCGCCATTGACGACGTTGGTCGCGGTGACCAGAGGCGAATTCACCAGACCGAACAGGTTCAGCGCGGTGTCGCCGACATAGACCTGCTCGTCGATGTCCATCTGGTACTTCAGCTGCATCGCGCTGAACTTCTGCTGGTCGATGGGGCGGCCCAGCTTCTGCGCGCTCTCCAGCTCCGGGATCGTCCAGCCCAGCTGCATCGCCCAGAGGGGCAGCGGGCTGGTGGTCTTGCCGAGGTCCAGGCTGATGCCGGTGATGGCGTTCGCGTCCTTGCCCACCCAGGCCTTGCCGGAACCCGGCACGCCGTTGGCGGCGGAGAAGCTGGAATTGGTGAAGCTGGAGAACTCGTCGGCGATGCTCACATCGCTGCGCAGGTCGATGTCGCGCGACCAGGTGACGGCCGCCAGCGGCTCGTGGATGCGCGGGTCCAGACGCTCCAGCTCGCCGACCAGGAAGACGCCGGCCGAGTCGATGGTCTGCGCATCGAAGGTCATCAGACCGTCGCGGAATTCCACGCGACCGCGACGACGGGTGATCACGGACGGAGCCGGGATCGGTGCGAGAGCCGCGCCCAGAGACGCGGCCAGGAGGAGTTTGCTCATGATGTGGGCTCCGCTCAGATGTTGAAGGCGATTTCGACGTTGCCGGAGGCGTCCGCCGCCGACATGAAGATGCAGCCGGCCACCGCGATGGTGTTGGTGCTATCCGCTGCCGCCTCGATGCCGCCGATGGGCTTGCCGGCCGCAGCCGCTGCGACGCGGATATAGACCTGGCCACCGGCTGCCGGCGTGCCGGCGTTGTTCTTCACGTTGGCGTAGCCGCTGCGCAGCACGTCGGCCAGACCGGTGGTCGGCGGCACGCTGGTGCCCAGCGGGTCGCTGGCGTTCGCACCGGTGATCGGGTACGGGCGGACCAGCAGGCCATACACGGCGCTGGCGGCGTCGCCGCTACCGACCGGCACGAACTTGTTGCTGGCCAGCTTCCCGAACAGTCCGTAGCCGGCGAACGGGAGGGAGGCGTTGAGAACCTGCGGCTCGATCTTGGCGGCGGACTGGCGGGTCACGTCGCCCGGGATGCCGGCAGGCATGCGGTACTGGTATGCAGCCATGGTGATGCTCCTCGGGTTAGCGGGCCTTCGCCCAGAATTCGCGATTGCGCGCGTTGATGGAATTCGGGTCGGTTGCCTTGCCGAAGTCCTTCATGTGGAGGCGGTCATTGCCGCGCTGCGCGTCGTTGTTCTTCACGCGCGCCAGCTCTGCGGCACCGGTGAAGACGGCAGCCAGCGCGTCGCCGGTCAGCGCCTTGACCTCACGGCCGGCCAGGAACGGCGCGACGCAGGCCTTGCCGCTCTCGCTCGCCATGGCCGTGGTCAGGGCGTTGCGCATCAGCGCGTCCACCACTTGGGCAGCGGCGCTGTCACCGGTCGGGATCTGGATGCCCGGCGCCAGAATCTCGGAGCGCGCGACGACGGCCTTCAGCGAGTCGCCGGACAGCACCTTGCCCTTGGCTTCGCTGTTGTGCTCGGCCGTCTCCGGTTCAAGCACCTCGTCGTCGGTCTTCTTCTTCGACTCGTCGTCCTCGTCGTCCGGATCGGCGTCATTCGCGCGCGCCTTCAGCGCGGCGACATCGGCGGTCAGGGTCTTGAGCTGGGCGTTGATCGAGGCCAGAACGGCGGAGTCACCGGTCGGCTTCTTCTTGCCTTCCTCCTCCTCGTCGCCCTCGCCTTCGCCGTCCATGTCTTCCATCTCGGCCTTGATCGCCTCGGCATCCTGCGCCTTCACGGCGGTCATCAGCCGGTCCCAGAAACTGCGCTTCTTCTTCGTCGTCATGTCAGGTACTCCGTCTTGAATTGAACAGCGCGGGCCGGCGCGGCCTCGCTCCACCAGCGCGACGTGGTTGCCCACGATGTTGAGCTGACGCCCGCGCCCGGGTGCCAGCTGTTCGTACTCGGCCTCGTAGCCGGCGCTCACTTCCGGCAGGTCCCGATTCACGTACTCGATGCCGTCGGCGTCGGTGATCACCAGATCCGCCAGCACCAGGTCGTCCTCGATGCCGTCACCGCGCCGCACGTTCTGAACGAACCCGATGGTCAGGTTTCGCCAGTTCTCCGGCGTCACGAATGTCCCCGGGTGATTCACGGTGACCGGCTTGCCTTCGAACGACTTCAGCGTGTCTTCGCGGAAGACCTGATCTGCCTCGCGCTCGACGCGCACCAGACCGTCCGGGCCGCCCTTCACAAGCGGCTTCCCGTCCTCGCCGACCAGCTCTTCGTCGAGGTACAGCTGCACACCGGTGCGAGCGATCGGCACGTCATGGCAGACGAGGAAGCCCTCGGGCGTCGTGCTGCGCTTCTGGCCGAGCTGGTTTGTCGTGTAGTAGCGCCCGCGGTCGATCACCTGCACCGCGCGGCGGTCAGCGGTTCGGGTCATGAGGGGCTCCGGAAATGAAAAAGCCCGCGCGGGGCGGGCGGTGGGGTTACCACTGATGAAGTTCGTCGTCGTCCGTGTAGAGCACCTCGCCGGCCGCGAGGTCATGCACGCGGACGCGGAACCCGACAAAATCGAAACCCTTTGGCGGGCGGCGGTAGGGCAGCGCGGCGGTCAACTCAACCCACCCCGTATCGCTCCCCGGCAGGGTAATCGTCGTGTTGAGATTCAACGCAACATCCGTAATGGTCGGCACGACCTGAGAGCCCGCGACGTTGTCCAACTTTTTGAAGTATCCGTATTGCACGGTGATCTGACGACTCGACGACGGCGACCGATACCACATCCGTGCGCTATGCACAGACCCGTTGCTACGCACAGGCGCGAGGATCACAACATCGGCGGTGCCAGATGCACCGGGCGCTGTGTTCTTCGTGATGATCATCCCATTGCTACCGGAGCGGGCTGCGGCAGCGCCCTGCGAGATGTTCACATTGGTCGATGCAACCCGGCTGGTGATCGTCCCGCCGTTCGTGATCGAGATGAGATCAAGCGGGAAAATAGCCGCTTCGAACGTGCCGTAGTTGAGCATGTTGTACGACTCGTGCACGCCCTTGCAAAGCGTCGTTCCAGCACCCGGAATGCAGTCGCGCAAATAGAGGTTGCCAGTCCCCTTGCCGATGTACCCGCTGGCCGGATTGACGTTGGATAGAGTCACCTTATCCATCCAGACGCCGCCCTCGTAATCCGCGTTCGTGCCGATGTCGAACACGTATGCAAGATCAGTCCCGGTGCCCGTCGTGAAGATCATCCGGCCGCCCTGCATCACGACGCTTGAATCGCCAGACAGGTCAAAACAGGTTTGCCCGGCGCTGTAGGTGTTGCGCTTAAGATTGCTTTCTACGTGGCACCCCTGGAGCAGTAGACGCCCACCAGTAATCGCGGCTTGCTTCCGGTTGTAGTCGATGCTGGTCCCAATCATTGTGATCTGACCGTCCTCGAGACTCAGACCAGTGATGTTGTTCTTGAGAAAGCCGCCGTAGAACACGGGTAGTTCATACGAATCCACCAGCCCAGACGGGCACTTCAGACCTGTGTTGTTCTCGTAGATACACCATCCGAGATGGTGCATCCCGTATGCACCGTTACCGATCTCGTAACCAACGTCGCATTGGGAGATCGCAAAGTTGTGCAGACCGACACGCGAGGGCCCTCCGCCGAACGTCACAGCGTCCGGATTGTTCAAGTACAGCCCGCGCTGCCCGACAGTGAGATCTCCGTCAATATGGAACCCGCGGACGAAATGCTTGCTGTTCGGCGACGGCTCCTCGTTTGACTGGAGAGTTAAAGCGGTGATTGCACCAGACGGGATAATCCGCAGCCCGTTGAAGTCCACGCTGTTCTTTGCAGAGTCGAACACGAGTCCGGAGGCAATCCGGGTCTGCTGTGCGTCGGCCGGGAATCGCGCGATGGCGCCGGGGAAGTCGGCCGCGAAGGCGTCGAGCGCATCCTGAATCGCGGCGCCGTCATCTGACGTTCCGTTGAACACAGCACCTCGGCGCTCAAGTGATGCGCCGATATCTACTCCAGCCGCCCCCACCACCGCAGCGGCGTAGTCAGCATCCACCGGCGGAATACGCTTCGAGTCGGCCGGATTCGCCGTCGTCGGGAATCCCGGATAAGCAGCGCCGGCATCGGTGTAGGCCACTAGCACGCCCGCATTGAACAGAGAGATCAGCACGAAGCTGTCATCGATATACTGAATTTTCGAGTCATCCAGCGACGTACGCTGCCCCGGAGGCAGCTGCACCTGCTCACCCGTGCGCAGATTCATCACGACCATCGACCGGCCCGTATTGGCGATCAGCATGGTGCTCCCCTTCAGTCAGGAATGACGGGCTCCGCGTAGCACCTGCAATTGGGCAGGCAGCCGGCGTGTCCCCGGAGGTTGTCGAGAGTCGGCGGCTCGCCCCAGCGGACGAACCGTCCGTTCATGGCCTTGTGTGAGGGCCGCACGTCGCCATCGCGGGCGGTGCGCCAGATGTATCCGGTGGAGCCCGCGTGCTCTGCGCGGGCTTGAGTGAGCACGCTGGATGTGCGCGCCACCTCGGTCCGGGCGATCAACATCGCCCTGTTCTCGGCGACCTCGCCGCTGCGCATGATCTCGGCGGCGATCTCTTTGGCCCGGGTGCCGTCTTCCAGTCCCCGGATGGTCAGTTCGTGCACGCGCTGCGCGGCGTCCAGCGGCAGGCTCTTGATCAGCGTCACCTGCTGGCCCAGCAGATCCTTCATGCGCTCGCCGGTCGGCGCCTCCAGAATCTCGCGGCGCAGCTCCGTCTTCATTTCGGCGGTGAGAACGCGCCAGTTCGCAAGGTCACGCGCGTTCGCGTCCGACAGCATCCGCTGCGCCACACCCAGCGCCCACGGCGTCAGCGCCTCGGCGTAGCGGCGCAGCATGTCTTCGATGGTAGGCAGCGCCTGCGGGTCACCGGCGGGGAACGCCTTGATCAGCTCGCCGACCTGCCGCGCCAGCATGCGCAGGCTGCGGCCGTACTGCGCTTCAGCCCGCGTTGCCCTCTGCGGCTGCCCGCGCTTTTTCCTGTCCAGCGTCAGGACCAGCGACGCTGGGGTCGTCTGAGCCGGCATCGTTCTTCCCTTCCTGTCCGGGCGCGCCGGGCGGGACGTCACCCTCCATCGGGGGCGGCGGCTCGTCCTCGGCCTGCTTGATCAGCTCGTCGGTGATGTTCGACCAGGCGCCGGTGGTGCTCGCCATCTGGCGCAGCTCGCGCAGCGCGGTGGGCTTGTCGATGATCTGGCTGTCGTACGCCGCCACCACGGCCGCAGAGCGCTGGTTCGTGACTGTCGCCTTCTGCTCGTCGGTCATCTGCCAGAGCGCGGAGAACTCGATGTCCCAGTCGTCCGGCGGTTCCTTCCCGAACACCGAGCGGTACAGCAGGCCGTAGATGCGCTCCACGCCGGCGCGCAGACGGGCTTCCTGCTGGGCGCGCACGTTGTCGTAGTAGTTGCGCAGGTCCGACTCGCCGGTCGCGTTCAGGCCGGCCGGCGACTGACCGAAGAGGCGCACCAGCGGGATGCCCGTCGCGCCGCTGATCTGCTGACCGAACTGGAGCAGCACGTTGTCCAGACCGGTGAAGGTGTAGCTCTCGGTCTGGAATTCGTCCTCGGCATCCAGCAGCGTGAGGCCTTCGTTCGACTGGTAGCGGCGGATCATGTCGATGTTCGCCACCAGGCCGTCGAACGCCTTGCCGCCCACCGAGATCAGCTCGCGCAGGCCCTTGATCTTGATCGTGCGCAGATGCGCCTTATAGACCAGCTGCGCCGCACCTGCCGTCGCGCTGTCGAACGGCACCAGCCTGTCCCACAGGCGTTCCACCACCGACTGCCCCCAGCCGTTCTCTGAGATGCGCTGCCAGTAAGGCAGCTCGATGCCATCCAGCCGCACGACACGGCTGTGGTGGATGCGCATGCCCATGAGGCCGGACGCATCGGGCAGCACGTCGTAGAACCGCGGCTTGCCCAGCTCCGGCCCGAAGTCAGTCACCAGATCCTGAAGGCTGGGCTGGACCATCCAGCGATCCAGGGGCATCACGCCGCGGAACTGGCCCTTGCCGACCGACGCCATCCGCAGCGGCGTTTTCAGGTCCTGGCCGTCGATCATCAGCACGCCGATGGCGCCGCCATAGAGGCGTGACCACTTCACGACCTCGCACAGCTGCGGCCACACGCCCAGCCGTCCGGCTTCCTTCTCGAGACGCTGAAGTTCGTCCGGCTCCATGTCGGACTGGATCTCGACACCCTCGCGGGTCATGTCCTCGGCCACGGTGTCCACCACCTGACCGACCACCCAGCTTGAGCGGTACGCGAACTCCAGTTGCACGCGGTTGCGGCTGACCGGGTTGAATCCGTACTTCGCGCCATCGTTCGCGCTGCCCGCGCCGACGCCGGTGCGGGTCATGAAGTTCTGGAAGCTGTCGCCGGTGCGGATGCCAACGCCGGCATCGCGCGCCGCGGCTCGCAGCTTCTGTCGGCGGGCGCTCTGTCGGCTCATGTGTTTCATCCTTCCGCCAGCCGTGCGAACACCTCGAGGAGGTTGCCAGCGGCCACCATGTCTTTCAGTGCGTCACACATCGGATCGATCTGGTCATCGTGCGCATGCGTGTCGTTCGGCGTGAAGGCCTCGCACTCGGCGATGAACTCCGACACCCACGGCGCTTCCTCGGGGATGCAGGCCCGTCCTGACTCGACGTAGCCCTGCACGTCCATCACCCGGGTCAGCTTGTCCGTGTGACGCTCGATCGGCAGCACCGGGATGCTGCTGGTCATGGACAGGTCCTGAATCAGCCCCGTGCCGCTCGCCTTGTCTTCAACCATCAGCGCGCGCAGGCCACCGTACTGCACCGTGTCCCAGGCGTTGTGCTTCTCCCAGAAATCGACGGTTCGACGCTTGAGCTCCGGCGCCATCCACTTCCCGCGGATGAGATCGATGAGGTAGGCGTTGCCGTCCTCGCCGCGTCCCCAGCACTCCAGCACGCTGTAGTCGTTGTGTTCCTTGGTCTTCTGCGCCGTGTCGGCGTAGATCTTCCGGTACATGATCCGCGGCAGCGTCCGGTACCGGCGGAACCACTCGCCCCGCAGCAGGCCACCACCGAGAGGAGCCGGCCGCTGCTGGTACTGGGCCGCATAGACGTAGCTGCTCGCCGATCTGAGCACCGCCAGTGCGCGCTCGTCGTGCTTCTCCGGCCAGAGTGCGGCGCCGATCTCGCGGCCCAGCGGGTCGTCCTCGCTGTCGCACTCCGCCGGCAGCGTGACCCGCTCCCACTGCTCGCCGTTTCCGCCACCGATCAGCCAGCCGGCCAGGTCCTTCTCATGGACCCGCTGCATGATCAGGATGATCGGTGTGTTCGCCGGGTCGTTCTTCCGCGACTCCAGCGTGTTCTGAAACCAGTCGATGACGTTCTGCCGCATCACCTCGCTGGTGGCTTCGTCCGGCTTGTGCGGGTCATCGATGATGATCGCGCCGCCGAACCCGGGCCGGTGCTTGCCGGCGCCGTAGCCGGTGATAGTGCCGCCAGCCCCTGAGGCATACACGATGCCGTTTGCCGTGGTCCGCCACTCGCCCTTCGCGCTGCTGTCGGTTCGCAGCCGCGTGCCCGGGAAGATCTGCTGGTACGCCTCGTGCTGGATCAGCTCCCGCGCCACCCAGGCATTGTTCGTCGCCAACGCGCCGGAGTAGCTGGTCATGATGAACTCGCTGTCCGGCACCTTTCCCAGGCACCAGGCAACCCAGTTGATCACCAGCTCTGTCTTCGAGTACCGCGGCGGAATGTTGATGATCAGCCGCCGGCTCTCTCCGTTGAACACCCGCTCCAGTGCGGCGCAGATGACCCGGTGGTGCGGCGCCCGCATCCACTTGAAGCCCTTGCGCTGCAAGAACATCCAGCGGGCGAAGTAGTACAGGTCCTCCCGCGCCATCTGCGCCGCAGCGAAGCGTTCGTCCTCGCTGAACTGGCGCATGGTCACACCTCGTCGGCCATCCCCTTCGCGATCTCGCGGAACTGCTCAGGGGTCATCGTCATGGCCTGCACCGGTCCGCCGTTCGGGCCTGTGTGCTCCACCTTGTCCTTGAACATGCCGAAATGCCGGCCCAGCAGCTCGAGGTTCTTCACCTTGTCCGGCCACTTGATCTTCTTCAGGATGCCGATCATTTCGCGCTGCTCGCCGCGGCCGTCGAACATCTCGGCCAGGTCGAACCCGCTCAGGTACTGGCGCCAGACCTTCGGCCACTCGCTGACCGGCTTGATCGCCATGTCGTCGTCCATGATGTCCAGGACGTCCATCTGGTCGATTTCGATCATCCGCTTCAGCACGTAGTCGGCATCGACCTCGGTGCGCTCCGTGCGCGCCTTCTTCGCCGCGGCTATGGCGGCGGCCACATCAACATTCCTCAACAGACGCTCGCCTTGTGACGCGGCGGTCTTCGCGCTGTACCCGGCGCGGGTTGCTGCCTGGGTGGCGTTCAGGTCGATCAGGTACTCATCGACGAAGCGCTGCTGTCGCGGGGTGAGGTTCACATGCCAGCTCCTTTCGCCGTGACCGCATGCGTGCGGCAGGAAAAGATCGCCGTAACCGCCCGAAAGCGGCGCCGGCAAAGGACAACAGGGAGGAGATGTCACAGACGACAGACGACAAAAAGCCCGCCGGGATTTCTCCGGGCGGGCTATTGGTGCCTATCCGAAACGGACTCTAATCCCACATCGGATTTGGAGTCAATTTTTTTCAGCGCTCCACGATGCCTTTCGTGTAGAGCTTATCGTCGATCGCCTTCATCGCGCGGCCCTCGATGCCGCCGAGGTGTTTCGCGATGCGCTTCGCGTGGTCACCCATCGTGTCCCGTCCGACGCAAGCGTGTTCCGCCAACTCGCCCAGATTGACGGTGTCGCCGAAGATACGGCGGACGATGCCATTCCGAACGCGGTAGTGGCTCACGGTGCCGGCTAGGGCCATCCGTAGCACGTACTCGGTCAGATGGTCGATTGCCGCGCGCCACTCTCGGCCGGGCACGTAGCCGCTGCAACATGGACGCGTGCACTCGCACTCTTCACGACGCGGTGCGAACCGGGCTGTGATCACCATCGCCTCTTCGCGGCCCAGCGCATCTACGGCGGCGCGGATCATCCCGGCCTGCCCAGCCCCGTCCAGACCAACGAGACCTTTCCCGCTGCGCTTGGGGCCGTCGGCCATGCGGTTCATCACCGGCCGGTCGTACGCTTGATGGCTGAAGTTGAAGGCGAACACGAGCGCCGCGTGCGTGCTGGTGAACAGCGGTTCCACTTCGACCTGCACTGCGGCTTGGCTCATACCACCTCCCTGATCTCGATCACTGCGCCCGGGGTATCGAGCGCGTCGACGTCTTCCATCGGGTAGGTCTTCCACAGCTTCGTGTAGCCGATGACCCGGGCGTCGTCTGCCCATATGCCGGCATCGGTCAGCGCGTCCTCGGTGGAGCGCGCAAGCTTGGAAAGGTCTGGTGTACGCATCGGGTACGTGCGCCGGCGCTTCGGCGCGCTGGCCGGCTTCTGCAGCGTGAAGACCATGCTCACGACAACCGGTCCGTCGATCGGCGCCGCACCGGTTCGCTCGCGCAGCGCCTCCGCTGCGGCCATCACGTCTTGCCGCCACGGCCGGACCTTTTTCGACGACTCCGTGAGGATCGCCCGGCCGGCCTTGCTCATGCCCTTGAACGACTTCGAACCCTGCGGCGCCGGCGTGCCGCGGACCACGATGCGCATTACTCGGCCGGCTTCTTCCGCGCTTGCCACAACTCGACCACCGCCGCCCTGACCTTCTCCAGCTCGTCGGGAGTCATCGTGGCCGCCAGCGCGTCCCTCACGTGCCGCGGCTGTTCCGAAATCCATCTGATCCTGCATTTCTCGCATCCCTCCCGATACCATCCTGATCTCCCGTTGTTCGCCACCGCCCTCGCGCAGCAATCGCAGTCCGTCACGCTTCCTCGCTGACCCTGGGCATGCACCGTCCGTCGCTCCACGTCTCACCCAATGCCGCCGACGCCATGGCGATCTGCGCCGGCCTCAGCCGCTCGCCGGCGAGGTACATCCGGCGCAGGCGCTTCGCCCATTCCTTGTCGCCGGCGTCGGCGGACATCTTCGGGATCGATGCCTCGCGCCTCATGCCGCCGTCGCCTCGTGGGTGATCCGCAACACGCCAGCTGCTGAGCCACCGGCGAGAACCAGGCGGGCGGCGCCGGCATCGCCGATCAGCGTCGGCGCTTCGGGCTTGAAGCCCCGTCGCTCGGCGTCGGCTTGCTGGATGCCGATCAGCACCGGCGGATAGGCCGGCCGCTCGCTGCGCATGGCGTACCCGCGGTACCGGTTCTCGAACTCGCGGGCCACGAACGGCCACTCGTCCTCGCTCTTGCCGGTCAGCAGCACCCAGCCGCCCATGTCGGTCACGACGGCGTGAATCAGCGGATCGTCGAACGCCACGGACCGGTACGGCCCGACGCATCGCACGGCGCGATCGACCTTCGACCAAGCCACGGCTGCCGCATCCGTCGTACGCCCGCCGATCATGCGGCGCAGGTCGGCGACCTTCGGCATGAACTGCCCCGTATCGGGGTTGCACATGTGCCGGCCGATGGCCGACTCGACGGCGCCGATGTCGAGGTCCTGAAGCCCTTGCCAGTACAGCGCCACAACGCCGTCCGACAGCGGCTTTCCGTAGTACTCGGCCAGCGCCATCAGCGCCTGAGCGAACCGCGTCTTATCCGTTTCGATCATCGGACACTGCCTCCTGCGGGTTGGAATTCGCCAGCCAGCGCTGAACCGCTGCGGCGGTCTGTTGCCCTGCCGGGCTAAGGTTCTCCGTGCCTCGTGGCGGAGCGACAGGCGGTGCGCGCGGCCGGCGGGGCCCGGTCTCGTCGCGCACCCAGTTCCGCCACGTGGCGAGCCAATCGACCTTCCGTGCCTGCTGGCCGGCCTTCGCCAGCCAGTGGTCGCGGAAGCGATCGGCAGCACGGCGCACGTCGTCAGCCGACCAGTCCGGGCGCTCGCTCAGCGCCCAGTCTCCCCAGGCCTTCGGCAACACCCAGTCACGCGGCAACCGTGATCCGCGCGCAGCATCGGCTGTCTGCTCGCCCTGCTGGCGAGGATCGTGGCCTTCGGACGGCGACGATGGCGGCGGGGTTGTGGTGGCTGGCGGAGCCGAAGGCGAAGCATCGGGCTGCTGGGGCTGCGGCGGTTGACCACCCCCTGCACCCCCGACCGAAGGGAGGGGTTCCTGTTCTTGCTCTTGTTCCTGCTCTTGTTCTTGGCTTCGAAGGGGCTTCGAAGGGGCTTGTCTCGAAACCGCCGATTCACGTCGCGAAGACATGCAGAACGCCTCGGCGTATTTGTCGAAAAACGGCGACAGGAAAGGGTTTGAAGGCAGTGCGGTGTAGTCGTTCTGCACCCCCTTTACCCGCAGGTCGTTGGGCTTCAGGGACTCGGCGATCTGGTACTTCGCCATCTCCATCACCCACACCACTTCGGAGGCCTCGTCGTAGAGGCAAAACCCCGCTTCGATGGCCCTTTGAAGCCCCTTCGAAGCCCCTTCTATGCCCAATCCGGTTTCATGCGCGATGAAGGTGATCGGCAGGTAGTACAGGCCGAGCATGTTCGCGTGCGGGCTGGTCATCAGGTACAGGCCGACGACCAGCGCCTCCTGCCCCTGAGCGCGCAGCGCCTTTCCGGTGGCACCGCACCAGAATTTGGGGGAGACCTTGGCGTAGTCACGCATTCACGGCCTCCTGCTGCTTCGACTGGTCGCGCCGGTGATAGGCCTCCCACATGCGAAGGTTCGCCAGCCGCGCAATGTCCATGACCTGCTCAGGCGTAAGCTTGTAGGCATCCTTGGCCGGCGTTGCGCGGCGGATGCACTCCACGTCGATGCGCGACCTCATCGCGCGCAACAGCAGTACGCCGCTCGCCGGGCTCGGCAGGCAGTCCAGTAGCTCCGGCTTCCAGATATCGGCCGGCATGGCGTAGTAGTGCTTCCAGACCTTCGGCGGGTGCTGGCGCGCCTTGACGTCGTACAGGCTCGGCCGCTCGACGCGGATCAGCCTGCCGGCCTCGTTGAAAGTCTCTTTGCGCTCTCCGTAGCCGAGAAAGGTGCGCCGCCACCACTTGTCCTTCTTCGCGTCGGCCTTCAGATCGGCGCGGCTGATCTTCACCTCGACGTCGATGATGCGCAGGTCGGTGGTGACGGCCAGCACGTCGCACTCGTGACCGGTCCAGCCGCAGTTGTCGACCAGCACGACGCACTTCCGGGCCAGCGTCTGCAGCGCGATGGCCCGGGCGATCATGGATTCAGACCACTGGATCACGCGAACATCTCCATCTGCACCGGCTCCGGCCACAGCCACGAATCGCCGGCTCGCAGCCGGCGCGTGATATCGCGACGCACCTGCTCGCGGTCCGCGCGCGGCCATTGCCGCATGTGGGCGGCGAGGTGCATGTTGATCTGGTAGGCCAGGTTCATCCGCGCACCGCCGTCAGGATCACCACCGACACGCTGGTGCCGGCGAACTCGTTGTCGTAGGTGCGTGACCACTCGCAAGACCAGCCGGGCAGAACGTCCTTTCCCTTGGCGCTGGCCGGCAGGATGGCGACGAGGCGACCACCCTTGGCCAGCATCTCCGCGGCGTGCTCGAGGTGCGCCTGCCACCGGCCTTCGCTGAACGGTGGGTTCATCACGATGCGGTCGACCCGAAGAGAAGTTGCCATCGTGAGGAAGTCGCAGCAGGTCAACGAAAAGCCTTTGGCCTCCAGCACCTTGCAGTGCAGCGGGCTGATTTCGACGCACAGCGTCCGATCCTTCGGCATCAGTTCAGCCAGCGCACCGGTGCCGGCGCTCGGCTCCAGGCACACGTCGTCCGGCCCGATCTGCGCGGCCTCGATCGCCGCCGCGGCCACGGTCGCCGGTGTCGGGTAATACTGGTGTGCCTTCTGGTCCGGAAGGCAGCCGGAAGCGATGATTTCGTTCAGCACCTCGCGCGGCTCGTATTCGAACTCGAAGCGGACGCCGCCCCGGTCGTTCGGAACCTTCACGCCTCCGATGTAGGCCAGCACCTGGGCGGCCTCCTGATGCGCGGCTGGCTCACCCTTGCCGCCATGCCGGAACTCCAGTGCCCGCGGGATATTGATGCGGTTGTACTCGCGCCGCCAGTCGGTCGATTTCTCCAGGCGCACGGCCTGAACCATCTCCCCGAGCACATCGATCACGGCGAACGGCAGCGGCCGCCCCATCATCACGAATTCCTTCGACTTCTTCTTCGGGCGCTGGCGGAACTGGGCGGGAATCGCGAGCGGGTAGAGGTGCGCCAGCACGCAGTTCAGGCGCCATGCCATGTCCGGATGCACCTCGAGGTGCGCGGTACCGCACTTGTAGGCGCGCAGGCGCAGCGCGCCGCCATCCAGCGTCAGCCACTCGCCGCGGTGCTGCCGGCGCGCTATGTCGACCACGCTGGATGTGGCGTTCCAGCCCGGCTCGTCGCGCCCCATGAACTTCGCGATGACCTTGCGCAGGTCATTGATGTAGCCGACGCGGTCGTGGTCCGTGCTGCCGTAGCCGTTGATCAGCCGCGCGATGATCATGCGCCGGCCGAATCCCTCCGGGCAGTTGGTCACGTGCTCACCGGACAGCGCGCGGAAGATGCCGTCCACGCGCTCGGCCAGGAACTTGGCGCGGCTGTTCAGCAGGTCCAGCAGCGTCGCGCGGACGGTCTGTTCCTCGAAATCCGGCAGGGGAGGAAGATCCGGCTCGCTGCTGTGCCGCGCGGCCTTCCGGCCCTGCGGATAGCGGATCTGCTCGTTCCACTGGTTCCGCCTTGCCTGCGGCATGGCGTCGAAGACGTCGGTCAGGTTCAGCGCCTTCGACCAGTAGGCGGCATTGAGCGCCGAGACGGCGCCAGCCTCCTGGAACAGCTGGCCCGCCGCCAACGACAGCGACGTGCGGCCGCGGTCCGGGTCGGAATTGCCGTCGAGGAAGTAGTTCAGGACTCCGACGCACTCCGGGCCGTTGACGAAGGCGGCCGCGGCTTCGATCCGCGCGCGGTCTTGCCGGTAGCTGGCCACCAGTCCGTCGACCATGTCGGTCGAAGTCGGCGCAAAGAAGGCCGAGACATCGTCGATCAGGTCGCCGTCGCGCGCGGCCGCGATCACATCATGGTCGGCGTGGCTCACCCGAACACCCTCCAGCAAACGAACGCCAGAGCCGCGACGGGGATGCCGACGGTACCGATCACGAGGCCCACCAACGAGCCGGCGTCCATGAAGGCCTGGAGGTAGCGACGCAGGAACTGACTCATGCCGCATTCCTTTCCGCGATCACCTGCTCCATCACGGTGGTGTGCCCGATCTTGGCCATGTACTGCGTCACGCCGCGCCAGCCTGTGAAGGCCTCGAAGCTCGGGGTCAGATCCGGCGGCAGATCCATCGGCGCCTTCGTGTGCGGGTTGAGCATCCGACTCACGTGGGGACGGTGGGCGCCGGACGACCGCGCGAACATCGACTGATCACCGATCTCGTCGCGGCTATTGCGCCGGCGGTTCTGCCAGCACCAGACCACCGCGTCGCGGTAGGTCTGCCAACCTGTAACGATGGAATTGGCCACCCAGCTGGATTTCGGCAAGGCGTCGAGGAACGGCATTTCACGTTGCATGGCTGCCACCATCAGCGGAATTGATGCAACGCGCCCTGATTACAGGTTGCGTTACAGGTTGGAAGCTGCCGAAAATTTTTTCGACGGCGGGGAAGAGAAAGACCCCTGCCCGCTCCACAGAAATCAGCCGACCGGCGGCAAACCTCAACAGGCAGGGGTTGAAGGCCACGACCGGAGGAGGTGGGCGTGGATGAGAAACGGGCGTTCATCAGGCGACGGCCCGGTCGGTGCCGGGTTCGGCAACGAAGCGTTCGGGCCACATGATCTGCATCTCCGTGACCTCGCCTTCGAAGTACGCGACCAGTGCATCGGTCAGCTCCTTCGACGGGACCTGCTCACCGCGCTCGATGCGCGACAGGTTTCCCGTGTCACTGCTGACGGCGACCGCGACCTCCTGCAACGTCTTCTTTCGCGCGAGGCGGGCGGCCCTGAGGGGGGTATTCATGTCGATCAACCTTGGTGAAGTTGCTTCACCCCAAATTCTGCGGATATCGCAGAACCAAAGTCAAGCAGATTCTGCGGATCGCGCTTTGCGTGGAACGCAGAACCGCCCGGACAATGCGAATATGAAAGTTGGTGACGAAATCAGACGGCGCCGGAAGGCCGTAAAGTGGACGCTCGAGGACTTGGCAGCCGAGGTCGGCAGCGACACCGGCAACCTGTCTCGCATCGAGACGGGCAAACAAGGCGCCAGCGAGGAGATGCTGCGGAAGATCGCAGCTGCCTTGGGGTGCCGCGTTGCAGACCTGTTCGCAGCTGGCGAAGCGAACGTTGAACCTGTCCCCGTTGGGGTTCGACGCATCCCGCTAGTCAGTTACGTACAGGCGGGGCTTATGAGCGAAGCAGTTGATTCTTACCACCTTGGTGGAGCAGAAGAGTGGCTCTTGACGGACTTGGAGTTGGCAGCGAGTGCATTTGCGCTGCGAATCAAGGGAGACTCGATGCTCCCGGACTTCAAGGAAGGGGACGTTGTGATCATTGACCCGGAGTTGGCGCCGTCACCTGGTGACTTTGTGGTCGCCAAGAACGGCGAGAACGAGGCAACGTTCAAGAAATTCCGTCCAAGAGGGCTGAACGAGCACGGCGAGCACGTTGTTGAACTGGTGCCGCTGAACGAGGACTACCCCTCAATTCGGTCCGACTCGCAGCCGTTCCGGATCATCGGGACGATGGTCGAGCATCGGCGGTACCGGCGCCGGTGAACGTTCGCTCATGCATTGCGACCGCGCTGTTCTCGACTGCGCTTTGCGCTGGCGGCACCGAGAGTCTGGTAGTGCGCGATGGAGACCATGCTGATATCCGTGGGCGTGTAGTGGCGCAAAAGCGTGCCGCCATTGTTGGCGGGAAAGCGGTCACGATATCTGACCTACACCTCCTGCCTTCGACCATAGTTAGAACAGCGCCTGGCACACTTGAACCACAAAACTTCCCTATCACGGAAGAGTCGGCGCGCCGGGCGTCCAGTATCGACGCCGCAGGCGCCGGAGAAGTGGTTGCCACTTGCCGTTTTGTGCGCGATCCCGGGCGGTCGTCGGCGAATAGCCTGGCATGTGACCTCTTGGACATCAAAAAAGTCGCCAAGAAGTCGGGCGACGATCGCACTGCAAAGGCACCAGACCTTGGCCGAGTCGCTTTCCAACCGATCCATCGAGAACGCCTTTTGGAGTTTCAGCTTGGCGCCTGCCAGAAACTGAGTGCTGCTGGGTACTCTGGGGCCGCAAACCGATGTTCGAAGCGAACGAAAAACGCTTTTGAGGTTTTGCTGGCGCACAGCGAAAACTCCGAGCTGCCTCTGTCAGTGTGGGGGTACTGCTCGCAGTTCTGGATTGACGACATGACGCTTGGCGCAAGGTGCATCACCGCTGCCGAGGAGATATGCAAGACAACCTCTCCTGGCGTACTCCAAGACCAGACGGGGTGCCTACAGGTCATGAGCTCCGGTGCGTGGGTAGCCAACCCTAAAGCTCGTTCTCTGACTTTTGACGCTCCTGGAAAATAACTGTGGCGCTGCCCCTCCTGACAGCCCTCGTCGTCGCCATCTCTGACGGCGACACGCTCACGGTGCGCCCGGACGGCGGCGAGCAGCTGCGCGTGCGCGTGGCAGAGATCGACGCGCCGGAGAGCCGGCAGCCGTTCGGGGCGGCGGCGAAGCGATCACTGTCGGACCTGTGCTTCCGCGAGCGCGCTGAGATCAGGCCGCAGAAGCGGGACCGCTATGGGCGCACGGTCGCCCGGGTGACGTGCCGGGGGCAGGACGCCAGCGCGCACCAGGTGCGCAGCGGCATGGCCTGGGTGTTCGAGCGGTATGCGAGCGACCGGAGCCTGTTCCAGCTGCAGGACGATGCCAAGGCAGCAGGTCGAGGCTTGTGGAGTGAGAGGACGCCAGTGCCGCCGTGGGAATGGAGGAAGGCTCGATGAGGCGCAAGAAGGACAACCCGTTGGCGGACCTGAGGGCCTACCGCGTGTCGCGTAACGAGAACCAGACTGAGTTCTGGGGGCGCTTCGGGGTCACGCAGAGCGCGGGCAGCCGGTACGAGAGCGGACGCGAGGTTCCGGCTCCGCTGGCCATGCTGGTGCTGGCGTTCGCCAACGGGCTGCTGGATGAAGCCGCCTTGGCTCGGCTTAGGAAGCTTGCCGAATAGACGGACTTGCACCAGATCGCAAACTATTGATAGCCCGCCGCGCGCGGGCTTATTCTTGCCCGCTCGCTACACCTGCTCCCCGTCCGCCCTGGCCAGCGCTCGCCTGACCAGCTCCCGCCGCGGGTCACCCTCCTCGAACGTCTCGCCCAGCTGGTGAAGCGTCGCGTACATCGTCGGCGCTGAGGCGAACAGCCTCCCGAGGTCAGCGGGTACGTGCGAGCAGATCACCCGGTCCTCGGCATCGAAGACCACGTGCCGCACGTCCCCCACACCGTGCGCTGAGAACCGGAACGGCGCCGCCATCGACCACCGGTTCCGCCACTTCCTCGCCATCTGCCATTCCCCCTGAATCCGCGTCGGTGTTCGACAGCGTACGACTTTCGTCGTCATCCGAAAGGATGAGCCCTGCGCCCGCCGCTTTTCCGTCAATTCGCACTTTCTGCGCTTGACGCAGGAAATTGCGCGCAGTATTCTGCGTCCATGTTCTGCGGTTTTCGCAGAATCTGAGCGCCAGCAAAAGCCCCGAGCGGGCCAGCGCCCTAAGCCGATCCGGCCCTGCCCTCTTCTGGCATCCGTAGGCGACCGGCCACCACTGGCGCACCACGCGATGGAGGGGTCATGGACAGCAGAAGCAGAGCGGAGCAGCAGATCGCGGCCGATGTCCGGCAGCAGATCGAAGCGACCGGCCAGTACAACCCGAAGGACGGCGGCCTGGAGTACCACGGCGCCGACTGCGAGTACTTCGCCCGCCACGCGCTGGCCGTGCTCGCCGCCGGAGGTGCCGACAGCAGCCAGATCGTGGTGCTGCGCGACCTGCGCAGCGATCTGATCGAGCAGATCACGCGCGCCGAGATCAATGCGCGAGCCGACGATTTGGCCGCCGAGATCGACGAGGGGCACGCCGAGCAGCTGGCGCGCCTGGCCGACATTGCGCGGTATGGAGTAGCGGCATGAACGCCCCGCGCTACGACTTCACCGTGCGTGACGACGTGGATTGCCTTGTCGTCGCCGTGTGCAACGAGAACCCTGCGCTGAAAGCCATCGGTGAGGACCAGGGCTACGACGCGCTGATGCAGACGCTGCTGGTGGCCGGCTGCATGTACATGCGCGGCGTGCATGGCATCGACCCGGACCCGAATGCGCCGGCGATCGAGGTGGCCAAGGCAGCCCGCGTGCTGGGCTTCTCGCTGGTCACCCGCCCGAATGGCGACATCGTCGTCGCAACTCCCGGCACCGGCCAGCGCATGGCGGTCGTGGAGCGTGACGCCGCCTACGACCAGACCGAGCGCGGCGCCGCTGTGGCCGACTGCGCTTCAGACGCGCTGGCGCGAGGTGCGGCATGAACGTCCTGCTCGCCATCCTCATCGGCTTGGCCTACGCAGCTGCGGCTTGGGCCGTGGCCCGTGCGGTCGGCCGCATCGCGGACCAGATGGGAGGCCCGGACGATGAATAAGCGCCCCTCCCCCGCCGCCCTGCGCGCTCGAATCCTCGGGCTGCGCTGGCGCCGTGCGCATGCCGCCATGCGCGTGCTGGCCGCCGACAGCATCGCCTCGCAGATCGCGGCAGTCGGCGCCGACGGCTTCGCCCAGATGCGCGCGACCGGCTACCAGATCGCCACGGCGGAAGCGCTGCGCGAAATCGAGCACCAGCTGCGCCGCTACCGGCGCGCCCTCAACCACCTGAAGGAGTACCGCGCATGAATGCGCCTGAACGTCTTCCGTCTCTGACCGTGCGCGCCAGCTCGTGGGCCGGGCTATTTGACTGTGCCTACCGCTGGGAAGGCATCCATCTGCTAGGCATGCGCAACGTCGTCGGCCTGCGCGCGGCGCTCGGCACGGCAATCCACGCCGGCACCGCGGTGTTCGACCAGGCGCGTCTCGACGGCGCCGGCCTGTCCGCTGACGACGCAGCCGGCGTGATGGTCGACAAGCTCCGCGACCCGGAGAACGAGTTCGATCCGGAACGCGACGACATCACGATGACCGAGGCCGAGCGCGTCGGCCTAACGCTGATCACGAAGTACTGCATCGAGGTGTCGCCGAAGTACGACTTCGTCGCCGTGGAGATGCCGACGAAGCCCATGGACATCGACTGCGGTTCGGGTGTCGTCGTGCGCCTCACCGGCACGATGGACCGGGCGCGCATCCGCCGCGCCGGTGACGGTGTCGGTATCGCCGACATCAAGACTGGATCTGCGGCCGTCCAGAAAGGTGTGGCGGTGACCAAGGGCCACGGCCCGCAGATCGGCACCTACGAGCTGCTCTACGAGCACACCACCGGCGAGCGCATCACCGACGACGCCGAGATCATCGGAATGAAGACCAAGGGCACGTCCGAGATTTCCACCGGGCGTATCGCCAACGCGCGTGCCGCGATGGTCGGTTCCGACAAGCACCCCGGCCTGATCCAGTTCGCGGCCGAGATGTTCAAGACCGGCCGCTTCTACCCCAACCCCAAGTCGCTGCTCTGCTCGGAGAAGTACTGCCCGCGCCACGCGACCTGCCCGTTCCACGACTGAGGACTACCGACATGAATGCACCCGCATCCCTTCAACAAGTCCGCGACCAAGTCGCGGCACCGCGCGAACCGAGCCTTCCGGCCATCGTCCCCGGCTTTGGCTCTCTCCAAGGGTTCGAGCTTGCCATTCGTCAGGCGAAGCTGCTCTCGTCTTCGACGCTGGTGCCGGCTCAGTACCGCGCCTTGATCGAGAAGAAGCAAGGCCAGAACGTGTCGTGGCAGGACAACCCGAACGCCATTCCGAATTGCGTGATCGCCATGAACATGGCGCAGCGGATGAACGCTGACCCGCTGATGGTCATGCAGAACCTCTACATCGTGGAGGGACGGCCATCGTGGTCGTCCACCTGGATCATCGCCGCAATCAACAACTGCGGCCGCTTCACGCCGCTGCGCTTCGATCTTGATGACCTCGGCGAGCAGGACGTTGAGTACGACGTTGTCGAATGGGTTGATGGCCGGAAGCAGTGGAAGAAGGTCAAGACCAAGGTTCGCAACTTGCGTTGCGTCGCGTGGGCGGAAGAGAAGGCCACAGGGCAGCGAGTGACCTCGCCGGCAGTCTCGATGGAAATGGCTGTCAAGGAAGGCTGGTACCAAAAGACCGGCAGCAAGTGGCAGACCATGCCGGAAGTCATGCTGCGGTATCGGACTGCATCCTTCTTCGGAAAGCTCTACGCCCCCGAACTGCTGATGGGTCTGCCTTCGTCGGACGAGGCGGGCGACATCATCGATGCCGAGCGCGACAGCACCGGCCAGTTCTCCGTTGATATCGCGTCACTGCGCCCAGCTGCACCCGAAGATGAGCCGGCGCCGGAAACAACCGCAGGTCAGGTGACCGGGACTACCACTTCAGGCGACCCGCAGGACGACGACCTCCGCGCGGTCGAACAGGGACAGGGCACGAACACCGGCGGCAACTGGCAGCCGTCCGCCGAGGAGGCGGCCGAGATGGAGCGCCGCATCGCCGAGGAGGCAGCGGCCGACCAGCAGCGCGCCAGCGCCCCGCGTGGCCGTGGCCAGCGTTCGATGAGCCTGGAGTAAGCCGCCATGATCCGGACCGCAATCGCCTACCACCTCCCGTCCGGCTGGCCGTGGGATGCCGCCGGCACCGCCGAGCTGCTGTCGCGCCGCGTCTTTCAGCCGTGCTCGCCGTCTCAGACGGAATCCAGCGGCTTCGTGCCGCCGCGCGACCAGGCTGAGCTCTGCCACGAAGTGCATGGTCGCTACCTCGTGTGCTTCCAGGTCGAAGAGAAACTGCTGCCGGCTGCTGTGGTCCAGGAGCATGTCGACATCCGTATCGCCGACATCGAGATCGAGCAAGGCTACAAGCCCGGCCGCAAGGAAACCCGCGAGATCAAGGATCAGGTCACCCGCGAACTGCTGGAGCAGGCCTTCACGCGCAAACGCCAGACCCTCGCGTGGATCTGCCGCCAGCGTGGCCTGCTGATCGTCGCCGCCAACAGCGCGAACAAGGCCGACGAGCTGATGGAAGCGCTGAGCGACGCGCTGGAGAACGTGCCCGCGTGTCTTGTGCAGACGCAGCTCACCCCACAGAGCGCAATGACCTCATGGCTTGCAGCCGACGAGGCACCCAAGCACTTCACGATCGACACCGATTGCAAGCTGGTGTCGTCCACCGCTAGCAAGGCCGCGGTCAGTTACACCCGGCACAGCCTCGACGCCGAAGAGATCCGGCACCACATCACGGCCGGCAAGCGCGCCGAGCATCTCGGCCTGACCTTCCGTGACCGCATGAGCTTCATCCTCGGGAGCGAACTGGAGCTGAAGCGGATCGTGATGCTGGACGTGCTCACCGAGTCGCAAGAGCCGACCGACAACGAGATCGAGCACTTCGACGCGCAGTTCCTGCTGGAGGCCAGCGAGATCGAGCAGACCTTCTTGGCGCTGATCGAGGCACACGGCGGCATTGAGGTGCCGAAGCGCGACGACCTCGTCGACCGCGCCGAACAGGAAAGGAAGGCGGCCTAATCATGCCGAACTGGGTAACCAACCGAATCCGCGCTCCGAAGCATGTGATTCAAGCAATGCTCAACGCCGAAGGGCGGGTTGATTTCTCCGCTACATGCCCCTTCCCTGGTCCGCGGGACGAGTGGGATGGCATCTCATGCAACGCCGAAATGGCCGCAGAGATCGTTTGCGGCACCCCCCTGAACCAGAACCCATTGATCGCATCTCTGGAAGCCGGCAATCGGGCTCGATTCGACATCAGGAAATTGAGCGACGAGGACTTCTCTCAGTTCGTCGGCATGCTGGAGAACTACCGCGCCTGCGGGTACCTGCACTCCATGGATTTCGCTCGCAAGGTGTGGGGCACGAAGTGGAATGCATGCGAACCGACTTCGGACCCCGAGGAAGGGACCGCGACATTTGACACCGCATGGTCGTGCCCGGCTGGAGTGCTCACCGAGCTTTCCAAGCGATTTCCGGAAGACACCATCGAAGTCGTGTTCGCGGATGAGGACGTCGGCAGCAATTGCGGACGCTTCTCTCTGAAGGGCGGGATGGTGGTGGAAAGCGACATCGCCCCTGCATGGCGGGACATGACCGACGAGCAGAAGAAGAAGTGGACGGCCTTTGCGTACGAAGTCAAAGGCTGGGTTCCGGAAGAAGACGAGGAGGCGCAACAATGAAGATCACCCGAATCTCCGCCCAGAACTACCTGGGTATCCGCGCGGCCGACATCGTGCTCGATCGCCCGGTCCAGCTATTCGCCGGCCGCAACGGTGCCGGCAAGTCCAGCCTGATGGAAGGCATCCGGCACGCGCTCACCGGTGAGACCGTCCGCGTCAGCCTGAAGAAGGAATACGCGTCCCTACTCACCGAGGGCGCCGAGTCCGGCTTCGTGGAAGTCGTGGCGGACGGCGGCGCCTATGCCGTAGCACTGCCGAGCGGCAAGGGCACATGCTTCGAAGCAGGCGCCATCAACTATGTGCTGGACGCCCAGCGCTTCGCCAGCCTGTCGCCGGACGAGCGGCGCGCCTTCCTGTTCGGGCTCATGGGACTCAGCTCCAGCGGCGAGGCAGTGAAGAAGCGCCTGGCCGACAAGGGATTCGACGACGCCCGCGTCGCGCTGGTGATGCCGCTGCTGCGCGCCGGCTTCGAAGCCGCCTGCAAGGAAGCCCAGAACCGCGCACGTGATGCGAAGGCCGCGTGGAAGACGGTCACCGGTGGCGAGACATGGGGCAAGGACAAGGCGGCCGGCTGGCGCCCCGCCGCCCTGCCGGAAGGTGCCGACCGGGCCGGTGCGCGACTGGAGAACGCCCGCACCAAGCTGACCGAGGCCGACGGTGCACTGGCCACGGCGCAGCAGGCGCTGGGTGCTGCGCGCTCCGCAGCACAGGCATGCGAGGAGCAGGAGCAGCAGCGCGTGCAGCTGGAAGAGCGCGCCGGCCGTATCGAGCGCATCCGCGCGAAGCTGGCCAAGGACGAGGCTGAACTGGCCGACTGGCAGGCGAAGGTCGCCGACGCGAAGGCAGCAGCCGGCGGCGTGAAGAAGGTGCGTGCCGTGCTGGAGGACGCCGTGCTGCGCGGCCTCGCCGAGGTCGCCGCCGAGTTTCTCGGCATCGCGGAGGCCAGCACCGGCATCGTGGTGAGCGACTCCGGCGAGATCCTCGAATGGGACCAGGCGTTGCTGAACCGCGCTCGCGCGCACGTCGCCGAATACCGCGCGCAAAGCGCAACGGCTCCGGCCGAAGATGCGCAGGCCGCCGCGAAGCTCGCCGAGTACGAGAAGGCGCGCGACCTGATGCAGAGCGCTGTAGCCAACGGTCGGCGCGATCTGGCGGCAGCCGAAGCTGCAGAGTCCGCGCTGCAGGCCCTTGATGCCGCTGCCGCTGGCGGCGATGCGCAGAACTTCGACGAGCTGAGCGAGGACGTGCAGCAGAAGATCGAGGCGCGCGACGCGTGGCGTGCCGATGTCGAGAAGTACAAGGCGCTGACCGAGCTGGCCGCGCGGCAGGAGAAGGTTGTTGCCGAGGCCTCCCGGCACCACGCCGACGTGCTGGCGTGGCTGGAGATCGCCGACGCGCTGTCGCCGGACGGCATCCCGGGCGAGATGCTGGCCGAGGCGCTCGGACCGATGAATGCACGGCTGGGCGCCAGCGCTGTTGCTGCTGGCTGGTCGATTCCGCAGATCACGGCCGACATGGAGATCACGGGAGATGGCCGCCCCTACGCGCTGCTCAGCGAGTCCGAGAAGTGGCGCGCCGACGCGATGATCGCTGAGGCCGTCAGCTATCTGTCCGGGCTGCGCTTGCTGGTGCTGGATCGCTTCGACGTGCTGGACCTGGCCGGCCGCGCGGACGCGCTGGAATGGCTTGACGCACTGACCGAGGCCGACGAGATCGACACGGCGCTGGTGTTCGGGACGCTCAAGGCACTGCCCGGTGGCCTGCCGGACAGCATGCAGGCGCACTGGATCGATGGCGGCGTCGTGGGCCAGATGCGGGAGGCGGCGTGATGGACTCCATACAGCTTTCGACACTGGCCGCGCTGGCAGGGAAGTGGCAATCCGAAGCCGATTGCGGCGCAGGAAGCGCAGACCGCCGAGCAGCGCTGCGCGAGTGCGCAGACACAGTGCGCATGCTCTGCGAGGTTCGATTCGAAGACTGCCCGCACGCAGCACCTCATCGGTACTGCGCGGAGTGCCCGGTCTCGCCGTGCCCGATCGGACTTGGCGAGCATGCGGTGGAGAAGCCCGCGAAGTGCGACGGCAATCACGGCGGTCCGCGGTGCGCGGATCCGGAGTGCTGGAACGATGGACCGATCGCGCTGATCCTCGACGAACTCCGCCGCGCCGTCACCAAGTTCCCGACCTGGCCGACCGATCCGCTGCACGCGTTGGCAGTGCTCGGCGAGGAATTTGGCGAACTGACGAAAGCCACTCTGCAGACCACCTACGAGCCGCACAAGTCCAGCCGTGACGATGTGCGAACTGAGGCTATACAGACGGCTGCCATGGCGCTGCGATTCGTCATCAGCCTGGAACGCTACGAATACTCGCAGGGCGTTCAGCACCAGCAGGAAGGACAGCCCGCATGAAGCGCATCTACATCAGCGGACCGATGTCCGGGCTGCCCAATCACAACTTCCCGGCCTTTCACGCCGCTGCGGAAAAGGTGCGTGCGCAAGGCATCGAGGTCGTGAATCCGGCCGAGATCAACGCCGACACCGACCTATCGTGGGAAGAGTGCCTGCGCGCCGACATCAAGGCCCTGTGCGACTGCGACACGATTGCAATGCTGCCCGGATGGGAGAACAGCAAGGGCGCGCACCTCGAAGTGCATGTCGCGCACCGGCTGGGGATTCGGGTTGTCCGGATTGAAGACATCGGCCGAGGTGCTGAATGAAGCGCGACGCCTTCACCACCGCGCCCGACGACGTGCGCGACATCCGTCACTTCCACCTGTTCTGCGGCCTCGGCGGCGGCGCACGCGGCTTCAATGCGGCGAGCGCACGGGTCGGCAACATGGTCGGCCGCTTCCGCTGCCTGGGCGGAATCGACGTCGACCCGGCCTCGATCCGCGACTTCAGCCGGCTGGCCGGCGTGCCGGGCACGGTGCTGGATCTGTTCGACCGCGAGCAGTACCGGGCCTTCCACGGAGCCGAGCCGGCCGCGGGCTGGCGCGAGGCCACCACGGCCGACATTCACCGCGCGGCCGGCGGCGAGCGTCCGCACATCGTTTTCCTGAGCGCCCCTTGCAAGGGGTTTTCCGGGCTGCTCGCCGAGGGCAAGAGCCGCACCGACAAGTATCAGGCGCTGAACCGCCTGACGCTGCGCGGCGTGTGGCTGATGCTGGAAGCGTGGTCGGATGACCCGCCCGAATTGATCCTGTTCGAGAACGTGCCCCGCATCGCCACGCGCGGCCGGCACCTGCTCGACCAGATCAGCGCGCTGCTGCGGCAGTACGGCTACGCGGTCGCCGAGACCACGCACGACTGCGGCCAGCTCGGCGCGCTGGCGCAGAGCCGCAAGCGCTTCCTGCTGGTGGCCCGCCACATGGCGAAGGTGCCGCCCTTCCTGTACGAGCCGGTTTCGCGCCCGCTGCAGGGCGTGGGCACCGTGCTCGGCCGCATGCCGCTGCCGGGCGATCTGGCTGCCGGCCCGATGCACCGCGTGCCGGCGCTGATGTGGAAGACATGGGTTCGCCTCGCCTTCGTCCAGGCCGGCAGCGACTGGCGCAGCCTGAACCGGCTGGCGATCGAGGACGGCAAGCTGCGCGACTACCTCATTGTTCCGGAATACCGCGCCGGCTATCTCGGCGTGATCGACTGGAGCGAGCACGCCGGCACCGTGTCTGGAAGAAGCGGGCCGACCAATGGTGCATTCTCGATCGCCGACCCGCGCTTCGAGCCGTCCGCAAAATGGCGCGATGGCCAGGCCTACGGCGTCCGCACGTGGGACGACAGCACCGGCGCGATCAGCAGCAAGACGATGCCCGGACAGGGCAGCTACTGCGTCGCAGATCCACGCCACGGCGGCCCGGCGAAGCACTCGAACGAGTTCCGCATCGTGCGCTTCGACGAAGCCGCGCGCGCCATCACCAGCGCACACGGCACTGGCCAGTGTGTCAGCGACCCGCGGCCAGCCGGCGAGGTGTTCGGCAAGTACGCCGTCACGCACTTCGACGGCGTCGCCGGCACCGTGATCAGCGGCAGCACCACTGGGCAGGGCGCCTACGCCGTGGCCGACCCGCGCCCCGGCATGCAGCGCCAGCGCGGCGACCACTACCTGACCGGCGGCCATTACGGCGTTGTGCCGTGGGCCAGCAGCTGCGGCGCCGTGTCGGCCTCGGCTTGCCACGACAACGGTCCGTGGACGGTGGCGGACCCGCGGGTTTGCGATTCGGTGCAAGTCGGCGACTTCGGCATGCCGGCTGCGGCCGACCGCCTCGTTGCGCGCATCCGCGCCGAGGACGGCACGTGGCACCGACCCTTCACCACGCTCGAGCTGGCAGCCCTTCAGTCGCTGGTCGATCCGGAGGAAGTGCTCGAGCTGGACGGTCTCAGCGACAGCGACTGGCGCGAGCGCATCGGCAACGCAGTGCCGCCGGACGCCGCGCAGGCTATCGCCGGCGAGATGGGCCGCACGCTGCTGCTGGCGTGGGCCGGCGAAACGTTCACTTTGTCATCCGCCCCGATCTGGGTTCAGCCTGCGCTGGCCGCCCTGACCGTAGCGCAGGGAGGTGCTGCCTGATGGCCAGCGTCAACAAGGTGATCATCGTCGGCAACCTCGGCCGCGATCCGGAAACCCGCTATGCGCCAAACGGCGACGCCATCTGCAACATCACGGTGGCCACGACGGACAGCTGGAAGGACAAGGCCACCGGCGAGAAGAAGGAACAGACCGAGTGGCATCGCATCGGGTTTTATGGCCGGCTGGCAGAGATCGCCGGCCAGTACCTGAAGAAGGGCTCATCGGTCTATGTCGAGGGCAGTCTGCGCACTCGCAAGTGGCAGGACAAGCAGGGTCAGGACCGATACACGACCGAGATCCGCGCCGACAACATGCAGATGCTGGGCGGCCGTCAGGGTTCGAGCGGCAGTGACGCCGGTGGCTACGGCGGCGACTACAGCCAGCCCGCGACGCCGTCGAGCGCGCCGAGCCGTCCGCAGCGTCCTGCGGCTCCCCCTGCGTCGTCCGGCGGTGGCTTCGGCGGCATGGACGACGACATTCCGTTCTGAGGTGAAGACCATGAACATCACAGCACTGTCCGCCGCTAACTTCGCGTTCCAGACGGCGGACATCCAGAAGGGGCAGCGTGTGCTGCTCGCCGGCGACGTTGTGCCGCTGCTCGACAGCTTCCAGCCGGTCGCCGCGCAGGTCACGTGCCTGGTCAGCGACATCGCGCTGGTCGACCAACTGCGCGCCCGCGGCTTCCGTGCTCTGCGCGCCTCTCTCGTCGCGTGGACCGATGCGCAGTGGCTCGACGGTGAGACATTCGACGCGGCCGTGCTCGGCCTGATCCCGGCCGACGTGTCCTTCGCGCGCTCGATGTGCGACGCCGCGCAGCTGGTCACCGAGGGTCACGTGATCGCGGTGATGCCGCTGGGTGACCTGGGCAGCGAAGGCGAGTGGACAAGCGGCTACGAGTGGCGCGGGAAGCCGGCCGCGGTGTGGGTGTCGGAGGTGCGCAATGGCTGAGCGCTCGAACATCGAGTGGTGCGACGCCACCTTCAATCCGTGGATCGGCTGCACCAAGGTTTCGCCGGCCTGCGACCACTGCTACGCCGAGCGAGATTTCGACCTGCGCCGGCACGTCGTGCAGTGGGGCGCCGGCCAGGCGCGGAAGCGCACCGGTGACGACAACTGGAAGAAGCCGGGGAAGTGGAATGCGAAGCCGTTCTACGAGTGCGAGGTGTGCGGGCTGCGCACTGACAACCCGATGCTCGCGCAGTGCAAGGGTCCGCACCGGTCGCAGCACATGTGGAAGCCCGCCCGCCGCCGCGTGTTCTGCGCGTCGCTGGCCGACGTGTTCGACAACGAGGTGCCGGCCGCGTGGCGTCAGGATCTGTTCGCGCTGATCGAGGCTACGCCGAATCTCGATTGGCTCCTGCTGACCAAGCGAATCGGCAATGCCGAAAAGATGATCCATGACGCGCGCCTGTCACTGGTCGGCTCCACCCGCCTGATCATCCCCGACGTGCTGCCCAACATCTGGATCGGCGCCACGATCTGCAATCAGGCCGAGGCCGACCGCGACATCCCGAAGCTGCTGGCCACGCCGGCGGCGGTGCGGTTTCTAAGCGTCGAGCCGATGCTGGGGCCGATCAGCTTCGAGGGAATGTTTGCCAACCCCACTCGCGTGAACGACGGCACCAACGCCCTGGAAGCGCTCGACTGGATCATCGTCGGTGGCGAGAGCGGCCCGCGCGCCCGGCCGATGCACCCGCACTGGGCACGCGATCTACGCGATCAATGCGCTGCAGCGGGCGTTCCGTTCCTGTTCAAGCAGTGGGGCGAGTGGGCGCCGGCTGGAGCTTGGTACGAGACTCATCCTGTGTCACTGCCGGTTCGTGCGCTCGGCCCGAGCGGCTGGACAGACAGCGGCGACGTGGCTGCGGATTCCGACTACGTGGTGCGCATCGGCAAGAAGGCCGCCGGCCGCCTGCTCGACGGCCGGACGCATGACGGGTTTCCGGAGCGCTCGGCGCCATGACCCTCACCGAATCCCAGATGCACGACCTCGCCGGCCGGCTGACGCGGCTGCGCGCGATCGACGCCGAGATCTGCACCCAGATCGACGAGCTGATCGGCGCACGCATCCGCCTGCAGGACGCCCGCAACCGCTACCACGCCCTGCACCAGGTCATCACCGGCAACTACGGCCGCGAGAACGCCCCGGCGCCCGACCTCGCCATCCACGGCCCGCGCCCCGGCCGCCCCAGCACCCGCCCGGCCGTCACCGTGCTCGACCCGTACGAGCAGACCGACGCCAGCGCGCGGCACACCGACCCGACCAGCCAGGAGCGGTGATGAAAGAGCGACCCATCCCTTTCAACGATCCGATGGTGCGCGCCCTGCTGGCCGACACGAAGACGCAGACACGGCGTGAGGTGAAACTGCCGGCCGACGCGAAGCACGTGCGCTACTGGGCGCCGCCATCCGGCCGCTCGGAATCCGGCTACGCCGACCCCGGCGTGAACTACTGGACGCCGGACCCGGGCGGCGAGACCGAAAGCAACCACCTCAACCCGTGCCCCTACGGCCAGCCGGGCGACCGGTTGTGGGTGCAGGAGACGTGGCGCCACACGGCCCACGACCTTGATGAGGCCAGACGAATTACGGAAGACATCATGAGCGGCACCGCTGTCGACTATGCCGCTACCTACATCGACAAGTGCATGCGCGAACTCGGGTTCTCGCGTGATGACGCCGAAATGGCCTTTGACTTCGAGGAGTGGCGCCACCACAGCAAGATGCCCCGCTGGGCAAGCCGCATCCTGCTCGAGGTCACCGCCGTCCGCGTCGAGCGGCTGCAGGACATCAGCGAGGCGGACGCGATGGCCGAGGGTTGCTACACCGACCCAGCATGCCCGGCCTACGACACCTATCGCTCGCTGTGGGAGTCGATCAACGGCCCCGGCAGCTGGGACGCCAACCCGTGGGTCTGGGTAGTCGAGTTCAAGCGGGTGACGCCATGACCGAGCGCCAGACCTGCATCCACTGCGCGCGCGTCTATCTCGCGCAGTCGCGGCACTTCACCGGCCGCCACCGCGGCTTCAGCTTCCAGCTGCTCGACTGGGCCGGAAACCAGCGCCGCCGAGCCATGGCGCTGCGCGATGCCCCGGCACAGCAGTCGCTTTTCTGAGGATTCACGATGCCACTACCCTACGAGAACACCAGCAGCGGCGAGCGTGCGGTGCAGGACATGCAGAAGATCCTGCGCGGCTTCGGCTGCTCGAAGTTCGGCCAGATGCTGGACTTCGAGGGCGGCGAGCTGCTGGTGCAGTTCGAATACCGCGGCCGGCCGGTGAGCGTTCGGGCGTCCGTGAATGGCTACGCCGCCGCGTGGCTGAAGGAACACCCGTACGGCCCGCGCACGAAAGCGACGAAGCACCAGCACGAGGCGCGCGCGAAGGAGATCGCCAGCACCGCTGTCTATTCGATCCTGCGCGACTGGATCAAGGGTCAGATCACCGCGATCGAGACCGGCATCCTGTCGTTCGAGGGAGCCTTCCTCGGGCAGATCCTGCTGCCCAGCGGAAAGACCGTGCTCGAGCATGCCGAGGCGGCGAATCTGCTGCCGGGCCCGAAGGAGAGCTGATGAACGACGGACTTTTCCTGACGGACGCCGAGATCGCGCGCATCTGCGAACCGCTGGTCCAGCCGGCGGCACAGGTGCGGTTCCTTCGCGAACTAGGCCTGACCGTGGCCACGAAGCCGAACGGCCGCGCGCTGGTTGTTCGCAGCCATGCAGAAGCGGTACTGTCCGGGCGAAAGCATGCCGAACCTCAGCAGGGCACAACCGCGCCAGCTGCGGCACCGAACCGCTCAGGATTGATCGAGTTCATCAACCGGAGGCGAGCCGCCTGAAATGGGTCGTCGTCGCAAGCACAACCCTCTCGACCTGCCGGACCGGGTGTATGCCAAGCACGGGGCGTTCTACTACTTCCACCGGCCGTCCGAAGACCATCCGTCCGGACGGTGGGAGCGCCTTGGCACGGACGTCGGACAGGCGAAGGAGCGCGCCAACAGGATCCAGCAGCAGCTGGACGACGGGTTCGGGACCGTCGCCTACTGGCTGGACCAGTTTCTGATCTGGTGCCGGAAGCGCGTTTCCGTCGGCGACCTCGCCCAGCGAACGCTGGACGACTACACGACCGATGCGGAGGTGCTGAAGATCTTCTTCGGCCCGCTCTACCCGGCGGCCGTCGCGCCGAGCCACGTCGGCGAATTCCTGGACACGAACCTTGAGGGCGGCCGAGGCGTGCGCGCAAACCGCGAGAAAGCCTGCCTGTCGTCAATGTTCACGTGGCTAATCCGCAAGGGGCATGCCGGCGTGACGACCAACCCATGCCGCGGCGTCCGCCGCAACCCGGAGAAGAAGCGGGATCGCTACGTCGAGGACGTGGAAATGGCGCAGGCCCTGAAGGACGCGCCGCTGATGGTCTGGGCCCTCGCCCACCTCGTCTATCGCACACTGCAACGGCCGGAGGACATCATCACCTGGACCGAGCGCGACATCGTGCGCCGTCGGCTACCGGACGGCCGCGAGGTGCGTGTCATCCGGAACAACCAGGCGAAGACCGGCGCGATGGTGGACATCGAGGTCACGGCCGAGATCGACGAGATCCTGATCAACCTTAAGGCCGGTGCCGGCAAGCTGCGCGGGATGACCCTGCTGCATCGCCGCGACGGGAAGCCCTACAGCTACGACGGACTGTGCGCGATGCTGAAGCGCCGGCAGGCCGCCGCGAAGGTGGCCAGCTTCGGCTTCTACGACCTGAAGGGAAAGGGGGCGACGGACATGTGGCAGTCCGGGGTGCCGCTGGAGGTCATCCAGGTGCTGTGCGGCCACGACTCGGTGACCACGACAGAGCGCTACGTGAAGCAGCGCTGGAGGGGTGTTGTGCAGCCGAACAAGGTCAAGGCGGCCGTCTAATAGAGCGCACTGGACCACGGCTGGAAGCGGGTTTCCGGGCAGCGCCAAGCCAGATAATATTAGACTGCGGAAACGCCTATTCCTTATCAGGCTTGGCTTTCAAGGCGTTCCGACGCCGGACTGTTAATCCGTAGGTCCCTGGTTCGAGCCCAGGTCGGGGAGCCAAATTCGACGGCCCGCTTTTGCGGGCCGTTTTCTTTTGTGCGCAGTCCTTCCACAGCTTCACCCAATACGCGCGCTCATCGTCGTCCTTCGCACGCTCGACGTTAGCTGCCGCGATCACCTCCATCGGGCTCTTGCTCAGGACATCGGCAATTCTCGCCGCCTGGAAGTCATCCAGGATGCGTCGTCTCGCGCGGTAGTTGCTCATCTGCGCGGTAGACCACTTCATCTTCTTCGCCAGCGCGTAATCGGTTTCAACTCCGAGGGCGGTCTTCGCCTCGTCCAGGTAGTCAAGTAGTGCCTTCATGCCGTATCCCTTCGTGCTCGATAGCAAACAACTGAAGGCTTACGGTAGTTACTTAGCTTTCCGTTGACAAGCTTTCGACAGAAAGCTATAAAACAAGCTAACGTTCGTTAGCTTTCGATGGAATGCCACCTGCTCTTCGCCCTGCCCTACTGCCGCTTCAAGCGTTCGTCACGCTCGGCCTCGTACTGCCGGCGTTTTGCGATGAACGGTGCGATGGCTTTTCGCAGATCTGCCACGGACGGCAGTTCATCCGGGTAGAAAACCAAGAGCGGAATACCTGCCTCCTCCAAGGCCGCCCGCTTCTTCTCATCGGACGCCTTCTGCTTCTCGCGTTCGTGGGTCGGGCCGTTCAGCTCGATGGCCACCACGATGCTGGTGTCGCTCTTGCGAACGACGAGGAAATCCACGCTCTTCCTGCCGATTTCGCCCAACTGGCGATAGGCGCCGCGGCGGTATCCGATGTGGAAGAGCTGCGACATGCTGACCTGACAAAAGACCCTCAGCGCCGGCATGGCTTCATCCAGTCGGTTCAAAAGGTCCTGTTCGCACTTATTCAGAAGCGCGAACTTATCCATGTACTGCGGGCGTGCGTCCGGGACTTTCTCTTCCATACCCCCTCCTCTTTGATACCCGAAGCATATCAAGGTGGAATCTGGAGGCCCGTGTAATGCACCCCGGCTTCCTCACCGTGATCGAAGACCTCGAGCGCCAGCTCGCCGGCCCGATGCCCGCACCCGTGCGCCGCTCGAAGCAGAAGCATCTGCAGAAGGAACTGGACCGCGCCCGCCGTGCCGGCTACCAGGCACAGGCCATCCTCGACGCGCAACGTCGCGGCCGGAGCCTCAAATGAAAACCACCGCAACAAACCATTCCGCATATGCAATACGCGTGGTAGATTTGTCGCGCACGCCTCCTTTTTACGCCCGGAGTCCGATTCTCTCCCTAGGACGCAGTACCGGGCCTCTTCTTTCGCAGGGTGATCAGCCGTGATCGCCCTGCCCCTCTTCTGCTGGGTCTTCATGCGCTGTTACGACTGCGCCTTCCTGTGGCGGGAAGCGCGCTTGTCGTATCTCGGCCGCGAGTCGCGCCCCGCCCTCTCCGGCATCTGCATCGAATGCGGCTCCATCGAGACATTCGAGCGTGGCCGCGCATCGCCGGGACCGCAGGGCACGGCGGGCGCGGCCGCGCCCCCCCTGACTAACAGGGGGGGAACACGGCAGACATCCCAATCGAAGTACCCAAGGAGGAAAAGCCGTGTTCGCTTTCACTGAATCCCATTGGCCCCGTAACCGGCATGGGGAGCGTTTCGTGCTCAACCATCGGGGTGAAGAATCGGTCCTTCTCGAAACCAGCACCCGCGGTGACGGCAAAGCCTTCATCGACTGGCTGACCGTCACCTTCCCGGACAGCGCGATCCACCCGAACAACGGCTGGTCCTGCCTGCCACCCGTTGTCGACGACCACTTCGCTGAAGCACTCGCCGAACGTCTGCAGCAGATCGTCGGCTTCGGCCTCTTCGAGAAGCGCAAGAACGGTCACAAGTTCTATCTGAACTCGTGGTCTCTCGGCACCGATGGCAAGTTCGGCTTCATCGCCGTAGGCGGCCAGAAAGGCACCGTCCTCTTCGAGCTCACCGGCGAAGGCTGCATGCACGCAAAGCCGGGTTGGGAGAAAGCCATGTACGAATGGCTTCTGTCCGGCGAGCTGCTCAAACCCAAGATCACCCGCGTCGACCTCACGCACGACGACCAACAGGGCGAATACAACGTCGACCGCGCCTTCGACGACTGGACCGAGGACCGCTTCCGTCTGCCCAAAGCCCCGCAGTCGCCCGTCATGGCCCAGTTCGGAAACTGGGCCAGGCCCGACGGCCGGGGCCGAACACTGACCGTCGGCCGTCGCCTCTCCGGCAAGTTCCTGCGCATCTACGAGAAGGGCAAGCAACTGGGCGACCGTGAATCGCCCTGGACACGGATCGAACTCGAGCTGAAAGCCGAAGACCGCGTCATCCCCTTCGACACGCTCACCCGCCCCGGCGAATACCTCGCCGGCGCCTATCCCGCGCTCGAATTCCTGAACACCACGCAAACCCGCCTTGCCACGGTACGCCACACCGCAAAGCAAGGCTGGCTCGCGATGATGAAGTACATCCGCCGTGCCGCTGGCCCCGCGCTCACCGTCGCCCTTGCCGTCGTCGGCACCCAGGGCATCGAAGAGCTGGTGTCCGACGTCACCGACCAGGACATACAGCGCCAGATGGTCAAGCGCGGTCTGGACATCCCCTTACACCTCGTCGCCGACTTCGCCGAATCGGACCACGACGCTCCAGGCGACTCACTGAAAGGAAACCACCATGCTGTTCGATATGGCTGAAGCTGAACAGGTCCGCACCGAGCGTCGTGTCGTGCTCGGTGCACGCGGCCGCCAATTCAACATTGACGGAACCCAGTTCGATTACACCGAAGTGTTCATGACGGTGCCGCTGTCGCGTCCGGATGACCCGAACCCGATGAGCTGGGGCCTTGGCGTCGAAGTACTCAAGATGCCGGGCAGCAAGCATGCGATGAACATGAAGCAGCCCGATGCCTTCCTCGCCGAAGTCCAGATCCGCGAATTCCAGGCGGGCAAGGACGTGAAGAAGGAAGTCGTCAGCGTGAAGCCGCTGCAGCTGCTCGGCCAGAACGGGAAACAGTCCGCAGCCCCGCAACCTCCGAAGCCTTAATCTGAGCCCAAGCGTTTCGCATGCGAAACGCTCCATCCACCCGAAGGGAGCAAGACATGAAGATCGAACTGAAGGGCAACGGCCTGACCGTGAATGGTCAGCCCGCGAAGTGGTGGCAAACGGTGCTTGCGCTGCTCGGCGCACCGCTGCTGTTCCTGCTGCTGCTGCTCGATGCGCTGCTGAACGCACCAGGAAAGTTCGGCATGTGGTTCTGCAACACGCTGGGCCGTGCCGGCCTGCCTGAACTGGGCGGCGCGCTGCTGGTGATGTGCAAGCCCTGGGCGCGCTACGAATGGTTGGCCGAAGGCGAAGACGCAGCGCTCGTCGATGTGCTGGAGAAGAAGTACGGCCGACCGATGGCGCATCTGCGCCAACCTCACTTCATACGCGTGCGAGTGATTCGTGACGCATGAAAAGAAAAGAGGCCGCTAGGCGGCCTCTGAAATTCCTTTCGTAGGGCTTTGGCCCAGAAAGGAAAGTGTCATGAAAAAGTCTATCACGTTGTTTGGTTGGAACGTCGCAGTGTCCGTTGATCTGACACCTCTCGATCGTCCCTTTGTCGTCGAAGTCATGGATGCGCGTAAGTCCATTGAACTCGAAGAGTATCGATTCAGGAATCGGAAAGAGGCCGTGCGGCATTTCCGAAGGCTGGTTGATCGGTACATCCGAGAGGGACGGGAGTATCGCGTTTCGATGTCGTGCGACGGCGAGGAACAGGTCGTTGAACGGGTGGGTCGTGTTTATAGATATGACGTCGCATATCGCAGCAAGAAGTAACTCTCTCTAACTAGTCATCCATGGGCCGAAGCCCTACGAAAGGAATTTCGATGATGAACCATCCGCAGCTTGTTCCACCCCCGACCACCGGCACCGGCGAACACCTCTTGTCGCGCGCCGTGTCCGTCCTGTCGGTCACCCGGATCAAAGGCGCCTTCCACGTCGCACACGTCCAGCTCGACAACGACCGCTTCGGCGACGTGCCCTGCGACCCCGACGTGACGAAGTCCGACACCGTGGGCCTGTACAGCACCGTCCAGGTGAGAAACGGCCGCATCGAAGCGCGCCTTCGCCTGCGGAGACTCCACGCATGAACCTGACCACGCACTGCACCGTGCGCAAGGTGAAGCGGGCCGGCAACGGCCTGCGCATCGCCACGGTGGAACTGCCCGACGGCACCTTCGGCGAGCTACCCGCCGAAGAGGGCCTGAAGCCAGGTGAGCCCGCGCAACTGGCGGTGACCGTCGGCCTGCAGATGGGCCGCCTCTACCCGCGCGCCATGCGTGCCGAACGGAAGGGCTGACCGTGAGCTGCTACCAGTCGGACGTCTACGTGCCGCAGTACGACGAGTACGGCGAAGATATCGGCGGACAGACCTACTTCACCGGCTGCCACGAAGACCACGTCGACACGATCAGCGAAGCGGCCGGCCTGACTGGGTTCTTCAACGTCGAGCAGACCCAGTGCCTCACGCTCCAGTACGAGGAAGGCGGCACCTTCCGCTTCCTGTGCGCGGATGCTCAGACCGGCCCCTTCGAGTCCTACGCCTTCCACCTGGCGGACGGCACACCGTCGCCGGCCTACACCGGCGCTAAGGTCGCCTCGATCCGGGGCGGATCAAATGACTTTGGATCGCTGCCGGACTACCCGCAGCAGAAAGGATCTGACATGCAGTGCGTAACCATTGGCGAGGGCGGTGCCCTCGTCCTCCAGAACCCTCAACCCGCAAACCTCAGTGAATGCGGGATGGTGGTGCTCTCGGGCTCGGAAGCGATGGGTAACCCCTTCGCCCTGAGTGCGGAAGCAGGCGCGGCCATTTCGGTCGCAATCATTGGCGTGTGGGCCGTTGCCTTCGGCATCCGCGCCGCAATCCAAACCCTGTCCGTGAAAGGAAGCAACCATGAAGAATTACCTGCGTAAGGTCGGTGGCGTCGTCGTCTCCGCTCCCCTCCTGCTGGCCGGCACCGCCGCACATGCTGGCGGCGGCGGCATCGACGTGTCCGCCGTCACCACGGCCATCGGTGGCGCCAGCGCCCCGATCGCCACCATCGGCGCCGCCGTCCTGGTCGTGCTGGTGGGCATCAAGGTCTACAAGTGGATCGCGCGCGCGATGTAACACCGGCGTAGCCGCAACACAGCAGTAGCAGTTCAAGCAGTAACCCGGGGGGCTGCGGTCGGTCCCGGCATTCACCTGGGGGAAATACGTCATGGGCGCATACGTCATGATCGCGTTGCTGGGGGCCGCATGGATCATCTTCAATTACTGAGCCCGCAGCGGCTCGCACGCGCACTCGGCGCGTTTCTGCTCTCCCTCTTTCTCACCGTCTTGTCACTTCCGGCTGTAGCTGACTACGGCTCCATGGTGCGCTGGCGATACGATGGCAATGGACAGACCAATCCGTGGACCATGTCGCCAGGTGAGGCCTGCGCGAGTGTGTCGCCGCCTCGCACCCTTGGAACGCAGCACAACCAATACCAGTACTCCTGCCTCTACAACGGTTCCTGGTCTGGATACGCGTATGCCACTCGCTTTTGCTTCAATGCAAACGGGGAGCTTGAGGCGGTTACGCAGGGCACGACCACTTGCCCCGGAAATCCGGTATGCCCGAGCGGCCAGAACTACAACGCAGCGACGGGGCAGTGCGAGCTGACGGCGTGCGCTTCTGGTCAAGTGCGCAACACCATCACGCAGCAATGCCAGCCGCCCTGCCACGCAGCCGGCACCGCGGGCGGCTCGGCCTACGTCTCGCCCTGGACTGAGTTACCGAGGGCAATCTGTCGCGACGGCTGCAAGCTCAACGTAGGCGGTACAGGCCATCACATCCCCTGGTCGAACGGCACCACCCTGCACGTTGTGAATGGCCTGGTGCACACCGGCGAATTCTGCTCCGGTGACATCAACGGCGAGGGCGAAGGTAACGGCGAAGACGAGACCTACGAAGGTCCCGAAGACCTTGACCCGATTTCCGTTACGCCCGAGGAAGACCCGCCGCGGTGCGGTGCGGGTCAGTGCCCCGGCGAGTTCAATGGCGTCCACATGTGCGTGTCCTGCACCGACATCGCCAGTCCGGAAAAGCCCGTCACGACGTACGACCGTAAGACCGAAACCACCACGACCGGCACACCGCCGAACCAGACCACCGAGACAAAGACTACCGACACGAAGTCGACGCACGACGGCTCGGGCACGGTCACCAGCACGACCACGACCAGCACCACCAAGACCGACGCGAACGGCACGACCACGACCGAAGAGGGCAAGACCGAAAAGAAAGAATCGCAAGAGTCCTTCTGCAAGGAAAACCCGACGGTCGCCTTCTGCAAGAACGGCAAATGGGGCGGCGGCTGCGATGCCTTCACGTGCGAGGGGGATGCCGTGCAGTGCGCGATTGCCAGGGAGATCCACCAGCGCAACTGCGACATGAACGCTCCGAACGAATACAGCAACGCGGCCGAGAAGGTGGGTACTGGTACTGAGACCGGTGAGCAGTACCTGCAGACCGAGAAGGAACGCGAGGGCCTCGACGTTCAAGGCAAGTTCGCCAGCGAAGTTAGGGCCTCGCCCATCGCGGCAGCTTGCCCGGCGCCGCGCGTTGTTCCTCTGCCCGGTGGGAACAGTCTGGAAATCTCGTTCGAGAAGCCGTGCGAAGTTGCATCTCAGCTGGGTGCGTTTGTCGTCGCGTTCGCATATCTGGCTGCTGCTCTCATCGTACTCAAGAGTCCCGGCGGCGCATAAGGAGCTCGTACCATGGCATTGCCTTTCCTGCTTCCCCTCACTATAGGTGGCTGGCTTCTTCTGGCAGTCAATTCCCTCGTTGGCCGGGTCCTTATCGGCTTGGGTCTCGGACTGGTGACCTACAACGCACTTGATCCGTTGCTCAATGAGCTGCGAGACCGATTTTTCTCGGAGTTGTACGGCGTGCCGGCTGACGTCTTGGGCTTTGTCGGCCTGCTCAAGATAGGGGAGGCCGTCCAGATTATTTTCGCGGCACTTGTCACGAAGCTGTTCACGGTTGCGGCACAGGGCGCCATAAAACGCTGGGTGGTGAAGTGATCGAGCTGCAGACCGGCTTGCCTGGTGCCGGCAAGACGCTGCACACCATCTGCCGGATCAAGGCGAAGGCGGAAGCCGAGAACCGGCCGGTGTACTACGCCGGCATTCCGGGGCTGAAGCTCCCCTGGATCGAGCTCGAAGATCCGAAGAAGTGGTACGAGTGCGAGGCGAACGCCATCGTCGTTATCGACGAATCGCAGACCTACTTCCGGCCACGCGGCAACGGCTCGGCGGTACCGGATCACGTCGCCAAGCTCGAAACGCACCGCCACCTCGGTATCGACCTGGTGCTGATCACACAGCACCCGATGCTGATCGACAGCAACGTCCGGCGCCTGTGCGGCAAGCACTTTCATTCGGCCCGCCAGTTCGGCCAGCCGAAAGCCAAGGTGTTCGAGTTCGAGTCCGTAAAAGAGAACCCGCTGGCTGCTCGCGCAAACGCGCTCGAGCACACCTTCAACTTCCCGAAGGAAGCCTTCGACTGGTACAAGTCCGCCGAAGTCCACACCCACAAGACGAAACGGCCGGCGCGCTACTACCTGCTCTTCATCCTGCCGCCGCTCTTCCTTGGACTGGTCGGCTACGCCGTCACCTGGTTCTACCAGCGCACCCAGGGCGAACCGATCGCCGAAGGCGCAGCACCGCAGCAGCGCCAGCAGGCCGCACCACCGGCAAGCAGCCCGACCCGGTCGAGAGAAGGCAAGCTCACCACGGCGCAATACCTGCAGGAACGACAGCCACGCGTCGAAGGCCTCGCCTACAGCGCCCCGATGTACGACGAAGTCACGCGACCGAGCCAGGCGCCCTATCCCGCCGCCTGCGTCCAGTTGAAGGGAGAGTGCCGCTGCTACAGCCAGCAGGCCACGCGCCTCCCGATGCCGCGCCACCTGTGCGACGCCATCGTGAAAGACGGCTTCTTCATCGCCTGGGACACCCGCACCGCGGAGCAGAGAGAACGACGCAATGACGTGAAGGCGAGCGCCCCGCTGCTGGCCAGCGCCAGCACCGTCACGCCGTCGAACATGGTGATCGAAGCACCGCCCCCTCGGCCAGGTCTGAGCACAGGCCCCAGCAGCACCACGCCGCAGACCGAACAGCAGCCCTATCAACCGCGCGTGCCGCAGGGCTCACCATGGCGCGCACCCTGACCGCCCGACTGGGTGATGCAGCCGAGCGAGCAGTCGAAGCCGCCCGCGCCACAGTTCTCCCGATCCACCCGCTGCAGATCGACGTGCTCAAGCTGATCGCATGCGTCTGCATGCTGATCGATCACATCAACACCTGTCTGTATGACCGCGCATCCGTCTGGGCCTGGCTGATCGGCCGGCTCGCATTCCCGCTTTTCGGGCTGACCTTCGTGCTGACGCTGAAGGCGCACAAGGCCATGGCCACGGCGAAGCGTCTGTTCATCTGGGCGATCTGCACACAGCCGGTCTATGCGCTGGCCTTCGCCAACACGGGCTTTAGTCCATGGTGGGCCGGCAACATCCTGTTCAGCTTCGCGGCGGTGGCCTACCTGGTCGGACTGAGCCAGACGCCATCATGGGCAAACGTCGCCAAGGGACTTGCAGTGTTCGTGGTCGCCTCGATCATCCAGGCGCCGTCGTCGTTCGGTGTGGCAGGGCTGACCTACTTGCTCTCGCTGTATTACGCAGTCCGCGCGACACCGCGAGTCGCGACAGTACTAGCTGCGCTAGCGGGGGCAGCTGTCGCTTTTCTAAACCCCGGCTGGGTAGTCGTTGCAGGTGGGTGGGTAGCAGTCCTAGCCACCCTGATTTCTATGTCCATCGCCGCGCGCAAACTGACGCCGGTCCGGCTCGGTATTGCCAGTTGGCTACCTCTCATCTATGTCGCGCACCTTATCTTTCTCTGCGGAATTCTTGCCTTAGGGATGTCATTGGAGCCGACTTGGCCAAGCGCCCGCAATGCCATGTGAATACAAGCTGAGATTCCGCCGTATAATTGAAACGAGTGTGTGCTTGCACACGAGGCGTTCTGTGGTTAACTTGGCCTGATTAATTACACCAATGCGGCATCCACGCCCCCGGCAAGGAATCAACAATGCACGATCCGTCTATTATTCGACGTTTGGCTTTCATAAAGTACCTATACTCTATCGGGACCGAGCAATCAAAATCTCAGGATTTATACTCAGCCGCCTCGATTCTGACATTTCATGACGCCGTCGAATTATTCCTACAGCTTTCTTCCGAATACTTGGACGCGGGTGAATCTAAAGAATTTTTGGGTTACTGGGCTATTATTTCAAACAAACTTCCTGAGGGAGTCGAGCTTCCTCAAAGGGAGTCTATGCGCCGACTGAACAAAGCTCGCATAGCACTGAAGCACCACGGAAACCTGCCTTCCTCACACGATATCGATGCCTTCCGATACATAACAGAGAATTTTTTCATAGAGAGTGCGAAAGTTGTTTTTTCGCTTTCATTTGATGAAATCAGTCTTGTTGAATTTATTCGACCAGATTCCGCACGAAAAAAAATCTACGAGGCGGAGGTTGCCGCAAAGGAGAACAATAACGAACGTGCGCTTGAACTGATTTCAGTTGCGTTTGAAGAGGTTATTGACGACTACGAAAGTCGAAAGAAAGGATGGAGAGTTCGGTCGCCCTTCTTCTTTGGTCGCGATCTTAGATTTCCTGGAAGTCTGTCTATGGGCCTCCGTGGGTCTGAAACACGAAAGATGGCCGAATTCGTTGACAGAGTAAAAGAATCGTTGGAGTCCATGCAGACCGCGATTAAAATGCTAGCACTTGGAATAGATTACCGAAGGTATTCTAAGTTTTCATTTCATGTTCCCGCAGCAAGGAAAATGATGAGCGGGCAGTATTCTGTTCAACGAGTGGTCCATCCAAACCACCCTCTCCCCACATATGAAGACGTCCGCTACTGCATTGATTTCGTCGTCGAAACGGCCATTCGACTCAGAGATTTTGACTATGACATTCCGCTAAGCGTTAGAAATGGGTAGATGCGATCTTGTTTGGAAGATCGCATCTAGGTTTTTCTTAGTCTTTCGCATGCGAAACGACTCTTCCTCTGAAGTCCCGCACAAACCCGCGCAGCACCTCCTCCTCCGTCTCCGGAATCGGCTTCGCCTGCATCGCGACCCATAGCATCACCGGCAGCACGTCCGGCTCTTCTTCCAGCGCCGCTACCGCCGCCCGCTGCATCATCTTCTCGAACAGGTCGCCGCCAAGGGCATCGCTGATCACCTGCGTCCAGAACACCCGCGCTTCCGGCTCCAGCTGCGCATAGATCTCGAACTGTTCCTCGGTCGGCTCCTCCTCAAGCGTCGCCAAGTTGAGGATCTGATACATGCTGCACTGCCGTTGAATCCGCGAACGCCGCGCCGCTTCTGCCTGCTCTCGCCGATAGTCCTCGTACGCCGCTTCCCGCCTCGCCATCTCTTCCGGTGAGGCCTGCGAGTGCGTCTGCTGTTCACGCTCATGCCCGTCGGCATCGCCCGCGCCGTCCATCTGCCCGACCAGGTCGGCTTTCGGTTCCTTCGCCGTCCTCACGAGCTCGCGCAGCGAGTCCCGGTTCTCCTCGCCAGCCCGCAGTCGATCCATCGCCTGACGTGCGCCCCACCAGTCGAGCTCGGACAGTTCCTTCAGTGTCAGGATGACTTCCGGATCTTCGGTAACGCCGTCTTCCATTAGCTGCGCCACCGTCCAAGGAATGTTGTCGACGCACGCGATCCTCTTGCACACCCACGACCGCGACTTGTTCACCAGCTCGGCCAGCGCACCCAGGTTCATGCCCTCGTTGCGCAGTGCGAGCAGCGCGCGCCCCTCCTCGACCAAAGAAAGGTCCTCGCGCTGGATGTTCTCCGCGAGTTGCGCCGCCTTCGCATCCGCAGCGCTCATCTTCAGCACCACGGCCGGCAGCGCGCTGGCGGTTGTCAGCCGCACCGCCGCCGCGCGGCGGTGACCGGCCACGACCTGGTACTTGTTGCCCTTCGCTGGCGTCACCACGATAGGCTGCAGCAGCCCGCGCACCTCGATGTCCCGCGCAAGCTCCTGCAGCGCCGTCTCGTCCATCGCTTCCCGAATGTTCTGATCCGTCAGCAGGTCCGCCAACGGCACCAGCACCACATTCGCCACGCTGGCCAGCTCCGGCCGCTTCGCGCGGCTCGCCTTCGCTGCGCTCGCCGGCGCCTTCTTCATCGCCTTGGCCGGCGCCGCGTTCTTCTCGGTAGTCGTCGTCATGATCCGGCCTCCTCAGAACCACTTGTCCGCGAACGCGCCTTCGTTGCGATCGTCGTAGTTGTAGAAATCGAACGCCGCCGCCGCCTCCCAAGAGCCGGGCCGTTCGTGCTGAGAAATCGCGTAGTGCAGCAGCGCCTCGAGGTACTTCGAGGGCGTCGTGTCGTGACTGGCTGCGATCTCCGCCAGCTTGGCCTTGGCGGACGGGTGAATCCGGACAGCCGCCTTCTGAGTGTTCGTCCCCATGGCTCAGCCCTCCACCTGGTCGAGGGTCACCAGCTTCCCGAGCACCAGCATCGTCACCGGCACCGATTCCACGGCCATCGGCACCAGCGCCGCCAGCAGCACGCGCTCCGAGCCGTCGTCGCCATGCTGTACGAGTACAAGCTGCGTGCGGCACGACAGCTCCCTTTCCGTCAGCAGCCGCTGCGCAATGTCGAACAGCAGGCGTCCGCTCAACGTCGAGTGACCGTCGGTGGAGTGCTCGCAGAAGCCGTCGTCTTCCCATTCGCTATAATTCACTGAGAGTGTGTAACGCATGTCAATGTCCTTTCGTCTGTCAAAGCCGACCTAGCCGCTAGATTCCGAGCCCCCCGAGTGTTGTTTCGGGTTTTCTCGGATCGACAGGCTGCGGCGTCTCCTGCCGTCCCATCCGCTGAGTTCCTCGCCCCAAAGGGTCGCGGACAGCACGCGAAGCGTCTTCCACACAAAAAGCACGCAAGAAGGCGTGACAGCGGCTTCATCGCTGGCGCGAGTTCTTGCCTGCTTTCAAATCCAGGAAGCGATATGCGAGGAAGGAAGCGGATGGGACGGCGGGCGCAATCGGTCAAGCGGAGACAACCCGAAACCCCGCGAAGCGGGCTCCGGGCAAAGCCCGCAAACACCGGCTGTCCGAAGGACAGGGTCCGGCCTCGAGCTGGACGAGGTGTGCCCGCACACTTCGTCGCCTTTGACTTTCGGTGGTGCGCAGCACGACCGGGCCTTTCATACGGACTTAGGACAAGAACCTATCGTCAAACGATAATCATTCTTGACTCGTCCGAATGTCCGATAAAGAGGGCGACGGCATGACCGATTCAGACGGCATGCGTACATTCAAAGAGGCGGCGGAACGCTGGCAGGAAGAAACGCAGCACAAGCGCACCGCCCACGAAGACACCAGAAAGCTGCTTTGGATTGGCCGCCATCTGAACCACAGGCGGCTGCGGGAGATAGACAGCGACACCCTGCGCGACCTCGCGCGCGCTCGCCGCGCAGAAGGCTCAGGCCCAAGCACCGTGAACCGATACATGGCCCTCACCCGCGCCATTCTTCGGCGTGCGGCACTGGACTGGGAGTGGATCGACAGGGCACCACGCGTCCGCCTGGCGCCCGAACCGAAGCGCCGCGTCCGCTGGATCACGCCCGACCAGGCGCGCACCCTGCTCCAGGAGCTACCCGAGCACCAGCGCGACGCCTGCCTGCTCGCGCTGGCTACCGGCCTACGACAGCGAAATGTCCTCGGCTTGAAGTGGACCGACATCGACTTCCGCAGCCGGATCGCGTGGATCTACGGCGACGCCACCAAGAACGGCGAAGACCTGCAAGTTCCGCTGAACGACACCGCGCTCGAAGTGCTGAAACGGCGTCGCGGGCGGCATTCGGTCTATGTGCTGACCTACGCCGGGCGACCTCTGAAAAGTATCAATACCAGAAGCTGGCGCAAGGCCCTCAAGCGCGCCGGCATCACGAATTTCCGCTGGCACGACCTGCGCCACACCTGGGCGAGCTGGCTGGTGCAGCGACGCGTGCCGCTGTTCGTCCTGCAGGAACTCGGCGGTTGGCAGTCAGCCACGATGGTGCGCCGATACGCCCATTTGTCCCCGTCGGTCAATGCGCGTTATGCGGCGGAGATCGATCAGGAGTTCGCTCGGGATTCCAAATCGCAATACGGCCCGCTATAGTCGCGCAAGCTATTGGCATCAAGGACTGTGGACTGCGGTGACGCATGTGGCAGGAACGCAGGCCATGCAGCGCCCGGTTTTGCTGACTCATATCCTTGAGAGTAAGCACTTCATCTGCCGCAACACAATGACTACACAAGCAAAAGTACCTGTCTGGTTTGGTTGTTTCGCTAGACAAGGCCCAGCTTATGCGACGACGGTGTCGTCGACCTCACCTTAAAGGCAAAGCATGTACCTGCTGTACTGCGACGAAAGCAACCTTGAAGAGAAGGACAACGACTTCTTTGTCTACGGTGGCTTAGCAGTAGAGGCAAATGCGGCCGTTGCGTTATCCGCCGCAGTGGAGAAGATAAGAGAGGATGCCGGCATCGCTCCCGACTTTGTTCTCAAATTTAATCCAGGTCCAAAGCATCTAACTCACCAGGAGTTTAGTGCTGTGAAGCAGGCCGTCATTCAGGCGGCTGTACAACACAAAGCAATTTTTCTTGCGTCTCTTATCCTACACAACGTGGCAACAAGCCCTGATGAGGCGAGAAGAAACGCCATAAACACAATTTGTTTTCACTTCGACTGTCTGCTGAGTCGACCAAAGAGCCACGGCTTGGTGCTGATAGATCGTTTCGAAGACAAGAAGATTGATGGCCACCTTCGTGAAAAATTTTCTGTTGGTCTGACAGGGCTTCCCTACTCGGAAAAGATGAGGCTGAATCGAATAATCGGCTTCCACTACTCCGCCATCGGCCAGTCGCATTTCGGAAGTGTCATCGACATTGTCCTTGGCTCATTCAGGTTTGCGGTTAATGCACATACGCGGCAGGAACAAGGAAAGCTGCCAACGGCTAAGACGATGCTTGACCTTATCGCACCACTTTTTTTCTCAGAGAATCCGAAGGGGTTAATCTCAGAAATTAGTCTGTGCTTTAGTCCAAAGGTAATCAAAGCCGCAAAGTATCGGACGAGGTACGAGCAGCTCAAAGCGTTCCTATCAGAGAACGCGATTGTCGCGGAGCAATCCATAGTGGGCGAGAGGCTCTTCTGAAACGCCCCTAAAGAGAGGTTCAAGACGACTTTCACCGCTCCGCTGTTGCTCCGGCGTGGCTGCGACTGAAGCTTGGCGTTAGACTTGTTTGTTGAAGAAGGAATACAGATGGCAAAAAAAGAAGTGACTTCAAAGAGCGTGGCCAGCAAGGCTGCAAAAACGCTAGCATCCCCTAGCAGCAGTAAGGCGGCCAAATCGGCCGCCGGTAGCGCGCTTTCCCAGCGGAAAGCGCCGAACAAAGAAACGTCAAGCGCGGCAGCTAGCGCAGCGTCCAAGACCTTAAAGAGTTCAACTTCTTCCAAGGCAGCAAAGAGTGCGGCCGGATCTGCCCTTACACAAAAGGCGCATAGCGGCACGAATAGTGGTGGGCCACGGAAGCCGAAGAAATGAAGCTCCAAAACGCACTTGAGAACTACTATTTCCATACAGGGAAAGTAAGCGACATTGCGCGACAGTTAGCCTTCGCAGCAATCGCAGTGATTTGGCTTTTTAAAGCAGGGGACGGGACATCCATCTCGCTACCCAAGGAACTGCTTCAGCCATTGAAGCTTGTAGTGATATGTCTTGCGCTAGATCTACTCCAGTACATTTTTGGCACGGTTGTCTGGGGCATTTTTCATCGATGGAAGGAGCGGGCAGGCACATCGGAGTCCAGTGAATTCAAAGCGCCTAGCTCAATCAACTGGCCCGCGCTCATTTGTTTCTGGTCAAAGACCGTAGTGCTTGCGTACGCGTACTGGGAACTCTTCTCTTATGTAGGGTTCATCATTAATCAATCGTAGTCGGCGACCGCAATGCGGCGCCCTTTCTTTGCTCACTAGCCTAACTGTCTGTTTAACGCGGACGTCAATGCAGATGTTGAACTCTATGCGATGAATCAGCCAAGCTTATGATGATAGAGCGCTCAACCAGATTTGGATGAACGCCCCCACCCTTACGGACTGTTAATCCGTAGGTCCCTGGTTCGAGCCCAGGTCGGGGAGCCAAGACACAAAAGGCCCGCAGCGATGCGGGCCTTTTCCGTTTACACGCCGAATTCAATTTTTGCGGCGAAGCGAATGCCTGTGTAGCGCCCCGCCGTGCGATGTCGGAGTGCGGGACGAGACCAACGTAACCCGGCCGACCAGATCCCGTGAGGCGGATGAGATCGGCCGGGTATGGACACACCTCCTGGCGTCGGAGCGGTCGGCCACGCCGACGCTACCCCGGCAATCCATCAGTCAGTATCAGCTCGTGCAGTCCTGATCACTGTCTGCCGTGTAGATGGCGAACGTATCTGCCATCGCCTCCTCAAGGTGCTGCAACGCTTGTGCGAAGCGGCTTGCAGTCCTGCATGCACCGGGCAGCGCTCGTATCCGGCCGGTCGTCGACGATGAAGCCGTCCCGATTCGGCATGCGGATCGCCGCCAGGCTGGTCGAATTCATCTCGGCATCCTGCTCCACCAACCCGTTGAGATGCAGCAGATAAGCAGTCACCGCATAGGTTTCGTCGTTGCTGAGCGACTGCGGTTCGGTCAGCGGCATGGCGCGGCGGATGTAATCGAACAGTGCCGGCGCATACGGATACATGCTGCCCGGCGTGAGCAGACGCTTGTCGGTCTTGAACGAGCCGATACCGCCGACCATGGTTCCGAACATCGGTCCGCCTGCGGCCGCGGCGCCATGGCAGGACGCGCACTTTGCGTCGAACACGGCCTTCCCCGTCCGTGCGTTGCCCGATCCCGAGGGCAGGCCCTGCCCGTCCGGACCGCGGACATCGATATTCCAGGCGGCAAGATCCGCTTCGACGACAGGGGTGCCGAGCGCCATCGATCGAGCGTGAGGCGATGCCGTCGCCGAATTCACCGCATTTCCGGCGCAGCCCATGAGCGCCATGGAAGTCGCCAGGGCCATCGTCACTGTTTCAAGCGATCGCATTCTTCACCTCCCCTGCTTCGTTGATGGACCACGGAAACACACCATTGTGGTGCTGCACGAAGCCGGTGATCGCGCGCACCTTCTGGATGTCCTCGACCGTCGGCTGGACGTAGCCGGTCGAGTCGACACAGCGGCTGGCGATCGTTGTCGGACCACCGTTCCAGTTCCACTGCAGCCGGAATCGCGTCAGGCACTTGTCCATCACCGGCCCTTCCAGCTGAGCCTGGCGCCAGGTACGGCCGCCGTCGAGCGTGACGTCCACGGCGCGTATGCTCCCATTGCCGGACCATGCGAAGCCGACGATCTCGATCGGACCCGGGCGGATCTTCATACTGCCCGACGGGGAGGTGATCACCGACTTCGCCTCCATCTCGAAACTGAACTGGCGCCACTTCCCGTCGGGCATCGGATCGGTGTAGCGCGCGGTCTCGCTGCGCAGATGCCAGGGCTGGTCGCCCAGCTTGAGCCGGCGCAACCACTTGATGCTGACATTTCCCTCCCAGCCTGGAATGAACAGACGGAGCGGGTAACCGTTTTCCGGTCTGAGCATTTCGCCGTTCGACGCGTAGACGATGAGCGCATCCTCCAGCAGCTTCTTCATCGGAATGCTGCGTGCGTGAGCTGCACCGTCCGCGCCCTCGGCCAGTGCCCAGGTGGCGGACGGCGAGACGCCCGCCTCGTCGAGCAGCGTCGATACCGGAATGCCGGTCCACTGGGCGCACGACAGCAGTCCATGCGTCTGCTGCACGGTGCGGGCCGCCGGCTTCAGCCAGTCGGTGAGGCCATTGCCCGAGCACTCCATGAAGTGGAAGCGTGATACCGACGGGTACTTCATCAGGTCGGACATCGAAAAGACCAGCGGCTGGCGGACCATGCCGTGAATGGCGAAGCGATGCTGATCGGGGTTGATGTCCGGTACCCCGTTGTGGTGCCTTTCGTAGATCAGCCCGTTCGGCGTGACGGTACCCAGTTGCTGATGCAGCGGCGTGAAGCTCCAGTCCGAGTAGTTCTGCCTGTTAACGAGAACATCGGTTCGCCGTCGTTTTACGTGCGACTCGTATTTCGACGGCATCCCATATTCTTCCGGCGGCAAGGGGCGTCCGAGCGCCTTGTTCGATTCCGGCACCGCGAGCGGCTCCGCGCGCGCGACACCGACGCCAGCCAACCCGGTTACCGCGGCAGCGGCCGTCTTCGCGAGCATCGCCCGTCGCGACGGATTGTGCGTAATCGAACTGTGCGCCTCGAGTTCGGCCCGAGCGGCCTTGACCAAACGTACTCCGTCAATCTTCTGATCCACGATGACCTCCAGGTGGTTGGGAACATCCGATGACCGGGACTGTACCGATCGGTCGGTATACTACGTCGGCGTACTGGTTGGATCAATCAATTCATTCGGGCGGCGGACGAAACTCGCTCCGTGACATCCCCACCGTGTGGGTGTCGCTCAACACATCGCTTTGGGCACGATGCTTTGAACGCAAGGCACAGTGGGTAATTTATGATCTGCAGATCTTTGGACTCTGGCCCCTCCGGGGCCGACCTCATGAGCGTCGACACGAAGGACGACCGTTCGCAGCGGGCACGCATCGTCAAGGCGGCCGCCCGCCTTTTTGCCGAGCGCGGCTATCACGCGGTGGGAATGACCGAGCTGCAGAACGCAGTCCAGCTTGGCCGCGGGGCGCTCTACCACCACATCCGCAGCAAGGACGACCTTCTCTACGACATTGCGCGCGAGTACATCACCGATCTGAACGAACTTGCAGTGACCGCCGAACAGGAAGCGGACCCGAGAAGACGCATCTGCATACTGGGTCACCACCTGATCTCGATGATCGCGTCCCATCAGGCGGAGCTGACGGTGTGCTTTCGGGAAGTCCAGTCGCTGACCGATACGCGCCGTGCGGAAGTGCTGGCGCTGCACACGCGCTACGAACGTGTCTGGAAGGACGCCTTCATCGCCGGCGCCGAACAGGGTCTCTTCAGGCCATACGACCCCGTGGTGCTGAAAGGCGTACTGGGCATGTATTTCTACAGCTACCTCTGGATGCGACCGGACGGTTCCCTCGGCGCCGAGACGATCTCCGAGCGCTTCAACGAGATGGCGCTCCGCATGCTGGCGCTTGACTGACCCTCCGCCGATTCGTACGTCGCTGGAGACACCGGCGCGCTTCCGGCGCGGAGCAAGCGGTACGTCGCTGCCTACCTTTGATCCTTGAAGCGTGACGATGCAGGCCATCGACTTCGTCGTCGACATGGTTCAGAACTCGATCATGAAGCTGTAGCCATGCCGCTCGAACCCGAGCATTTCATAGAAGCGGTGCGCCTTTTCTCGCCTCAGGTGACTCGACAGCGCGAGCTTGTAGCAGCCGGCCTGCGCACAGCCCTCCATGGCGAAGCGCATCATTGCCTGACCTACTCCACTGCTGCGGCGCCCCGGTGCGACCACGACGTCCTCGACGATCGCGTGCGGACGCCCGCCATGTGCAAGCCCGTCGATGATGATGAGGGCGAACGTCCCCACCCGTTCGCCGTCGCATTCGGCGACGTACACCCGGTAGTCCGGGTATCCCTCGATCCGCTGGAAGCGCGCACGGGCATCGGCCAGCGGCAACGATGGCTCGGGCGAAAAGTCGAGCGATGTGTACATTTCGAGCAGCCAGGCGACGTCATCATCGTCTGCCCGTCGTATCGATATGGCTTGCCCCATCGAGTTCATCGCCGCCTCCCCGCCCGTCGACTCAAAGCCCCAGAACCTGCTTCGCGTTGCCGCCCATCACCTTGTGGATGACCGATTCCTTGAAGCCGAGGGTACGGTAGTCCTCGACGGACTGACCCATCGCACGGAACGGATAGGAACTGCCGAACAGCAGCTGGTCCTGCATGAAGCCGTTGGCGGCCTCGACATACAGCGAACCACCGGGCAGGAAGATGTACATGTCCGCCACGACGAACACGTTGTCCCAGCGGAAGGCGATGCCGATCATCTCGTTCACATAGGGCCAGAAGCCGTGATAGCAGACGATCTTGAGCTGCGGGAAATTCTTGGCCACACGTCCGATGGACGCCGGATCCGTCAGCTCGAAGCGCGGCGTGGTCGGACCCGACATGATGGTCACCGGCACGCCGAGCGCCTGGCAGGCCTCATAGACCGGATAGAGCTGTGCATCGTCCGCGGCGACCTGCGGGTTGCAGAAGCCGGGCTCGATGTTGATGCCCTTGAGGCCGAGCTTTCTGACCGCACGTTCAATCTCGTCGGTCGCCGCCTTGATGCCGCTGGCGTGCGGATCGACCGAGCCGATGCCGACGAGCTCCTTGTGCTCCGACACCATCTTCATGATCTCATCGTTCGAATGCTTGATCCCCGGCGTGTCCCGGCCAACCACCACCGCCTGCGCAATCCCGGCCGCCCGGATCTCCTTGACGAAGGAACTGGCGTTCTTCGAGCGGGTGAAATGCAGCTCGTCCTGGGATCCGGTCCGGCGGTTCAGCCACTTCACCACCTCGAACGAGGGGGTGTCGGGCGTTGCGCCATAGAAATCATGCAGGTAGGAAGGTCTGCTGCGCATGTCGATCACGTTCTGGGTCATGGTGTCCGCCTGTCTTGAATAGTTAAGAGTGGGGCTTTCTTTGCCCCGTCCGGCTGTTGCGCGGAGGCGCGATGAAGCGACTCCACGTTTTTCTGGCGCGAGCGCTCCCTGCGGGCGCACCGTCAGGCACGCCCGTCCGGGTGTCGACGCACGCGCCATGCGGCGCGACGTGTCACGCCCTCTGTGATCTCCTTGCATAGGATTCGACGAAGTCGGCGGCCGCCTTGCTGCCGCCGGCGAAGGACCTCATCGCCTCCTCGTGCAGCAGTGACAGTGCGGTCATCTTCACCTCGTTGGCGCGGTCGCCAAGGAAGAAGTCGGCCAGCTTGCGCGGCCGCGGAATGTCCACCTCGATGGTGGCTCTCACCCGGGTCGGGATGTTGCTCATGATGATCAGGCGGTCGGCCAGGAACAGCGCCTCATCGATGTCGGTAGTGACGAAGAAGGTGGTGCGGCGCGATTCCTCGTACAGCGCCGAGTAGTACTCCCACATCAGCTCCTTCGACATCGCGTCCAGTCCGCGGAAGGGCTCGTCGAGGATCATCACCTCCGGGTTGTTGATCATCGCGCGCGCCAGCTCCGCCCGGCGCTGCATGCCGCCCGACAGCTGCATCGGATACTTGCTGCGGAAGTCGCGCAGGCCCACCTTGTCGAGCAGGAACTCGGCGAGATCGCGCGCCTTCTTGTCGTCCTCACCTCGCGCAATCGGTCCGTACATGATGTTGTCGTAGGACGTCATCCACGGAAAGAGCGCCGACTCCTGGAACACCACCAGTCGATCCCGACCTGGCCCGGTGACCGGCTTGCCATTCAGCAGGATGTTGCCGCTCGTAGGCTTCTCGAAACCCGCGAGCAACTTGATCAGGGTGCTCTTGCCGCAACCGGAGGGACCGATCATCACGGTGAGCTTGCCGCGCTCGACATTGAACGAACAGTCCTTCACTACCTTCTTCTCGAACAGCCCCGTGCCGTAGGACTTGCAGACATTGCTGACGATCATCTCCCCGGCACTGATCGCGATCTTGCTGGTGATCGGCGCCATCGCACCGTGTTGTGCACTTGCCATGATTCGCCTCCTTACCGTGTTCTGAGCCAGGGCGTGAAGAAGCCGCCGATGCCGCGCAGAAGCTCGCTGCACGCATAGCCGGCGATGCCGATGCTGATCATTCCGATGACGATCTGCTCATAGGAGCCGCCGACATAGGAGTTCCAGATGAAGAACCCGAGTCCGCCGCCCGACCCCCCGCCGCCACCGCCGCCGGAAATCATCTCTGCGGCCACCACCACGTTCCAGGTGATGCCCATGCCCACCGATGAGCCCACGACGATGGACGGCACGGTCGCCGGCAGCACGATGCGCTTGAAGATGTCCCACTGCGACGAGCCCATCGCCTGCGCCGACTGGTAGAAGCGCATGTCGATCGAGCGCGCACCACCCAGCACGTTGATCACCACCGTGAAGAAGGCGCCGAGGAAGGTGACGAACGCAATCGACAGCTCTTCGGTCGGCCAGAAGATGATGGCGACCGGCACCCAGGCAAGCGGCGGTATCGGTCGCAGGATCTCGAACGACGGGAAGGTGATCGAATTGAAAGTTCGACTGACCGCCATCAGCAGGCCAAGCGGAATGCCTATCACCATCGCCGCGACGAAGCCGCTCAGTACGCGCATCAGACTCAGATACCAGCTCTGCCAGTAGCCGGTATCACCCAGAAGATCCCACCACACCGCCAGAACGCTGGTCGGCGGTGGTACCAGTCCGATCCAGGGCATGGTGAAGCCCGCCCATTCCTTCGACCTCGATCCCGCCTCCCAGAGAATCAGGAAGACGGTGATCGACACGATGGCGCGCAGCGTGGTGCGGCTGAACAGCGAACGCCGTATCTTCTTCATGTTCATCGCTCAACCCTCCTTCTCGCCGGAGGCGAAGGACTTGCGCGCCTCTTCATGCACGACCGACGCGGTTTCCTCGAGCAGTTCGCGGAAACGCGGGCTGGTCAGCACGCTGTAGTCCCGCGGATGCGGAATGTCGACCTCGAGCACCTTCTTCGGGCGGCATGGACGCGTCGTCATGATCACCAGCTTGTGGCCGAGGAAGATCGCCTCTTCCAGGTCGTGGGTGATGAAGAAGATGGTCACCTTGTTCTTGTAGTAGATGTCGAGCAGCGACTCGTGCATCACCGACCGGGTCAGCGAATCGAGCGCCCGGTAGGGCTCGTCGAACAGCAGCACCTTGGGGTCGTTCATCAGTGCGCGCACGATCTCGACCCGCCGCCGCAGGCCCGACGACACCTCGCCCGGATAGTTGTGCTCGGTGCCGCTGAGGCCGGCATCCGCCATCATGCTGCGCGCCTTCTCGATGATTTCCTTCTTGCTCAGCTTGCCCTGCATCATCGGGCCGAAGGCGACGTTCTCGAGATTCGTCTTCCACGGGAACAGCGCGCCGTTCTGGAACACCACGATGCGGTCGGCGCCGGGGTCTGCCTTCGGCTTGCCAGGGCCGCAGAGCATCTCGCCATCCATGTAGATGGCGCCCGAAGTGATGTCGTGGAAACCTGCGATCGCGTTCAGCAACGACGTCTTCCCGCAGCCGGACGGCCCGACGATCATGCAGATCTCGCCCGCCTTGATGTCCAGCGTGCAGTGATCGACAGCCATTACGGCGGCACCTTCCGGATCGTAGATCTTGACCACGTCGTCGATCCGGATCGCCCCGTAGCGCGCCTCGTTGCCCTGCGTACGTACCTTCTCAAGCACAGCACTCATCACCGACCTCCCAGAGCCATTTCACGCAGACGCCACTGCATCATGTAGTTGCCGGCCACCCGGACCATCGCGCTCGTCGTGTAACCGACGATGCCGAGAGTCACCATGCCGATGATGATGGTGGGGTATCTGACCATCGTGTAGGACGTGTTGATCACGTAGCCCAGTCCGTACTGCCCCGACACCATCTCACCAGCCACCAGCGAGAACCACGCGACACCGACCGATATCTGCAGTCCGGTAAACACGTAGGGCATGGAGCCCGGCACGATCACTTCCTTGAATACCTGCCAGCGATTCGCCCCGAGACAGCAGGCGGCACGCGTGTAGGACTCGTCGATCGACTCCACACCGAGCATCGTGTTGAGTGCGGTCGCAAAGAAGGAGGCGAGGAAGGTGAGGAAGATGACCGGCGTCTCGCTGCCGGAGAACATGATGATGGCCAGCGGCACCCATGCGAGGATCGGGATCGGGCGAAGCAGCTCGAACACCGGGAATACGTACTCGCGGAAGCTGCGCGACCATCCCAGGAACAGCCCCAGCGGCACCCCGAGCACGGTCGCCAGCAGGAAGGCGATGGCTACGCGTCGTATGCTCACCCATATGTGCTGGTAGTACTCAGCCGTGTAGATCGACATGCCATAGACCGGATCCTCGGCGAACCACTCCTTCACCACCGTAGTCAGGCCCGGCAGATCCTCGAAACGCGGCAGCTTGAGCACCTCCACCGTCAGGTACCAGAAGCCCAGCATCAGTGCGAAGCCCACCATCATCAGGTAGGGGTCGGGGCTCCTCAGCCATTCGCCTGCCCGGTACATGGTCAGTGTCCACGCTGAAGCCGTCTGCGGCTCGGCCTCGTTCGAGGCGGGGGCATGTGTGTCACCCACCTTGGACAGCGTGGTCGGCACGCGCTCGGACACCGACGGCGGCAGGTAGTACTGCTGGCTGATGAGCTGGGAAAAGCTCTTCAGCGCCGCCTCGCCGAAATTGACGTCCTTGCGCAGAAGGTCGAGCAGGCGTGCGCCGTCGATCTTCAGGACTTCGGCCGCCTCGATACAGGCGACGTCGGCAAGCCGCACCTTCTCGCCCTCGAGTATCGCGGCCCAGCCGAAGACGTCGCCGACCTGCAGCTCCTTCTCATGCACACGCGCCTTGATTTCCGGATCTATCCGATGCGCTACCCGGCCCGAAACCAGTACGTAGACCTCTTCGGCTGGCTGACCAGCCCCGTAGATGACCTCACCCGCCTTGAAGACCTCATGTCTCGAGATCTCGGCAATGCCGTCCAGCGTTTCCGGCGACACGACCTGGAAGGGCAAGGTCCGCTTAAGCAAGCGTTCGACTTGTTCCATGTTCCCTCGCATTCAACGTGTGACGCGTCCGCCCCGTGCGGACGCGCTCAGTTACCCTTGTAGGCGGACTCCGGCAGCGCCTTGACGGCACCGATCGGCGAAGTCAGTCCGCGCTCCTTGAGGACAGCCTGGGTGAACTCGGGCATCACGGCTTCCGGGCGAAGCTTGTCGACGTTGATGCTCTTGATGGCGAACAGGAAGGCGGTGGCATCGGTAATGAGTGCCTGAACTTCGGGCGTGATCGTGAAGGGAAGCAGCAGGCGCTGATCGACGCCGCCGGCGCTGTCCGGATAGCGCAGGAACATGGAGGACCAGAGCGCACGCTCGGTGAAACCGGTGGTCTGTTCCATCGCCATGCGAGCGATTTCCTGCGCATTGGCAGGGTCAGCGAGGAAGAGCTGGGCATCGAGCTCCGCGTTCAGCCAGGCCTTCACGACATCCGGACGGGTGCGGATCAGGTCCTCACGCATGGTGAGAAAGCCGCCGTCGCTCTCGTCGACCGCCGTTCCGGACGCGACGCGCTTCGCCAAACCTTCCTGCACCAGGCGTGACGCCGTCGGCTCCCAGACCACCGCGGCGTCCAGCTTGCCGGCGCGGAAGCCGCTGGTGATGACTTCGATGTTCTGGTTCAGATAGGCGCCCGGGGTGATGCTCTCCTTCTTGAAGGTCTCCTGCGCGAAGCGGTCGGTGCAACTACCCTTGGGCACCGCCACGTTCTTGCCGTTGAGCCACTTCAGTGCCTCCTTCGGCGATGCGAAGTTGGGCGCGTCCTTGCGGGCGAGAAAGATGTTGCACTGGTCCTTGCCCAGGCCGAGCGCCGCGACGATGCGGATGTCGGCGACCTGCTGCTTGGTCGTCGATACGATGCCCGGCATGTCGCCGACGTAGCCGATGTGCTGCTTGCCTGCGAGCATCGCATTGACGACGACCGCGCCCTGCAGGCCCACCGCGAAGTCGACCTTGGAGCCCTTGGGCAGATACTTCTCGTAGAACTTCTTGCCGCGCATGACGACGCCCGACCACGACTCCGTGTAGTAGGGCTGATAGCCCACCACGAGCTTCACCGGTTCGCCCACCTTGCCGAAGTTGATGTCGCCGGCCTGCGCGACGCCACCTGCCAGCGCACACGCCGCCGCTGCAAGCAGCGTCGACACCATCCTGCATACCCGATTCCTGAGATTACCCATGGCAAACTCTCCTCCTGATTGTTGGTATGGACACCGAAGTCTCCGCACTGCCACATCACTGCATCTGCATACCTTCTCCTCCGTTCCTTCCGGATACTTCGGGACCGTCTGTCCGGTCCGGTACTAACTGTTCTGGGGTCCTGTCGTGTGGCGTGCGACCAGCGTCGCCAGCCGTCGCATCACCATCAGCCCCGAGGTCGGATCGGCCTCCAGCGCATCGAGCATGGCTTCGCCGTTCAGCCGCAACAGCACCGAGTCCTCATGGCAGACGGCGCGGGCGATGCGTCGAGGGTGCTGCTCAAGCAAAGCCGCCCAGCCGAACACTTCGCCCTTGCGCAACATGAAGCCCGCGAGCCGCGTGCGGTCGTCGCGCCCTATCGTGAACTCCACGCGGCCTGACTCGAGCACGTAGAGGTCGTCGGCTGGATCGTCGACCTCGTAGATCACCGTGCCCGCCGAGAGCTGCTCCCGTCGGGCCAATCCCTCCAGCCGCTCGAGTGACGCCGCCGAGACGTCCTTCAATATGTCCACCGCCTTGAGCGCACTCGACTGCAGTACGAAGATCTCGCCATCGCTGACCTCCACCTCGTACTTCTCGAGCGGCGCCTCGGCCAGGCCGACCGCCTCACCGGTCCGGATGTCCCACTGCCACAGATGCTGATGACAGGTGAGCAACTGGCCGTCGAAGTAACCTTCGTCGAGGCACACGTCCTGGTGCGGACACAGCCCCTGATATGCATGGAAGCACTCGCCAGCGTTCACGACGAGGATCTTCATGCCTTCGATGTCGTAGCTCTTCATCCCGTTGTCCGGGACGTCCGACGCGCTGCAGATTCGCTGTTTTTGCATGCCCGCGGTCCTAGCTGAATTTGTCGTACCGGATGTTGTCTGCGGTAACGCGCGACAGCAGCAGCATCCGGATCGAGGCATCGACCGCCGGTGGCGGCCCTGCAAGATAGGCAATGACGTTGCCCAGGCGTCCCACCATGTGCCGCTTGGCCACCTCGTGAACGAAGCCACGATCGAAGCGGATCAGCGGGTAATCGTTCACCAGCGAGGACGGGGGGTCCTCGTCGCTCAACGCGACGGTGACGGCGAGCCCCTCGCCACAGACACGACGCAAGCGGGTGAACTCGTCGAGAAAGTACACATCGCGCGAGGTACGGACTCCGAAGAACACATCGCCCGAATGGCGGCCGAAGTACTCGTCCTGCTCGGCACGCGAAAGGATGGACATGACGCCAGCGATGCCGCTGCCGCCAGCGATGCACAGCAGGTCGCGTCCGAGGCTGGGGTAGAAGGTTGCGTGCCCCAGCGGCCCGAACAGCGACACACGTGTCCCGACACGCGATGCGGCGCCGAACAACCAGTCCGAGAGCACGCCGCCCGGCTTGCGGCGGACGACGAAGCGCAAGGTGCGCGCATGGCGATCGAAGTTGACCATCGACCACCCGCGCATGCCTTCCACCTCATCGACACCGAGCAGCACGAACTGGCCGGCGTCGAATTCCACCGGTGCGTCGGTTTCGACATCGATCAGCATCACGTCGTGCGTGAGCATCCCGGTCGAGGCGATGCGCCCGGCACCTGCGCAGGGCACGCAGGAGCCGGTATCCATCATCTGCACGAAGGCTGGCACCTCGGCCACGACATCGGTCCGGGCCACGCATTGACACATCAGGAACTCATCTGCCGACTTCAGGCTCTTGCGTCCGGGTGCGTCAGGCCAGGCGTCATCGATGTCGCCCGACACGCGCTTCGCCTTGCAGGTCCCACAGGTTCCACTTGCACATTCATAGGGAAGCGCGATGCCCCGCGCCAGACCACCGTGCAGGATCTTCTCGCCCGGTGAGGCTTCGAACAGATGTGTACGGTTTCGTGCGTTGACCTGGATCTTCATGTCGTGTCCCCGGCCGAGGTCAGAACGGAATGTGATAGCCGTAGCCGAGCAGCCGCGTATCGAGGCGCACATTCCGACTGCGCAAGGCCGGGCCGTCATGGCCCAGCGTCACCGTGTCGTAAAGCTTGCCCACCGCGAACAGCTCGGTTTCGCCACCATCCAGCGTGGTGCGGAACACCTCTATCGTGCTGGTGACGCTGGCCTCTTCGGCCGCTTCATCGATGTCGACCAGGCAGACATTGATGTGACGGCTGATCGGCGACTTGTCGCTGTTGTGCCGATGCAGGTTGTCGAACAGCGACTTCATGCCTGCCTTGTCATGCTCGAGCCACGTCATGTCCTTGCGGATCTCCGGGCTGTATGTGGTGATCCGGTATTGGTAATCCGGCGCACACAGGTCGAGATAGCCCTTGAAATCGCGCTCGTCCATGATCAGACCGGATCTGTGGATGAGTTCGGTAATGGCGGTTCTGGTATCCACGCTTGCCCTCTCGTATCGGTTCGGTTGATCAGGAGTCACTTCGCCACAGCAGCCTGTTCGCCGTACGGGTCGTAGGCCTTGCGTCCCATGCGGCGGCTCCATTCGGCATAGAAGTGACGCATCCCGCCTTCGTCATGGATGGTCATGTTCTCTTCGCGCCCATGGATCACCCACCGACTGTCGGTGCGCTCGCGCATCGCAAGTCCCTGGCCGTGGACGCCAAGCAGGTCCTCGTGCAGGTTGCGGCCGAACGGCCCCCAGATCATGTTGTGGTCGCGGATGCGCTCGGCGCGTTGCTCAGGCGTATCGCTCTTGAGTCCGAGTCCGCGGAACTCGATCAGCAGCTTGTTCGGACCGAGCGGAATCGCCGTGTCCATGCGCAGCACCGAGGTGCGCAGGTTGTAGGTCATGCCGGGAAAGATATCGATGAGCACCCAGCCGCCAGGAGCCAGACCAGGCCAGCCCACACCGCGTGCCTTACTGCCCTCGTAGGCGTCGTACTTGATCGCCATCGAGCCGACCGAAGCGTGTCCGTTGGGATACCCGGTGTACTTCCGATCGAAGTAGCCCGGCTGGATCATGCCGGTGATGCGATTGAAGTAATGCATGTAGTCGTGATAGAACTCGCTGTTCGTGTCGTGCCACAGCTTGTAGTTCGTATTCACGACCGCCTTGTGGTAGTGGAACACCTCGAGCGGCTGTTCGAGATGCTCATCGAGCATGCCCATCGCCTCGCCGATGTATTCCTTCAGCGTGCAGCTCTCGTCATCGACGTTAACCCACACGAAGCCACCGAACCCGAGTTCGGTCTTCACCTCGCGCAGTCCTGCATCCTTGCAGCCGAAGCGGTCCTGATAACCCTCCTTGCCGCGGGAAATGTCGATGCAGTCGCCGGTCGCGTTGAACGACCATGCGTGGAAGATGCAGGTGATGCGCTTGGCGTTTCCGACCGGTTCGTAAAGAAGCGTGTTGCCGCGATGCGGGCAGATGTTGTAGAAGGTCCGCACCTTCATGTCCTCACCGCGGATCACGATGAGCGGCGGCCCGCCAGGATGGCTGAACGTACGGTAGTCGTAGGCGTTCGGAATCTCCGACTCGTGGCAGGCAATGATCCAGCACTTGTTGAAGATCTTGCGCTGCTCGTCGAGAAAGATGTCCTCTTCGGTATAGATGCGCGTGTCGACATAGTGAGATTCGGGGAAGCTCGGCGTCTGCTTCCACTCCACTGCGTTGCGAGACATGTGAGGTCCTTTCCGGTACGTAGCGAGGTGATGTCGTACTGCTGCTCGGATCGACGGTAATGCGCCGATAACCCGACTTAGCAGAAGGCGTGCCGGCAGCAGAAAACTGACTGCGTCAACACGTCAGAACCTTTGCTGCGCGGCGTTCTGCGCGCTACGCGTCGGCCCGCCTCGACGACTTCACCGCGACGCTCTCTCCGCCGCGACCGGGCGTGCGGTTTCCTCGTGAAACACCGCAGCGTTTCCTGAGGAAACACCATCACCTCGGCAACCGTCGGCAGCGCACGGCGCCACCCCCATCGCAGGCGGGAAGCCAACTCCGCAATCCTCTCTGTACGGCCTTGATGCCTCGCCGGTTACGCCTTTGCGCTGCATAGGCGCATGAGCCGTGGCACTGAACTTGCGTAGGGGGTCGGTCATGCGCTCCCTCAATTCATCGCACGCCACAGCCTCAGCCCGCCGTCGATGCACACCTCCAACCCGGAAGCCCGACGCTTGAATCCACTCTCCAACCGCGCCCACAGAACCGGTCTGTCATTGCTGCCGATGCGACGCTGGTGGTCGATGGTCAACCGGGCATCGCTACGCAGCGACGCCGTTGCTGGCCTGAGCGGAACCATCATCCTGCTGCCCCAGGCGGTGGCCTACGCCCACATCGCCGGAATGCCACCGGAGTACGGTCTCTACGCCGCGATCATTCCGGTCATCTTTGCAGCATTGTTCGGCTCGTCGCGACATCTGGTATCCGGCCCGACCGCGGCGCTCTCCATCGTGGTTTTCTCGACCATCAGTCCGCTGGCCGAGCCGGGCAGCGCGACCTACATCGCCTACGTCCTGACGCTCACCTTCATGGTCGGCCTGATGCAGCTCGCACTCGCGTTCGCGCGCATGGGCATGCTGGTGAATTTCATCTCGCACAGCGTCGTCATAGGCTTTACCGCAGGCGCGGCCATACTGATCGCAGTGAGTCAGCTGAAGAACTTCTTCGGCCTGCACTACGGCTCCGGCGGAGAGTTCTTCGGCACGCTGTCCCGCTTTGCGGCAGCAGCCGGTGACATCAACTGGCAGGTGGCAGGGGTGGGTGCGGTAACGCTCGCGGCCGGGATACTCACCAAACGCCACCTGCCACGCGTGCCCTACATGATCGTGGCCATGGTGGTCGGCAGCCTCTATGCGCTGGGTGTGAAAGCGATGCTCGGCCACGATGCGGGCATCGAGACGGTGTCGGAAATTCCGCGCAGCCTGCCGCCGCTTTCTGCACCGATGCTGTCAATGGAGGTGCTGCACCAGCTCGGCGCAATCGCGCTCGCCGTTACCCTGCTGTCGCTGACCGAAGCGCTGTCCATCGCGCGCGCCGTAGGGGCGAAATCCGGCCAGCACATCGACGGCAACCAGGAGTTCTTCGGTCAGGGCCTGGCCAATCTGGCCGGGAGCTTCTTCTCGGGCTATGTGTCGAGTGGATCGTTCACGCGCAGTGGAATCAACTACGAGGCAGGAGCGGTAACACCGTTGTCGTCGGTCTTCTCTGCCGGCTTCCTGGTTCTGACCCTGCTGTTTTTCGTGCCGCTCGCGCGCTACCTGCCGATCGCTTCGATGGCCGCCATTCTGTTCATGGTCGCCTACGCACTGATCGACGTGAAGCACATCCGCGCAGTCATGCGCACCAGCCGCCGCGAGTCCGCGGTGCTTTTCGCGACGCTTGCCTCCACCCTCGTTTTCCAGCTCGAATTCGCGATCTACGCCGGCGTCATTCTTTCACTGGTGCTCTACCTCGAACGCACCGCGCGACCGGGCATACGCGCCGCCGTGCCCGCACCCGGCGAAGGCCAGTACCACTTCGTTCCGCAACGCGACGAGCCGGATTGTCCTCAGCTGAAGATGGAGTTCATCGACGGCGAACTGTATTTCGGCGCAATCGACCACGTGAAGCGTCACCTGCACCAGCTCGAGGAAGTTCATCCGGAGCAGAAACATCTGCTCGTCCTGGCGCCCGGCATCAACTTCATAGATGCATCCGGTGCGGACCTGCTTGCGGAAGAGGCACGGCGACGGCGCGCGCGTGGTGGAGGGCTCTACTTTCATCGGCTGAACGAGCAGGCGCGCAGCACGCTTGAGCGCGGCGGCCAGCTCGACGACATCGGACGGGACAGGCTCTTCGCGATCGGCGACGACGTGATCGGCACGCTTTACCCGCACTTCGACCCTCGGATCTGCGCGAACTGCCGGCACCGCATCTTCCGGCAATGCAAGGAATGGCTACCCGATGGCAGCCCCCGCTGACCGCCGGCAGGCGCCACAAACGTCAATCTCACCATGGAGTCATCGATGAGCACAGTCCGTCTGTCGAACCCGCACGCCGAGCCGGTGGAGGAACTGGATGTCAAGAAGACCACCTGTTACATGTGCGCCTGCCGCTGCGGCATCCGCGTGCATCTGCGCAACGGCGAAGTCCGCTACATCGACGGCAATCCGGACCACCCGCTGAACCAGGGCGTCATCTGTGCCAAGGGTGCGTCAGGCATCATGAAACAGCAGTCGCCGGCCCGGTTGACCCAGCCCCTGATCCGCAGACCCGGCACCGAGCGTGGTGCCGGAGAGTTCGACGAGATCAGCTGGGAAGAAGTTTTCGCACTGCTCGCCGAGCGCCTCAAGAAACTGCGCGAAACCGATCCGAAGAAATTCGCGCTGTTCACCGGCCGCGATCAGATGCAGGCGCTCACCGGCATGTTCGCCAAGCAGTTCGGCACGCCGAACTATGCAGCGCACGGCGGCTTCTGCTCGGTCAACATGGCGGCCGGCATGATCTACACGATAGGCGGCTCCTTCTGGGAATTCGGCGGCCCCGACCTCGAACGCTCGAAGCTGTTCATCATGATCGGCACGGCGGAGGACCACCACTCCAATCCGATGAAGGTGGCGCTGTCGAAGTTCAAGCGCAATGGCGGCCGCTTCGTGTCCATCAATCCGGTACGCACGGGCTATTCGGCAATCGCAGACGAGTGGGTGCCGATCAAGCCGGGCACCGACGGCGCCCTGCTGCTGGCGCTCTGTCACGAGATCATCGCCAAGGGGCTGTACGACCGGGAATTCCTGGCCCGCTACACCAACGCCGGCCAGCTGGTGATGCAGAACCCCGACGCCGACGATTTCGGGCTGTTCGCGATGGACCCGGGGGGCGATCCGGTAAACCCAGACTACCCGCACAACAAGTACTGGTGGGACCGCCTGACCGACAAGCTGGTCCCGACCCACACGCCTGGCGCCGACCCGCGCCTGCGCGGCTGCTACGCACTGCCCGACGGCACGCCGGTGAAGCCGGCGTTCCAGCTGCTGCTCGACCGCCTCAAGAGCTACACGCCAGAATGGGCGGAAAGCATCTGCGGCGTTCCGGCGGACACCATCCGCCGGCTGGCGCACGAAATGGGCGTGACGGCCCGTGACCAGAAGATCCACCTGCCGATCTCATGGACCGACTCCTGGGGCGTCGAGCACGACCACGTGACCGGCAACCCGGTGTCCTTCCACGCGATGCGGGGACTGGCCGCACATTCGAACGGATTCCACACGATACGTGCGCTGGCCATCCTGATGTCGCTGCTGGGCACCATCGACCGCCCGGGTGGCTTCCGGCACAAGGCGCCCTTTCCGCGCGCCATACCACCGATCGCCAAGCCTCCGCGCGGGCCGCAGGCGGTCAAGCCCAACAGTCCGCTGGACGGCATGCCCCTGGGCTTCCCGGCTGACCCGGCAGACCTCTGCGTCGACGACGAGGGGCGACCGGTACGCATCGACAAGGGCTTCTCGTGGGAATACCCGCTGTCGGCGCACGGCCTGATGCACAACGTGATCACCAACGCCTGGCGCGGCGACCCATACCCGATCGACACCCTGCTCATCTTCATGGCGAACATGGCGTGGAACTCGACCATGAACACAAGCGAAGTGCGCCAGATGCTGAATAGCAAGGGGGAGGACGGCGAGTACCGCATTCCCTTCATCGTCGTCTGCGACGCCTTTCAGTCGGAAATGACGGGATTCGCCGACCTCATCCTGCCCGACACCACCTACCTGGAACGCCACGACGTGATGTCGATACTCGACCGGCCGATCTCCGAGTTCGACGGTCCGGTCGACTCGGTGCGCATTCCGGTGGTCGAGCCCAAGGGCCAGTGCAAGCCCTTCCAGGAAGTACTGATCGAGCTGGGCAGCCGGCTCGGCCTGCCGGCCTTCGTGCGGCCGGATGGCACGCGCAAGTTCCGCGACTACCCGGACTTCATCGTGAACTACGAGACAGAGCCAGGGTCGGGCATCGGTTTTCTCGCCGGCTGGCGCGGCGTGGACGGCCAGAAGGCCATTCGGGGAGAGCCGAACCCGAAGCAGTGGGAGATGTACGCGAAGAACAACTGTGTCTTCCACTACGTGCTGCCCGCGTCCTATCAGTACATGCGCAACTGGAACAAGGGCTATATGGAGTGGGCACAGCGGGTACGCATGCGGCGCGATGCGGATCCGATCCTGATCCACCTGTACTCCGACGTGATGCAGCGCTTCCGGCTGGCCGCGCAGGGGCGGCGGCCCGGACGCCGTCCGCCGCCGGAACTGCGCGACCGCGTCGAGAAGTACTTCGACCCGCTGCCCTTCTACTACCCGCCGCTGGAGTCGCAGAGCACCGACACCACGCGTTACCCGCTGAACGCGGTGACGCAGCGGCCGATGGCGATGTACCACTCGTGGGATTCGCAGAACGCCTGGCTGCGGCAGATCCACGCGCACAACTATCTGCACGTGAATCCGGCCACCGCGCGCGCTGCGGGCATCGGGGACGGTGACTGGATGTGGGTGGAATCGCCGTGGGGCAAGGTGCGCTGCATGTGTCGCTACAGCGAGGCGGTCGAGGCCGGAACCGTCTGGACATGGAACGCGATCGGCAAGGCGAGCAACGCGTGGAACCTCGGGCCCATGGCCAACGAGGCGCGCAAGGGCTTCCTGCTGAACCACCTGATATCGGAAGAACTTCCCATGCAGGGCAGTTCGAGGCGCATGTCGAATTCCGACCCGGTGACCGGACAGGCAGCCTGGTACGACGTGCGCGTGCGCATCTATCGCGCCGGCGACGACGAGCCCAAGGAGAGCTGGCCGCAGTTCGAACCGATGAAGACCCTGCCGGGGGTCACGAAGACACGCCCCGGTGTCCTGACCTACTTCGTCGGCAACTGGAAGAAGCGCTCATGAGCCCCCCGACCCCTACCCTCGCCCTCGAACGCGGACTGCGCGCAGGAGACATGCAATGACCCAGCTGGCACTCGTGATCGACCTCAACGTCTGCGTAGGCTGCCAGGCCTGCGTGACGAGCTGCAAGTCGTGGAACACGTCGGGAACGGCCGGTTCGCTGGCCGACCTCAATCCCTACGATGAAGATCCGACGGGCACCTTCTTCAACCGGGTGCAGACTTTCGAGGTCGGAAGTTACCCGAACACCGAAACGGTGCACTTCCCCAAGTCGTGCCTGCACTGCGAGGACCCGCCCTGTGTTCCGGTCTGCCCGACCGGCGCCAGCTACAAGCGTGCCGAGGACGGCATCGTGCTCGTCGACTACGACAAGTGCATCGGGTGCAAGTACTGCTCCTGGGCCTGTCCATACGGTGTCCGCGAGCTCGATCCAGAGCGCAAGGAAATGACCAAGTGCACGCTGTGCGTGGACCGCATCTACAACGAAGCGCTGCCCGAACGCGACCGCAAACCCGCCTGCGTGCTGGCCTGCCCGACCAGTGCACGCATCTTCGGTGATGTGCACGACCCCGATTCGTCTGCGTCGAAGGCGATACGCGAGCGCGGCGGCTACCAGCTGATGCCCGAATGGGGCACCGAACCGTCCAACCACTATCTGCCGCGCCGCAAGACAGAAATGACCATACGGCCCGATCAGATCGTGCGCACCGACAACCCGCTGAAAGTGGATGGCCTGAAGCCGATGCCTGACGCCAGCACACCGGCGCTGGACGACGCCGCCAGCTGGTAATCCACTCCCTCATTCAACAGGACGACACGATGAATCCCGCCTTCTCCGTCATTCTGCTCACGACGCTCACGGGGGCCGCTCAGGGCCTCTTCCTGGCACTTTTCGGGTGTGAGCTCACGCATGCGCTGAACCTGTCCGCCCCGATGCCGGGGCACGATTTCTACGTCGTTGGCGCACTCATCAGTCTTGCGCTGTCGGGCGCCGGGCTGATCGCGTCGTTCTTCCACCTGGGGCGGCCCGAGCGTGCCTGGCGCAGTGCGGCGATGTGGCGCACCTCCTGGCTTTCGCGCGAGGTCATCGTGCTGCCGGCCTTCATGGCTACGACGGCGCTGTATGGACTCAGCCACGCCATGGACTGGCCACTTACCCTGACGACAGGCGCGATCGGCGCGGTGCTCGCGCTGGCCCTCTTCGTCTGTACGGGCATGATTTACGCATGCCTGAAGTTCCTTCAGGAATGGGCCAGCCCGCTCACCGTGATCAACTATCTGGTACTGGGCTGCGCCTCCGGTCTGACGCTGGCCAGCGCCTACGCGGCGCTCAGCGAAGCGGAACTGATGCTCGTGATGAGCTCGCTGGCCATCGCGCTGACCCTGACCGGTCTGGCCACGCGCAGCGCATCCCTGCTGCGCAACGCACGACTGCGGCCGCGCTCGTCGCTGCAGACCGCGATCGGCATCCATCATCCGCGCATCGCACAACGTTCCCAGGGTTTGATGGGTGGCTCCTTCAACACCCGCGAATTCTTCCATCACAAGACGCTGCACTTCCTCCGCTCGGTGAAGTGGACCTTCCTGCTGCTGGCCTTCGTGCTGCCTGTTCTGCTGCTCAGCGCAGGTGCTGCGACCGCTTCGCCCCCCCTACTTTGGCTGGCCTTCGCGGTCCAGTACGTCGGTCTGCTGGCCGAACGCTGGTACTTCTTCGCACAGGCCAACCACCCGCAGAACCTGTACTACCAGACCATCTCCTGACCCGCGGTTGCGGGCTGCGGCCCGCAACCGGCGGCGTCCGGTTCTGCCCTCTCATCGCAGCGCAGTCGACCGCCCGCAGGCATTCCAAGTCAAAGCTGTTCGGCGCCGCGCAACGACAGCGCGCGTCGCCGCCAGTCATCACTCACCGTCCTGCAGCACATGCGGCCACCGCAGTTGCCGCAGTGCGCCGTCACTCGCCAGCACGCGCAGCGCCGCCACGAGGGCGCAACACGAATCGGGATTGCCTGCACCGAGGCCGGTGCCGAGTGGGAGGAGCGCGACGCGCCCACGCGTTCTAGTATCCGCCGACAGCCTTGACCAGCAGCCCGCCACCGACCGCCAGGCAAAGCACGCCAACCCAGAAGCGCAGACGCTGCGCGTTGATGGCGTGCACGATGCGCGCGCCTATCAGCACACCCGCCAGTTCGAACAGCACCAGCGCGCCGGCGAGGCCGAAATCGATGACGCCGAAGCGCAGATTGCCAAGCGTGCCTGACGCACCCGCCAGGATCTGTATCACCTGACTGGTGCCTATCGTCGTCAAGGGGGCGAAGCCTGCGAGCACCATCATCGGTACTGACAATGCCGGCCCACCGACACCGGTCAGCCCCGAGCCGAATCCGGCCACACCACCCAGGCCGAACAGCATGGCGCGCTGCAGACCGGGATGACCGTGCAGCGCGGGGCGCCGTGGCCGGCCGCGCGTAGCCAGCGTGTAGACGCCGGCCAGACAGACCACCAGCGCGAGCAGAACCATCAACAGCGATGCGTCGAGCAGCGCGTTAACCCAGGCGCCCGCGAAGCCGCTGATCAGTGCGCCCGCACATACCGGCACCGTGATGCGCAGGTCGATGCTGCCATGGCGCATGAAGGCGATGGTGCCGACGATGCCGGTGAATACGAAGGTGAACAGCGCGGTGGCCATCGCCGACTGTATGCTCAATCCGCCGATCAGGTTGAGCGCCGGAATGAGCAGAATGCCGCCCACACCCACCGCGCCAATCAGCGTACCGACCGCGAGTGCGATCAGCATCAGCAATGCCATGATGCATCTCCCGATGCGAGCCTTGCGCCGCGCAGGCGTTCAGCCCGCGGCGAACGAAGTGAAAGTGCCCGTGATCAGGAGATTGAGTTGTTTCATGATGCGGTAGCCCATCGTGTGGTCCGCATCCATCAGCATCAGAAGGCGTGTGCCGTCTATCGCCAGTACGCGACAGTCGGTCACGCAGGAAGCGGTGGCGATGCGTCCCTGCGCCTCCGGTACCAGCGCAGCCCAGCCGAAGACCTGTCCGCGCTCGAGCACATCACCCGCCGAGGTGTTTCTGCCGCCTACGCCAATGGCGAACCTGACCTTGCCATCGAGCAGCACATAGAGCGACTTCACCGGATCGCCGATGTTGTAGATCCGGCTGTGCTGCGCCCAGTCCTCGGGGCGTGCGATGAGCGTGATGGCGTGCAACTGCGCATCACTCAGTCCGGTGAAGAACGGCGCCTGCCTGAGAACACTGAAAGGCGTATGCAGCGGACTCGAAACCCCGGTCATGCCAACCTCTCGTTCAACCTGTCCGCACAGTGCTATGCACTATCCATACCATGTCCGGACGGCCCTCAGGACGCGCTATCGAACGTCGAAATGCATCGCGTGTTTCCAGGAGAAACACAGATGAGGTTCAAAACGAAACACGACGCCTGTGCGCTCAAGACATCTGATGGTCCAGTTGCATGTCCTCGGCGCGCCCCCGGTCCTTCATCAGTCCCCAGCGACGGCGACGCATCCACAGCGCCTTGCGGCCGATGCCGAGCAAGGCGGCAAGATCGCGGTCGCAGTAGCTGTCCTGGTAGCGAAGAATGCTGTGGCGGATGTAATCCTCGATCGACATGGGCCCCAGCGCATCACCGGCCGCGGACGACGCGCTCGGCCGCGACAACGTGGCCTGCGGCAGCGTGTCGAACTGTTCGTCCAGAGACAAGGTGTCGCCTTCGGCCATGATGATGGCTCGCTCCATCACGTTTTCCAGTTCGCGGATGTTGCCCGGCCAGGGGTACTCCCGAAGGAAAGCGACGAACTCGTCGGACATGCCGCGGATCCGCGTGCCCAGCCGCTTGCAGTGGCGTTCGAGGAAATAGCGTGCAAGCAGCTCGATATCGTCGCCCCGTTCTCGCAAGGGCGGCACCTGGATGGTGATCACGTTCAGACGGTAGAACAGGTCGGCGCGGAAGGTGTTGCTCTCGGTCTCCGCGCGCAGATCGCGGTTGGTCGCAGCAACGAAGCGGGTATCGGTGTGATAGGTCTGGGTGGCGCCGACCGGTCTGACCTGGCGCTCCTGTATGACGCGCAGCAGCTTCACCTGAACATTCAGCGGCAGTTCGGATATTTCATCCAGGAACAGCGTGCCGCCGCTCGCCTCGCGTATCAGGCCCTCGCTCGTGCTGACCGCGCCGGTGAAGGCCCCCTTCACGTGGCCGAACAGTTCGGACTCGATCAGATCGGACGGAATCGCGCCGCAGTTGATCGCGACGAAGGGCCGCTCCGCCCGCTCGCCACCGAAGTGTATGGCCTGGGCGACCAGTTCCTTGCCGGTGCCGCTCTCTCCCTGGATCAGCACATTGGTGTCGGTCGATGCGACACGGGAAATCATCGCCAGCATGCGCTTGACGCCATCGCTTTCGCCGATGATGGTGCGCTCGCCGTAGGCACGACGAAGGCTGCGCCTGAGCGATCGGTTCTCGCGGCGCGTCCGCTGTTCGGCGAGCACACGCTCGACCGCGAACAGGAACTCGTCGTTGTCGAAAGGCTTGATCAGATAGTCGACCGCGCCCTTTCGCAGGGCGTCTATCGCGTTCTCCAGCGACGAGTAGCTGGTCATCAGGATGACCGGCAGGTCCGGTCTTTCAGCCTTGCTGGCGGCCAGGATATCGAGTCCCGACGTATCGGGCAGGCGCAGGTCGGTGATCAGCAGATCCACCTGTTCGGCGGCGAGATGGGCCAGTCCGGAAGCACCGTCATTGAACACCGCGCAGGCGTAGCCGCGGCTGCTGAGCAGCATTTCCACGCAGACGGCAATGCCGGGGTCGTCCTCGATGACCAGTATCCGCTCCGGGCGCATCAGATCATGCTTGTTCGCTTTGGCGCTCATGCTGTGTCCTCGCTGAATGAGCAGGCAGGTCGATCTCGAACGTCGCACCGCCATTGGGATTGTTGTAGGCGCGCAGTTCGCCGCCGTGCTCGCGCACGAATTCGTAGGCGATGGCCAGTCCGAGACCGGTGCCCTGTCCGGAGGAACGCGTCGTGAAGAAGGGCTCGAAAATGCGCGGCAGCACCTCTTCCGGGATTCCGGGACCGGTGTCGGAAATGCGGACCAGCACCCGTCTTTCTGCCGTCATCGCGGTGGTGACGAAAATCCGCCCCGCGTCACCGACCGCATGTGCGGCATTGATCAGGATGTTGTAGATCACTTCCTGCAACTGACCGGCGTTGCCGAGCACCAGCGCACCAAGCTCCGGAAAGTGTTCGACCGACACGGTTTCCTTGCACAGCCCCTGGCGCAGCAGCACGATGGCTTCGATGATGGAGGCGTCGATCTCGAACGGCACCCGCGGCTCATCGCCCACCCGCGAGAAATCGACCATGCGCCGCGATATGTCCATCACGCGACGCACATTGTCCGAGACGATCCGCAAGCCCTTCTGCAGCGCCTCGGCACTGACGTCGGAGCGACCCAGCAGCATCTGCATCATCGACTGTACCGCGGTCAGCGGGTTGCTGATCTCGTGGCAGACGCCCGCCACCATGAAACCCAGTGACGCCAGCCGGTCACGCTGCAGTTCCGCCTGCGAGGTCGTCATCTGCTCGCTGCGGTCCTCGATGAACAGCAGCATTCCATCGCGCACTGCGCTCATCCATACACGCTCGTGCAGCCACCGTCCGTCGATTGCGCGGGCCACGTCGCGGAAGCGCTCGCAAGGGCCGGGCCCGGCTTCGCACAACGCATCCCAGTACGCCGGGAGCAGCTCGCGCAGATGCTGTTCACCCGCAACAACGGTGATTCCCAGACCCGGGAGTGGACGGCTCACCGCCACAACGAATCCATCCGGGTCAAGCATGATCGTCGGCCACGGGAAGGCATGCAGCAACTCCGCGTGACACAGATCCATCCGAGCGTTATCCATCGGCATCTTCATCATTGGAACCGTTTGCGCATGGCATCGACGGCAGCAGGCGGTCCCCGACGGAAGGTCGGAGTCGTAGGTGCCGTGCGGTCGTCCCGCCCTGGTGGCGGGAATGAGGGCTCAGTGCCTGAGTAGACAGGACGTCATGAGCGCGTGCGGGCCCGCCGGATCATCGGATCGTGACGCGACTGAGTCGAAGGCGACTGCGAGGACGTCAGCTCTTTGAATCATCGTTTCCTCCTTGTCCAGACATCCGTCCGTGGCCATCGGAGAGGGCCCGGATCAAATGAATCGGCTTGTCGTCCCGATTGCAGTGAGATGTAGGGACACCTCGCGGCGCGGTCGGGCTGCGCAGTCTGCGCACGTGCCTGGAACACGTAAAAGCAAGATCTGAACCGAGCTGTCAGACCCGCGTCACGTATCCCTGATGACTCGGGTTATAACCCAGACCGATCGTTCGGTACAGAGTGAGCGCAAATCCTGTCTCGGGTCACCTTCCCATCACGCGACTGCGGCCACCAAGCTCAGCCACCAGCGCGACTGCCCGCCGCGCATGATCGCCTACAGCGGTTGTCGACACGTTCCCTGCCTTGCGGGAAAGGGGGCCGATCAGCACGGCATCCGCCGTCTGCTGCGCCGGATTGACGGCATTCCCGGAACGAGCGCCGTCCTGCCCGCTCGCGCCCGCCCACCGCTTAACCGCCGCTCGCCGCCCTCAAGGCACGCCGCTTGATACGGAGTTTTTGACAACTCTGATCCAGGGGCGCACATGTTCGACCTCGACGTGGATGTCTGGGAGCTCGTGTTTCGCACGGTGGCGATCTACATCGGCCTGCTCGCGCTGATCCGCCTGTCCGGCAAGCACACGATCGGGCAGTTCACGCCCTTCGACCTGCTCGTCGTGATGCTGCTCAGTGAAGGGGCCAGCAACGCGCTGACTGGCGGCGACAATTCGCTGGTCGGCGGGCTGCTGATCTGTGCGCTGCTGTGTCTGCTCAACCTCGTCGTCGCAATGCTGTCCGCACGGAGCACGCGGTTCGAAGCGCTTCTGGGTGGCGAAGCCATCCTGATCGGACGCAACGGCAAGATCTACTACCCGGTGCTCAAACGGCACCACGTTTCGCGCAATGACATGCATCAGGCGCTGCGCGAGGCCGACTGCGACCTGGACGAGATGCGCTTCGCTTTCCTGGAGGCGGACGGCAGCATCAGCGTGCAGAAGCGCCGCCCGCATGAGGCGCTCGAAACGGAACCGCCGCTGTGAACATACTGATGACCGGCAGCAGCGGATTCATCGGCGCCGCCGTGATGGAGCGGCTGATCGCGCGCGGGCACCGGCTTCGCTGCACAACACGCGAAGGCGGCCGCGCCGACGCTGACGGTGTCGAGTACGTGCGACTCGATCTGCAGGAGGCGCAGACGCATGAGGCGTGGCAGCGGCATCTCGACGGCATCGACGTCGTGATCAACTGCGCCGGCATCTTCGAGGAAGGGGAGGGGCAGACCTTTTCCGTCGTGCACGAACGCGCGCCCAAGGCACTGTTCGAGGCCTGCGCGCGGGCACGCGTGCGACGCGTGGTCCAGCTCTCGGCGCTGGGTGCGGACGATCAGGCCGTGAGCGCCTTCCATCTGAGCAAGCGCGCGGCCGACACGCACCTCGCCGCCCTGCCCGTCGCGTCGCACATCCTCTATCCATCGCTCGTGTACGGCCAGGCGGGCGACAGCGCGGCGCTGTTCCGTCGGCTTGCGGTGCTGCCACTGCTCATGCTGCCGGGCTGCGGACGCCAGCAGGTTCAGCCGGTACATCTGGACGACGTCGCCGATGCGGTGCTGCGCGCCGCCGAAATCGACGCCGGCGGTTGCCGGCGGGTGGCCCTGGTCGGCCCGCGTGCGGTCACCTTCGCCGGGCTGCTGGCCTGTCTTCGCCACAGCCTGGGCTTCTGTCGCCCAGCCATCGTCGCTGCGCTGCCGACTTGGCTGGAGCGGCCGGCAGTCGCACTCGGCGCACGCCTGACCGGCTTTCCGGTCGGCGCCGACGCGCTTTCCATGCTCGAACGCGGAAGCACCGCCGACCCGGCTCCCTTCATCGCACTGCTCGGGCGCCCTCCCCGTTCTGTCGAACGCTTTGTCAGACCGTCCGAGCGATCCGCCGAACGCACGCTGGCGCAGCTCCACTGGCTGCTGCTCCTGCTGCGGCTGTCGATTGCCGCGCTCTGGATGTCGACCGCCGTCGTATCGCTGGGGATGTATCCGGTCAACGCAAGTCTGGCGCTGCTGGCGCGCGTCGGCGCTGACGGGCTGCTCGCATACCTGCTGCTGTACGGCGCTGCGGCATTCGACCTCGCGCTCGGCGTGCTGACGCTGGCGCTTCCCGCGCCGATGCGCCGCCCCCTGTGGGCAACGCAGATTGCGCTGATCGTCTTCTACAGCGCAGTCATCAGCGTTGCGCTGCCGGAGTTCTGGCTGCACCCCTTCGGTCCGCTGTCGAAGAACCTCCCCCTGCTCGCAAGTCTGGTGCTGCTCCTTCTCATCGACACGCCGGCGCCGCGCCGGCCCGTGACATGGACTACTCGACACTGAAATTCCTGCACGTGCTGTCGGCCATCTTCCTGTTCGGAACCGGCGTCGGCTCGGCCTTCTATCTGTTCTTCACGACGCTGAACCGCGACGTGGCGCCGGTCGTTGTCGTGAGCCGGCTGGTCGTGGTGGCCGACTTCGTATTCACCGCGACCACCGCCATCGCACAGCCGGTCACTGGCGTGCTGTTGGCGCGCCGCGCCGGCATACCGCTCGATGCCGGCTGGCTCGCCGTATCGATCGCGCTGTATGCGCTGGCAATCGCCTGCTGGCTGCCGGTGGTCCGGCTACAGATCCGCATGCGCGATCTATCCGCCACGGCGTCGTCGATGGCGCTGCCGTCCGGGTACTGGAAATGCTTCCGCTGGTGGGTGGCGCTCGGCGTACCGGCGCTGTTCGCCTTCATCGCCATCACCTATCTGATGGTGGCCAAACCCTTCTGAGCGCCCGGCGCCGATGAGACATTCACCATGACGAGGATGCAACGTGTGGTACTGGAGGGACTGATCGGCGGCACGCTTTCGAGCGTGCTGTCGGCGGTGCTGCTTTGCGCAGCGGGCGGCCGGCAGGCCGGCAGCCCCTACGCCGCCATCAATGCGATCAGCCACTGGCTGTGGAAGGACCGCGCCTTCAGGCGGAACGCACGATCGCTGCGCTACACCGGCACCGGCTATCTGATCCATCACCTAGCGTCGACGTTCTGGGCCACCAGTCATGCCGCCGTCCGTAAACCTCACAGCGCTGCACACGCCCCGGCAGCGATTGCAGGTGGATTGGCGACCAGCGCAGTCGCCTGCTTCGTCGATTACAGACTGACGCCGCACCGGCTGCAACCCGGCTTCGAGCAGCGGCTCTCGCGCCCCGCGCTGACCGGTGTGTATCTGGCTTTCGGCGTCGGCATTGCCGTGGGTGCATGGCTGCTGTCGCCGTCCCCCAGGCCGGTCAGCGGAACGCGTCAAACTTCCCCACGAAACCGGAAAGGATGAGGTCATGAAAGCTCTGGTCTGGCACGGGCAACACGACGTGCGCTATGAAACGGTGGCCGACCCGGTGCTGAAGGCGCCGACCGACATGATCATCCGTGTCACGAGCACGGCGATCTGCGGCTCCGACCTGCATCTTTACGACGACTACGCGCCGCAGATGGAAAAGGGCGACGTGCTCGGTCACGAATTCATGGGCGAAGTGGTCGAGGTCGGCCAGGCGGTGACGCGCCACCGCGTCGGCGACCGCGTCGTCGTGCCCTTCGTGATTGCCTGCGGGCATTGCAGCTACTGCGAACAGAAGCTCAGTTCGCTGTGCATGAACACCAACCCGGACGGCGGGCGACAGGCAGCGGTGATGGGTCACCGCACCGCCGGTCTCTACGGCTACACGCACATGCTGGGCGGCTATGCCGGCGGGCAGGCGGAATACGTGCGCGTGCCGCACGCCGATTTCGGCCCGACACGGATACCCGAAGGCGTGCCCGACGAAAAGGTGCTGTTCCTTGGCGACATCCTGCCGACCGGCTGGATGGCGGTGAAGAACTGTTCGCTCCGGCCCGGCGACACGGTCGCCATCTGGGGCTGCGGGCCGGTCGGCCAGATGTGCATACAGAGCGCCTGGCTGCAGGGCGCCGGCCGCGTCATCGCCTTCGATCGCGTCCCTGAACGTCTGGAAATGGCCCGCACGCTGGGACGCGCCGAGGTGTTCAATTTCATGGACTGCGACCCCTACGAACAGCTTCAATACCTCACCGGCGACGCCGGTCCCGACGCGGTCATCGACGCGGTGGGTGCCGAGGCGCACGGACTGGGCAGCGTCGGCGCCGTCGTCGACCGGGTGAAAGCCGGCATCGGTCTGGCGACCGACAGGCCGCACGTCGCCCGCGAGATCATCAAGTGCGTGCGTCCGGGCGGTCACGTGTCGATGCCCGGCGTCTATTTCGGTTACGTCGACAAGTTTCCGCTCGGCCTCGTGGTGCAGAAAGCCTTGACCATCCGCGCCGGGCAGACCCATGTCCAGAAGTACATCGACGAACTGCTCGATCTCGTGATCGACGGTGAAATCGATCCTTCCTTCGTCATCACCCACCGGCTGGCGCTCTCCGAGGGCCCCGCCGCATACGAAACCTTCCGCGCGAAGAACGACGGCTGCATCAAGGTGGTGATGCGTCCATGAAGGCGCGGGCGCCTGTTACGGCGCCCGCGCTGTGCTACGCCTGCTCAGCGACGATCATAGTTCCGAGAGGCCGGATCGGCCGGTGTCGCCGGCGCTATCGGCTGCGGCCGGCTGGTCGCGCCGCCGTCCCGCTGCATATTGGCATCGCGACAGCGTTGCGACGTATCGCCCGGCGCGCAGTCGCCACTGCCGGTCGTCATGTCGTCCGGCGACTGGGTCGCCGAGTTGCCGGTCGTCGAGGACGAGTTCGGCATCGAGCGCTGGTTGGTGCCGCTTCTGTTGCTGGTGCCCGTGTTCTGATCCGTCTGCGTGCCCGCACGGGAACCGCCAGGCTGCTGGTCGACCGGCTGTCCGCGAACATCGGCGGCATGGACGACGGGGCTGGCCATCGCAACGGCAGCGGCAAAAAACAAGGTTCTGGTGATCATGTGCTTACCTCCTTGATTGTGGGGAATTGATCCGGCGCTCAGGGCACACCGGAACAACGGTGTCCCCGCAAGCCATGTGCCTCGCCCACCGCCCCCGAGAACCGCGCCCGGCGCACTGCGCGCGGGGCTGGACGTGCAGGAATTTCATCCCGACGGTAAGCGCTACACGCAGCGCCGCCTGACGCGACAGCGACCACCGGCCCGCTGGCACCGCCCGACGGGCACGTCGCTTGCCACTGCGAGCGGATGACGAGGGCACGGAATCGACCGGCCTTCGGTCGTCCTCCCGGAGAACCCATCCATGAAAGCACCTGACGCGTCCCTCGCCGGCACCTGCACACTCGGCGATATCGAAGTCCACCGACTTGGCTTCGGCGCGATGCGCATCGTTGGCGACGGCGTGTGGGGTCCGCCACGCGACCGCGAAGAGGCGCTGCGGACGCTGCGCCGCCTGCCCGAGCTGGGCGTGAACTTCATCGACACCGCCGACAGCTACGGCCCCGAGTTCAGCGAAACGCTGATCTGCGAGGCGCTGCACCCGTACGACGGCCTGCTGGTCGCGACCAAGGGCGGCCTGGTGCGGCACGGCCCTGACAGGTGGGCACCGCTGGGTCGGCCGGAATATCTGCGTCACTCGGTGCTGATGAGCCTGCGGCGACTGCGCGTCGACCGGATCGACCTGTGGCAGCTGCACCGCATCGATCCGAAGGTGCCGCGCGATGAACAGTTCGATGCGATCGCGCAGATGCAGCAGGAGGGGCTGATCCGCCATGTCGGACTGAGCGAGGCAGCCATCGAGGACATCAGCGCCGCCCGTCAGCACTTCGAGGTGGTGAGCGTGCAGAACCTCTACAACCTGGTGTCGCGGCAGCACGAGGAGGTGGTCGATTTCTGCGCCGCGCAGGGCATTGCCTTCATTCCGTGGTTCCCGCTCGCTGCCGGCGAACTGGCGGCGCCCGGCGCCTTCCTCGACGAACTGGCACGCCGTCTCGGGGCGACGCCGGCGCAGGTCGCGCTCGCCTGGGTGCTGAAGAGCAGCCCGTCCATGCTGCCGATACCGGGCACCGGACGACGGAAGCACCTGGAGGAGAACGTTGCCGCCGCCGCCCTGCGCCTGAGCGACGCCGACTTCTCTGAACTGGGCCGGCTGGGCAGGTATGTCTGGGAAACATCGGCCGCGGCCGCCTGAACCTCACCGGTCGCGCACATCGCACAGCGAGAGGTCACGTCAGCGGACAGAGCGGACGGATGCCATCCGCTACGCGGGATCGTGGTGCGATCCGGGTGAGGCACTGGAGCGCGCCGGCAAGGGCGCGCTCGACCATCACTGCAACGAAGGGCCGCGGCCGCTGCACGTCCTGGCCTCGCTGAGCACGCGATCTTGCGCGCTCAGCGGTCGCGGCCCACCGCCGCCCGCAGCGCCTGCGCCTCTTCCAGATGGCGCTGCAGCACCGGCAGCTGACGCGTGGCAAATTCCTTCACGTCCGGATCGCGCGCCCGATTGACCGCCGTGCGGAATGTCGCCAGCGTCTTCTCGTGCGCGCGCACGCCCAGGCGAGACGCGTAGGTCTTGTCGAATACGTGTCCACTCAGGGCCTTCAGCGCCGTCAGCTCCGTGCGCTGCGCGACCGAAGGCGTCTCCGGCAGTTCGACGCCCTTCAGTTTCGCCAGTGCCGCCAGCTCGTCAGCGGCCTTGCCGTGTTCCTCGATCATGCGGCGGGCGAAGCGTTTCACGTCGGCGTGGCTGGATACACGCTCCGCCAGTTCGGCCGCCTCGATCTCGGCGCGGCCGCTGCGCGCGGCGTCGATCAGGAAACCGCTGTCGATCCGCGACAGCGCCTTGCCGGAGCCGGCGTTGCCAGGTCGCGCGGCGGCGGGCGCGTCGGTAATGGTTCCAATGGGGTCGCGCACATCCCTCGCGACCAGCACGGTCGCGAGCGCCAGCAATACGCAGGCGATGACGGTTTTCGCTCCCATGGGCGTCTCCCGGTAAACACAGTCGAGGAAAAGGAGAGGGGCACGCAGCAGATGAACCCGCTCCGTCCCGTCCGGAAACCGGCACATCCCTGATTCTGCAGAAGCGCGCGGCCCCCCGCGCCGCCAGCCGACGGCGCCGGCAGCATCCTGCAAGTCGCATTCCCGGCCCCCGCCGGCGACCGGACGTCAAGGCGCCCTGTCCGCCACCTCGTCTGCGTTGCGGCGTTCCCAGGCGTGAAGACTGTTGAGCACGTACCAGGTTGCCGCCGTCGCGAGAATGGCGATGGCGAAGCGCCCGAGCCCCGCCGCGACGCCGATGGCGCAGGTCATCCAGATGCCTGCCGCGGTGGTCAGGCCACGCACGTCGGGGACCTCGCGCAGCTTGAGGATGGCGCCGGCGCCGAGAAAGCCGACGCCGGTCAGCAGGCCCTGGATGACGCGCGACAGGGCGTCGTCCCCCATGTCCGACTCGAAGGCCGCAGCCACCGCCACGGCGGCACCGCCGGCGACGATGATGTGGGTGCGCAGGCCGGCTGCCTTGCCGACCTGCTCGCGCTGGTAGCCTATCCATGCCCCGCAGCAGAGGCCGACCAGCACGCGCAGCAGCGCGCGCAGCGTCTGTTGCGGATCCCACAGGCCATCCAGCAGCTGCGTGAGGGCGAAGCTGGCCAGACTGTCCATGTCAGCCGGTCCGCTCGGCCGAAGCGCGCAGCGTCGTCGCGTCGTCCGCCTCCCGCGCCTGCCGCGCCAGTGCGCGCAGTGCGAGCGCCACGGCGCCGGCGAACAGCTCGTCGAACTCGGGGAAGGCACCGCTTACGCCGACCACGATGCCGTCCAGGCAGACGCCGCCACTCAACGCCGTGTCGCCGTCGCGCAGCAGGTGTGGCAGCAGCGCCTGCACGGTCCGCCCGTCGCGTCCGGTGAGCCAGCTCAGCCTTGCCTTGGCCCGCGCGAAGGCGGCGTAATCGGCGTCCCACTGCGTGCGGTCGCCGAAGCCCTGCTCGTACAGCACGGCCTCCTCGAAGCTCGCATCGCCGGCTTCGCACGCCGGATCCATGACCACCACGTACAGAAAGCCGCTGCCGACGACGTCGCGCCGGCCGAGCGCGCTTTCCATCATCGGTGCCACCAGCGCCACCGCCTCGCGCGCCGCGGCACGCCCCACGTAGACGCCACCACCGCGGGCCGCCTCATCGTGCGGATGCATCATCGATATCTCCTTTCACGAAAGTGTCGCCGGCATCGTCGGCATGTGCGGCGAGGTCTCCGAGCCAGGCCCGGTCTGACGCCTTCGCCGTGTAGGCAAGCAGGCTGGCCACCGCGCCAACCAGCTGTTCGGTCGACGCCGGCTTCCTCAGCTGCATCTGGAAGCCGGCCAGCAGTGCGCGCATCCGGTAGTCGGCGGTGTCGTAGCCGCTCAGCGCGATTGCCGGCAGCCGCTGTTCGAGCGTGAAGCCCTGTTCCGCCTCGAAGCGCCGCAACTGCCTCAGCACCTCGTGCCCGTCCTCCTCGCCCAGCGCGATGTCGCAGATCAGCAGATCGGGCCAGCGGTCACGCGGCAGCCGTGCCAGTTCCTCCAGCGCGGCCGCCCCAGACGCGTGTCCCAGCGTCAGCACGCCGTGCGCGCGCAGCACCGATTCGATCTGCTGCCGGCCATCGCTGCTGTCGTCGATCACCAGCACGCGTGCGCCGCTGATCGCCGGCAGCGGCGCTGGCTGCCTGGGTGCAGCCGGCGCATCGAGAATCCGCGGAATGTCGGCGGCGCTGCGCAAGGGCAGTTCGACGTATTCGTCGATCAGCCCCGGCGCGGCGTCCGCAGTGTCGTAATGGCCGCCATGCTGTTCGAGAATAGCCGCCACGCGATGCGCGTCGAGCAGGCCGGCGGCGGCGCCGGTACGCGGCAGCGGCATGCCGGCGTGGGTGAAGCTGACGCGTGCGCGCTCGCCGATCCGCTCGATGCGCCATTCGATGCGCCCGCCGCGCGGGCTGCTCGCCACCGCGTGCGCAGCGAGCGACCACATCACCTGCTGAAGCCGGCCCGGATTGCCGGTCACCCGCAGCGCGTCGGCGGTGATGGTGCTGAAGAACCCGGCCTGGCTGGCGTCGATCTCCGCACGCAGTCCGTCCACCACGCCCGCCAGCAGCGCGGTGAGATTGATCGGCTGCAGCGCAAGATCGCGCTCGGTGCTCTCGACCTGCTGCTGCTGCCGCTGCAGCGACCAGAGCTGCGCGTACAGCCCCTGCAGCGACAGCAGGTGCTCGTGAGTGCCGCGCTCGACGATGCGCCCGTGTTCGAGCACCAGGATCTCGTCGGCGTCGACGACGGTGGACAGCCGGTGCGCGATGATCAGGGTCGTGCGCGTCTTCGCCAGCCGGTCCAGCTCTTCCTGGATCGACCGTTCGGCGCGCGTGTCGAGCGCCGAGGTCGCTTCGTCGAACACCATGATGGGCGGGTTCTTCAGCATCGCCCGCGCGATCGCGATGCGCTGCCGCTCGCCGCCTGACAGCTTGACGCCGCGTTCGCCGACCAGCGTGTCGTAGCCCTCGGGCAGACCGGCGATGAAGTCGTGCACGTGCGCCGCCCGGGCAGCTTCCACGATGTCGTCGAAGGTGGCGCCCGGACGACCGTAACCGATGTTGTAGGCGATGCTCTCGTTGAACAGCAACGTGTCCTGCGGAACGATGCCGAGGGCTGCCCGCAGCGAAGCCAGCGGCATCGCACGGATGTCGATGTCGTCGATGGTGATGCGCCCCGAAGCGGTGTCGTAGAAGCGGAACAGCAGCCGCGCCAGCGTGGACTTGCCCGAGCCGCTACCGCCGACAACGGCGACGGTACCGCCGGCCGGTATCGTGAAGGACACGTCCCATAGCACCTGCCGGCTCGCGTCGTAGCCGAAATTGACGTGCTCGAATTTCACCTCGCCACGGTTCAGTGTCACGTCCGGCGCCACCGGCGAATCCTCGATCTCCGGCTTCTGGTCGAGCAGCCGCAGCATGCGCTCGGCGTTGACCACGGCGTCGCGCGCCTGGCGGAACACGAAGCCGAGCGAATTGAGCGGCAGGCAGATCTGGATGATGTAGGCGTTCACCAGGATGAGGTCGCCCACCGACATCGTTCCGGCGAAAACGTAGCGCGCCGCGATCAGCATGACGCTGGCCACGCCGACCGCGATCAGCGCGCTCTGGCCGATGTGCAGCAGCGACAGCGCCTTCTGGTTCTGCACGCCGACCTCGACCCACTGGTCGAGGATGCGGCCGAAGCGGCGGACCTCGAAGCCTTCGTTGGAGTAGTGCTTGACCGTTTCCTGATTGACCAGGCTATCGACCAGCGTGCCGTTGGCGCTCGAGTCGAGTTCGTTCAGCGCGCGCTGGAAGATGGCGCGCCGCTCGGTGAACACGATGGTGAAGGAGGCGTAGGCGATGAAGGTGGCCAGGATGATGAGGGTGAACACCTGGCTGTAGTGGGCGCTCATGATCGCCATGACGGCGACGATCTCGACCAGGGTGGGCACGATGGTGAACAGCCCGATGCCGAGCAGGAAGCCGACCCCGGCCGAGCCGCGCTCGACGTCGCGCGCCAGCCCGCCCATGCGGCTGCGTGCGTGGAAGCGGGTGCCCAGGCGGTGCAGGTGCGCGAAAACGCGCAGCAGGAAGCCGGATACGGTGAGCTGAGTGACGCGCGCGAACAGCACGTCGCGCAGTTCGCTGAAGAAGGAACCGAGAAAGCGCAGGATGGCGTAGCCGACCACCAGCGCGACCGACAGCGCAGCCGGCGCCGGCACCTGGCTCAGCTGGTCGACAATGCCCTTCAGCGACAGCGGCACCAGTACCGCCGCCGCCTTGGCCAGCAGCACCAGCACGAAGGCGCCCAGCGTACGCTGCCGGTGCTGCCATACGGCCGCGCCGAGCAGGCGGAGCACGAACAAGGTCGGCGACGGCACCCGGCCGTCGCCGACGACTGCGCCCGGACGGGCCGGCGCCGCGATGGCGGCACCGGCCCGGGGCCGCTCACTCGTCAAGGGGATCCCAGTAGTTGCGCTGGCGATAGTACGAATGCACCTCGCTCGCCCACACCGGATCGGCCATCGACGGCCAGTGGTCCTTGTCGAAGCCCGGCGCGTTCTTCAGGCGCTCGGCGTCCACGTCGAGGATGAAGCACTTGCGCTCGACGTCGAGCTTCAGCGCGCCCCACGGAATGGCGAACAGGCGATCGCCGATGCCGAGGAAGCCGCCGGACGACAGCACTGCGTAGGCCACGCGACCGCGCGGGACGTCGATCATGATCTCCTTGATCTTGCCGAGGTCTTCGCCGGCCAGATTGACCACGTCGTCGTCTTCCAGCGTGCTCGCCGCCATGACCTCAGGGCCAGGACCGTCGGGGATGCTGCTCGGCGTACCGACGATCTGGGCGCCCGACTCGGAAAGGGATTGGGATGTCAGCATGGTGGTTACCTCCGTCTGTGTCTGTGATTGATCGAACTGGATGGAAGCGCGGGGCTGCACTCAGCCCTTCGCCTTCCGGGGCGTGCTGGCGGCAGCGTTCGCCGGCAGCACTTCACTGGCCGACTCGCTCATCGTGCGTCCGACGTCGTCGCCGCCCAGCGCCTCTATGCCGCGCAGATGGGAGGCAACGCGGATGCGGTTCTCGACATCCTTGACGCCCCAGCAGCCATCGGCGGCATCCTCGATGGCGTGCTTCATGCCGCGGTCCGGCACCGTGCCTTCGAGCGTCACGCAACCGTCGCTGACCGACACACTGACGTCACTGACGTCGAGCCGGTGCTGTTGCGCGAGACGCTCGCAGATGAACTCGCGGATGCGCTCGTCGGAGCGCGAATAGCCCCTCGGGCCCTTGCGGTCGCGATGAATGTCGGCGGGTTGAGCGCCGTGGCTCGCGCGGCCCTGCCCGATCTCGTCGGACGGTGCCCGCCACGGCCAGGCACGGCCCGCGTCGTGCCCCTGCTCGCGGCTGCCGGACTGCCGTCCACCGCCCTGCAGGTAGAAGCGCTCCGACTCGTCGTTGCTGCTTTCGAAGCGTTCGCCGGTGTGCGCGCGGTTCCAGCCGTAGCCGTAGTCGTCACGCCCGGAGTCGCGACCGGGGAAATTCCCGGACGGGCCGTTGTAGCCGCCATAGCCGGCATAGCGCTGCTGCATCGGGTGCTCGGCTTCGCCTTCGTAGCGGGCACCGCTGCGGGCGCGGGCGAACATTTCTCCGCGCTCGTCCGGATTGCCGCCCGGGCCGCTGCGCTCGAAGTCGTCCCGGCCACGGCGCCAGCTGTCTGCATGCGGCAGACCGGGGTCGGACCACCCGCGGTGTGTGTCCTGCCCGCTGCCGCGGCCGCTTTCGACGTCGTCGTCCCAGTTGCCGCGCGAGCGCCGGTAGTCGGCACCGGTGATGCCGCGCTCCGCGCCCTGCGAGCGGTAGCGGTCCTGCGTGCTGTCCTCCTCGGGTCCGAACGGAATGGTCCGCGAATGCTGCGATCTCATGGTTTCATCTCCTCTGTCTTTCCAGTCGGTACGACCGGGCGGAAGAGGACGGCCCCGCACGATGCAGCGCCTGCCAACCTCTCCCGTCTTCCGGCAGAGTGGCAAACCGCGTGCCCTGCACCCGCGGGGTGCACGGCCATCGGCGTCGGGCAACATTTACACCGGCATGTAGCCCGGTCTGTCCGCCGACCGGCGCGACGCGGCCGCGAGTTCGGCACCGAACAGGAAGACCGCCGCGGAGAAGAACAGCCACATCATCAGCACCGCCAGCGAGCCGGCTGCACCGAAGGCGTTCGCCGTGCCGACGTAGGCGAGGTAGCGCGCGAACAGGTGCTTGCCGATCGCGAACAGCACCGCCGCCGCGACGCCGCCCGTGATCGCCTCGCGCCACGCGACGACCACGTCCGGCAAGACCTTGAGCAACACGCTGAAGGCGACGCACAGGAACACGAAGGACACGCACTGCTGTACCTGCTGCAGCAGCGGCAAGGCACCGCGCCCACCCCACAGCCACGCCTGTGCGTGGGTCAGCAGCGCGTCGGCGATCAGCAGCACCACCATCAGGAAGCCGGTGCCGATGACGATGCCGAAGGACAGCAGCCGGACGCGCAGCAGTCCCATCACTGCCTGACGGGTAGGATCGACGTTCCAGATGCGGTTCAATGCCCTGTTCAGTTCGGCGAACGTGGCGGTTGCGCCGATGAAGACCGCGAGCAGCGACAGGGCGCCGCTCCAGCCCTGGTCGCCGCTGAGCCAGGCGTTGGCCAGCATGGCCTGCACCGCCTCGGCCCCGGCCGCCCCCACCACCGATTCGATGCTCGAGAACAGGCGGCCCTGCACCGCCTCGACGCCGAAGAAGAAGCTGGCGACCGACACTGCGACAACCAGTATGGGCGCCAGCGAGAAGGCGGCGTAGAACGCCACCGAGGCCGACATCGACGGCGCGTCGTGGGCGATCCACCCGCGCAGCGCCGCCCAGGTCCGCCCCGCCCCGTTGCGCAGCGGCGTCAGGCCAGACCGCTTCATCCAGCGATTCCGGTCGCCCCGTCGCCGGCCACCTGCCGGTCGAGCACAGAGGCAATCGTGTCGATCAGCACCCGCTCATCGACCGGCTTGCTGACCAGCGCTTCGAAGCCCGAACTTTTCAGCAACGCGTCGTCCAAATAGCTCAGCGCGCTCACGGCGAGGGCCGGCACCGCGCGATCGGGCCACTCCTCGCGAACCCGCCGCAGCACCTCGAATCCGCTCTCGCGAGGCATCGCGATGTCGAGCAGCAGCACCGTTGCCACGGCACCGGATCCGTCGCCGAAGGCAACCAGCAGATCGTCGCCCGAATCGAAGGCATGCACGCGTGCGCCAGCCTTCGACAGGATGAGCAGCATGAAGTCGCAGGCGTCGGCATCGTCATCGAGCAGAAGGACCTTGACCCCTTCGAGGCGCCGCCGCGGAGGCTGCGACGCGGGCGGCTGACACGGATGTTCGTGCGCCTGCAGGCGCCGCAGCTGGACGACGAAGGCCGCACCCTGCCCTTCGCCGCCGCTGCGCACACGCACCGCCCCGCCCTGCAGTTCCACCAGATTGCGGACCAGCGCCAGACCGATGCCCAGGCCTTGAAAGCGGCGCGTCATCGAGGTGTCCGCCTGACTGAAGCGGTCGAAAACATGGGGCAGGAAATCCGCCTTGATGCCGATGCCGGTATCGGACACCGTCATCTCCACCGTGTCGGCAGTCATCGCGAGCAACACTTGCACCGAGCCGCCCTCGGGCGTGAACTTCAGGGCGTTCGACAGCAGGTTGCTCAGCACCTGCTGCATCCGGTCATAATCGGCACAGACCGGCACCACGGCGTGTTCGGACTCGAAGCGCAGGCGGACGCCCTTTTCGTGCGCCTGCACGCGGAAAGTTTCCAGCGTGGAGGCCGCGACATCCACCAGATTGATGCGCGTGCAGTTCAGGTCGAGCTTGCCGCTGATGATGCGCGAGGTGCTCAGCAGATCGTCGATCAGCCGCACCTGGTGATCCACGTTGCGCTTGATGGCCTCACTGGCCCGACCCAGCAGTGCCGGGTCGGGCGACGATACGCCAGCCAGCACCTGCGCCCACCCCTTCAGCGCGTTCAACGGCGAACGCAGTTCGTGCGAAACGATGGCAAGAAATTCGTCCTTCGCCCGGCTCGCCCGCTCCGCCTCGCCACGCAGGCGGTGCTCGGCGTCGAGCAGCTGTTCCAGTTCCTGATGTGCCCGCTTGCGCTCGGTAATGTCCTTCGACACGCCGACCAGGCCGACCACGTCACCCTTGGCGTCGCGCAGCGGCGACTTGGTCACCAGCAGGATGCGTTCGCCAGCCGAGGTGTGGCGCCGCTCCTCGACCACCACCGGGCGCCCGGTCTCCATCACCTCCTGGTCGTGCTGCGCAATGCGACGCATGTCGGCCGAATCGGGAAACAGGTCTTCCTCCCGGCGGCCGATCACCTGGGCGCGACTGAGACCCATCAGCTTCAGCGCGGCAGGGTTGATCATCATGATCGCGCCGGCGCGGCTCTTCGCGATGATCTGCTCGGGCGTGGTTTCGGCGATCGTGCGCAGCAGTTCGGTGCTCTCGCGCAACACTGTGGTCGTGCGGTCGAGTGCGCGCGTGCGCTCGGCCACCCGTCGGTCGAGCGCGGCATAGACTTCGCGCTCGGCCTGCTCGCGCGCACGCCGTGCGCTGACGTCGCGCAGTACCAGCACGCCGCCGACCAGGCGCTGTTCTGCGTCCAGTATCGGCGTCGCCGTGATCTCGATCGGCTGCAGGCGGCCGGCGGCGTTGCGCAGGGCCGGCTCACCCTCCAGGGTGACCGGTGCGCCCGCCTCGAACGCCTGCTGCAATGGATAGTCGAGCAGCGCGCCGGTGCGCCCCTCGACGAGCGGAACCAGATCCTCCATGCGCTTGCCCACCACATCGCCGGCCTCGACACCCAGCAGCGCGGTCGCCGCCGGATTGAGCAGACCGATGCGACGCTGATCGTCGACGGTGATGACCGCCTCGCCAAGGTGCGCGAGCGTGATTTCGAACCAGGTCTGCTGGGTGTCGGCGCGATGTTCCGCGCGCGACCGCGAATCGTTCATGTCGTCCAGCTTGCGCCCGGTCCATACGATGAGCGTCAGGCTGGCGATGACGAGGGTCACCACGACCACGCCGACACCTTCGAAGCGCTGGAACAGTCCGGCCCCACGGCCGGCGCCTTCCAGCCACACCGCCGCGAGCGGGAGCACCACGGCCAGCGGGGCCAGATTGCGGACGACCGACAGCCCGGGCGCATCGCCGTCGTGCTGCGCGAAAGTGTCCGACGAGCGCAGCGACAGCAGGCCGGTACTGGCCGCAAACAGGGCCAGCGCAACCGGGAATTTCATGTCCAGATCGAGCGGCCGGCTCTCGCCGAACAGTGACACCGTCATGACGCAAAGGCTGACCAGCGTGATGGCCGCAACCGCGGCACCGCACCAGCCGGACACCCGCCGCGCCAGCGGATGCTCGAATGCGGCCAGCCCCATCGACAGCGCGATCAACACGTAACTGAGACTGGTGACCGGCGACGACTGCGTCGAGAACAGAGCCCCGACCAGCCCGCGTTCGGTCTGCGGGTCGAGCATGTCGAGATCGACCGCCAGCCGGGTGAGCGACACGAAGGCGATCACCGCCGACGCCAGCGTGACCGTGTACCGCATTCGCGCGCGATGGCCGAAGCGCAACTCGCGCAGCGCGATGGCCACCAGCCCGAGCAGGAACAGGCTGCTCGGCATCAACGTCGGAAAAAGCAGCGTCAGCGACGCCGGGGACGGAAAGTCGCGCGCCCAGCCGACAAAGCCGATCAGGGCGATCAACGCGACCAGCGCGCTGGCATCGCTGACCGCGGCGAACCGGCTGACCGGGCCGATGCGCCGACGCGAGGCAGGTCGCAGGCGTCCGGCCAGTTCAGCCAGCGTCATGGTTTCCCTCTCCCCGTCCGCCCGGTCAGTCATCCGGCCGACGGCGCCCCTGTGGGACGCTGCCGAACATGCCGCCACGCTGTGCCGGGCCGCGGGAAGGTGTCGTGATAGGCGCGGTGGATCCGCACCGCCGCCAGCGCCACGGCCAGCAAGGCCGGCAAGCGGCCTGCCGCGGGAGGAGCCTGGGCGCGCCTGCCGCGCAGCGCTACACCGAGCGCGAACGCGGACGCGGCGACGGCCGTCAGACCCTGCACGGACACCACGGCCTCGCGGCGCGCGGTCGTCCATTCGTCCACGGCCTGACGCAGCGCCCGCCGCTGCGCATCGACGCGCGCTGCGACGCGCTCCAGTTCGAGCGCTTCGTGATCAGCCATCCGCGGTTACCTCCCCTTTACTGATGCCCTGCAACTGACGGATCGACGTGGCGAGCGGCAGCCGGCGCAACCGGCTGCGGACCCACCACGCCATCGCGACGGCGAGTGAAAGATTGATGGCGCCAGCGCCCAGCATGCCGTGCGCCCACGCGGCGCGGGGCTCTGCCGAAAGGCCTATCAGTGCGGCCATCACGGCGATCCAGGCCACCGCGAACAGCACCGCGGCGACGACGGCGACGCACAGCGCCTCCACCGCCCGCCGCGCCGAGCGGCGGAAGTCCAGCGCGACCAGCAGGCTGAAGTCAGCCGCCAGCGAACACGCACGCCGCCACAGTTGCCCGAGGTCCTCGACGGCGTGCCCGCCGGTCCGGCCCGTCGCTTCCTGCCCCATCAGCGCAGGATACGGCTGAGCAGCAGTCCCACCCCGGCGGCAATGGCCACCGCCGCCACCGGATGCTTGCGAGCGCAGCGCACGCCCTCGCCCACCCATCCTTCGTCGCGAGCGAGGTCATGCGCAAATTCGCGGCCGCTCGCGGCAGCACTCGCCAGCGCGCCTTTGAGACGGCTGACCTGGGCATCCAGACGGGATTCGGCCTCAGCCGCGCTCATCATCGGTTCATGCGTAACATTGCTCATCGATCACGTCCTCCAGCAGTTGGCCGCCGCGACGGGAAATGGAATGCGGAGTGCGGCGGTGCAGCGGTCCAGCAAACCGTGTTCCCGGGCTGTGCGCCCGGTCAGGATTCTTCGCGGCCGGATCCACGCGTACGCGAGAATCGTCCGACATCCACGCCTTCGCCGGTCACGTCGGCCTGCCCCGGCTCGACCGGCGGCCCGGGCACATCGGACGGCGTTCCGCGCCGATCGGTATCGACCAGTCCGCGTGCGACGTCGCGTGCCGCCTGGTCGATGATGGCGCGCGGTCCGCTGCCCGCAGGCTCGTCCGGCGACTCGTCCCGCTCGTAGGGAAGAGAAAGTCCTTCGTCGTGCGGCCGGCGACGGGTCAGATCCACGTCGGTACTGCCGTGCAGGGTTTTCTTGCCGCGCCATGCGCGCGCTCGGTTTCGTTTCATCGGATGACTCCTGTTCGGCGCCCCTGTGCTGGCTTTGCCGACGGGCGGTTCCGGAAAGCGCCTCACTCCTCCTGCCCGCTGTGCTCCAGATCGCCTTCGGTTTCCAGTTCCTCGACACGCACCGAGTTGTAGAGCGACAGACGGTTGTAGAGGGTTTTCAGGCTGATGCCGAGCACCTCGGCCGCCTTGCGCTTCACGTTGCCGCATTCCTGAAGCGTGGCTTCGAGCACCCGCCGGTTCACCTCCTCCAGCGGCGTACCGACGCGGATGGTGAGTACCGGCCCGGCCGACGTCTTGGTGAAGTTGTCCGGCGCCAGATCGGGTTCGATCACCTCGTCGGCCAGGATGAACACGCGATGGACGTAGTTCTTCAGCTCGCGCACATTGCCCGGCCACGAGTGGGCGTACAGCGACGCGAGCGCCTCCGGCGAGAAGCGCTTGTTCCGGTTCTCGCGCTCGTTCAGTTCTGCCAGGAAGTGCTGGGCCAGCAGTTCGATGTCGGTACCGCGTTCGCGCAGCGGCGGCAGGACGATGGGGAACACGTTCAGCCGGTGGTAAAGATCCTCGCGCAGACGTCCTTCCGCCACCGCATCTTCCGGTACCCGGTTGGTCGCGGCGATGAGCCGGATGTCGGTGACGATGGGATCGTTGGTGCCCACGCGCATGAAGGTGCCTGTTTCCAGCACGCGCAGCAACTTGACCTGCAGGTCGGGGCGCATTTCGGTCACTTCGTCGAGGAACAGCGTGCCGCCGTGCGCCCGTTCGAAAAAGCCGCGGTGCTGCCGGTCGGCGCCGGTGAAGCTGCCCTTCTCGTGGCCGAACAGTTCGCTCTCGATCAGCTGCGGCGATACGGCGCCACAGTTCAGCGGCAGGAAAGGCTGGCGTTTGCGCCGGCTGAGATCGTGCAGCGTCTGCGCAACCACTTCCTTGCCGGTACCGCTTTCGCCGATCAGCAGCACGGTCGCCGACGTCGGCGCCACACGGTCGATCTGGTTGTAGATCCGGCGCATCGCCGGCGAATTTCCCAGCATGTGTCCGAAGTGTCCGAGGCGTATCAGCTCGCTTCGCAGCTCCCCGATCTCCTCGCGCAGCACTTCGGTTTTCGGCATCCGGCTCAGGATGCCGCGCAGCCGCTCATGGTCGAGCGGCTTGATGAGATAGTCGGTGGCGCCGGCGCGCATCGCCTCGATGGCGCTCTCTATGCTCGCGTAGCCGGTCACGACGACGATGGCCGGCGCCGGTCTGGAGCCGAAATCGGCGAGCAGTTCGATGCCCTGCCCGTCGGGCAGCATCAGGTCGGTCAGGATGAGCTCAGGGGTCGAGCGGGTGAGGTGTATGCGTGCCGCCTTAAGCGAATCGACCGCGGCGACGGTGTAACCCTCGCTGCGGATCAGCTCCGACAGCCATTCGATCGCCTCGGGATCATCATCTACGAGCAGGACTCGGGGCATGCGGCCTCCGGCGGACAGGTGAAAAGGGGGCCCGCGGCGCCGATCTTGGCCATCACATCGGCATCCGTCCGGCAAGCTGCACCGGGGCGGCGCGGTCTCTCAGCATGCTGCACCGCCAAATGCACATGCCTCGGTAATTGTTAAATAAGGTTAATAAATTACGTCCAGATGCGCAGCGGCACGGCGCCGCAACTGCCCGTCATGTCCCTTTGGCGCTCGACTCCGGCGGATTGTTACCGCCTGTGATCCGCCGATACGCCGCTCATCATCCTGTTACGCCTTGAGTGACATCGAGCTTGGGTCTGGGTCGTTTTCCCGGCCCGCCATCGGCGTTCGCCCCTGCCCCCGCAGCGGGTAATTCTTTCCCTTGTCCGGCTCAACTTACATGAGCCATCGGGCGGCGCCGCGCTGCCCGGTCTGCCTGGAGGCCTTTTCGCACGGGCACATGGATTGCCCCACCCCCGCATCTCATTTGTCGGCCGGGAGCTTCCATGCACATCGCAATGATCAGCGAACACGCTTCACCCCTTGCCTCGCAGGGCGGTGTCGACAGCGGGGGACAGAACGTCTATGTCGCCTTCGTCGCCCGCGAGCTGGCCGCACTGGGTCACCGGGTCGATGTGTTCACCCGGCGCGACGATCCATCCACGCCTGCGGTGACGGTGCTGGCACCCGGCACGCGCGTCATCCAGGTGGATGCCGGTCCGCCGCAACCGCTGCCGAAGGAGGCACTGCTTCCCCATATGCCGGCCTTCGCGTCGTGGATCGAGCGCTGGTGCGAACAGCGGTCGTGGCGCTACGACATCGTGCACGCGAACTTCTTCATGTCCGGACAGGTGGGCCTCTTCCTGCGCGACCGGCTGCAGGTGCCGCTGGTCGTCACCTTCCACGCGCTCGGTCGCGTCCGCCGGCTGCATCAGGGCAGCGCCGACGGATTTCCGGACGAGCGGATCGCGATCGAGGAAGCGCTGGTCGATCGTGCCGACTGCATCATCGCCGAGTGTCCGCAGGACTTCGCGGACCTGACCGGCCTGTACGGCGCCGATGGCAAGCGCATCGCCATCGTCCCCTGCGGCGTCGATACGCGCGAACTGGGGCCGGGCGACGGCCGTGCGCGCGAACGGCTCGGTCTGCCGGCCGACGAGTTCGTCGTGCTTCAGCTTGGCCGGCTGGTGCCGCGCAAGGGTATCGACAACGTGATCCGCGCCATCGGCGTGCTGAAGCGGGAACGCCGCATAGACGCGCGGCTGCTCGTCGTCGGCGGCGAACACCCGGACCCTCGCTACACGCCGGAAATCGCGCGTCTGCGCGCGATCGCCGAAGAGGAAGGCGTGGCCGACCGGACGCTGTTTACCGGCCGTCGCGAGCGCGAGGCCCTGAGCGACTACTACTGCGCCGCGAACGTGTTCGTCACCACGCCCTGGTACGAGCCCTTCGGCATCACACCGCTGGAAGCGATGGCTTGTGGCCGCCCGGTGATCGGCGCCGATGTCGGTGGCATCCGGCACACGGTGGTCGACGGCGAGACCGGCTACCTGGTGCCGCCGCACGACCCGCCGGCGCTGGCCGAACGCCTGAAATGGCTGCACGACGACCCGTTGCGCGCGCGCAGCTTCGGCTCTGCCGGCCTGCGCCGGGTCCGCAGCACCTTTACCTGGAAGCGGGTCGGCACCTCGCTCGACGCCATCTACGAGGAACTGTGTACGCGTAACGCGCCCGCCTTCGAGGAAAGGGCCGGATCATGAAGGCGGCACGTCCTCTCGAAGGCCGCACCGCGGTGATCACCGGCGCCGCCCGCGGACTGGGCCGGGCGCTCAGCGAGGCGCTGTGTCAGGCAGGCGCGCGGGTCATGCTGATCGACATGCGCGGCGACGCGGTCGAACAGGCGAGTCGCGAGCTGAACGAGCGCGGCTTCGAGACCGGCCACTGCGCGGTGGACGTCGGCGATGCCGAGCAGGTCGAACGCTGCCTCGAACACGCACGCGAGCGCTTCGGCGCACTCAACATCCTGATCAACAACGCCGGCGTGGACTACACGCTGCCGCTGGCCGAGCTCGAGATCGCGCAGTGGGACCACGTGATGGCCACCAATCTGCGCGGTCCCTTCCTGTTCTGCAAACGGGCGCTGACGCACATGCAGGCGGTCGGCGGCGGACACATCATCAATATCGCATCCACTGCGGCCAAGCGCGCCTGGCCTAACGCCTCGGCCTATCACGCCAGCAAGTGGGGGCTGCTCGGTTTCTCGCACGCGCTGCACGCCGAATTGCGGCCGCTTGGCATCAAGGTGACCGCAGTCATCGCCGGCGGCATGCGCACGCCCTTCCTGCTGGAACGCTTTCCCGACCTTGATCCCAAGGTTCTGCAGGCGCCGGAGGCGGTCGCCGCGGCCGTCGTGAACGTGCTGACGCTGCCGCCGGAGAGCGTGGTCGCCGAAATATCCGTGCTGCCGATGGGAGAAACGTCATGGCCCTAAGTCGCCCCACCCCGGGCCGTCCGCTGAGCCGCGCCGTATTCATCGACAAGGACGGCACACTGGTCGAGGACGTTCCGCACAACGTCGACCCCGCCCACCTGCGCATACGCGAAGACGCCGGCGGGGCGCTGTTCAGCCTGCAGCGCGCCGGCTACCGCCTGATACTGGTGACCAACCAGCCCGGCATCGCGCTCGGCCTGTTCGACGACCAGGCCATCGCGACGCTGTTCTCGGCACTGCTCGAACGGCTGGCGACCTTCGGCGTCGTGCTGGACGGCATCTATCACTGTCCGCACCATCCGTCGGTCAGTGACGGCGCCCGCGTCTGCGACTGCCGCAAGCCGCTGCCCGGTCTGCTGCAACGTGCCGCCCAGGTGCACGGCATCGACCTCGCGTCGTCGTGGATGATCGGCGACATTCTCGACGACGTCGAAGCGGGGCGGCGTGCCGGCTGCCGGACGATACTGCTCGACGTCGGCTCGGAGACCGAATGGGTGGACGGCCCGCTGCGCCGGCCCGATCACATCGCGCACACGCTGCGCGACGCCGCCGACCACATACTGGCCCATCGTCGCCCGGCACCGCGCGCGCGGACGCCGGAGGGAGCTCAGTCATGGACCGCCTGAACCCGGCGCCACCGCCCGTCGGCGGACAGCTGTCGCACGGCCAGACGCTGCGCGGACAGTGCGATATGGACGCCTGGCAGGCGGCACGTCGCGTGCTCGCGGTGCGGCTGGACAACATGGGCGACGTGCTGATGACCACCCCCGCCCTGCGCGCGCTGCGCCAGTCGACGCCAGGACGTCACATCACGCTGCTCGCCGGCTCCGCCGGCAAGGCGCTGCAGCCGCACCTGGAAGACGCGGACGAGGTACTGCAGGCGCGCCCGCCCTGGCTGCCCGGCGGCACGCTGCTGCCGGACGAGCTGCTGGCGCTGGCGGAAACGCTGCGGCAGGAACACTTCGACGCGGCCGTCATCTTCACCGTATACAGCCAGAGCGCGCTGCCCGCCGCCCTGCTCTGCTGGCTCGCCCACATTCCGCTGCGCCTGGCTTACAGCCGCGAGAACCCCTATCACCTGCTCAGCGACTGGATCATCGACCCGGAGCCGCACGAGGTGCTGCGTCACGAAGTGCGCCGCCAGCTCGATCTGGTCGAGGCGGTGGGCGCGCGCACCGACGACACTCACCTGTCCTTCCACATCCGCGAAGACGACCGCACGCGCGCCGACACGCTGCTGCGTTCCGCCGGGATCGACCCCACGCAGCCCTACATCGTCGTGCATCCGGGGGCCAGCGCGCCATCGCGGCGCTACCCGCCGGAGCTTTACGCGGCCGTGCTCGAACACCTCGGGGAACCGGCCGACGAGGACGGCCTGCAGATCGTGTTTACCGGCTCCACTGACGAAAGCGAAACGATACGCGACGTACGGCGGCAGACCTCGACCGGCAGCGCCACGCTGGCCGGCGTGCTCGATCTCGGCGGACTGGCCGCGGTCATCGACGGCGCCGCGCTGCTGATCGCCAACAACACCGGACCGGTGCACATCGCGTCGGCGCTCGGCACACCGGTGGTCGACGTGTATGCGCTGACCAACCCGCAGCACGCACCGTGGCAGGTCGAGCACCGCATGCTGTACGAGGACGTTCCGTGCCGCTGGTGCTACCGCAGCGTCTGTCCGCAGCACCATCACGCCTGCCTGCGTCTGCTCGACCCGGCGCGCGTCGCCGCCGCCGCACGCGAGCTGCTCGACGGGGGGGCCGACAGCGCCCGCACGTCGGCCACCCCGACTGCGGACGGACACTGACATGGCGCGACCGCTACGCATACTGACCTGGCACGTGCACGGAAATTACATGTACTACCTCAGCCAGGTGCCGCACGTGTTCCTGCTGCCGGTCGACGCCGCGCGCAGTCCCGGCTACAGCGGCCGGGCCGGCGCGCTGCCATGGGGAGACAACGTGGTCGAGGTACCGGTCGACGCGCTGGCGACGACGCAGTTCGACTGCATCCTGTTCCAGGATGCAGCCGCCTGGAACGAAGGCCAGCACCGCTACCTGACAGAGGCCCAGCGGCGCCTGCCGCGCATCTACCTCGAACACGATCCGCCGCAGCAGCATCCCACCGACACGCGTCATCCGGTCGACGATCCGCAGGTGCTGCTGGTCCATGTGACCGCCTTCAACGCACTGATGTGGGACAGCGGGCGCACGCCGACCTGCGTGATCGAGCACGGCGTGATGGTGCCGGACGAGGTGCGCTGCACCGGCGAACTGCCGCGCGCCATCGCCGTCGTGAACAACCTGGCGCGGCGCGGCCGCCGGCTGGGGCTGGACGTGTTCCAGCAGGTGCGCGCGTCGCTGCAGATCGATCTGGTTGGCATGGGCTCCGAACAGTGCGGGGGACTGGGCGAGATCGCCAACCCGGAACTGCCTCATTTCCTCGCCCGCTACCGGCTCTACCTCCATCCGGTGCGCTGGACCAGTCTCGGCCTGTCGGCGATCGAAGCGATGATGGTCGGGCTGCCGGTGGTCGGTCTGGCCACCACCGAGCTGGTGACGGTCGTCCGTGACGGTCGCTCAGGCTGCCTCGCCACCGATCCGCAGAAGCTGGTGGACGCCACCCGGCGTCTTCTCGCCGACCCGGCCGAAGCGGCCGCCATGGGTGCGTGCGCCCGGCACGACGCGCGCGAGCGATTCGCGATCGGACGCTTCGTCGCCGACTGGCAGCGCGTGTTCGCCGACGTCGTGCGCTGAACCCGATGTCCGCCCCGTGGATCCGCCAGACTGCGCCCGCGCGCTCAGCGGCGAGCGCGCACCGAGGCGTACAGCGTCCGGTAGGCCAGTGCCGGCCGATCCCAGCCGAAGGCGCGCGCCATGCCGTTGCGGCACAGCGTTCGCCACACCGCCGGGCGGCCATAGACAGCCAGCGCGCGTTCGATCGCGCCGCGCAGCGCGTCGGCGCTGGCCTCGTCGAACACGAAACCGGTCGCCTCGCCGCCCCGCACCGCCGCCTCGCTGAAATCGGTCACGCTGTCGCGCAGTCCCCCGGTCGCGCGCACGATGGGCGGCGTGCCGTAGCGCTGGCTGTACATCTGATTCAGGCCGCAGGGTTCGAAACGGGACGGCATCAGGAAGACGTCGGCGCCCGCCTCGATGCGGTGCGCCAGCCCCTCGTCGAAACCGATGCGTGCTGCGACGCGGCCCGGCGCGGCCGCGGCCGCGTCGGCCACCGCCCGTTCGAGCGCCGCATCGCCGGTGCCCAGCAGGGCGAGCTGCAGCGGCCGTTCGAGCAGCGCGGGCAGCGCATCGAGCACCAGGTCGACGCCTTTCTGGTCGGTCAGCCGCGTCACCATGCCGCACAACAGCACGTCGTCGTTCTGCTGCAAGCCCATTTCCGCCTGCAGCGCCCGCTTGTTGAGGCGCTTGCCGGCCAGCGAGCGCGCGTCGTAACACCTCGCCAGGTGCGCATCGGAGGCCGGGTCCCACAGCGCGCTGTCGATGCCGTTCAGGATGCCGACGAGGTCGGCACTCCGCTCGCGCAGCACGCCCTCCAGCCCGCATCCGTGCTCGGCGTCGAGGATTTCGCGCGCGTAGCTCGGACTGACCGCACACAGCCGGTCGGCGTAACGCAAGGCCGCCTTCATGAAGGACAGCCGCCCCCAGAACTCGACGCCATCGCTGTGCAAGGCGCCTGCCGGTATGCCCAGCGACCCTGCTTCGGACAGCGGGAACAGACCCTGGAACGCGAGATTGTGGATGGAGAACACGCTGCCAGCCGGATCCGGCAGGCCGCTCAGGTAAAGCGGCGCCAGCCCGGTCGGCCAGTCGTTGCAGTGAAGCACGTCGGCACGCCAGCGCAGCGGGCTGCCCGCCGAAGCCAGGCGCGCCGCGACGCGCGACAGCAGGCCGAAACGCAGTGCGTTGTCGGCGTAGTCCGCACCGTTGGCGTCGACGTAAGGTCCGCCGTCGCGCATATAGAGCGCCGGGCAATCGAGCAGCAGCGCCGGCACCTCGCCCGGCAGCGTAGCCCGCAGCAGCCGCGCCGCCGGCAGGCCGAACTCGGCGTCGAGGGTGGCGATGCTGCGCGCACCGCGCGCGCAGGCACGGACCGACGGATAGCACGGCAGCAGCACGCGTACGTCCAGGCCGAGCGCGCGCAATGCGGGCGGCAGTGCGGCGCTGATTTCGCCCAGTCCGCCGACCTTGGCCCACGGCGCGCACTCCGACGTGGCGAACAGTACGCGCAACGGCTTTCCGGCTTTCATGACGAGGACCTCCGGGTACAGACGGGCGCAGCGCGAGCCGCCCTGAAAATCGAAAAAAGGAGACTGCAATGATCCTGTGCGGCGATATCGGCGCCACCAAGAGCCTGCTCGGAATGGTCGAGCGGATCGACGGAGCGCGGCTCAGCTTCGTGCGCACGCAGCGCTATACCAACGCCGAGTGGCCTGACCTTCCGACCATGCTCGATCACTTCTTCGCGGCGACCGCGCAGACGCTGCGCCACGCGGTCGAGCTCGAGGCCGCCGGTTTCGGCGTCGCCGGACCGGTGATCGACGGGCGTGTGGACATGACCAATCTCGAGTGGTCGGTCGACGAGGCGGCGCTGCGCATCGTGCTCGGCGGCGCACCGGTGCGGCTGCTCAACGACTTCGAGGCGAGCGCGCACGGCATCGGTGAGCTGGGCAGCGACGGACTGCTGTCGCTGCAGACCGGCGCGGTCAGGCCGGGTGCGCCGCAGCTGGTGATCGGCGCCGGCTCCGGACTGGGCGTCGCGCTGCGCGTGCCGGCCGGCGCGAACTGCGTGATCGTCCCCGGCGAAGGCGGCCACGTCGGCTTCACCCCTTCCAACGAGGAACAGGCCGAGCTGTGGGCTTACCTGCACCACCAGGGCGGACGGGTGATCGCCGAACAGGTCGTGTCCGGCCCCGGTCTGGTCCGCATCCACGACTGGCTGTGCGACCGGCGCGGTACCGCCGTGCGCGCCGACGACAACGGCGAAGCGGTGTGGCGTCGCGCCGCGGCTGGCGACCCGCATGCGATGCGGGCGCTCGATGTATTCGTCGACTGCTACGGCGCAGTCGCTGGCGATCATGCACTGACCGTGCTGGCCGCCGGCGGCGTCTTCCTGACTGGCGGTATCGCCCCCCAGCTGTTGCCGGCCCAGGCGGCACGCTTTCTCGCGGCCTTCCACGACAAGGGGCGGCACAGCGGCCTGATGGCCGAGCTGCCGCTGTGGGTGGTGACCGACTGCCGGCTGCCGCTGCTCGGCGCCGCCCGTTCGGTCGAAGCGCTGCTGCCGCCGCGATAGGACGGCGCCCGCCTGCGGCGTCGCCGCGGTCATTCTTCCAGGCCCTGCGGCACTAGCAACGCAAGCGGCAAGGCGGCGAACAGCGGGCCGACGTCGATACGCCCCGCCCGGCCGTCGGTGCCGACGACGGTACCGCCGAAGGCCTCCCGCCAGCGTTGCGGACTGCAGGCCGGCAGCACCACCCGTGTGTTCGCCCACAGTTCGCGTTCGCAGACGCGCTGCGGGTCGCCGCCGGTGAGACCGAACAGCAGCCGCGACGCTATCGTGATGATCACCCGCTGCCCGAGCACGCGCGCGTACGCGATCACGTGATGAGCCACCGGGCCTTCGACCTCCAGCGGCATGTAGCGCCCCTCGCGCAGCGTGCGCTCGAAGCGGCGACGGATCTGCAGCGCGCGCCACAGCAGATAGAGCTTGATCCGGCCGTCAGCCATCTTGGCCACCATTTCGCGCAGGCCCTCGGCGTCGGCGCCGTCCGGCCAGCGCGCCCTGAGGTCCGCCAGCATGCGGCTGCGGCGGTCGAAGTCCACCGGCCGCCGGTTGTCCGGATCGACCAGCGTGAAGCACCAGGTGTCGCAGCCCTGGTAGGTGTCGGGCACGCCGGGCGCGGTCAGCTTGAGCAGCAGCAGCGACAGGCTGTTGTAGCCGCCGAACAATGCCACCGCGCGCTGCAGCGGCAGGAAATCGGCGAGGAAGGCGTTGCGCGCCGCGTCGCCCGCCAGCAGACGGCGCACGAAGTCGGCCAGCGCGGTTTCGTAGGCGGGGTCCGGATTCATCCAGCTGGTGTGCCTCTTCGCTTCGCGCGCCGCCTTGATCATGTAGGCCTCGACGCGCTCGCGCAGCGGCGGCGCGTCGTCGCCGGGGGCGTCGAAGGGCCACACGCCGACCAGGGTCTGGTAGAGCAGGTATTCGTCGTCGGCCGACGGCGCCAGTCCGTCGCCCAGGCGGGTCTTGCGCCGCTGGTTGATGCCGCGCCAGCGCCGCAGCGCGAAACGCCACGGGCCGGGCATTTCGGACAGCACGTCGATGCGCGCCCGCACGTCCTCCGAGCGCTTGCTGTCGTGCGTCGACGAGGCGAGCAGGCCGAACGGATGCGTGCACGCGATGCGCTCGTTGGCGCCGTGGAAGTCGTCGATGCCGATGCCGAAGGTGCGCGGGTCGCCGCCGACGTCGTTCAGCGACACCAGCCGGTTATAGCGGTAGAAGGCGGTGTCCTCCATCGCCTTGGCCATCACCGGCGCGGTGAACTGCTGGAAGCGGCAGGCGAAGGTGAGCTTGAGCGCGCGCAGCGACGGGTCGGGTTCGGTCGGCGCACCGAGCAGCACGTCGCGCACGAAGCGCAGCACGCTGGCGTCGCCGGCCAGTCCGAGCGCCGCCGCCTCGGCCACGGCGCGCTCGACCAGGCGGCGATCGTGCTGCGAATGACCGGCCGGACCGATATAGCTGCGATAGGCCGGAAAGGCGGCGATGATCTCGCTCAGCGCACTGCGCAGCCGGCTGCGCGTGAAGTCGCGCGTGCGCCGGTCGCACTGCGCGATCGCGTGCAGCTGCGCGGCAAGACGCCCCAGTTCGCCCGACAGCGAGTGGGTCATGATCAGATGCTTGGCGTCGCGCAGCATCGTGCTGAAGTCGCGTACCTCGCCGGTGAACGCGCGATAGACGCGGGTGAAGCGCGCCTCCTGCGCGGCGTCCACCATCAGGCTGTGCGACAGGCAGGCGAAGCGGTAACCGGTACCGCCATGCACCGGCCAGTCGGCCGGCAGCGGTTCAAATTCGGCCAGTATCTTCTCGACCACGAGGTAGAGCGTCGGCTCGCTCGCGCCCGGGTCGGCGCGGCGGCGCGCTTCGGCGTACTGCTTCTGCAGCCGGACGAAGTAGCCGGCCGGATCGGACAGCCCGTCGGGATGATCGATGCGCATGCCGGTCACCCTGCCCTGCGCCACCCAGCGGAAGACCTGCGCGTGCGTCGCGTCGAACACGGCCGGCTCCTCCATGCGCAGCGCGGCCAGATCATTGACGTCGAAGAAGCGGCGGTAGTTGATGTCGTCGGCGGCCACCCGCCATGACGCCAGCCGGTAGGCCTGGCGCGACAGCAGCGCGTCCAGCCGGTCGAAGCTGGACGGCTCGCCCGGGGTGCCGTTGAACGCCGCGACGCCGCTCTCAACCCGCGCACGGACCGCCGGCAGTCGTGCGTGCAGCGCCGCCAGATGGCGCTTGAACAGCGCCGCGTTGCGCAGGCGTTCGTCGCGCAGCCCGCTCGACTCGACGTCGCGCGCCGGAAGATGGGCCAGCGCGACAATCAGCGTTTCGAGCTCGACGCCGCAGTCGTCGTCATCGTCGTCGACGCCGGCCTCGAGTATTGCCGGGTAGTCGGACGGATCGACCGGGAAGGCGTGCTCGTGGTAGCGCACGCAGAAGGCGCCGCTCGCCTCGTCGAACGCGAGCTGCAGTTCGCCGGCCTCCAGTATCCTGCCGTACTGGTCGCCGAGCACCGGCAGCAGCACCTTGCCCTGCAGTTCCGGCAGGGGCGGATTCCAGTCGATGTCGAAATGGCGGGCGAATGGCGACGCGGCGCCGTTCTCGAGCACGTCCAGCCACCAGTCGTTGCTGCCGCCGAGCACGCCGACGTGATTGGGCACGACGTCGACCAGCTGACCCAGGCCGTACTCGGCCAGCCGCGCGCAGTAGCGGTCGAACTGCTGTTCGTCGCCGATTTCGGGGTTGAGGCTGCCGTGGTCGACGATGTCGTAGCCGTGACTGCTGCCGGGCCGCGCCTTCAGATAGGGCGAGGCATAGATGTGGCTGATGCCGAGGTCGGACAGATAGGACAAGGCCGCTTCCGCCTGCGCGAAGCCGAAGCCGCCGTGGAACTGCAGACGGTAGGTCGCCCGCGGCACATCGGCCTCGCGCGGCTGGAAGTCGGGCGGGCCGCCGGACAGCGGCAGCGCCGACGCCGGCCGTTCGGCATTCATCACCGCGGCCAGCGCGAACCAGCGCTCATCGGCGCCGATGTCGGCCAGATCGCAGTCCAGCTTGCGCCGCCAGTTCGGCCAGCGCTCCTCACTGGTGCCAGGCAGGTTCACCGACTCGGCCTGCCCCAGCACGTCCTCCAGCTGCACTGCCACCATGGCCGCCGGCGTGCGTGCGAGGTAGCGGTAGATGGCGAGCATCAGCGCCGGGTCGGCCGCATGCGTCGCCGATGCCGCGTCCTCCGGCAGGCGCAGGCCTTCCGCCTCGAGTACGTCGAGCAATGCGCCGCGGTCGCTTTCGCGCTGCGCCGCCTGGCGTTCGCGCAGCGCCGGGTCCGAATACAGGCCGAGCGCATCGCGTTGCTGCAGGTCGAGCGCGCTCCAGTAGCCGCTCAGCGTCGGCAGGTCGTGCGTGCCGACCACCGCCAATGCGTCGGCCGGCCAGTTGCGCGCCGGCTGGAACACGCCGTCGCGGCTTTCGAAGTACAGCGGCCGGTAGGACAGCAGCCCGTAGCGATCCATCGCTGCCCGCACCTGCGGCGGTACGATGCCCAGATCCTCTCCGATGACGATGCACTCGTTGCGCACGCTTTCCAGGCACAGCAGCCTGAACAGCTCGTCCATCGGATAGCCGACGTAGGCGCCGATGCGTGCCGTGCCGCCCGAAGGCAGCCAGAACAGCCGCATCAGGCTCATCACGTGGTCGATGCGCAGTGCGCCGGCGTGCCGCATATTGGCCGCCAGCACGGCACGGAAGGACGAGGGGTCCTGCTGCAGCCGCTGCGGAATGAGCGGCGGGAACCCCCAGTCCTGGCCGGCCGGATTCAGTTCGTCCGGCGGCGCGCCGGCGTGTGCGCCGGCCGCGTGCAGATGTGGCCGTATCCACGTTTCCGAACCGCCTTCATTGACGCCCACCGCGAGGTCGCGATACAGCCCCATGCGCATGCCGCGCGCACGCGCCCGGCGCGCCACCGTCGCGAGCTGTGCCTCGGCCTGCCATTGCAGGTACTCGAAGTACTCGATGCGCTCCTCGTTCTCGAGCATGAAGGCGCGCACCGCTTCGCCGTCGACATCGCGGTAGGGCTCGGGCCACAGCGTCCACCCCCAGACCGCGGAATCGACGGCGTGAAAGTGCGCCTGCAGCGCGTCGAACAGCGCATGCAGGCGCAGGCTGCGTCCGCCCTCGCGCTGGAAGTCGCGAAACAGGCCGGCGCGCTGCGTGCCACGGTCCAGATGTTCGTGCCGGAAGTGCGTGTACAGCAGTTCGAGCACCTCGAGCTTGGCGGCCGCCACGCCGCGGTAGTCGATCAGCTCGGTCGCGCGCAGCGCGTCGAGCCGTGCCGCGAACGCCGGATCGGCGACGCGCGCCTGCGCCGCGCCGCACTCGCCGAAGTCGCGCGTCGCCTCGATGTCGATGTACAGCACATTGAGCCATTCGCGGTTCGACGGGCTGTACGGGCTCGCCCGCTCGGGGTCGTGCGGGAACAGCGCGTGCAGCGGATTGACGCCGACGAAGTGGGCGCCGGCGTCGGCGGCGAGGTCGATCAGCCGGCGCAGATCGCCGAAGTCGCCCATGCCCCAGCTGTGCGGCGAACGCAGCGCATACACCTGCACCGCCGGCCCCCACAGCCGCGCGCCCTCGCCTTCGCGCGGCAGACGCATGCAGGCGGCCGGACACAGCGCCAGCGTGCTTTCGACCAGCAGGCGCGGCGTCGCGCCCGGCAGATAGAGGGACAGCCGGTGCCAGCCGGCGGGTAACGAGGAGTCCAGCGCCACGGTGGCGGTGCGGCCGTCCTCGGTACGCCCGAGCGCGGTGCGCCCGCGCCGTTCGCCGCCCTGTTCGAGCACCAGCCGCCAATGCAGCACGCCGGCGCGCACCGCCTCTTCCGATTGCAGCGTCAGCGTAAGCGGCCCTTCGCCCAGCGACAGCACGATGACCGGCGGCAGCACGCGGGCGGCGTCGGCATCGTCCAGCGCAGCCAGGGCGGCGACGGCAGCGCGATCGGGGTCACCGCCGGCCAGCGGATGTCCGAGTGCTGCCGCCAGCGCCAGGCGGCTCTCCTCCGGCACCTCGAAGCGGCGTCCCCAGGCGTCCTCGAAATCCGGCGCGATGCCGAGCCGGCTGCACAGCGCAGCGAAAGCTCCGCTCATTGCGTCGCCCCGTTATGCAGCACGAACATCCGCATCGACCAGGGCGGCAGACCGGGTTCGCCATCGCCACCGCCGCCGACGGCGGCGAAGGGCTGCGCCCCCGGTACGTCGGGTACCGCCTCCGGCGCATCGCCCAGATTGGCCTGCATGACGAGCGAAACGCCTTCGCCCGACCAGCGGATCTCGAACGCGGTGTCGCCGAACAGCATGCTGCTGCAGCGTCCGGTCTGCAGCAGCGGAACGCAAGGCACCACCCGTTCGCGGCGCAGCGTCAGCATTGCCTGATAGAAGGCGAGCCACTGCCGGCCGACCGCCTCTTCCCGCTGGCGCCAGTCCAGCCTGCTGAGGGAGAAGGTTTCCGGATCGCAGGGATCGGGAACGGTACGCGGCCCGTCGGGCCAGGCGAAGGCGGCGAATTCGTTGCGCCGGCCCTCCTTCACCTTGCGCGCGAGCTCGCCTTCAAAGTCGCAGAAATACATGAAGGGGCTGGTGGCGCCGCTCTCCTCGCCCATGAAGATGAGCGGCGGCGACGGCGACAGCAGCAGCACCGCGACCAGCACGCGCAGCCGGTGCGTCGGCACCATGGCGGCCAGCCGCTCGCCCAGCGCGCGGTTGCCGATCTGGTCGTGGTTCTGCAGGAAGCAGACGAAGGCGGTCGGCGGCAGCGTGCAGCTGGGCTCGCCGCGTGGCCCGCCGTGGAAGGCGGAATGTTCGCCCTGGTAGGCGAAGCCCTGCAGCAGGCAGCGCGCGAGGTGGTGCACCGGCGCGCTGGCGAAGTCGCCGTAGTAGCCGTCGGTCTCGCCGGTCAGGATGACGTGGGCCGCGTGGTGGAAATCGTCGTTCCACTGCGCTTCGTAGCGCCCCGGGTCGGCTTCTCCGGCAAGCCGCTGCGCGCCGTTGAGCGGATTTTCGAGTACGAGGTGGATGCGCCGGTCGGCAAGTTCACGGCGCACCCGTCGCGACAGCTCTTCGAGGAAATGCGTGCTCGACCCGTCGATGATGGCATGCACGGCGTCCAGTCGCAGGCCGTCGAAGCGGAACTCCTGCAGCCAGTAGAGCGCGTTGTGGATGAAGAACTCGCGCACCTGGGCCTCGCCCTCGTAGTCGATGGCGGCACCCCACGGTGTCTGGTGCTGCGCGGTGAAGAAGGACGGCGCGTACAGATGCAGGTAATTGCCTTCGGGGCCGAAATGGTTGTAGACGACATCGAGCAGCACCATCAGCCCGAGCCGGTGCGCGCTCTGCACGAAGCGCTTCAGATCGTCCGGCGTGCCGTAGGACGACTCGGGCGCGAACGGCAGCACGCCGTCGTAGCCCCAGCCGCGTGCACCCGGAAATTCGGCCAGCGGCATCAGTTCGACTGCCGTGATGCCGAGCGCCGCCAGTTCTTCGAGACGCGCCTCGGCGGCGGCGTATGTGCCTTCCGGCGTAAACGTGCCGACGTGAAGTTCGTAGATCACCGCTTCGCACCACGGTCGCCCCTGCCACTGCGCTTCGGCAGGCCGCCACTCGAAGCGCGCCGGGTCCACCAGCTGGCAGGGTCCGCCGACGTCGTCCGGATTGGCCCGCGACGCCGGGTCCGGCACCTCGGTGCCGTCCACCCGGTAGCGGTAGCGATCACCGGTGCGGGCGTACGGCACGGTGCGCGTCCACCAGCCGTCGTCGGTACGCCGGCACGGATGTGCGTCCTCGTGTCCGTCAGCGGTGGCGAGCAGCACCTCGACCTGGCCGGCCGCCGGCGCGTACAGCCTGAACAGGTAACCCTGGCTGTCGTCGATGCCGTTCGCCGGACACGGTCCGAAGGGCATGCGATGAATGAACGAAAGCGTCTCCACGCTGCTGACCCCGGGCCCGGCGCTGCGCAGTTCCGTCATGGCGTCAGCTGTCCTTTCCCGACGACGACGATGCCGCGTTCACTGACGTGGAAACGGGCGCGGTCCTCCGCCTCGTCGAAGCCGATGCGCATGCCGGGCGGCACGAAGTTGTTCTGGTCGATGATGGCGCGCCGGATCTTCGCGCCGCGTCCGATCACGGTGCGGTCCATCACGATGGAGTCGGACACCTCGGCGTCCTCCTCCACCACGACGTCCCGGCGCAGCATCGAGCGCTGGATGACGGCACGCCGTATCAGCACACCGGCGGCGATCGACGCCGTGCGCAGGTGGCCGTCGATCACCTGCGCCGCCTCGGTCTGATCGGGCGCGGCAAAGATGGGCCAGCGCGAATTGAACATGCAGAAGCGCGGGTCCTCGCCCAGCGTGTCGAAGTGCGCGTCGTAGTAGGCGTCGATGGTGCCGACGTCGCGCCAGTAGCCGACCTCCTCGCAGTCGCGCAGCCCGGGCACCACATTGGTCGAGAAGTCGTAGGCCATCAGCCGGTGCGTTTCTGCCATCGCCGGCAGCAGGTTCTTGCCGAAGTCGTGCCCACCCTTGGAGTGGGCGCGCGTCAGCGCCTCGACCAGCGCCTCGGTATTGAAGATGTAGTTGCCCATCGACGCGAAGGCATAGCCCTTGCGTCCCGGCATCGACTCGGCCGTCGCCGGCTTTTCCTGGAAGTCGCGGATGCGGCCGGTGGAATCGGTGCGGATGATGCCGAACGAGGCCGAGTTCTCGACCGGTACCGGCAAGGCCGCCACGGTCGCGTCGGCGCCGGTTTCGAGGTGATGACGCGCCATCTGGCGGATATCCATCCGGTAGATGTGGTCGGCCCCGAACACCAGCACCAGATCGGGCCGCACGCGATCGAGCAGGTGCAGGTTCTGGTAGACCGAATCGGCCGTTCCCTGGAACCACTCCGGTCCGTGCAGCATCTGCGGTGGCACGACGGTGATGAACTGGTTCGGGAACAGCGGACTCATGACCCAGGTTCGCCGGATGTGCTCGATCAGCGACTGCGACTTGTACTGCACCAGCAGGTAGATCGAGTTGATGCCGGAATTGACCAGGTTGGACAGCACGAAATCGACGATGCGGTGCCGTCCGTTGAAGGGGACCGAGGGCTTGGAGCGCTCGGCCGTCAGCGGATGGAGACGGCCACCTTCGCCGCCCGCCATCACGAATGCAAGAATGGATTTCCCGGAAATCATGATTCACCTCCACGTGAGTTCGCATCCGCGACCGGGCGATCGGATTGCGCACTTTTCGACGGAACACGCGCCAGATGGCGTGCCTCGCCGGACTGCTCGCGCCGGGCGCCGGGCGGCGACGAGCGCACCGCACGGCGGGCCGGCGCGCTGGCCAGCATCCGGCGCAGCGCTGCCTCGCTGCGCGACAGTCCGTCCTCAGGCTCGTCGGACGCGTAGTCCTCGAGCACGATGCCGGACAGATATAGATCGAAGATGACTGGGCAGATGTAGCTCGCCCGGGTGACCGGCGCGGTGTTGCCCAGGCTGGCGGCGACCGAACGCACACAGCGCAGCAGCACGCGCGGTGCCGCCTGGGCGTCGTCCAGCGGCCCCTGCCGCGTCAGGAATTCGGCGGCCTTGAGCGTGCCGCCCCAGGTGCGGAAATCCTTGCTGGAGAAGGACCCTATCGTTTCGTGGATGTAGGCGTTCAGTTCCGCCGCCCGCACCGGCCGGCGCAGGCCGCCTTCCTCGTACTGGAACAGCGTCTTGCCCGGCAGTTCGAGCAGACGGCCGAGCACGGCCACGGCGCCACGGTCGCGTACCACCTGTTCCTGCATCACGCCATGCTTGCCGCGGTAGCGGAACACCGCCTGCGTGCCCTCGATGGCGACGTGGCGCTTGCACAGCGTGGTCAGGCCGTAGCTGCGGTGCGCCCGCGTATAGCTCTCGTCACCGACCCTGAAGTACACCGCGTGCAGCAGCCGCGTCATCAGCGCCAGCACCTTGCGCCGCGGCAGACCGCTGCGCCTAAGGTCGGCACCTGCCGTCGCCAGCATCTGCGGCAGGGCGTCGGCGAAGCGCGACAGGCGGCGCCACTTGCGCAGCGCGTTGCGATGGACGAAGTCGGGGTGATAGCGGTACTGCAGCCGCCCGCGCGCGTCGCGCCCGAAAGCCTGCAGTTCCGCGTCCGGGTCCGGACTGACATAGACGTCGGTATAGGCGGGCGGAATCGCCAGCGCGGCGATGCGCGCCAGACCTTCGCGGTCGACATAGGGGCGTCCGGCCGTCGTCACGTAGACAAAGCCGTCGCCCCTGCGCAGCCGGCGCAGGTAGCGGTTCTGCAGCGTTGCGGTGCGGATGACGGCGTTCATGACACCGCCTCCGAGGCATCGACCCCGTCGAGCGCGCGTTGCAGCGCCGCGAGCATTTCCTCGCCGCCGGCGGTCAGGCCGGTGGCGAACAGCTGCAGCGAGCGCCCGGCGATGAGCACGCGACCGTTGTTACGCTCGACCGCGGCGACGTATCCGCTCGACGTGTCGATGAGGCGCCGCCAGGGGTATTCGCTGTCGCCGTCGTCCAGCGTCCAGCCGACGACCTCGGGCGAGGCATTGACCACCAGCTCGATCAGCGTTTCGGTCGCCGGGTCGGGTTCGTGCAGACGTAGCGCACGGCCGTCGACGCGCATGCCGAAGCAGCGCATCTGCGCGTCGTTCCAGTCGCCTGCCTGCATTTCCTCGCCGTCCGAGCGAAGCCAGACGACGTCGCGGAAGGTGCTCTCCGGATCGCCGCCGGTGGCAAAGCGCGCCATGCGCAGCGCCGGCAGCGCGGCGCGCAGCTTCAGCAGGCGGCACACGAAGGCGCTGAGCTGCTCGCCCGCCGGATCGTCCAGCCCGGTCCAGTTGAGCCAGCTCAGTTCGTTGTCCTGACAGTAGGCGTTGTTGTTGCCCTGCTGGCTGCGCCCGAACTCGTCGCCGGCAAGCAGCATCGGCGTACCCTGCGACAGCAGCAGCGTGGCCAGCATGTTGCGCTTCTGCCGCTCGCGCAGCGTCAGCACGCGGCTGTCGTCGGTCGGTCCTTCGGCGCCGCAGTTCCACGACCGGTTGTCGTCGTGGCCGTCGCGGTTGTCCTCGCCGTTGGCGTCGTTGCGCTTATGGTTGTACGACACCAGGTCGTGCAGCGTGAAGCCGTCGTGCGCGGTGACGAAGTTGACGCTGGCCCACGGACGCCGCCCGCGCTGGTCGAAGCGATCGGCCGAGCCGGTCAGCCGCGTGGCGAGCGCGGCCGCCTGCATCTCGTCGCCGCGCCAGAACGAGCGAACCGTGTCGCGGAAGGCGTCGTTCCACTCCGCCCAGCGCGGCGGAAAGTTGCCCGGCTGGTAGCCGCCGGGGCCACAGTCCCACGGTTCCGCGATCAGCTTGATGTGCTGCAGCACCGGGTCCTGCGCCATCGCGTCGAAGAAGCCGCAGCCCTGGTCGAAGCCGCTGGCCTCGCGCCCGAGTATGGTCGCCAGATCGAAGCGGAAGCCGTCGACGCCCATCTGCACGACCCAGTAGCGCAGGCTGTCCATCACCATCTGCAGCACGCGCGGATGGCTCAGATTGAGCGTGTTGCCGGTACCGGTATCGTTGATGTAGTGGCGCCGGTTCTCCGGATTCAGGCGATACCAGCAGGCGTTGTCCAACCCCTTGAAACTCAGTGTCGGGCCCATTTCGTTGCCCTCGGCCGTGTGGTTGTAGACGACGTCGAGAATCAGTTCGATGCCCGCCTCGTGCAGCCGCTCCGCCATCGCGCGGAACTCGCCGATACCGCCGGCACCGAGGTAGCGCTGTTCCAGCGCGAAGAAGCCGAGCGTGTTGTAGCCCCAGTAGTTGCGCAGGCCGCGGTCGGTCAGCTGCGCGTCGTCGACGAAGGCATGCACCGGCAGCAGTTCGACCACCGTCACGCCGAGCGACACCAGGTGAGCGATCACCGCGTCGTGCGCCAGCCCGGCGAAGGTGCCGCGCAGGCGGCCGGGCACCTGCGGATGCTGGCGCGTCATGCCGCGCACGTGGCATTCGTAGATGACGCTGCGGTCCCACGGAACGGCCGGTCTCGGCTGCGACAGCGGCGGCAGGTCGGCCACCACGCGCGCCTTCGGCATGTAGGACGCGCTGTCGCGCTTGTCCACGCCGAGCAGCGCGCCGCTCGGCGCCGCGTCGCCGGCGAACAGCACCGGCGACCAGCGCAGCTGGCCGACCCACTCGCGCGCATACGGATCGAGCAGAAGCTTGTGCGGATTGAAGCGGTGGCCCTCCTCCGGCTGCCACGGACCATGGACGCGGTAGCCATAGACGAGGCCCGCCTTCGCGCCGGGCAGGAAGCCGTGCCACACCTCGTCGGTGAACTCGGGCAGTTCGCGCCGGGCCACCTCGATGCGGCCCGCCTCGTCGAAGATGCACAGGTCGACACGCGTCGCGTGCGCCGAGAAAACCGCGAAGTTGATGCCCTCCTCGGTCACCGTCGCACCCAGCGGATAGGGCTGCCCGGCCTCGAGCAGCGGAAAGCGGACAAGGTCGGCGCGGCTCATGCGCACCTCCGCACCGCGTCCGGCTGCTGCACCGCCGCGCAGACGAAGTCGTGCACGAAACACAGCTTGTCGAGCACCGGCGACGCCGCGATGAAGGGGTAGGCGTCGCCGTGTCCGAGGCTGCGCCCCATGCTGTTCAGGAACTGCGACAGCGGCAGCCAGTGCTCGACCAGCACGTCGCGGAAGGGCCGCTCGTCGCTGCACGCGGCCGCCTCCACGCAGCCGCCGGTTACCACGCCGGGCCGCAGCGAAAAACCCCAGTGCGCCGCGGTGTCGAGCGCGTCCGACACGTGCAGGTAATGGGCGAACGATTCGGCCCAGTCCTCCCACGGGTGCACCGACGCGTAGGCGCTGATGTAGCGCTCGCTCCAGTCCGGCGCCGGTCCTTCGTCGTAGTGATCACGCAGCGCCTCGGCATAGTCGCGGCGCTCGTCGCCGAACAGCGCGCGGAAGTCGTTCAGGCGCGGTCCGCCCGACAGGATGCGGTCCCAGTAGTAGTGCCCGATCTCGTGGCGGAAATGACCGAGCAGCGTGCGGTAGGGCTCGCCCAGCCCGATCCGGCGCGCTTCACGGCAGGCGTCGTTGGCTTCCATCACGTCCACCGTGATGACGCCGTCGGCATAGCCGGTGGTCACCGCGCCGCCGATGTGCTTGCGCGACAGGAAGCGGAACAGCGGCTCGCGCCGCCCCGGCTGATCGAGTACCGGCAGCCCCAGACGCAGCAGCGAGTGGAACAGCCGACGCTTGGCCGCCTCCAGCCGACGCACCAGTTCGTCGCAGGCCGGATCGGCGGTCGCCTCGGTGGCTTCGCTGTGCCGGCAGCTGAGGCAGAAATCGGCGTCTTCGTCGGCCGGAATCATCCAGTTGCAGCGCTGGCGCTCACTGTAGTTGCGGCAGGGCTTCCAGCGGCTGCCCTCCCCCGCCCCGCCGCCCTGGCGCATCCAGCGTCCGTCGGGACCCGTCTCGAAGGCGGCCATGTCCAGCTCCCCAGGCACGAAGCCCAGCATCACGCCGCAGCGCACGCAGGCGGTGTTCTCGAAGAACACCGGACTGCTGCATCGGCCGCACAGAAAGGTCCTCATGGCGCCGGTGCCTCCGAGTAAGCGTCCATGCGCGGCCGCGACGGACCGGCCGACGCATCGTCGTCGTTGCGCGCGCCGTCGAGCAGGCGCGTGCGGATCTGCGGCAGCCATTCGGGCGACACCTTCTGCAGATAGGCCACCATCTGCTCGCGCACCTTGCAGCGCAGATCCCACGCTGCGCCGGCGTTCTGCGTGCTCATCAGGCAGCGCAGCTGCATCGCGCGATCCGTCATGTCCGTCACCTGCAGCGCGCAGACCCGGCGATCCCATTCGCTCGAGGCATCGAGGATTTCGCGCAGCCGTTCGCGCAGCGGCTCGACCGGTACGCGGTAATCGACCCAAAGATAGACCGCGCCGAGCAGATCGGAGGTGGTGCGCGTCCAGTTCTGGAAGGGGTTCAGGATGAAATGTTCGAGCGGCACCACCAGGCGCCGCTGGTCCCAGATGCGCACCACGACATAGGTGGCGGTGATTTCCTCGATGCGCCCCCACTCGTTCTCGACGATCACAACGTCATCGACACGGATGGGCTGGGTAAGCGCGATCTGCAACCCGGCAATGAGATTGCCAAGTACCGGCCGGGCGGCCAGGCCGGCGATGATGCCGGCCAGACCGGCCGACGCCAGCAGGCTTGCGCCGATCTGGCGCACGTTCGGAAAGGTCATCAGCACGGAGCCGACGCCGAGCAGGCCGACGATGAACATCGCCGTGCGGGCGAGCACCCGCACCTGGGTCTGCACACTGCGTGCGTGAAGATTGTCGACATCGCTCACCGGATGCCGGCTTTCGATCACGTCGGCAATCGCACTGATGACACGCACCGCGAACAGGGTGACCACCAGCACGATGGCAATCGACAGCAGATGACGCAGGCCGGTCAGCAGCCCGACCGGAATGGTCGCGTCCGCCAGCGACAGGTGGACGAACAGCAGCGGCAGCAGCAGCAGCGCCGGACCGCGCGTACGCACGACAATGCGTTCGGCGATGTCATAGCGCGCGGCCAGCCGGCGCGCGATGCGGTCGATCACCGCATGCAGCGCGAGGCCGATCAGCACCGCCAGCCCGCACTGAACAAGCAGGCCGAGCCACGGGTGACGCAGCAGGAAGTCGCTTGCGACGTCCACTCAGCGGGTACCTCCATCGGTCGCCAGCCGCTCTTCGAGCTGGCGTGCCAGGCGCAGGTGCTCGCGCAACTTGGGCGCCGTGTCGGCGGCGAAGCTGCGCAGTTCGGGAACCTGTCCCGACTTCGCCTGGCGTTCGAACAGGGCGATCGTGTCCTCGTGCGCGGCGGTGCCGAAATGGCGCAGGAAGGCGGCGTCGGCCTCGGCGCCGGTCAGCGTCTTCAGTTCCTCGATGTGCTCGCGCGAGGCCGGCGCCATGCCCTGCGGCAGCGGGATGCCGTTGGCACCGGCGATGCGTTCGAGCTCGGTATTGGCCGCCGTGTGTTCCTTGTCCAGCATCTCGGCGAAGGCGCGCACCTGCGGATCGGCGGCCCGACCCGCCATCAGCCGTCCGGCTTCCGCCTCGGCACGCCCGCCAGCCGCCGCTGCCGTGACGAAGCTGTTGTCCTCCGGACTGGGCGCAGCGGTCTGCGCCGCACTCGACGGCGGCGGCGACGCGTCGCTGCCCGGGCCGAGGCCGGTCGGCGGAGCGTTGCCCTCGGCGCGCGATGTATCGGCCGGCGCCGACGCCGGCGGCTCGGGCGTGCGTTCGCACGCAGTCAGTACGCCGGCGAGTGCAATCGCGGCAATCAATGTCGTCGTGCGGACATTCGTTGTGGATGCAGGGGTGTTCATCGGTACCTCCTTCGGAACGGTGGCGGCGCGGCCCGGGCCGACCACGGGAATGGATGCGGCGGCGTAGCGCATGACGGCTGCCGGCCCCCTATCTGCAGTTTCCGTGCCCGCCTTGCCCGGGGGTCCCCAAACCGATGCCGGAACAGCGATCGCCACCGTGGTACGGACCTATCTGCAGCGCGGAAGCGCGGGTCGCGGCCGCCGCCCGCGGGGTGCGCTGCGAAGGCGTCGGGACGCCACATCGGCCTCGCCCGGCATGCAAAACGCACGCAATTCTTACTGTCCGGATGTAAATACTTCCGGCCTCGCCCACGCCGTCCGACGGGCATCGCCCATGCAGCCGTAATTCTGTCGATGGCATATCTCTTGCAGGTAGGTGTCCTGATCCAACGGCCCGCCACCGAGCACAACGACACCCGAAACCGAAAGGACACCGAATGAGCCTTGGCATGGAACTCAGACTCCGGCAGCACATCGCCATCACGCCGCAGCTGCAGCAAGCGCTTCGCCTGCTGCAGCTGTCATCGCTGGAATTCACGCAGGAAGTCGAACAGGCTCTTGGCAGCAACCCCTTTCTCGAAGAGGACACCGCAGCACCGACCGTGACCGGCGCCGTACCGAACGCCTCCGCCACGCCGGACGACGGGCCGGACAACGCGCCTGCCGCCGACCGGCGCGACGACGCCGAGGAGCCGGCGGTCCAGTTCGACGGCGCGTACGGCAGCACCACGGCCGGTTCGCGCGACGACGACGAAACCGACTGGACGGAATGGGCGGAAGCGCCGACCGGGCTGCGCGATCATCTGCGGGCGCAGCTGCAGCTGTCGTCGATGAGCGATCGCGACCGCGCGCTCGCCGATCTGATCATCGACGAGCTGACCGATGCCGGGTATCTCGAAACGCCGCTGGACGAACTGGCGGCGCTGATCGCGCCCGAGCACGAGGTCGCGCCGCAGGAACTGCTGGCCGCACTGCGCCTGGTGCAGCAGCTCGAACCGGTGGGCATCGGCGCACGATCGCTGCGCGAATGCCTGCTGCTGCAGCTCAACGCACTACCCGAGGAGGCCCAGGGGCGCGCCGACGCACTGCTGCTCGTGCGCGACCACTTCGATCTGCTGGCGGCGCGCGAATTCACCCGCATCCAGCAGCAGCTGGACTGGAACGAAAGCCGGCTGCACGGCGCCCGCATGCTGATCCGCACGCTGGACCCGCGCCCCGGGCGCAGCTTCGGTCCGGACGATACCCGCTACATCGTGCCGGACGTCATCGTCACCTGCCGTCGCGGGCGCTGGCAGGCGACGCTGAACCCGGCGGTACAGCCGCGGCTGCGCATCAACCGCGCCTACGCGGAACTGGCCGGCGGGCGCGAACCGGGAGAGCGCTCGTTCTCGCGCCTGCTGCAGGAAGCGCGCTGGCTGATGCGCAACGTCGAACAGCGCTTCTCGACGATACAGCGGGTCGCGTCGGCCATCGTCGAGCATCAGCGGGTGTTCTTCAGCTACGGCGACGCGGCGATGAAGCCGCTGGCGCTGAAGGACATCGCGGTGGAACTGGGCTTGCACGAGTCCACCGTCTGCCGGGTCACCAATGGCAAGTACATGGCGACGCCGCAGGGGCTGTTCGAGTTCAAGCACTTCTTCTCGCGCCAGCTGTCGGCGGACGACGGCGGCGCCTATTCGCCGACCGCCATCCGCGCGCTGATCAGGGAACTGATCGCCGCCGAAGACCCGGCCGCGCCGCTGTCGGACGCGCGCCTCGCCCATCTGCTGTCGGGCCAGGGCCTGCAGCTTGCACGGCGCACGGTGACCAAGTACCGCTCGCTGATGCGCATTCCGAGCGTGGAACTGCGGCGCGCCGCCCACGCGGCCGAGCATCCGCGGGCCGCCTGAGCGGCGCCGCCCTCCAACCTCAGCCACAGGAGAGACACCCATGACACAGATCATCGCTGCACACTTCAACTCGGTCGAACAGCTGCAGGCCGTCGTCGATACGCTGCCGGCGCGCGGCTTCGGCGCCGACGACTACGCCACCTACTTCCTGAACCCGCCCGGTCAGCGCGGGCTCTACTGGCTGGGCGGCGACGCCGTCAGCGACGAGGGCGCTTCCGGTGCCGGCCGCACCGCCGCCGTCGGCGCCCTGGTCGGCGGCGGCGCCGGCGTCGCGGCGGGCAGCGCCACCGGTTTTGCCATCGGCAGCGTAGGCGGCCCGGTCGGCGCGCTGGCGGGCGCCGGTGTCGGTGCCTACCTCGGCGCACTGGTCGGCGCGCTGCGCGGCATGCAGGCGCCGGACCCGGAAGAAGCCTCGGTTGAACATCCGGCCGAACCGCAGGGCGGGCCGATGATTGCGCTCAATGTGGACCGGCCTGGCGCGGCGGACGAAGCGATCGCGCTGCTGCACGAAGGTGGCGCGCGCGAGGTGCACCGCACCGAAGGCCGCTGGGCCGACGGCGAGTGGGTGGACTTCGACCCGCGCGAGCCGATCGAGCACGTGCAGCCGGGACAGACGTGAGCAGCGCGTGCGCCGGAACGGCTCCGCTGCACGTCTGTGACCTCACCATGCTGTACGCCAGTCACAGCGGCGGCGTGCGCCGCTATCTGGGCGAGAAGCGGCGCTGGCTGCGGACGCAGCAGCAGTTCCGCCACACGCTCGTGCTGCCGCGCTACGCGCAAGGGCCGGCGGCACGGCAGGCGGACGGGCTGATCGAGGTGCCCAGCCTGCCGCTGCCGTTCTCGCGCGGCTACCGCGTGCCGCTGAATACGCGCGCCGCCCTCGGCGCACTGAAGGCGCTGCGACCGAATCTGATCGAAGCAGCCGACCCCTACCACTTCGCGTGGGCGGCCGTCGACGCCGGGCAGGCGCTGGGCGTACCGGTGATCGGCTTCTGTCATTCCGACCTGCCGCGCATGCTCGGGCGGCTGGCCGGCGCCGGGGTCGAACGTGCCGCCGAAGCCTATATGCGCCGGCTGTATGCGCGCTTCGATCTGGTACTCGCGCCGAGCCGCTGCATGACCGAGCGGCTCGGCGGCATGGGCGTGCAGCATGTGCAGCACCAGCCGCTGGGTGTGGACAGCCGCGCCTTCCACCCCTGCCGCGCTCACCAGGGCCTGCGCCGTGCGCTGGGCCTCGCTGCCGGCGACCGCCTGCTCGTCTATTTCGGCCGCTTCGGCCCGGAAAAGAACCTGCCGGTGCTCTACCGCATGCTCGACCTGCTCGGCGACGGCCACGTGCTGCTGCTGATCGGCGACGGCACGCCGCCACACCATCGGGCGGTGCGCGCGCTGCCCTTCCAGTCGGACCCGCGCAAGCTCGCTGCGCTGGTCGCCGCCTGCGACGTCTTCGTCCATGCCGGCGACCAGGAAACCTTCGGTCTGGCGACGCTGGAGGCGATGGCCTGCGGCGTGCCCGCGGTGGTCGCCGGCACCGGCGGACAGGCGGAACTGGTGGACGCCGCAGTGGGGGCACGGACCGATGCCGGCAGTCCGCAGCGTGGCACCGAGCGCTTCGCCGCGGCGATGGCCGACGGCGTACGGGCGGTGCTCGCGCGCGATCGCACGGCGCTGGGCAGCGCGGCACGCCTGCGCGCAGAGCGCCACGACTGGTGCTACGTGCTGCCGACGCTCGGCCGCACCTACTACGCCGCCTGCCACGGACCCGATCACCATGGTTAGCAAATCAGCCATCATGCTGCCCGACCTGTCGCCCCCGGTACTGTGCGTGTCCATTCACGACGTCGCGCCGTCCACCTGGCCGCAATGCAAGCGCCTGCTCGAAACCGTCGGCGAGGTCGCTCCGCTGCACGTGAGCCTGCTGCTGGTGCCCGACTACCACGGCCAGGGCGACGACACGCCGCCCGCCTATCGCGAGGCCATCGAGTCCTGCCGCGCGGCCGGGCACGAACTGGTGCTGCACGGCCACGTGCATCTCGACGAAGGTCCGCCGCCGCGCAATCCGCTGGAGTGGTGGCGCAGGCGGGTGCTCACCGCCGACGAAGGCGAATTCGCCACGCTGAGCGCTGCGCCCGCGCACGCCCGCCTGATGGCGGGCCGCCAGTGGTTCGAGCAGCGCAACTGGCCGGTGGACGGCTTCGTCGCTCCGGCCTGGCTGCTCGGGCCGGGCGCCTGGCGCGCGCTCCGCGTGACACCCTTCCGCTACACGACCACCGCAACGCACTTCCACCTGTTGCAGCCCGACCTTGCCATCCGCATGCCGGTGATCACCTACAGCACACGCAGCGCGCTGCGCCGGACTGCGTCGCTGGTCTGGCAGGGCCAGCGCCGGCTGCCGGCTGCGCAACCCGTGCAGCTCGCGCTGCACCCGGCCGACGCACAGTACCCGGCGGTGCTCGGCCAGGCGCAGCGTCTGCTCGACACGCTGCTCCGCACCCGGCTGGCGATGACGCTGCAGGACTACGCGAGCACGCTCGAACAGCTGCTCGGACCGCTGCAGGCGGCGCGCCCGCGCGCGGCACCTGCGCTGCGGACAGCGGAGAACAGAACGGCGACGCGACGGCGCTGATCAGCCGGGCAGCAGCCATAGCGACATGACGGCGAGCGCGGCACCGATCACCGCGCCTGCCACGACGTCGCTCGGGTAATGCAGCCCGAGCATGACGCGCACCAGTGCGGTCAGCACAGCGAAGGCGAGCAGCCCGAGCCCGAGCGGCGGCAGGTGGAGCAGCGCGACGAGCGCGAACGACGTCGCGTGCAGCGTATGCCCGGACGGAAAACTGAACTCGTCGAGCGGCGACATGCACAGGTGCAGACCGTGCAGCGACACACAGGGGCGGCGACGCGCCGTCCGCCGCTTGACCAGGCCGTAGACCAGCAGACCGGCTGCACCGACGGCAAGCAGGTGCAGCGCGCAGCGCATCCCGGCATCGCCCGGCAGCAGTGCGAGCAGAGCGATCAGCAGCAGCCAGGCCTCGCCATCGCCGAGCCGGCTGATCGCCCGCGCTGCGATCAGGCAGGGTCGATGGTCGAGCAGCCGATTGAGCCGCTGCACGCAGCTGGCATCGAAGGCCGCAACCGGATGCGGCCCTTCAGTGGGCGGCCGCCACACCGAGCGCGGCTTTCGGTTGCGCGGCGCAGGCATGCAGATGCGCCTCGAAACGGTTGAGCACCACCGGCCAGGTCAGGCCCTCCGCTGTTTCACGCGCCGCGCGGCCAAGGTGGCGGCGGCGATCGGGCTGCCGGGCCAGCCGGCGGGCGGCGTGGATGAAGCTTGCGGCGGCGCGCAGTTCATCGCCGTCGCAGGCTGGCACGAGCAGACTGGCGTCCACGCCGTCGGTCATGTGCTCGCGCGCGGCGGCCAGATCGAAGGCGACGATGGCCAGTCCGCTGGCCATCGCCTCCAGCAGCACGTTGCCGAAGGTTTCGCTGACGCTGGGGAAGAGGAAGATGTCGGCCGACGCGTAGTGCGCCGCAAGTTCACTTCCGTGCAGCACACCGGTAAAAATTTCACCCGGTCGCCCGTCGTCCATGCGTCGTCGCGCCGGACCGTCGCCCACCCACAGGAGGCGCGCATCCGGTTGCTCACTGCGGATGGTGTCGAAGGCGGCGCGCACCAGTTCCAGATTCTTTTCCGGGGCCAGCCGGCCGACGTACAGAAAGACCGGATCGTGCGGCTTCACGCCCCAGCTGGTGCGCAGTTCGAGGCTGCGCCTCTGCGGGTTGAACAGCCGCGTATCGACGCCCCGTTCCACGCGGACCAGGCGCCGGTAGCCCTGGCGCTTCATCTGCATTTCAAGCGCCGCGGTCGGTACGAAGGTCAGGTCGGTGCGATTGTGGAAGGCGCGCAGCACCGCCCGCACCGCGGCCGACAGCATGCCCAGACCGTAATGGCTGCTGTAGGCGTCAAAGTGGGTGCGGTAATCGCTGGTGACCGGCACGCCGAGCTGACGGGCAGCCAGCAGGGCCGACCAGCCGAGCGGGCCTTCGGTCACGATGTGCACGACATCCGGCCGCTCCTCCCGCCACGCGCGCAACAGCCGGCGCCAGGCCGGCAGTCCGAAGCGCAGGCCCGGATAGCGCGGCAGCGGCAGGCCGCGCACCAGCAGGTCGCCCTCGTTGGCGGCCTCGTCCTGCTGCCGCGGGCGGACCAGGCGGACCCGATGGCGGGCACTGCGCAGGTGCCGCACGACGCGGACGATGGACAGCGCGACGCCATTGACCTCCGGCGGATAGGTATCGGTGACGATCACGATATCCAGGTTCTTCTTCATCGCGGGGCCCCGCACACGTTAGGCGAACCTTCGGCGCCTGCAATCGGCGCTCCCGGAGCGCCCGCCGGGCGGTACGGCCGGCCCGGCATGTCGATTGCTGAGGCTGGGCGACTCCACTCCATCGTCAGCCGTGAACTCCGAGCGCCCCTTCCTGACCACTCCGCTGCGCCCGCACGACGACACGCCGTCGGACGACGCCTCGTCGCCGCCCCCGGGCACGGACAGCGTCTGCGTGCCCGGTCGCAACTGCTTCGCGCGCGGCCGCGCCGACCGCCTGGCGCTGCTGATAGACGGCGAAGACTATTTCCGCACCTTCATGCAGGCGGCCGAGCGGGCGCAGCGTTCGATCACCATCCTCGCCTGGGACTTCGACAGCCGCACGCGGCTGCATTTCGACCCGCCGGTGCCGGGCGCGCCGCCAGCGCGGCTGGGCGAATTCCTGAACTGGCTGGCACGACGGCGACACCGCCTGATGGTGCGCATCCTCGACTGGGACTATCCGATGGTGTTCGGCACCGACCGCGAGCTGCCGCCCCGTCTCGGGCTCGGCTGGAAGCCGCACCGGCGCGTGCACTTCTGCTACGACAACACGCATCCGGTCAGCGCCTCGCACCACCAGAAGATCGTCGTCATCGATGACGCGCTCGCCTTCGTCGGCGGCTTCGATCTGACCGTACGCCGCTGGGACACGTCCGCCCACCGTCCGGACGACAGGCGCCGCGAATGCGCCGACAAGGCCTATCCGCCATTTCACGACCTGATGCTGATGTTCGACGGTGACGCCGCGCGCGCGATCGGCGAGGTGGCACGCGAGCGCTGGCTCGCCGCCACCGGCCACCGCATCCCGGAAGCGAAGGACGTCGGCGATCCGTGGCCGGATGCCATTCAGCCCGAACTGACCGGCATCGACGTGGCGCTGGCGCGCACCCTGCCGCCGCAGGCGGACGCGCCGCCGGTCAACGAGGTCGAGCAGCTCTTCCTCGACATGATCGCCAGCGCGCGCGAACGCATCTACATCGAGAGCCAGTACTTCACCGCAGGCAGTGTCGGCGAGGCACTGGCGGCGCGGCTGGCCGAGCCGGACGGGCCGGAGGTGATCGTCGTGGTCCGCCTGTTCAGCCACGGCTGGCTGGAGGAACACACGATGCACGTGTTGCGCACCCGTCTGGTCGAGCGCCTGAGCGCCGCCGACCGGCACGGCCGCTTCCGCATCCTCTATCCGCACATCGACGGGCTGGCGGACAAGGTATGCATAGACCTGCACTCCAAGCTGATGATCGTCGACGACGACATGCTGCGTGTCGGCTCCGCCAATCTGAGCAACCGTTCGATGGGCATGGACAGCGAATGCGACGCGGTGATCGAGGCGCGCGGCGACGCGCGGGTACAGGCCTACATCCGCGACGTACGCCATCGCCTGCTGGCCGAACACCTCGACGTCGAGGTCGCGGCGGTCGTCGCCGCGTTCGAAACGCACGGCGCGCTCGGCCCGGCCATCGAGGCGCTGTCGGGTGGGACGCGCACGCTGCTGCCGCTGAACCGCCAGCCCGACTGGCCGGAGGCCGTGATCGAACTGGCTCGCGTCGGCGACCCGCAGCAGCCGATCACGTTCGACGGGCTGGTAGAAGCCTTCAGTCCCGAGCTGCAGCTGGGCACGCCGGTCACATCGGACGATGAGGGCGAGGCCACGCCTTCGCGGCCGCCCGCCAGCGGACGGCGTCGCTGGTCGCGCGCGGCCATCGCGCGGGTGGCGCTGCCTGGCGCCGTCATGCTGCTGTTGCTCGGTCTGGCACTGGTGTGGCGCTACACGCCGCTGACCGAGGTCGCCGATGCCGAACGGGTGACCGGCTGGGCGCGCGCGATGGCCGACAGCAGCTGGGCGCCCATGCTCATCCTGCTGGCCTACACGCCAGCCTGTCTGCTGATGTTTCCGCGACCGCTGATCACGCTGGCGGCGGTGATCGCCTTCGGCCCGGAAAAGGGCTTCGTGTTCGCGCTGTCCGGCATCCTGATCGCCGCCTTCGCGACCTATGCGGTCGGCCTGCTGCTGCCCGAGGCAACGGTGCACCGCATTGCCGGCCCTCGCCTGCCACGCATCGCCGAAACGCTGCGCCGGCGCGGCCTGCTGGCCATCACGGCGCTGCGGCTGTTGCCGATCGCCCCGTTCGCCATCGAAGGGGTGGTGGCGGCCGCCATCGGCATACGGCTGGCGCCCTTCCTGCTCGGCACCCTGTTCGGCATGTTGCCGGGAACGCTGGCCACCACCGTGTTCGGCGACCAGCTGGAAGCCGCGCTCGACGACCCCGGCCGCCTCGACTATGGCCTGCTGCTGACCGCTGCGCTCGGCATCGTGCTGCTGTCGCTGTTCGTGCGCCGCTGGCTGGTCAAGGAACACCGCGACGGGGCCGGACAGGCGGCGGAGAGGAGCTGATGGCGACGCGCACCCCGGGCCTCGTCGACTGGCGCAATCTGGACAACACGCTCGGGCAGGACTGCCTGCGCATCGCCTCCTACAACATTCACCGTTGCGTCGGCCGCGACGGCCGCGCCGACCCCTGGCGCGTCGCCCAGGTCATTCTCGAACTGGGTTGCGACGCGGTAGGGCTGCAGGAGGTCGATAACCTCGCCGACGGCCACCACGAATCGATGCAGCTCGACTATCTGGCGCGGGCGACCGGCATGGAGGCACATGCCGGCCACACCATCATCCGCCACGAAGGCAGCTTCGGAAACGCGCTGCTGACACGCCGGCCGGTGCTGGCAGTGCAGCGCTACGACCTCAGCTACGGCCGGCGCGAGGCGCGCGGTGCGCTGGCCGTCGACCTGCAGGTCGAGGACGAATGCGTGCGCGTCATCGTCACCCACCTCGGGCTGCGCCCGGCCGAACGCCGCTACCAGGTCCGGCGCATGCTGCAGCTGCTGCACGACCTGCCGGCCGACCGCAAGGTGATCGTGCTCGGCGACATCAACGAGTGGCTGCCGCTCGGCCGGCCGCTGCGCTGGCTGCACGGCATGCTCGGCCACTCGCCGGCCGAGCGCTCGTTTCCGTCCGGCCTGCCGGTGTTCGCGCTGGACCGCGTGTGGGTGCGGCCACGCCACACGCTGCTGGCCTTTTCCACGCACCGCTCGCCACTGGCGCGGGTGGCGTCCGATCATCTTCCGGTGAAGGCCATCGTCGCCGCCACCGCGCCGCCCGCCAGCGTAGTGCACGAAGGCTGATGCCGCTCGCGCTGCCCGTCCCGCCACACACCCGCACGAAGGAGACTGCGATGCCCAAGAGAAACACACCCGAACTGCCGGCCACGCTGCGCCGCTCGCCACCCGAGGCGCAGCGCACCTGGGCGCACACGCTGGCCAGCGCCGAACGCACCTACGGCCCCGGCGAGCGTGCTCGCCGCACCGCCTTTGCCTCGCTCAAGCACCGCTTCGAGAAGGTCGGCGACCACTGGGAACCGAAGGACCACGCCGGCCCGTCCGACCCGCGCGCAGCACACGGCAGCGGCGAGAGCTTCGGTGGCGTGGACCTGTACGGGCACACCCGGCAGGAACTGTATGAACGCGCCCGCGAACTGGACGTGCGCGGCCGCTCGGCGATGACCAAGGCCGAACTGGCGCGCGCCATCGCGACCCGCCAGCGCTGACGCCGGCACGTCGCGTCAGATCTGCAGCATCGGCGACCCGTCGGGCTGGCGCGACCCGCGCCGTTCGAGCACCTCCTGGCATTCGACGCAGCGCACCGCCGCCGGCTGCAGGCGCAGACGCGCGAACGGAATCGGCAGCTCGCAATCGACGCAGACGCCGGCCAGCCCGGCGTCGATGCGCTCGCGCGCAAGCTCGATGTCGCGCAGTGCGCGCACGTCGCGCAACACCGCCACGCTGTCGTTCTCGCGCATCTGCCCGGCCTCGGCCACGTCCGCCGCGTCGCCCGCAGGGGCTTCAAGACCGGGCGGGCTGGTGTCGCGCAGGTTGGCGACGTGCGCATGGACGTCCGACTTCAGCGCGCGTTCGCCCTCGTCGAGCATTTCGGCGAGAGCAGCCACCTGTTCCGGTCTCAATGGGGTCATGTCCGCGTCCTCGTGGAAATTGAAGGGGTGACCCGTCCGGGCCGCGGAGCTCGCAGCAAGCGCGATGCCTTCGCCGGAACGGGGCGCGGCGGCTCGCCGGGCGGAGGTTCTTGCAAGCGGCCTGCACATTTTTCAACGCCGGGCGTCGGCGGCTGCACGCTGTGGCAGGCACGGCCGTTGCAGGGAAGGTCCTTCCCGACACTGCCGAAGGATCGCGGATGAACCGCCTGCCGCACGAAACACTGCCGCCGACCTCCCTGCTCGCCTCGCGTCGGCAGGCACAGCAGCGCCACCGCATCCTCATCGTCGGCGGCGGTGCCGGCGGACTGGAACTGGCGGCGCGTCTAGGGCGCACGGCAGGCCATCGCGGCGAAGCGGAAATCGTGCTGGTGGACGCGGCGGCCACTCATCTGTGGAAGCCGCTGCTGCACGAGATCGCGGCCGGTACCCGCTACCGCCAGCAGCACGAGCTGGACTACCGGCAGCAGGCGCGGCTGCACGGCTTCAGGTTTCACCAGGGGCGGCTGCAGTCGGTCGAGCGCGGCCCGCACCGCATCTGGCTGGCCGCACTGTGCGACGACGAGGGCATGGAGATCGCGCCGCGCCGGTCGGTCGCCTATGACACGCTGGTGCTGGCCGTAGGCGGCACCGACAACGATTTCGGCACGCCCGGCGCGCGGCGGCACGCGCTGTCGCTGAATACCCCGGACGACGCGGAACATTTCCACCGTCGCCTGATGGCGCTGTGCGCGCGCGCCGATCTCGGCACCGGCCGGCCGGTGCAGGTCGCCATCGTCGGTGGCGGCGCCACCGGCGTCGAACTGGCGGCCGAACTGTGCACCGCGGCCCCGGACATCGCCGCCTACGGTCTGCGCCTGCAGAAACTCGCCCAGCCCCTGCAGCTGACGCTGGTCGAAGCGGGTACGCGCCTGCTCGCGGCCTTGCCGGAGGCGGTGGCCGAGCGGGCACAGCAGGACCTCGAGCAACGCGGTGTCACGCTGCACCTCGGTCAACAGGTGGCCGAGGTGCGCCGCGACGCGTTGCTGCTGCGCGACGGTTCGCAGATCGACGCCGACCTGGTGGTCTGGGCTGCCGGCGTGCAGGGCGCCGAGGTGCTGGCGCAGACCGATGGACTGGACCTCACGCCGCAGCGGCAGCTGCGGGTCGGCCCCACCCTGCAGACCCTGCGCGACGGCGACGTGTTCGCGCTCGGTGACTGCGCCAGCTGCCGCCCCGATCCGGACGCGCCGCCGGTGCCGCCGAAAGCGCAGGCGGCCCACCAGCAGGCTGCGCTGCTCGCCGAGTCGCTGCAGCGACGGCTGCGCGGCGAGTCGCTGCCCGACTTTCATTACCGCGAACGCGGCAATCTGGTGACGCTCGGACGCGATCACGCGGTGGGCGCGCTGAACGCCGGCGGCGGCAGCACGATATTCGGCGGCGCCGCTGCCCGCTTCGGCTACTGGCTGCTGCATCGCCGCCACCTCGCCGTTCTGCTCGGACCGCTGCGCACTGCGGCGCTCACGCTCGGCGAGTGCCTGACCCGACGCGCCCGACCTCGGGTCAAGCTGCACTGACGCCGCAACCGGGGGCACACCGCTTGCTGACCCCCGTTCACCTGACTCGACGGAGTGTCCAATGCCTGCCACGCGATCCGGTCTCTGCACACTCTTCCTTCTGTGCGCTGCGATGGTGTTCGGTGACGCGCCGCAGTCCGCGCTGCCGCCGACAGCCATCACCAGCGACGCGTCCGCTGCGCGCGACTTGCCCTGCCTGCGCGAAGGCGCGGTGGGCGCCACCGCGGGCTCCATCATCAGTGCCGACGGCGTGTCGCCGTCCGACGCCGGCGGTGGTGTCGACGAAGCGCGCTCTCGCGAGGCGCCGGCTCACGCGCCGCAGTCGGTTCATGCATTGCGGATGATCGGCGTCTGCAGCGAGTTGCGGCCTGCCATGCCGGTCGGTGCCGACCGTCGCATCGTGACCGACCGCGTTAGGCGGCTGAACGCATGAGGGCGAAGCGGCTGCCCGGGCGGCGCCAGCTGCCGTCCCGCGCAGCGTACCCGGCGGAGCGGCACGCGCCGGCCCCTCTTCTGACGCGGCCGGTGCTGTTGGGCGTCGCGCTGCTCGCCGCGGCGCTGCTGATCGAGAACCTCGCGAACGTGCTGCTGCTCATCTTCGCCGGTGTGCTGTTCGGCATCTTCCTGCATGGTCTGTCGGCGCTGCTCGGCCGGCACACCGGACTGCCCTACCCGGTTGCGCTGACCGTGGTGCTGCTGTCCATGCTGACGCTGCTCGGCCTCGGCTTCGCCCTGCTCGGCGCCGAAGCGGCAACCCAGATCGACCAGCTCGGGCCGCGGCTGCAGCAGGCTTGGGAACAGATGCGCGCCCGCTTCAAGCTCTATGACTGGACGCGCGTACTGCTGTCCGAGAAGAACCTGCGCACGCTGGTGCCCGATCGCGAACTGTGGCTGCCCGGTCTGCGCGGCCTGTTCTCGAACACGATAGGCATCGTCGCCGGCTTCCTCGTCGTACTGTTCATGGGACTTTACGGCGCGGCCACGCCGCAGGTATATCGCCGCGGCCTGCTGCAACTGCTGCCGGCCGCACGCCGCCGTCAGGCCGCCGAGCGCATCGACCTGCTGGTCGATGCACTGCGCAGCTGGCTGCTGGGCACTTTCCTGAAAATGTCGCTGGTCGGCGTGGCGGTGAGCATCGGCCTCTGGCTGCTCGACATGCCGCTGGCGCTGGCGCTCGGTCTGATCGCCTTTGCACTCGACTTTGTCCCCTACATCGGCCCCGCTCTGGCGGCCTGCCCGGCGCTGATCGTCGCGCTCGCGGTCAGCCCGTCCACTGCGCTGTCGGTGGCGCTGCTCTACGTTGCGGTGCAGGCGGCGGAGAACTACCTGCTGTCGCCGCTGATCGACTTCCGCAGCGTGCACCTGCCGCCGGTGGCGACCATATCGGCGCAGCTCCTGTTCGGCGCGCTGTTCGGCGCGCTCGGGGTGCTGTTCGCCACGCCGCTGGCCGCCTCCCTGCTCGTCATCGTGCGTGGCAGCGAAGCCGCCGCCGGAGCCGGCAGATGAGCGGAGCGCGCGCCGGCCACCGCTACCGACGCGCGGCGCTGCTGCTGGTCACAGTGCTGGGGTCGCTGCTTGCCCTCTACGCCGCGCTGCTCGCACTGTGGCTGCCGGCGCAGGTCGAGCGCCGCCTGCCGCAGATGCTGCAGCGCCACGGCATCGAGCTACGCATCGGCCAGCTGTCCATCCACCCGTTCCGGCTCACGCTCGAAGCACGCGACGTCGCGCTGTCGTCGGCGGCAGCCGGCGTCGCGGCCGACGTCGGCCGGCTCCACGCCGACATCGCCTGGCACAGCGTGCTCGCGCGCCGCTGGCAGCTGTCGCAACTGACTCTGGATGGCGTCGACATCCGCGTCCAGCGCGCACCCGCTGCCGAGCCGGGCAGCCCGGCGACGAAGTCGCGGCAGACAGGCGTCACCCCGCGTCTGCCGCCGGTGGACATCGCGCGCACGACATTGACGTTCCAGTCGCTCAGCGTACGCGCCGGCCCGCTCACCGAAGCGCTGGTGCTGCGCGACGCGCGTGCCGACATGACGGACCTGTCCACGGCGGTCGGCGCCGCCCCGGCGCGCTTCCGCGTGCATGCGCCGCTGCCGGACGACGGCCTGCTCGAACTTGACGGTGAGTTCGGGCCGGCTGCGCTGGCCAGTCAGGGCAGGCTGTGGCTGAGCGGCGTGCGCACCGGCTTCTGGTGGCAACGTCTGCTACCCGCCTCGACGGCACGCGTCACCGGCGGGCGCCTCGACGCCCGCGCCCACTACAGCATCGATTTCAGCGCCCCGCTGCGACAGACCCTGGTGCTCGAAGCGCTGCAGATGGAGGCACGCGCGTTCGAACTGACGCCGGTCGATGGCGGCGCGCCGCTGCTCGCGGTCGAACGCCTGTCGGTCGCCGGCGGGCGATGCCTTGCGGGCGCGCGTCGCCTGCACCTTGATGGCGTGCGCCTGCAGTCCGGCCAGCTGAACGTACTCCGCGACGCCGCCGGGCGGCTCAACTGGAGCGGTCTGACCGGCCCCGCCCCAGCGTCGCCAGACGCGCCATCGTGGCGGATCGAACTGGCGGATACGTCGGCCGAACAGCTGGCGCTGCGCTACGAGGACCTCAGGGTGCCGCTGCGCGTCGGTGCCGATCACGTGACCGGCCGGCTGCAACTGAACATTGCCACGTCGCCGGCCGCGATATCGGCCAGCGCAATCGACGCGGTGCTCGCCGGCGCCCGCCTGCGGGCGGCCGACGCAGCGCCGATTGGCGCGTCGGCACTGGCGCTGCAGGGGGCCCACCTCGACAGCGCGGCACGCCGCCTGTCCGTCCGCCGCGTCGACATCGACGGCCTGCTGCTGCAGGTCGAGCTCGATGCCCGCGGACGGCCTCTTCTGATGGCCCCACCCGGCGCCGGCGGCCGTCGGTCGCCCGCCACCGGCCGCAGCGCCGGCTGGGACTACCGCATCGACGAACTGGCGCTGAACGCGCTCACGCTGCAGCTGGCCGAAGCGCAGCGTAAGACGACGCTGATCACGCTGAAAGGCCAGGCAACGGTGAGTGGTCTGGCGCGCGGCGCCGACACACCGGTGTCCTACAGCGCCGATCTGCGTGCCGGCGACGGCCGCCTGCGCGTCGACGGCAATGCCCGGCAGGACGGCAGCGGCGCCAACGCGCGGCTGCGCATCGATGCGCTACCGCTGGACCGCATGACACCGCTGCTGCGCGGCATCTCTCCGCTCGACCTGTCGGCGCGGCGACTCGACGCTGACCTGCGACTGCGGCACGGCGGTCGACCCGCGCTGCGCGTCGATGGCCGGGCCGCGCTCTCCGATCTGCACCTGAAGGATCCGGACAGCGGCGAAACACTGCTGAAAGCCGCCGGCGTGCGGACCCACGGCCGCCTGGAGCGGCAGCCGGGCGCCCTGCACCTCGCCCGTCTCACGCTCGAAGACGCGCAAGGACGGATAGCCATCGACGAATCGCGCCAGCTGAACCTGAGCCAGGTGCGCCTCACCAAGGCATCCGCCGGCGGCGGGCCGGCGGGCGCGTCACCGGCGCGGGTGCCGATGCGCATCGAGCGCCTCGACATCGTTCGCGGCACGCTCGACTTTTCCGACGACAGCCTTGTGCTGCCCTTCTCCGCCGGGGTGACCGACGTGAACGCGCGGCTGCTCGGCGTCGACAACCGGCCCGACGGTGAAGCCACGATCGAGGCGCACGGCCGCATCCGGCCGAACGGCGAGGCCCGCGCCCAGGGGCGCCTGCGACCCTCGGCACTGGCCGACATGACCGACCTGCACGTGCGCTTCGACAACATCGACATGCCGCTGCTGTCGCCCTACAGCGCCACTTTCGCCGGACGCAAGATCGCCGCCGGCAAGCTCTGGCTCGACCTTCGTTACCGCATCCGCGATCGCGAACTGGACGGTCTGAACGTCGTGACGCTGCAGAACGTGAAGCTGGGCGACCGCGTGCGTGCCGGCGGGCTCAAGGACAGCGGCCTCGAACTGGCCCTGGCGCTGCTGAAAGACCGCGACGGCCGGGCGCGGGTCGAGGTGCCGGTGCGCGGCAAGGTCGACGACGCGCGCATCCTTTACCGCGGCGTCGTTGCGGACGCCATCGACAACACGGTCAAACGCATCGTCGGCGCACCATTCCGCATGCTCGGCCGGCTGCTCGGCGGCGAAGACGAACTGTCCGGCGCGATCGAGTTCGACCCCGGCAGCAGCCGTCTGACGACCGGCGAGACAGAGAAGCTCGGCCGCCTGGCCGACGCGCTGGTGCAGCGCCCCGGCCTCGGTGTGCGCCTGCGCCCGGCCTACGACGAGAAACTCGACGGACAGGCCTTGCGCGAAGCCGCGCTGCGCAGCGAAGTGGCGCAGCTCGCCGGCGTGCCCGACGACGGCGGACTGCTCGACTTCGGTGACCCGGCAGTGCAACGGGTGGTGGTCCGCCTGCACGCCGCGCGCATGCCGCAGGCTACCTCCGCAGACAAGGGCGACGGCGCGGCGGCATGGTACCGCGCGCTGTTCGTGCAACTGGCCGACCGGCAGCAGGCGCCGCCCGACGCGGTCGCCGCACTGGCGCAGCAGCGCGCCGAGGCCGTGCGCCGGCAACTGGACATGCACGGACTGGACGCCGCGCGCGTCGACATCTCCGCGCCGGCCGAGACGAGCGGCACGCACCCCGGCGTCGCCGTCGAACTGCAGGGTATCGACGCAAGGCCGGCGCCGTGACCGGCATTCACCCACGCAGCGGCCCGTGCCGCAAGGCGAACCAGCGCTGTGCAATCCAGGCGCCGCCCGCAAGATAGAACAGCCCGCCCGGTCCCCACATCAGCAGTCCGGCCAGCTGCTGGTCCTCGATGCTGCCGCGTCCATACAGCGGGAAGGGCGCCAGCGTCAGCAGCGCGCCGAGCAGCCCGGTGTGCATCAGCGTCGCCGCCACCGCGACGACCGCGGCGCCGCGCGCCTGCGGATAGGCATGCAAGGACGACGCCCAGAAGAGCGCCGCGGTGATGAGGAAGCTCGCGTGCTCGACCAGATGCCACCACGGATCGGCCAGCGCCAGCCGGTAAGGCCCGGGCGCGTGCCAGAACCAGAGGGTGGCGCCGTGCACCACTGCCCAGACCGCCGGCGCGTGACCGGTGCGCGCGAGCAGTCGCCACAGGCCGGCGGGGCGGCCGCGCGCCAGCGCGCGGAACTGCGGCAGAGGATTGGCCAGCACCCACAGCGGCGCCGCGACCAGCATGAAGCACATGTGCTGCGTCATGTGCAGCGCTGCGCTGTCAGCGGCGAGAACATCGAGCGGCCCGAAGGCGGTCAGCAGCACGGTGAGCTGTCCCGCGTGGAAACAGGCGACGGCGCGCCGCGGCGCACGCCGGCGCCGCGCACCGGCCAGATAGGCGAGCCAGACGGCGGCCAGCACCAGCGCACCGACGACTTCGGTCGCCCCACCTTCTGCGCCGCGGGCGGCCTCGGCATGCGCCAGTACGGCTGGCGACCAGGCCGCGACGAGCAGCACCCGCATCAGGTACACGGCGCCACCCCGAACAGCGGTGCGGCGATCACCAGCATGGTAACGGCCGACACCGCATGCAGGCCGCCGGCCAGCGCCGCCGTGAAGCGCAACGCCGGCACCAGCGCCGCGTCGCGCGCATGCCGCCGGCACAGCGCGGCCAGCACGGCCGACGCCAGCACCGCGGATGCGGTCAGTCCGAACAGGCTCAGGCGCACGTCGCCCTCGTCGACCTGGTGCTCGCACAGCAGACCGTGCAAGGCATACAGCGCGACGAACCAGCCGCCCCAGAGCAACGGTCCGAGCGCCACCTGATACGCCACGCGGCCCGCCATCACGTGCCGCCCCAGGCCTGCGGAAACGGCACCAGCGCCACCCATGCCGCCCACAGGGCCAGCGCGTTGTAGCCGCACAGCAGTCCGGCCACGCGCGGCTCGTACGGCGCATGCACGCCGACCCGTCCACAGCGCACCCGTGCGACCTGCAGCGCGAGCACGATGGCCGCGAGCAGCAGGTGGACCAGATTGCAGCCGAGCACAACCGCCGCCGCCGCGTCGCGCGCATCGAGGGTCGGCGCCAGTCCGGCCTGGCGCCAGCCGACAGCCAGTGCTCCCGCCGCCAGCAGGCTCAGCAACGCCGCCGCCAGCACGCCGGCAAACAGGCGCCGGCCTTCGCCCCGGCACAGGCGGCGCGCCAACCAGCGCAACGCCAGCGCAGCGCCGGTCGCGCACGCTGCGGCCACGAGCAGCAGCAGCGATGCCGGGGAGCCGCTCGCCCATAACCCGCTGCTGCGGCACAGCAGCGCGACCGCCGACGGCGGCACCACCCACAGGTAGAACCAGCCGAACAGCAGCGACAGGTAGAGCGCGCCGTCGGCGACCAGCGTCAGCCCCATGCCGCGCAGCCCGGGTCCATCGGCGGCAACCGGATGCAGGGGGAGCCCGGCCGCCAGGCTGTCGTCCGGCAAGGGGTGCACGCCGTTCTGCCAGGACCAGCACAGCAGTATGCAGAGCGCAGCCACCGCGGCGATGGCGGCGGCGATGTAGGCCTTCGTCAGCAGCGCAATGCAGACGACGGCGATGACCGCGGCAGCGGCGAACGGCAACCATGTATTGCCGGGCAGTACGATGACGCTGCGCGCCTCGCCGCTGACCGGATCGCACCCCAGCGTTTCGCGCCGCCCCCCGGGCGCTCCTGCCAGCAGACCGTCGCCGCGCTGCAGGCGGCTCGCCAGATCCGGCTGGTCCCACAGGGGATGACGGCTGCTCACCGTCGGCAGGCTGACGAAGTTGTACGCCGGCGCCGGCGTCTGCATCGCCCATTCGAGCGTATCCGCACCCCACGGATCAGGCGGCGCGGGCGCGCCGTAGCGCGCGTGCAGCAGCAGGTCGGCGAGCACGCAGGCCACACCGCCGGCCATCACGAAAGCACCGATGGAAGACAGCAGGTTGGGCAGGTCCCACCCCAGTTCGGGCGCGTAGGTGTGCACGCGGCGGGGCATGCCCAGCAGGCCGGTCCAGTGCATCAAGAGGAAGCCGAGGTTGAAGCCGACGAACACCAGCCAGAAGCCCCAGCGGCCGAGCGCGAGCGAGGGCATGCGGCCGGAGAAGTGAGGCAGCCAGTAATAGAGGCCGGCGATCAGCGGGAACAGCATGCCGCCGACCAGCACGTAGTGCAGGTGGGCGACCACGAAATGGGTGTCGTGCACCTGCAGGTCGAAGGGCACCAGCGCCAGCATGACGCCGGTCAGGCCGCCGGCGACGAAGATGAACAGGAAGCCGCCCAGCCACAGCATCGGCACGTGGGCGACCGGTCGCCCGCGCCACAGCGTGGCCAGCCACGAAAACACCTGCACGCCGGTGGGGATCGCCACCAGCATGCTGGACGCCGAGAAGAAGGCCTGCGACAGCAGCGGCATGCCGACCGCGAACATGTGGTGCACCCACAGCCCGAAACTGATGAAGCCGGTGCTGATGACGGCGATCACGACGGCGCGGTAGCCGACCGGCGGATGGCGTGCGAACACCGGCACCAGCGTCGATACGATGCCGGCCGCAGGCAGGAAGATGATGTAGACCTCGGGGTGGCCGAACAGCCAGAACAGGTGCTGCCACAGCACCGGGTCGCCGCCGCGCGTCGGATCGAAGAATGGCAGGCCGACTGCGCGCTCCAGCTCCAGCAGTATCGAGCCGAGGATGAGCGGCGGAAAGCCGGCAACGATCATCAGCGCCATGACCAGGATGTACCAGGCGAACAGCGGCATGCGGTCGAGGCTCATGCCGGGCGCCCGGGCGTACAGGATGGACACCGCCAGCTCGACGCCGGCCGATACCGCCGATATCTCGACGAAGGTGATGCCGATCAGCCACACATCGGTATTTGGCCCGGGACTGTAGTGCGCCCCGGTCAGCGGCGGGTACATGAACCAGCCACCGTCGGGCGCGACGCCGAGAAACAGGCTGGAAATCAGGATCAGGCCGCCGAACAGGTAGCACCAGTAGCCGAAGGCGGACAGGCGGGGAAACACGAGGTCGCGCGCGCCCAGCATCTTGGGCAGCAGATAGACCGCCAGCCCTTCCATCACCGGCGTGGCGAACAGGAACATCATGACGCTGCCGTGCAGCGTGAACATCTGCGCGTACACGTCGGGCGGCATGAACACGCGGCCGGGCAGCGCCAGCTGGGCGCGCATCAGCATGGCCAGCAGGCCGCCGAACAGGAAGAAACCCATTCCGGTGTAGATGAAACGCAGGCCGAGCGCGCCGTGGCTGACCGTCACCGGCGCGCGCCAGCCGCGTCCGTTCGCCCAGGCGGCGTGCAGTTCCGCGTGCAGGCTTTCGGTCGAATCCCCGCTCACCGCGCCGCGGCCTCCATCCATGCGGCGAACGCCTGCGGCGACAGCACCTGTACGCGCAACCTCATGAACGCATGATCGATGCCGCAGTACTCGGCACACTGCCCGTGGTACTCGCCCGGCTCGTCGGCGCGCAGACGCAGCCGGTGGATGCGGCCGGGCACTGCGTCCATCTTGCCGCCGAGGCGGGGAATCCAGAACGAGTGGATCACGTCTGCACTGCCGAGCCGGATGTCGACCACCTCACCCGCCGGGAGATAGAGCGTGTCGACCAGGCGGACGCCGCGGTCGGGGTAATGCACGTCCCACTGCCATTGCCGCGCGCTCACTTCTATCGTCAGGGCCGGCGGGTCAGTGTCGGCGTAGGCCATGCGCTGGCCAGCGGGAATGCCCCAGGCAAGCAGCGCCGCGATGCTCGCACCGGGCAGCAGCACGCCACCGAACAGCAGCCAGCGCAGGCCCGAGGATTGCTGTGCCGAGCGGGCGGCCGTCGGCCGACGGCGACTGGCGCGGAGCCACAGCCCGCACACCAGCGCCCACACCAGCACCGCGACGAGCAGCATCCACCACCACAGCAGGGCCGCTTCGCGCGCCGCCGGCCCCGCCGGATCGAGGACCGACAGCGGTCCCTCGACCGCAGCGGCGACCGCGGGCAGCGCGCCTGCGCAGACCAGCGATTTCCGCCCCAGCACGAGGACGACCGGATGAGCAGACCGCTTCCACCCGCACCACCGATAGACACGCGCCACCACGCGCCGGACGCGACACTGCCGGACGGCACGCCGGACCGCCTTCCGCCCGAATCGCAGGAGCCGATACACAGCCGCGCCGCCCTCGGCAAACACCCGCTGCATCCGATGCTCATCCACCTCCCGGTGGCCGCCCTGCTCGCCCTGGTGGCCACCGACCTCGCCTGGCTGTACACCCGCGATCCGTTCTGGATGCGCGCCGGCGTCTGGCTTGCCGGCGTCGGCGCCGGCGGCGGCTGGATTGCCAGTGCGGTTGGGCTGTTCGACCTGCTGGCGGTCCGGCGCATCCGCGACAAGATCAGCGCCTGGGCGCATGCCCTTGCCGCGGTCATGCTGCTGTCGCTCGCCACCTACAACTGGCTTCTGCGCTTCGCCGGCGAACATGCGCGGCAGCCCGGGACAGCACTTGCGCTGTCGCTGGGCACCGCGGTCGCAACCGGTCTTGCCGCCTGGCTCGGTGGACGACTGGTATACGAGCACGCGGTCGGCGTCGTGCACCCGATCGCGCAGTCCGGGGACGGTTGAAAGAGCGGCAGCGGCAACGGTCATCTCCGGATCTCAGACGGGCTTGGCGAGCGCCAGCCAGAAGGTGGCGCCGACCAGCAGTCCGGTGAGCACGCCGAGCGTAGACGCATACCGCCCGGTAGGCGGGGATACCTGCTCGGCGCGCAGGATCATCAGGCCGGACACCAGGTGGCAGAGCACGACGCCCGCCACCAGGCACAGCTTGAGCACCAGCCACGGTGCGACGATCGTATCGGCGACGAAGAGCGCAGTGCCGCTCATGATGGCGAGCAGCGCCGCCGGCGTCGCGCCGGCGACGAACACCAGGCGCGCAAAACGCAGATGCAGCAGCGCACCGTCCCGCCCCGCCAGTCCATGCAGCAGTGCCGGGAGGTAGAGCAGCACGCCGGTCCAGCAGATCAATGCACCCAGATGGACAGCCTTCAGCAGCAGCACGCGCCTTCTCCTTGTCAGCCGGCCACCGCGGTTGCCGGCCGATCAGCGATCCGGCGTCCGGTCAGGGAGCAGGCTTGATACGGATGTCATTCTTCACGCCGGTCACGCCGGGCACGCTGCGCGCACGTTCGACTGCGCGCGCCGCTTCCGCCTCGGACGACACGAAGCCGCTCAGCTGGACCACGCCGCGATAGGTCTCGACCGACACTTCCCGCGCCTTGACCTGGTCGTCCTCGATCAGTCGCGCCTTCACCCGCGTACTGATGGTCGCGTCGTCGATGTACTCACCGGTCGACTTTCCGGTTCCGGAAGCTGCGCAGCCACCCAGGGCGACCAGCAGTGCAGCGAGGGCGAGCAAGGTTTGTCCGTTCTTCTTCATCGTGATAATCCTCAGGTTGGGAAAACTGCCAGGTCATGAAGACGGCGTGGTCGGCCGCAATGCGTTGATCACGACGCGCACGCCGTCGACCTTGCGCACCACGGTGTCGGCGCGCGTGATCTGTTCCGCCGGCACGACGCCATTGAGCTTCACCTCACCTTCGCGCACGGCGACGATCATCGAGTCGGTGTTCAGGCTGCTGTCCTGGCGCAGCGCCTCGACGACGCGCGTCTTCAGCACGCCGTCGGCGGGCGCCGGCACCGCCTCGGCGGTGGACGGCCGCGAAGGTTCGAGCACGGTGGCGCTGTCCGCCGGCGGTGCATCCGGTCGCTCGCCGCAGCCGGCAAACACCAGCGCCGCGAGAGCCGGGGCAAGAATGGAATGGACCTTCATTCGTAATCTCCTCTACTGCAGGACGCCGAACACCAGCGAAACGACGAAGAGGATCAGGAATATGTAGACCAGCAGACGGGCGATCCCCGCCGCACCTGAGGCAATGCCGCCGAAGCCGAACAGGCCGGCGACGATGGCAATAACCAGAAAGATGGCTGCGTAATAAAGCATGATCACTCCGCTCCGCTGTCGGCACGCGCCCGGTTCCTCCGCCGAGCAATCCGCATACCTGTCACGCGGACCGCGTCCGGGCGAACGCTGTCACCCGGGGCGGAACCGCGGTGAAAAATTTGCGCGCCGGTGTAAGCCTTACCGGCGCCCCGGGCTCAGTGATGGGAGGACGCCCGACGGCTGCCGGACTGTTCCGGCGTCGAGATGCCGCACACCATTTCGCCGGCCGTACCCGCGCCTTCGCAGTTCGCGATGTCGGCCAGCGCGACGATGCCGACCAGCCGCTTGTCGCGATTCAGGACCACCAGCCGGTGCAGCTGGATGTCGCCCATGTTCTGCGCGACGTGCGACACGTCCTCGTCCTCGAAGCAGTACTTCACCTCCTTGCTCATCACCTGACCGACCTCGGTGGTCGCCGACTTGCCGGCGGCCACCGCCCGGATCGCGATGTCGCGATCGGTGATCATGCCGACCAGCCGTCCGTTGTCGCCGACCGGAAGCGAGCCGACATTGCACTCCGACATCATTCGCGCCGCGTCCTGGATGCTCTGGTGCGAATCCACCAGCTTCACGTCGCTCGTCATCGCTTCACGCACTTGCATGTCCTGTCTCCTTCAGTGAATGGGTTGACGCAGTTCCTCGCCTGCACGCTCCCCGACCTGCAAGCACGATGCCCGGTGCCACCGGGGCACGCCGCTTGCGCATAGGTCGGTCCATTCCACGGAGGACACAACCATGAGAAAGCCAGCGCCCCACGACGTCGGCATCGGCCGCTACGCACACCAGCCCGATCCGACACCCCCCGTGCCGGGAGACCCCCCGCCCGGGCAACCGCCGCAACCGCCACAACCGGTGCCAGACCCGAATCCGGTAATCGATCCCGAACCCGGCAACAGTCCGGTACGCGAACCGCTGCCGACGCCCGAACCGGAGCGTGTCGTCGTCATCGCTCGCGGCCCGCTCTTCCTGCGGCCGCTGCCTGCCGACCTGCCGGCGGCGGGCTCTACATGACGCGCCGCCTCGTGCTGAAGCCGGTCGCCGAGCAGGTGATCGTGGTGACCGGCGGCTCCAGCGGCATCGGCCTGGCGACCGCGCGGATGGCTGCACAGCGCGGCGCCCGGGTGGTGATCGCCGCGCGCGATGGCGCCGCGCTCGACGCGATCGCGGGCAGGTTCCGCGACGTCGGCCTCGCGGTCACACCGGTCATCGCCGACGTCGGACATCTGGACGAAGTGCGCCGGATCGCGCGCGCGGCGATCGATGCCTATGGGGGTTTCGACACCTGGATCAACAACGCCGGCGTATCGATATTCGGCCCCTACGCCGACGTCCCGCTGGCGGACATGCGCCGCCTGTTCGAAACGAACTTCTGGGGTGCCGTGCATGGCTGCGTGGTTGCGCTCGAAACGCTGAAGACCCGCGGCGGTGCGCTGATCAATGTCGGCAGCGAAGCGAGTGACGCCGGCCTGCCGCTGCAGGCGGCCTATGCGGCATCGAAGCACGCGGTGCGGGGCTACACCGACTCGCTGCGCGCCGAACTCGAAGCCGATGGCACACCGGTGTCGCTCACCCTGGTGAAGCCGGCGTCGGTCGATACGCCGCTGCCGCGTCACGCGGCGAACTTCATGGACGTCGAGCCGCAACTGCCCGGGCCGGTGTACTCACCCGACGTGGTCGCCGAAGCGCTGCTGTACGCGGCTGCGCACCCGCGCCGCGACATCTACGTCGGCGCGCCGGCGCGATTGCTGGCCACCGGCAGCTTCATGCTGCCCCACGCCTCCGACCGCTATGCCGCACGCGTTCTGCTGCGCCAGCAGCGCAGCGGCCGGACCGCAGCGGGTCCCCGCCGCGGTGCGCTGCACGCGCCCTGCGGGGACGATGGCGACGAACGCGGCGGCGAACAGGGACGCGTGCGCGAGTACAGCTTCTATACGCTGCTGTCGAGACACGGCGGCAGCTGAGGCGCCGGCCGCCGCCCCGCTGCAAGGTTCAGGCGACCCAGTAAGGGCGACATCCGAAGAACTCGTGCAGCCGCTGTACCCAGTCGCCATCGTCGTCCGGAACGCGCCCGTTGACGAGGGCCGGCGCCATGCCCAGTGTGTCTGCGGTGTAGGGCAGATGCAGCGCTCCGTCGGCCAGATGGGCGACGACCACCGACCACGGAATGGCACGAGGCCCGTCGATCAGGCCGGGCAGCGGTGTCAGCACGAGGTAGGCAAGTCGTCCCGAATGCGGGTCGGCCAGCACGGCGCTGACGTGGCCCAGCGTCGCGTCCGCCGGTCCGTGCACGGTGGCGCCGACGAGCGCCGTCAGATCGAGCAGACGTGACGACGCCGGGGACGACGCCGACGCGGAGCGCTCTCCGCTGCCGCCGGCGTCGCGACCGACGGTCGTCGCACTGCCCGGCAGCGCATCACCCGCTGCGCCGGGCGGGTCGCTGCCGATCGACGTCGTTTCGCCGGGCTCAAGCGGCTGCGCTGGCCCGTGTCCGGCGGGACCACCCTCCAGAGGTCCGGGCTGCGCCATGCTCAGCCTCGCATCGGCGACGGATGCCCGTCGCTGTACACGGTAGCGCGCGTCGTCTGCACGCGCGGAAGCGAACGCTTGCGCGTGCTGCGCGCACCCAGCGCGCCACCGGCTGCGGCAGACAGCAGCGACAGCAGGATCGCCACACTGAGCCAGGTGCTGACGATGGACGCAGTCTTCGCGGCGTCGTTCAGACCCTCGGCGGTACGCGTGCCGTCCGGGCCGAGCATGGCCATCGCTTCATCCACTGCCTGTTGCGCCTGTTCGTCGGTGAGGCCGAAGCGATCGCGCATCAGCGCCACCGCGCCCTCACGGTCGCCGGCATTGACGCGGTCGATGAGCTGGCCGATCGACGACGGTGCCGCCCCCTCGGCCACCGCTGCCGAACGGACCGAGGCGACACCGAAGGCGCCGGTGACCGCGTTGCCGGTCAGCGAACCGGTCAGGATGGCGAAGAACAGCATGGTCGCCCCCCACGACACGATGCCGTGCAGCAGGCCGTCCGAGCCGCGCTTGAGCGCACAGCAGCGCGCCGCCACATAGCCGCCGACAAAGGCGGAAACCAGCATGTTGAAGGTGTTCCAGCTGGCGGCGACCATCGAAATACTGCCGCCGTCCGGGCGCTCGCCGGTGCCATACACGGCAAAACCGGCGGCGATGCCGATCAGCATCATCAGCAGGTGGGCCGACAGACCGACCGCCAGTCCGGCGAAGACGGCGCTCCAGTGTATGCCGCTGTGCGGCGGCATCGCCTCGGCTCCGAATTGAATCGATTCAACGGTTCTCGTTTCCATGGCTCGCTCCTTGCGATTGGGATGGGATGCCCCGAAAGGGGCAGTCCATTCATGCAATCGGCGTTCCGCGCGCGACCGAAAAGCGGTGCGGTGGCGCCGACCTGTGCCCGATCAGGCGTCGACCATCGCCTCGCACTCGGTCTTGCAGCGCTCGCACACCTCGATGCAGGCGTCCATGTCGTCGAGGTCGCGGCAACTGGTGATGCAGGCATCGCACAGGTCGGCGCAGACGGCGCACACCTCCCGGTGAAGGGTGGAATTCATCGCCATCACCTCGGCAGCCGTCCCGCACATCCGCGCACACACGAGCATGGTGCTCAGGTGCTCGGGCAAGGCGTGCCGTCCGCCAAGCGCCAGGCAATGGCCGGTCGCCATGTGCAGGCAGATGCGCTCGCATTCGTAGCAGGTGTCGATGCAGCGCTGCATTTCAGTCGCCAGCGGCGCGCCTGCGCTCGATGCCGTCGCGTCATTCGTTTCCATGGATTTCCCTTCACGTTGATCGCCGGCGCAGCGCCGACATGCGAAAACGGCAGTGCCCGTTTCCCCGCGGCCGCGGCGTGCGCGGCTCCGGATCAGCCATTGACGATGGCGCCGCCGTTCGGATGCAGCACCTGCCCGGTCATGTAGCTGGAGTCGGCACTGGCGAGGAAGACGTAGCTCGGTGCCACCTCCTCCGGCTGGCCGGGCCGGCCCAGTGGCTCGTCGGTTCCGAAGGACGCGACTTCGTCCTTGTCGAAGGTCGCCGGGATCAGCGGCGTCCAGATCGGCCCCGGTGCGACCGCGTTGACGCGTATGCCCTGCTTCGCCAGCGCGGCCGACAGCGAGCGGGTGAACGACACGATGGCGCCCTTGGTCGCCGCGTAGTCGATCAGGTGCGGACTGCCGCGGTAGGCGGTGACCGAAGTCGTGTTGATGACGCAGGCGCCTTCCTTCAAATGGGGCAGCGCGAAACGCGTCAGATGGAACATGCCGAAGATGTTGGTGCGGAAGGTGCGCTCCAGCTGGTCCGTCGTGATGTCGGTCAGGCTGGGCTGCGGGTGCTGCTCGCCGGCGTTGTTCACCACGATGTCCAGCCGGCCGAAGTGCTCCAGCGTGTCGTCCACCAGCTTGCGGCAGAAGCCCTCGTCGCCGATGTCGCCGGCGCGAAGAAGACCCCGCACCCCCTGCTCCTCGACCTCGGCCAGCGTGGCCTGTGCGTCCTCGTGTTCGTCCAGGTAGGCGATCACCACGTGCGCCCCCTCCTTCGCAAACGCGACCGATACCGCTCGACCGATGCCGCTGTCGCCGCCGGTGACGATGGCCACGCGGTCACGCAGCTTCGCCGCCCCGCGATAGTCCTCCATCATGTCGCGCGGCGGCGGCTGCATCGGCCGTTCCTGCCCCGGCTGAACGTCCTGCTCCTGCGGGGGCACACCACCTGCCAGGTTGTTGCCATTGATCACGGGTCTCTCCTCGTCCGGTTCCGCTTGCCGCGCTTCAGTGCCAGTGCCAGCGCGAGCTGCGGTGCATCTTCATGCCGAGGCAGACGCCGACCGCTGCGCTGACGAAGGACGCCAGCGCGAGCGCGGTGAACGGACGCGCCTGCACCCGTTCGCGGCAGTGCTCGCTCATGTGTGAAAGCTGTTCGCGGCAACGCTGCAGCCGGGTCGACTCGCTGCCCATCAGTTCCTCGCCGGCGTCGCCACCGTAGTCGTCAACAATGGGGTGGCCGGTGTCGCCCGAATAGACCTTCACTTCGTCGGTGGCGTGGGGCCTGGCTTCGGTTGCACTGGTGCTCGATGTGGTCATCTGTTCGTCCTCCTGAGAAAAGGCGGCCCGTAGGCCGCGGGTGCCGTCAATCCAGATCGTCGACGACGGCGTGTTCCAGCCAGCCCTTCACCTGCTGGGCGTGTTCCTGCTCGCGGGCGAGCGCCTCGCGGAAGGGCTTGATCAGCTCGTCCTGCCCGGCGGAACCGGACAGGCGGATCAGCAGATCCCAGCCGGCACCGTCCGTCAGCTCGACCGACAGGATGGTTTCGAGGCACTGGGCGATCGTCGTGCGCGGATCGCTGAGCACCTGCATGGCGCCGCTGCTGGCGACACCGGCCACGTCGGCACACGGGGTCTGCGCGGTCGGGTCGGCGCCCAGTCCTTCGAGCGCCGAGGTGACGATGTGCATGTGCTCCAGCTCCTCGTCGCGGATGTGCTTCAGTTCGCCGATCGCGAACGGCAGCGCGACGTCTGCCTGCACCGCCTCGGCCTTGTCGATCAGGGCCTGGTAGAGGCGCACGCCGGTGCGCTCGAAAGCCAGCCGCTCGCCCAGCTTGTCGACCAGCACCTCGGGCCGGCGGCCGGTCAGCTTGGACAGCCCGGTCGCCAGCACGCCGGTCAGCGTGGTCGGTATCGGGACCGAGCCGATACGCTCGGCCTCGTGGACGAATTCGGCGCGCACCGACGCGATCGAACGCCCTTCGAGCACACCGTCGATGTGCGCCGGTCCGGAAGGGGACTGTTCGTCGGCGAAGGTCTGCATGTTCTGCACCGTGTGCAGCGAGGTCTGCGCGCCGGTGCGGTTGAAACCGCTGCGGGTCACGTTCTCCATTTGTCGTACTCCTTGTCGGCGAGGGGTCACGCGGCGCGGGCGAGCGGACGGTTCAGCTCGGTACCGGCCGTCCAGCGATAGGCGGCCGCCACTTCGGTCGACGGCGAACCGTCGGCGTTGATGCGCTCGCGATAGGCGATGGACGCGGGATTCTCCTGCTCGACCGGTACGAAGTCCGGGCCGCTGGCGCGCAGGTCCACCTCGGTCGCCAGCACTTCGCGCACGAACTCGCGCTGGCTGTGGAAGGGCAAGGGCGCCGGCAGTTCGCGCGATAGCACCTCGGCCGGATCGCGCCGCTCGTGCTCCTTCATCAGCTCGCAGACGAGGTGGAGGTGACCCAGTTCGTAGTCGCAGAAGCGCTCCCACATCGCACGCAGGCGCGGATTGCTCTCCGACTGCGCGCAGCTGTAGTAGCCATAGACCTCGGCCGCCTCGTGCAGCAGCCACAGCTCGAGGAAGCTCTGCCGCGGATTCAGCAGCGAACCGTACTGGGTCACGTGCTGTTCCTCGATCGACGCGATTTCGGCGTAGAGCTGACGCGCCACCGGGTCGGCGAAGGTCGGGCCTATCGTCATGTAGTAGTCGTGCGTCTGGTACTCGGCCGCGGTGATCATGGTCGCGTGCAGCTTCGACAGCAGATCGGCTTTCGCGCCATAGGGGTGACGCAGGTCGTCCTCCGGCGCGCGGTGTTCATCCACCGTCGGACGCCCGGGCACGATGTCGGTATTGCCCTGCAGGATGTTGTTGGCGTCCTTGCCCTCCATCCGGTCGAGCAGCGCCGAATAGCGGTAGAGGTGATCGAAGTCCTCCAGCAGGCCGAAGCGGTACACCTGAGCAAGGTAGGGATCGGGCTCCTGCTGCGCCACCGCCGCCGTCACCTCGATGGCCACCTGCTCGTAGGCGATGGTTGTTTCGAGCGGCGAATGGTCGGCGCCGATCAGCCAGTTCACCGCGGTCGCCTGATGCTGTTCGATGCGCCGCACGCGCGCCAGCGGCAATCGCAGATCGGCGTTCATCCGCGCCCCGATATGCGACAGGCGCAGGGCATCCAGTTCGATGCCGTTCATCAGGATGATGCGGACGCGCGTGAAGGCCTCGTCGTCAAGCTTGCTGATGGGCTGGCCGGCCATCTCCTTCCAGGTCAGTCCCTGCTTGTCGAGCGGCACGCCCTTGTGGTCGAGAAGATTCATCTGGGGTCTCCACTTCTTGCGACGAAACACATGTCGGAATGCAGCGGCGAAGCGCTGCCTGTCCGGATGCCTGCAAGGGGTGTTCCCGCCGCGGCCGGCAGCGGGTGCGGAGACGGCGTGCCGTCTCCGGTAGGAATTACAGCGCGGGAAACGTTTTTTCCGCTCCGCTCGCTTCGATCAGCGCGCCCAGCGGCAGACCGACCATGTCAGGCCGGTTGTCCAGTTCGTAGCGCAGTTCGTAGAGCAGACGTTCGAGCGAGAACAGTTCAAGGAAGTCGCCGGCCGCCGCCGGCAGCGAATCGCCACCCGAGTAGCCGCTCAGGAAGGCGGCGACCGAGTCGGCACAGGCCGCGCTCGCCATCGTCGCCAGTTCGCCCGCGCGCTCGGGCTGGGTGTGCAGCACCCGCTGCGCGGCCGTCCTGATCGCGTAATCGATCGAGCGGATCATGCAGGCGACGTCACGCAATGCCAGCTGCTTGCCGCGGCGAGCGTCCACCGGGCGCGCGGGCTCGCCCTCGAAGTCGACGATGATGAATGCCTCCTGCGCGCGCAGCACCTGCCCGAGATGCAGATCGCCATGGATGCGGATGCAGCGCATCGCGCTCGCGTCGAGCGGCAGTGCCATCAGCTGCTGGCGCAGCACCTCGCGCTGGGCGAGCAGCAGCGCGATGTCGTCGGCGGTCTGGCGATCGAGGCGGTCGCGCGCGCCCTCCAGCTGCGCGAAGCTGCGCTCCAGCTCCAGCAGCACGCGCTCGCGCATCGTCTCCGCCTCGGCGGCGGCCAGTGGCAGCGGCGCGAAGGCCGGATCGCTTCCGGCATCGGCCAGGGCGGCGTGCAGATCGGCGACAGCCTTGCCCAGCGCGCTCATCTGCAGCATGAATATCCGGTTCAGCCCCGGGTACTCGTCCATCGGTTCGACGCTGCCCGGCCATGCATCGCTGGAAAACATGCGCGCGAAGTGTTCGAGCGCGTAGTCCCACGCCGTACCCTGGTTGTCGACGCGCTGCTGGGCGATTGCCAGCGCGCAGCGCCGGCAATCGGCGGCCTCGTATTCAACCGCACCGGCCAGCTGCGGGGTGCCTGGAAAACCGCGTGCGGCAAGGAAACGGCCGATCTCGATCTCCGGATTCAGACCGGGCTGCAACAGCCGGTAGGCCTTCAGGTAAAGACGCGGGCCCATGAACACGCCGGTGTTGGTCTGGTCAGCCGCCGCCGGCCGGACCTCGTCGTCGGGCGCCGGCCGCAGTTCGGCCCAGCCCGCCTGGCGACTGAAAACCAGCTTGCCAGCCGCCAGCGGCAGCGTGTCCGCGCGTTCGAGCGCGTCGGCGAAGGCCCGGCAGAACAGCACGTCGGCGAAGGCGTCGTACAGCAGACCCATGCGCGCCTGCTCGCGCACGCGGGCCAGCGCCGCGCCGCCGACGCGGTCCACCGGGTAATCAGCCTCGTCCTCCCACGCCGTCGCCAGCGGCAGGAAGTAGTACTGGGGCGCGCCGTCCGCGAATTCGACACGCAGTACCGACAACAGCCACGAGCCGCCATTGGCGCGCCACTCGCGCACCTCGTCCAGACTTACCCGTGTCGGCGTCGCGGACTTTGCCGCGAACCAGCGGCGCGTGCGCAGGAAGGGCAGCATGGCTTCGTCGAGCAGGCGTTCGCGGTTGCGCCGCGCGATGACGCTGCGCACCGGACTGCCGCCGTCGCCGCCGACAAAGGTTTCCCAGCCATGGGTCAGCACCAGGATGGGCAGATCGGGCTGCGGCATGCGGTCCTCGTGCCATTCGGGCGGCGGCGCCTGGGCCGACAGTTCGAAGGCGTAGAAGCCGTGACCGGGCAAGGTGAGCAGGTAGGGCAGACGGCCGACCGGCGGAAAGGCCGCGCGTCCGCTGATCTCCATCGGCACCCTGCCCTCGTGACGCGCCAGATCGAGTTCGACCGCCTGCGGCGTGCGCGCGAGGTTGGCCACGCACAGCACGCGCTGTTCGTTGCCGTCGTCATCGACGTACTCGCGCAGATAGGCCAGCACCTTGCGGTTGCCCGGTTCGAGGAACACCAGCGAACCGCGGCCGAAAGCGCGCAGGCTGCGCCGCATCGCGATCAGCCGGCGGGTGAAGTTGAGCAGCGAATGCGGGTTGCGCGCCTGCGCCTCGACGTTGATCGCGGGATAGCCATAGACCGGGTCCATGATGGGCGGCAGATAGAGCTGCTGCGGGTCGGCGCGCGAAAAGCCGGCGTTGCGGTCTGAGGTCCATTGCATCGGCGTGCGCACGCCATTGCGGTCGCCCAGATAGACGTTGTCCCCCATGCCCAGCTCGTCGCCGTAATAGACGATGGGCGAGCCGGGCAGCGTGAACAGCAGGAAGGACATCAGTTCGATGCGGTCGCGGCTGTTCTCCAGCAGCGGCGCCAGGCGGCGACGGATGCCGACGTTGAGCCGCATGCGCGGATCGTTGGCGAAGAACTGCCACATGTAGTCGCGCTCGCGATCGGTCACCATTTCCAGCGTCAGTTCGTCGTGATTGCGCAGGAAGATGGCCCACTGGCAGTTCTCCGGTATGTCCGGCGTCTGCCGCATGATGTCGGTGACCGGATAGCGGTCCTCCTGCGCCAGCGCCATGAACAGTCTTGGCATCAGCGGAAAGTGATAGGCCATGTGGCATTCGTCGCCGTCACCGAAATATTCGCGCACGTCCTCCGGCCACTGGTTGGCTTCGGCCAGCAGGATGCGGCCGCGATAGTGTTCGTCGATGACGCGGCGGATTTCGCGGATGGTGGCGTGCGTCTCCGCCAGGTTCTCGTTGGTCGTGCCCTCGCGCTCGCGCAGGTAGGGCACGGCATCGAGACGGAAGCCGTCGACGCCGATGTCCAGCCAGAAGCGCATCGTGCGCAGGACCGCGCGCAGTACGCGCGGATTCTCGAAATTGAGATCGGGCTGGTGACTGAAGAAGCGGTGCCAGTAATAGGCGCCGGCGACCGGATCCCAGGTCCAGTTCGACGTTTCGGTATCGGTGAAGATGATGCGCGTACCGGCGTAGCGCTTCGGGTCGTCGCTCCACACGTAGTAGTCGCGCTTGGACGACCCCTTGGGTGCGCGGCGGGCGGCCTGGAACCAGGGATGCTGGTCAGAGGTGTGGTTGATCACCAGCTCGGTGATCACGCGCAGGCCGCGGCGGTGCGCCTCGCGCACGAAGTGGCGGAAGTCGGCGCGCGTGCCGTAGGCCGGCAGCACGCCGTGGTAGTCGGCCACGTCGTAGCCGTCGTCCTTCAGCGGCGACGGGTAGAAGGGCAGCAACCACAGCGTGTCCACGCCGAGATCGCGGATGTAGTCGAGCTTCTGCGTCAGACCGGCGAAATCGCCGACGCCGTCGTCGTTCGAGTCGAAGAAGGCCTTGACGTGCAGTTCGTAGATGACCGCGTCCTTGAACCACAGCGGGTCGTCCGCCGGCTGCGGGTGGAGCGGGCCGGCAGCGCCGGCGTCGATGCGATCCATGGCGCCTCCGGTCAAAGGTAGTAGTCGAAATCGCGCTCGCTGCGCACGCGCCGCCGCACCTGGAACACGTGCGCCGGCAGACGCTGCGGATCGAGCCGCACGAAGTTGCGTCCCGGTGTCCATTGATAGCGCTCGCCGCCCAGCAGGTCGTGCATCTGCACGCTGCCCTCGTCGTCACCGCCGCCGTACGCCGCCGGATCGAGTTCGAGCCAGCCGGTGTGCACGTGATGCGGATCCAGATTGACGACGACGACGACGGCGTTGCCGCTCGCCGGATCGTGCTTCGCGAAGGCGATCAGCTGTTCGTTGTCGACCGGCAGGAAACGCAGGCCGCCCGGGAACTGCAGCGCGGGGTTGTCGCGACGGATGCGGTTGATGGTGGTGATCAGCGGCGCCAGTCCGTCGCCGTCGGCGTGTCCGCCCTCGCGCAGCTGGTACTTCTCGGAGTCGAGATACTCCTCGCTGCCCGGCTCGCGCGGGCGTGCCTCCATGCGCTCGAAGGCCGGCCCGTAGATGCCGTAGCTGGTGCCCAGCGTTGCCGCCAGCACGAGCCGCGCGACGAAGGCGGGGCGACCGCCGCTCTGCAGGTACTCGGGCAGGATGTCCGGCGTGTTCGGCCACAGATTGGGCCTGAAGTAGTCGCGTCCCGGCCCTGCGCTCAGTTCCTCCAGGTAGTCGGTCAGCTCGGCGCGCGTGTTGCGCCAGGTGAAATAGGTGTAGGACTGGTTGAAGCCGAGCTTGGCCAGGCGGTGCATCACCTGCGGTCGCGTGAAGGCCTCGGACAGGAACACCAGATCCGCGTGCTCGCGGCGCAGCGTACCGATCAGCCACTCCCAGAAAGCGAAGGACTTGGTGTGCGGGTTGTCCACCCGGAACACCTTGACGCCCTGCGCGATCCAGTGCCGGAAGATGCCGGCCAGCGCCTCCCACAGACCGCGCCAGTCCTCGCACTCGAAATCGAAGGGATAGATGTCCTGGTACTTCTTCGGCGGATTCTCGGCGTACTGGACGCTGCCGTCCGGGCGACGACGGAACCACTGCGGACTGTCGGTCACCCACGGGTGATCGGGCGCGCACTGCAGCGCAATGTCCAGCGCGATGTCGACGCCATGGCGCTTCGCTTCGCCGACCAGACGGCGGAAATCGTCGAGCGTGCCGAGCTGCGGATGCACTGCGGTGTGGCCGCCTTCGGCCGCACCGATCGCCCACGGACTGCCCGGCTCGTCGCGTCCGGCGACGACCACGCCGTTCCGTCCCTTGCGCCGCACCCGACCGATCGGATGCACCGGCGGCAGGTAGAGCACGTCGAAGCCCATCGCGGCAATCGCCGGCAGCCGCGCGATCACGTCGTCGAAGCGGCCGTGCCGGCCGCCCTCGCCGAGCGAGCGCGGGAACAGTTCGTACCAGGCACTGAAGCGCGCCAGCGCGCGGTCGACATCAAGCGGCATCGGTGGATGGACAGCCGGCCAGCGACGGTCGGGATGGCGGGCGGCGACCTCGGCCATCGTATCGTCCAGAGCGAGCGCCTTCAGCGCCGGCGCGTCGGCGTGCGCACCGTCATTGCGCAGTCGCTCCGCCCAGCGCAGCAGCTGGTTGCGGTCGGCCAGCGCCTCGCCCGCGCGCAATGCCGCCGCTTCGGCCAGGGATGCGCCCTCGAGTGCGGCGAGGCGGATGTCGGCGTCGTCGGTACGGCGCGCCATCTGCGAACGCCACGAACGGAAGGGGTCGACCCAGGCCGACACCGAATACCACCAGCGCCCGCAGCGATCGGGGCGCAGCGTCGCGCGCCAGCGGTCGTTGCCCAGCGGCTGCATCGGCACCGCGTGCCAGCTGTTCGCGCTCTCGTCGTCGCGCCGCCAGCACAGAAGCGCCAGCACCGAGTCATGGCCGTCGGCAAAGCAGCTCGCCTCCACGGTGAGCGTTTCACCGAGGCTGCGCTTCACCGCGAAGCGGCCGCCGTCGACTGCCGGCATCAGGTCGGACACGACGGCCCGAATGCGGCCCTCGGCCGGAAGATCAGGCAGATGATCCATCGTGTTCGTCCTCCGGAACAAGCCACAGCACCGCCAGCGGCGGCAGCGTCAGATTCAGCGACCACGGCTGCCCGTGCATCGGCACCGGGACCGCCTGCGTGCTGCCGAAATTGCCGGCACCGCTGCCGCCGTAGAGTGCGGCGTCACTGTTCAGCAGTTCGCGCCAGTTGCCGCCGTGCGGCACGCCGACGCTGTAGTGCGTGCGCGGCACCGGCGTGAAGTTGCAGACCGCGAGCAGGCAGCGGCCGTCGCGGGCGAGACGCAGGAAGGCGAGCACGCTGTTGTCGGCGTCGTCGGCCACCGCCCAGCGGAAGCCGGCGGCGTCGAAGTCCAGTTCGTGCAGCGCCGGGCAGCTCCGGTAGATGCGGTTCAGATCGGCCACCCAGCGGCGCAGGCCGGCGTGCAGCGGATGGTCCAGCAGATGCCAGTCGAGCTGTCCCTCATGCGCCCACTCGCGCCACTGGCCGAATTCGCCGCCCATGAACAGCAGCTTCTTGCCCGGATGCGCCCACATGTAACCGAACAGGCCGCGCAGGCCGGCAAAGCGCTGCCACTCGTCGCCCGGCATGCGCGCCAGCAGCGAACCCTTGCCATGCACGACTTCATCGTGCGACAGCGGCAGCAGGAAGTTCTCCTGGAAGGCGTACCAGATCGAGAACGTGACGGCGCCGTGATGGAAGCGACGGTGCACCGGGTCATGCCGCAGATAGGCCAGCGTGTCGTTCATCCAGCCCATATTCCATTTCTGGCTGAAGCCCAGACCGCCGAGATGCACCGCGCGCGACACCATGGGCCAGGAGGTCGATTCCTCGGCGATGGTCAGCACGTCCGGGTGATCGCGCGCGACCGCCTGGTTCAAACTGCGCAGGAAGGCCACCGCATCGAGGTTCTCGCGCCCGCCGTAGCGGTTGGGCACCCACTCTCCGTCGCGCCGGGCGTAATCGAGGTAGAGCATCGAAGCGACGGCATCGACGCGCAGCGCGTCGACGTGGTAGCGGTCGATCCAGAACAGCGCGCTCGACAGCAGGAAGGCGCACACCTCGTGCCGGCCGTAGTTGAAGATGCAGGAATGCCATTCCGGGTGAAAGCCCTGCCGCGGGTCGACGTGCTCGTACAGGTGGGTACCGTCGAATACCGCCAGACCGTGCGCGTCCGCCGGGAAGTGCGACGGCACCCAGTCGAGGATGACGGCGAGACCGGCCTGGTGCAGCGTATCCACCAGGAACATGAAGTCCTCGGGCGTGCCGTAGCGCGAGCTTGGCGCGAAGTAGCCGGTGCACTGATAGCCCCAGGAGCCGTAGAACGGATGCTCGCTCACCGGCATCAGTTCGACGTGGGTGAAGCCCATGTCGCAGGCGTAGTCGGCCAGCCGCTGCGCGATGTCGCGGTAGGTCGGCAGCGTGCCCTCGTGCGGCCGCAGCCACGAGCCGAGATGGACCTCGTAGATGCTGATCGGCGCGTCGGCCGCCTGCCGTGCCGCGCGCGACGCCATCCATGCGGCGTCCTTCCACTCGTACTCGAAGCGCCAGGCGCGCGACGCCGTGGCGGGGGGCTGTTCGCAGAAGAAGGCGAACGGATCGGCCTTGTCGATGACGTGACCGTCGGCGCGATGGATGCGGTACTTGTAGGCGTCGCCCCGGCTTACGCCCGGCACGCATCCTTCCCAGATGCCCGAGTCGTCGAGCCGCGCCTGCAGCGGGTGACCATGCGACCAGCCGTTGAAGTCGCCGACCACCTCGACCGCCCGGGCGTTCGGCGCCCAGACGGCGAAGCGGGCGTCGCCACGATCACCGTCGCCCGGCCGCGGCGAGCCGAGATGACAGCCCAGCCGCTGGTACAGCCGCGCATGCGAGCCCTCGCGGAAAAGATAGATGTCGTCGCCACTGAACAGGCTGCCGCCTGCCTTGCCTGCGGATTCGGTCATGCGGCGCCCTCAGCGCAGCGTGCGGCCGAGTCCGTCGGCCGACTTGCGGGCGCGCAAGGCGAGCAGCGCCTGCCGCTCGTCATCGATCTCGCTCAGCGTGCGCACGCCGAGCCGGCGCATCAGCGGCAGCGGCGGACACCAGCCCTGCAGCGCGTGCTGCAGCAGGAAGCCGCCGACCAGCGCGGGCACGACAAACAACCGCCTGCTCACGAACAGCCCGAGCAGGCAGCCGGCAATCGACGCCGACGCGGCATTCACCTCGAGACAGCGTTCGATGTCCCACTCGCTGTCCAGTTCGGCCAGCCGCCGGTCTATCGTGCCGCGGTCGCCGAGCGCGGCGCGGTCGAGATTCCTCAGCGTGCGCGTACGGATGAGTTCGTTCACGGCTTCGGATGTGTTCATCGGGACGCGTTCGGCGGTGGTCGGCAACATGGCAGCTCCTGTGGTGACGAAAGGAAAACGGGGCGGTAGCCCGCTCAGGCGGGCGACTCCAGCCAGTGCAGGCTGAACAGGCCCTCGCTGTCGATGACGCTGAGCCGCGGGCGGAAGCCGGCCCGGGTGGCCAGTGCGCGGAAGTCCGGCACCGTGTACTTGTGCGAATACTCGGTGCGTATCGATTCGCCCTCGTCGAAGTGCAGCGTGCGGCCGGCCACATGGGCGTCCTGATCGCACAGGCTCACCAGATGCATCTCGATGCGGCGGGCGACCGGGTCGTAGAAGGCGTAGTGGGCGAACTGCTCCGGCCTGAAGTCGGCGCCCAGCTCCCGGTTCGCGCGCACCAGCACATTCCGGTTGAAGGCCGCCGTCGCCCCGGCGGCGTCGTTGTATGCGGCGTGCAGCCGGGTCGGATCCTTGACCAGGTCCACGCCGATCAACAGGCCACCGCCCTGCAGCAGCTTGCGCAGCCGGATCAGGAAGGCCAGTGCCTCATCCGGTTCGAAGTTGCCCAGCGACGAGCCCGGGAAGAAACCGACGCGCCGGCGCTTTGGATCCAGCGCGTGCGTCAGCGCGGTATCGCCGGTGTAGTCGGCCATCAGCGGACGCACGTCGAGACCGGGAAAGGCGGTGGAAATGGCGCCCGCCGTCTCGAGCAGCGCCCCGCCCGAAATGTCGACCGGCACGTAAGCGGCCGGCTGGCGCATCACGTGCAGCAGCACCGACGCCTTGACCGGTGAGCTGGCGCCGAACTCGATCAGTTCCGCGTCGTCGCCGATGCACTCGGTCAGGCGCGTCGCGTGGCGGGTGAGCAGCGACAGTTCGGCCCGCGTCAGGTAGTACTCCGGCTGCGCGCAGATCTGTTCGAACAGCGCGGCGCCACACGCGTCGTAGAAGTATTTGCACGGTGTGGTCTTGCGCGGCTGCTGCAGGCCGGCGAGCAGCTCGCGCGCGAAGGCTGTCCGGCCCACCGCGCCCGCGGGCGGCTTCGCCGCGCCTGCAGGCCGCGACGCCGACAGCGGGGCCAGGCGGCCGCGCCGGCCGCGACCGAAGATGCCGCCACCGGGAAATCCTGCCAGCTGCGACCATCCGGCCGGCATCGTGTCTTCTCGTTTGTCCGTCATCGCCCGTCCTTTCGCCAGTGCGGCGCCGTCGCCGCCGCGTGAAGCCGCGACCGTGGCGGCCACGCAGGGTGGCGGCACGACGGACGCGGAGCTGCAGCGAGCGCAGCAATCGGCGTTCCCGGTCCGCCCCCGGTCCGCCAATTGCAGGGCATCGCGGTCCGCCACCGGAGAACCGTCATGCACGCACCGCTTCTGAGTCGCATCCGTCCGCGCAACATCGTCGTGTTCCGGGCGCTTCAGCTCGGCGACATGCTGTGCGCCATTCCGTCGCTGCGCGCGCTGCGCATGCGCTGTCCCGACGCAGCGATCACGCTTGTCGGCCTGCCCTGGGCAGCCGGACTCGCCGCACGTTTTCCGCATTACATCGACGACTTCCTGGCCTTTCCCGGCTTTCCCGGCCTGCCAGAGCGGGCACCCGATCTGTCGGCGATTCCCGCCTTCGTCGCGGAGGCGCAGACGCGAGGTTTCGATCTGGCCATACAGATGCACGGCAGCGGCTGGCTTTCGAACCCGGTCGTGGCGCTGTTCGGCGCTGCGCGTCAGGCGGGCTTCGGCCAGCCGGACGAGAACGGAAGCTGTCTGCCCTACCCGACGCGCGGCAGCGAGGTCGGGCGGCTGCTTGCACTGATGGACCATCTCGGCGCGCCATCCTCGTACCGCAGGCTGGAATTTCCGCTGCTGTCGGCCGACCACTCGGAACTGGCGACCAGCGGTATCGCCTTCGCGCTGGCCGGCCGCCCCTACGTCTGCATCCACCCCGGCGCACGCGATCCGCGGCGGCGCTGGCCGGCGCAACGCTTCGCCGCAGTGGCGGACGCCGTGCACGCGCTGACCGGCTGGACGGTCGTGCTGACCGGGTCGGGCGAGGAAAAGGCGCTGACGGCGCGCGTGCGCCAGGCGATGCGCGCTCCGGCCATCGACGCCGCGTCGCCGATCAGCGCGGGCGCTCTGGCCGCACTGATCGGCGGTGCCCGTCTGCTGGTGTGCAACGACACCGGTGTGTCCCACCTTGCGGCTGCGCTGCGCACGCCGTCGGTCGTCATCTTCCGTTGCTCCGAGCTTGAACGCTGGGCGCCGGAAGACCGCACGCGCCATCGGTGCGTGATGGCGCCGGACGACGGGACCACCGATCAGGGTCAGGCCGAGGTCATGCGACAGCTCCGCGGGCTGCTCGATCGCGACGCTCCTGCTCCCACAGATCGAGCGTCAGCGTGAGCACTTCGTCCTCGGTGATGTCATCGACGAAGCAGGGGTCGTGCTCGCAGCGCACGGCGACGTTGTCGCGACCGCAGACCGGACAGTCGCTGGTCACCGACCACGCAACGCGCCGGCGCTGCGCGGTCGGCGGGCCGGACACGACAATATTGACGAGCCAGTAAAGACCCACCGTCGCCGCGCCGACCGCCTGTGCAAGATGCAGCGGTCCGCTGTCGTTGCCGACCACGATGCAGGCGTGCCCGAGCAGCGCGGCCAGCCCGTCCAGCGACAGTCGGCCGCCGACGTCGATCGCCGGCCGTGTCATCGCGGCGACGACGGCGGCCGTGAGCACGCGCTCGGAGACGTCGCCCTGTACGACGACGGCCGCACCGGCGGCGGCCAGCGCGTCGCCGACGCGGGCGAAGCGTGCCGGTGGCCAGCGTCGTCGCGGGTCGGTCGCACCGGGGTTCAGCACCGCCAGCGGAGCGTTCGGCAGACGGAGAACAGACTCCAGCTCCACCTCGTCGCGCACCAGCACCGGCAGTCGCGGATCGAGCTCCCGGGTGTGCGCACCGGCGAGCGCTGCAACCTCGAGCAGACGCAGACGCTCGTTCTGCAGTCTCATATAGGGCACCGAACGCTCCAGGCGGAGGGCGTCCGGAGTATGCAGGCCGAAACTGTGGCGGGCGCCGATCTGCCCGATGAAGGGGTTCGAGTAGCGGCCCCCGCCGTGCATCTGGAAGGCGAGATCGAAACGCCGCTCGCGCAGACCTGCAATGCAGGCGTCGATGGCACGCGGGTCCTCGCGCGCGCCCTGCTCCGGCGGCACCCCGACGCCGGTGATCGGCGGCAACGCCACCACGTCGTCCACCACCGGGCCGCGGCCGGTCAGAAAGCGCTTGTGCCACGGCTTGCCGAGCAGTACCAGTTGCGCGTCCGGAAAGCGCAGCCGCAGTGCGCGCAGCGCCGGCAGCGCGAAGATGAAATCGCCGAGGCCATTGGCGCGCAGCACGGCGATGCGCTCGACCGCCCCGAGGTCCAGGCCGTCTTCCGCCGCCGGATGCAGCACCGTGCTCACCGGCTGTGCTCCGGCAGTGCGAAAGCTCCATCGACGCCGATGTCCTCGTCGCGCGCCGGGGTGATGACCGGAGTGTCCTTGCGCCCGTACAGTTCCGGGTTCAGCGCCGGGTCGTTGTACATCTTGTACTGGCGGTAGGTGCGGAAGATGGCGCGCCCGCTGCTGAGGCCCTCCAGCAGACGGTCGAGGCAGGCTGCCAGGTCGCGCCGCTGCCGGACCAGCACGTCGAGCTTGGCGCGGCACTTCGCGACGTGCTCTTCGCTGGCGTCGGCGCGCCGTGTCTGCAGGCCCATGTGGAAGATTTTCAGCGACAGGATGGACAGGCGGTCGATGATCGCACCCACCGTTTCGCTCGATTGCAGCGCGTCCGGCTGCGGCTTGACGGTACCGGCCAGCGCGCCGAGCACGCATTCGTCGAGCGCCTCGACCGCGTCGTTCCGTTGCTGGTTGTAGCGGTCGATGCTGCGCTTGCAACGCACGATTTCGGCGTCCGGCACGTCGGTACGCCGGGCCTTGTCCTCTTCGCGCCACAGCGCGGCATTGCAGCGATGGTTCTCCTCGATCCAGCGCCATCCCGCAAGCTCACGCGGGGCGAGGGGTACACCATCGAGATAGGCGTCGTGCGCGGCGATGATGTCCGCTGCGGAAAAACCGAGCGCGGACGGGCACGCCGAAGGCTGACCCTCGGCGTGCCCGTCCGCGCCGCGTGCGGTGTCAGTCAAGATCACCGACCTCCTTCGACACCGATACCGGACTGTCGTACTCACGGTCGGGGATGCGCAGCAGCGCTCCCAGCGTGTTCTCGTCCGCGCCCCCGGCGCGCGCGCGCTCGATCAGATCAGCCCGCTTGACCGGGTAATCGAGCCCGCCGAGGAACTTCTGCATCTGTACCGGATTCGGTACCGGCTGCCCAGCCGGTGCCTCGGCCTGCTGCTGGCCGCCATGCCGTTGCGAGGATCTCTGCCCGTCGTGCTGACCGCCCTGCTGCTGGCCAGACTTCTGGCCGTCCTGCTGCGCCTGCTGGTGACCCTCCTGGCGCTGACCGCTGTGTTGCTGTGACGTCTTCTGGCCGCCCTGTTGCCTGCCATCGTTGTCCGACTTGCCCTGTTGCTGCTGTTTTGCGCTCATGACCTTCTCCTGTGGGGTGACCGCCGGCACGAAGCAACCGGGGTTCCCGTCAGCAGGCGGCGGCAGGACCGGCGCGTGGATGGAAGGACTGCGTGGAAGGACGGCGACCGGCGGGCACGAATTACATGTCGGACGCAGATTTTTCAGCGCGGCACGGCACGCAATCGCCCGGCATCCCGATTGCTGCAGCGGGAGCTCACCATCTTTCAGGGCGGTCCGCCATGTCCGTCATATCGACACTGGTGCAGGCTGCAAGCAGCGACAGCAGCTTCGCCTTCCTGTCCGATCCGTACCGCTTCATCTCCCGCCATGCGTCGACCGCGGGGTGCGACATGTTCGAAACCCGTCTGCTGCTCAGACCGGTAATCTGCATGGTGGGGAGCGAAGCCGCCGCGCTGTTCTACGACGAGGACCGGTTCGAGCGACGCGGAGCCGCACCGGAGCCGGTGGCGGCGACGCTGTTCGGTCGCGGCGGAGTGCAGCAGCTCGACGGCGTCGATCATCGCGCGCGCAAGGGCTTCTTCGTCGACCTGCTGGATGCGGAAGCGCTGTCGGCGCTCAGCCACGGCGTCATCGCCCACTGGATGGCCGCACTGCAAGGCAGCGGATCCGAAGCAAGGCTGCCGCTCTACGCCACCGCCCAGCACGTGCTCGCACAGGCCGTGTTCGAATGGTCGGGTGCGACGCCCGATACCGGAGATCTGTCGCGACGCGCCCGCCAGCTGGCGTCGCTGTTCGACGACGCAGCGCGCGGGCTGATACCCCATCTGCGCGCCCGCATGGCCCGCATCGATCTGGAGAACTGGCTCAGCCGGCGGATCGACGCGCTGCGAGCCGGAGAGATCGAGCTCCCGGTCGAGTGCGCGCTGGCCCGCATCGCAGCCTGGCTGGATGCGGACGGAAGACCGCTCGCGTCAAGGGTGGCCGCGGTGGAACTGCTGAACGTACTGCGACCGGTGGTTGCCGTGTCGGTCTACGTCGTGCTGGCCGCCCACGCCGTGCTCACCCATCCCCCGCTGGCGGCACAACTGCAGGGCGCACCGCCCGCGCTGCTGCATCACTTCATCAACGAGGTGCGGCGCTACTATCCGTTCTTTCCGGCACTCGCCGCGCGCGTCCGGCGCCCCTTCGAGTGGCGGGGAATCCAATTCGTAGCAGGCTGCCGCACCTTGCTGGAAATCTACGGCACGCATCACGACCCCCGCGTGTGGGAACACCCGGAGCAGTTCAACCCTGCCCGCTTTGCGAGCGGCAATCCGCCCGCATTTGCCTTTCTTCCGCAGGGGAGCGGAGACGTCCTCCAGCATCATCGCTGCCCGGGTGAAGACACGGTGCTTGCGCTCGCCTCGACCTCCCTCGGCTTCCTGCTTCAGCACACGGCGTTGCAGCGCGACGGCCGCGACGCGCGGATCGATTTCGGACGGATGCCGGCGCTGCCGCGCGCACCGATCTGGTTCGTGCGCCGCGACGCGGCGTGAGAAGCGGCCTCAAGCGGCGTGCTGCCGTACCCAGGCGGCGTAACGCTGCACCCAGGTGCTGACGAGGTCACGGGTCGAACCCCGCGCCAGTGCGCCGTCCGCGTCGAACAGGTCGTCGCGATAGCGTAGGAAGAGCTCCGGCGCGTTGAGCGTCGGCAGGTCCAGATGCGACAGCACGTTGCGCAGATGCTGCTGCGCCAGCGCCGTACCGAGCGAGCCCGGCGAAACGCCGGCGATGCCGGCCGGCTTGCCGGCCCACACGCTCTTGCCGGCGGGTCGCGAGCCGTGGTCGATCGCATTCTTCAGTACGCCGGGAATGGAACGGTTGTACTCCGGCGTCACGAAGAGCACACCTTGCGCTTCGGCGATCGTCGCCTTGAAGTGGCTGACCGCCGGCGCCGGCGCGCTGTCGTCGTCCTCGCTGTACAGCGGCAGTACGCCGATATCCACCATCACGGTGTCGAACCCATCGGGAAGCAGCTTGCCGATCGCAAGGGCAAGACGGCGGTTGAACGAGTCCTTGCGCAGACTTCCGGGAATCAGTGCAACCCTGTACGACGTCATCGATCCTGTCTCCTAAGAAGTGGGGATGCGTCCGGCGATCCATCCGGGGGGACGCCCGCTGCGCCGCTGCTGGCGGTACGCGCTGCCTTCACCATCCCGCGCACGTTCAGCGCGAACAGGCCAAGCTGCATCAGCACCAGTGCGTAGGCACCTGCATACAGACCCCACACCGCCCACAGACCGTTGCTGGCGCTGAACCAGTAGAAGCCGTGCTTGCGTCGGCGTGCCGATGTGGAGGCGACCAGCCAGGCCGCGATCAATGTCGTCGCCATCGCCGGCCACTGCAGCAGATCGAGCGGTTCCATCGCGCCTCTCCTCCAGGTTCATGCTTCGCCATCACGCGCTGGAAAGCGGGAGGCACGGCTCATGGTCCGAAGGTGGCAATCCGCATACCCGCCAGATGGAGATCGGCCGGCGCGCTCACCGCGGAAGCGGCGAGCGGCCGGCCGAGCACCCGGTCACATCAGTTGCGGGGTTCCGGGACGGTCTGGCCCGATGCGTTCTGTTCCCGCTCGCTGGCGCGTTCGGACGCCTTCTTCTTGGTGTCGCGGTCACGCACCGTCTCGTTCGAGTGCTTGCTGGGATACTGGGAGGACTGGCTGCCCTTGTCCTGCTCGGGCTCGAACTTCTTCTGGCTGTCGGACTGCTGCGCCTCGGGAATCACTTCCTTCTGATGCTTGTTCGGATAAGTCGGCTCGGCGTAGACCGATGCGGAAAACGCGGCGAGTGCAAGTACGACCATGGATCTGGTGAGCGTCATTTTGAGTCTCCTGTTGATGGCCGGCACCGGGACGATGCCCTTGCTTGCAGTCTGGCAAGCTCGTGACATTTGGATGTAGCCATGTTCCGACAGGGTGTAGGACTGGCGCCCGACGATCGGGCGAGGACATGCAGGGAGGTGCCGAAGACAGCGCGCGCTCGGGCTCGGCCGCCACCCGCCTATATTCCATGCGGGCAGGCATCTGTAAGACACGAACGTCGCGTCGGCGCCGTGAGCGCCGTTGATCGAGCTCCGGTCGGGAGGATGAACGAAAAAAGGCCCGCATCGCTGCGGGCCTCCTCCCTTTACCTTCACTCCGGCTCAAACCGAACCGGTCGCGATCCACGCATGCTTGCGCCTGCTGGCCGCGGGACGAACTGTCAGTGCTTGTGGCCGTGATGATGATCGGCTGCTTCACCCAGGCCGCGTACCGGCGCCTTGACCACCACACTTTCACGCTTGCGGTCGGCGTGCTCGAACACCAGCGTGAGCGGCACCTCCTGGCCTTCGGCAATCGGCGATTTCAGGTCCATCAGCATCACGTGGTAACCACCGGGCTTCAGTTCCACCGTGCGTCCGGCCGGCAGTTCAAGCCCAGCGACGGCGCGCATGCGCATCACGTTGTTGGCCATCGACATTTCGTGGATCTCGACCACGCCGGCAACCGGCGAATGTGCCTCGACCAGTCGGGCGGGCGCACTGGCGGTCAGTTGCATGAAGGCGCCGGTGGCCTTCTGCTGGGCGACCGTGGCACGCACCCAGGGATCCTTCACCGTGACCTGCGCCAGGGCGCCGGCACTGGCAAACGCGATCAGGCTGGCTGCAATAAGGGATTTCATCGTATCCGACTCCGAAAAAGTGGCTCGCTGCCGCGCGGCGGCGACAGCAGGTCCGGAGCGCAGGCGCGCTCCGTCTGAGGTTGATGTGCGGCGCCCGGAGGCGGCGGAGCGCGCGCCCTCACGGTCGGTCGCGGCCCGGCAGCTTGCGGTGCCTGCGCAGAGCCTTCGAGCGATCGGAGCACGACCGGACTGATGCGCACCGTCGCTTGCGACGGCGGCGGAGCCAGTCCGCCGGTGCTGCAGCACCACGGACAATGCGTTGCAAGCGCAGCGGGCGCATCCGGTTCGCCGGAGCGCGTCGAGCAGATGCTGTCCGCGATCGCGCCATCGATGACGAAAGCCACCATCCGTGCGTGCGACGGTGGCAGTAGCGCCACGCACAGCACGATCGCCAGCAACCGGAGCACACGCCTGCCCGCGAGCACGTGCAGGCTCACTCGTAGCGCACCTCGGTCACCTCGATCTCGCGCAGTCCGGCCGGGCTCTGGAAGCGCACGGTGTCGCCCTCGCGCGCCTTGAGCAGCGCGCGGGCGAGCGGCGATATCCACGAAATGCGACCGTCGGATGCATTGGCTTCGTCGACGCCGACGATCTGCACGGTGTGCGGGCCGTCCTCGTCCTCGTAATCGACGGTGGCGCCGAAGAACACCTGTTCCGGGTTCTGCTGTTCCCTGGGGTCGACCACGGTGGCCGACTCGAGCCGCTTGATCAGGAAACGGATGCGGCGATCGATCTCGCGCAGCCGCTTCTTGCCGTAGATGTAGTCGCCGTTCTCGGAGCGGTCGCCGTTAGAGGCGGCCCAGGCCACAGTTTCGACGATGCGTGGGCGCTCGCTGCGCACCAGTTCGTCGAGTTCGGCCCGCAGACGGCCGTAGCCGGCGAGCGTCATGTAGTTCTTGCTGCCCGGTGGCAGCGCACTGACCGATTCGGGATCGTCCTCTTCGGTGTCGGTTTCCTTGGTGAAGGCCTTGCTCATCGGAATGCGGATGCTGCGTGCAGGTTCTGCGGACACGCATCTTACCGAAGCGGCCGCCTGCGGCGAAACACCGCGGGCGGCCGGTGGTTGCGTCAGTGGTAGATCGCCGGCTGCGTCAGCAGCGCCTCCCACGGCCCCATGAAGGCATCGAACTCTTCCGGCCCGACCTCTTCGTCGTGATCGACCAGTTCCTTCAGTTCCTCACGGAAACGGCGTGCTGCGTCGTCGCGGATCAGGGCGCCACGACCGATGCGCTTGTCGATCACCTCGACGGCTTCCAGACCTGCGTACTCGACCACATAGACCAGCGGATTGTTGAACATGATGTGCATGATGGTTCTCCTTGGCTGGTGCGGCTGTACAACACGCAACGGCAGAATGCCCGCCGCAGCTTCCTGCACCGCGTCCCTGCAGTGCAGATGGGGCACACCCGCCGCCTTTCAAGTGAACTAACGGCCGGGTACTGCTTTGCTGAAGGGCGCTTGCGCCCCCGCTGTGTGACACCTAACATCCGGGCCTGTCCCCGAAACGGAGTAGGCGCCGCCGCCCGGCAGTGCGCCAGGCATGGAAGAACAGGAACTGCGCGCCACGCTGGACGCGCTTCGCGCCGAACACCGTGACCTCGATCAGGCCATCGCCGACCTGCATGACGTGCAGTCGCGCGACGAACTGCTGCTGCGACGGCTGAAGAAACGAAAACTATTGTTGCGCGATCGCATCGCCACGATAGAGCGTCTGCTCGATCCCGACGACATCGCCTGACCGCAGCCGCACGCCTTGACGATCCTTCCGCAACTGTCCTGATCTGATGACTGCGCTTCAGTCGCGCAGTTCCACCCGCAGGGGCTGATGATCCGAGGCGTCCGTGCAGGCGTTCACATCGATGCCGATCACGCGCGGCAGCAATGCCGGCGTCGCCAGAGCGAAATCGCAGCAGTAAGGATGATCGGGCCAGTCGGCACCGTGCAGGCCGACGGTGTGCGCATGCGGCCGGTTGCCATGGCAGTGCGTCCACAGATCGATCCAGTCGGCGCCCGCTTCGTCGGCCGGCGCAGTCAGCCGCGCGTGTTCCGCACTGTGCGGCTCGCAGTTGAAATCACCGCACAGCAGCGCCGCCGCGGGCCGCGGCGGCGGCAGGAAAGCCGGGTTCGTGTCCTTGCTCCGCGGTGGCGCGCGCAGGTGGGCCAGCGCCTCGGCCGACAGTGCACGCAGGGCCTCCACCTGCGCCATGCGCTGGATTGCCGAGTAGTACTCGAGGTGCGTGTTCAGCACGCGCAGCGGTCCGCTCGGGGTCGCGACGGTCACTTCCGCCACCGCGCGCTGCATGCCGGGTACGCTGTCGTCGGCCGGCCACGGCAGCAGACGGCGCCAGACAGCGAGCACAGGCAGGCGCGACAGCGTCAGGTTGCCGAACTGCAGGCGCCGGCCATCGTCGCCGAGGCGGTCGCTGCCCGGCGCAAAGACCGCGGTAAAGTCCGGAAACAGCGCGCGGAACTGCTTCACCTGGTCCTCGCCCTGCATTCCGGGCAAGGTGTCGAAACCGACCGCCACCTCCTGCAGGCAGATCACGTCGGCGTCGCCCCAGGCACGCACGATGTCGGCGATACGCCCGGTGCAGACGCGGCCGTCGCAGCCGCGCGCCCACTGGATGTTCCAGCTGACCAGCTTCATGTTCGCTCCACTGCGGAACACCGGCGCCGCAGGCCGGTCGATTCCGCATCTGATGACAGGATGACCACCATGATACGAAGCCTCCTGCTCGCCGGCGCGCTTGCGCTCGGCTCCGCCCTCGCCCACGCCGAAACCGCGCTGGAAAAGCTGCGCGTGCCGCCCGGATTCACGATAGAGCTGTGGGCACAGGTCGACAATCCGCGTGCGATGACGCTGGGCGCGCCCGGCCGGCTGTACGTCGGCTCGCGCGCCGGCCATGTCAGCGCCATCGCTTTCGACCCGGCGACGATGAAGGCCGGCAAGGCGGTCAGGATTGCGAGCCAGCTGAACATGCCGGTCGGCGTCGCCTGGCACGAGGGTGACCTGTATGTATCCTCGCTGGACCGCATCGTCAAACTGCCGGCCATCGACGACAAGCTGGCCGCGCCTCCCAAGCCGGTGCTGGTCAGCGACCGCTTCCCGAAGGAGAGCGCGCACGGCTGGAAGTTCATCGCCTTCGGCCCGGACGGCAAGCTCTACGTGCCGGTCGGCGCACCGTGCAACATCTGCGACCGCGACAAGGACGGCTTTGCCAACATCATGCGCATGAATGCGGATGGCAGCGGACTGGAAATCTACGCGCGCGGCGTGCGCAACACCGTAGGTTTCGACTGGCATCCGAAGACCGGCGAGCTGTGGTTCACCGACAACGGCCGCGACTGGATGGGCGACGACACGCCGCCCTGCGAGCTGAACCGCGTCAGCAAGGCCGGCCAGCACTTCGGTTACCCCTACTGTCACGGCGGCAACATCGCCGATCCGGAATTCGGCAAGGGCCGGTCGTGCGCCGACTATACGCCGCCGGTGCTGCGGCTCGGCGCCCACGTGGCGCCGCTGGGCATGCGCTTCTACACCGGATCGCAGTTCCCGGACGAGTATCGCGGCGCGGTGTTCATCGCCGAGCACGGTTCGTGGAACCGCAGCGTGCGCGACGGCTACCGCGTCATGGTGGCGCGGCTCGACGGCGATACGGTCACCAGCTACACCCCCTTCGTCGAAGGCTTCCTCGGCCGCAACGACGCGGTGTCCGGCCGGCCGGCCGACGTGCTGGTACTGCCCGACGGTTCCCTGCTGGTGTCCGACGACGCCGCGGACGCGATCTACCGCGTGCGCTGGAACGGCACCCGGCACGCCATGCACTGACGCGGTCTCCGCCCGCCATTCACGCTTTCCTTGACCGGCGCGATTGACAGCACGCGCCGGTCGGCGTTGACTGGCATGACAAACGGGGAGACTGATCATGAACACCGACACCACACTCGAAGACAGCCGCATCGAGAGTTTTTCAGTGATGCCGGCACCGGGCGACATCAAGAGCGAAGCGCCGCTCAGCGAAGCGGCGAAAGCGGCCGTGCGGGCCGGCCGCGAGGCGGTGCGCGCCATCCTGGAGCGGACCGATCCGCGCCTGTTCGTCGTGGTCGGCCCCTGCTCGATGCACGACCCGCAGGCCTGCATGGACTACGCACGCCGGCTGCGCGCCCTGTCGGACGAACTGTCGCCCGCGCTGCTGCTGGTGATGCGCGTGTATTTCGAGAAGCCGCGCACCGCGGTCGGCTGGAAGGGCTATATCAACGACCCTTTCATGGACGACAGCTTCCAGATCGAGGAAGGCATGCGCCTGGCGCGCCGCTTCCTGCTCGACGTGGCCGAACTGGGCCTGCCGGCGGCGACCGAGGCGCTGGACCCGATCTCGCCGCAGTATCTGGGCGATCTGATCTCATGGACGGCGATCGGCGCGCGCACCTCGGAATCGCAGACGCACCGCGAAATGTCCAGCGGGCTGTCGACGCCGGTGGGCTTCAAGAACGCCACCGACGGCGACCTCGACGCGGCGATCAACGGCATCATTTCCGCCTCGCGCCCACACAGCTTTCTCGGCATCAACCGTTATGGCCGCTCCAGCATCATCCGCACGCGCGGCAATCCGCACGGTCATCTGGTGCTGCGCGGCGGAGCCGGTCGGCCGAACTACGATTCGGTCAGCATCGCGCTGGCCGAACAGGCGCTGATCAAGGCCGGTCTGCCGCCCAATATCGTGGTCGATTGTTCGCACGCCAACTCGTTCAAGAAGCCGGAAATGCAGCCGCTGGTGCTGGCCGACGTGGCGGGACAGATCCGCGACGGCAACCGCTCCATCGTCGGCGTCATGATCGAAAGCCACCTCGAAGCGGGCAACCAGCCGATTCCGAAGGACCTGTCGCAACTGCGCTACGGCTGTTCGGTCACCGATGGCTGTGTGGACTGGGCGACCACCGAGCGCATGATGCGCGACCTGGCCGCCACCGCCGGTCCGGCGCTGAAGCGCCGGATGGCTGCCGGCTGAGGCCTGCTCAGGCGGTGTGCCGCAGCGCGCTCTTCAGCAGTGCGCGTATGGTGGCCGGCTCGAAGGGCTTGTCGCAGATGCCCGACACGCCCGCCTGCTCGACCGCTGCCAGGCGCCCCATGTCGGATTCGCTGGTCACCATCAGGATGGGCACCGAGGCCTGCCAGCTCTGCTGGCGCACGTATTCGACCAGCGCCTGTCCGTCCATCTCCGGCATGTTGTAGTCGGTCACGACGAGGTCGAACAGGGTCTGGTCCAGCAGCTTCACGGCTTCGCTGCCATCGCTGGCCTCGACGATGTCGCTGAGCCCCATGTTCTCCAGCACGCGGCGCATGAAGCGGCGCGCATTGCCGCTGTCATCGACCAGCAGTACGCGCAGCGCGTCGTAGTCGATGTCTTCGTCCGGCGACGTGTCGTCGGCGAGGAAGTCCAGGGTTGCCGACAGCACCCGCTGCAGCTGCGCGCTGGTGAAGGGCTTGGGCAGGATGCCGCAGACGCCGGACTGGCGCACCGCATCGAGCGCCTGCGGCCGGGTTTCGCTGGACACCAGTACGAAGGCCACCTGCTGCAGTTCGGCCGTATTGCGCATCGCCTGGACCAGTTCGGTGCCGTCGCCGTCCGGCAGGTAGAGCGCACTGATCACCAGATCCGGCACCTTGGCGGACATCGCCGCCAGCGCAGACTGCACGCCATCGGCCTCGCGGATCTTCATGATGCCGACCGCCGCCGCGCGCTCGCGGATGATGCGTGTCTGCGTCGAGGAGGGTTCGACCAGCAGCACGTCGAGATTGAACAGGTCAGGCGTCATGGGCGGGGCCCGCAGGATTCGGTCCTGTTCTTGACGGCACCATCGCGCTGCAACATGAGCGGCGCTTCGTGACGCACGCCTCCCGCCGATGCGCTTCGCCGCGGCATTTCGCCGCGAGACGCCCGTCCGGCCGCCGCCGTGGCGCCGGAATCGCGGTGCGACAGGCAAAAAAAACGGCCCGCGGTTGCGGGCCGTCTTCACTGCGTGCTGCGGCAACGGTCAGACCGCCACTTCCTTCGCGGTCTCTGCGTACTCTTCGATCTGGTCGAAGTTCATGTACTTATAGACCTTGTCGGCGTCCTTGGTGACGACGCCGATTTCCGCCAGGTACTCCTCGCGGGTCGGGATGCGGCCCAGCTTCGAGCAGATCGCCGACAGTTCGGCCGAGCCGAGGAACACATTGGTGTTCTTGCCCAGACGGTTCGGGAAGTTGCGGGTCGAGGTCGACATCGCGGTACTGCCTTCCTTGATCTGCGCCTGGTTGCCCATGCACAGCGAGCAGCCCGGCATTTCCATTCGCGCACCGGCGCCGCCCAGGGTGGCGTAATAGCCTTCCTTGGTCAGTTCGGAGGCGTCCATCTTGGTCGGCGGGGCGATCCACAGGCGCACCGGAATGTCCTTCTTGCCTTCCAGCAGCTTGCCGGCGGCACGGAAGTGGCCGATGTTGGTCATGCAGGAGCCGATGAACACTTCGTCGATCTTCGTGCCGGCAACCTCGGACATGAACTTGGCGTCGTCCGGATCGTTCGGGCAGCAGACGATGGGTTCCTTGATGTCGTTCAGGTCGATCTCGATCACGGCCGCGTATTCGGCGTCCTTGTCGGCTTCCAGCAGCTGCGGATCGGCCAGCCAGGCTTCGACCGACTTGATGCGGCGCTCCAGCGTGCGGGCATCCTGGTAGCCGTTGACGATCATGTTCTTCATCAGAACGATGTTCGAACGCAGGTATTCCTGCACCGGCTCCTTGTTCAGCTTGATCGTGCAGCCGGCGGCCGAACGCTCGGCCGAGGCGTCCGACAGTTCGAAGGCCTGTTCGACCTTCAGATCCGGCAGACCTTCGATTTCGAGGATGCGGCCGGAGAACACGTTCTTCTTGCCCTGCTTGGCCACGGTCAGCAGACCGGCCTTGATCGCGTACAGCGGAATCGCATGCACCAGGTCACGCAGCGTGACGCCCGGCTGCATCGTGCCCTTGAAGCGCACCAGCACCGATTCCGGCATGTCCAGCGGCATCACGCCGGTGGCCGCACCGAAGGCGACCAGACCGGAACCGGCCGGGAAGGAAATGCCGATCGGGAAACGGGTGTGCGAGTCACCACCGGTGCCGACGGTATCCGGCAGCAGCAGGCGGTTCAGCCAGGAGTGGATCACGCCGTCACCCGGACGCAGCGCAACGCCACCGCGGTTCGAGATGAAGGCCGGCAGTTCGCGGTGCATCTTCACGTCCACCGGCTTCGGATAGGCGGCGGTGTGGCAGAAGGACTGCATGACGAGGTCGGCCGAGAAGCCGAGGCAGGCCAGATCCTTCAGTTCGTCGCGGGTCATCGGGCCGGTGGTGTCCTGCGAGCCGACCGTGGTCATCTTCGGTTCGCAGTAGGTGCCCGGACGGATGCCCTTGCCTTCCGGCAGGCCACAGGCGCGACCGACCATCTTCTGCGCCAGCGTGTAGCCCTTGCCGGTGTCGACCGGCGCCTTCGGCAGGCGGAACAGCGTCGATGCGCCCAGACCGAGGAAATCACGCGCCTTGGCGGTCAGCGAACGGCCGATGATGAGGTTGATGCGGCCACCGGCGCGCACTTCGTCCAGCAGCACTTCGCTCTTCAGCGCGAACTCGGCGACCGTTTCGCCGTTCTTCGTGATCTTGCCGTCGTACGGCAGCACGTCGATCACGTCGCCCATTTCCAGCTTCGACACGTCGACTTCGATCGGCAGCGAGCCGGAGTCTTCCTGCGTATTGAAGAAGATGGGGGCGATCTTGCCGCCCAGCGTGACGCCGCCGAAGCGCTTGTTCGGTACGAAGGGGATGTCCTGGCCGGTGGCCCAGATGACCGAGTTGGTCGCCGACTTGCGCGACGAGCCGGTGCCGACCACGTCGCCGACGTAGGCGACCAGGTGGCCCTTCTTCTTCAGGTCGTCGATGAACTGCATCGGGCCGCGCACGCCGTCCTTCTCCGGCTTGAAGGCCGCATCCGGGCGGGTGTTCTTCAGCATCGCCAGGTAGTGCATCGGGATGTCCGGGCGGGTGGTCGCGTCCGGCGCCGGCGACAGATCGTCGGTATTGGTTTCGCCCGGCACCTTGAACACGGTGACGGTGATCGACTTCGGCACTTCCGGACGGCTGGTGAACCACTCGCCGTCGGCCCAGGACTGCACCACTTCCTTGGCCTTGGCGTTGCCGGCCTTCGCCTTCTCGGCGACATCGTGGAAGTAGTCGAACATCAGCAGGGTCTTCTTCAGGCCCTCGGCGGCAACCGCGGCGACTTCTGCGTCGTCCAGCAGGTCGATCAGCGGCTTCACGTTGTAGCCGCCCACCATGGTGCCCAGCAGTTCGGTAGCCTTGGCCTTGGAAATCAGTGCGACCTTGACGTCACCGTGCGCCACGGCGGCCAGGAAGGAGGCCTTCACCTTGGCGGCGTCGTCCACGCCCGGCGGCACGCGATGGGTCAGCAGGTCGAGCAGGAAGGCTTCCTCGCCGGCAGGCGGGTTCTTGATCAGCTCGATCAGTTCAGCAGTCTGCTTCGCATCGAGGGCGAGCGGCGGGATGCCGAGCGCAGCGCGTTCGGCGGCATGGGCACGGTAAGCTTCAAGCACGGTGAGTCCTCCGGTAGACGGGTATACCGCATCATAGAACGACACACCGTCTTGATGGTGCGTCGCACGAAGACGCGGACTGAAAAGCCGCGGCTTGCACCGAAGCAGCCTCGAAAAAGTGCTTTTGAATCTGCACCTTGCCGACGACCGCAACCTTGCATGGCGCAGCGCAAAATCCACTGCGCGCGAAGGCGGTTCAAGTCTTATATATGATATCTTTTATTCGTTTTCAAGCCAAGCCGCCCACCATGCCGCAGCGCAGCCCGCTGGCTATACTGCGCGCCCCAGCGCCAGCGCTTCGCGACCCGACTCACGGCTCGTCATGATTGCCCCTGCCCTTCCCGACGCCGACCTGCGCGATCTGAACACGCTGCATCTGCCCGCCCGTGCGGCGCGTCTGCAGCCGGTGGACGACGCGACCGATCTGCCGTCGCTGACCGAGGCGCTGCTGCAGCGTGGCGAGCGCATCCTGGTCCTCGGCGGCGGCAGCAACATCGTGTTCGCGGCCGACTTTCCGGGCACCGTGCTGCAGATGCGCACGCGCGGCATCGAACTGCTGGCGCACGACGGCTGCACGGTCCGCGTCGCCGTCGCCGTCGGCGAAAACTGGCACGATTGGGTCGGTCACGCGCTCGACCAGGGCTGGTACGGCCTGGAGAACCTTGCTCTCATTCCCGGCACCGTCGGTGCCGCACCGGTCCAGAACATCGGCGCCTACGGTGTCGAACTGGTCGACCGGCTGGAGCGCGTCGAAGCCTGGGACATGCAGGACCGGCGCTGGCTTGATCTGACGGTTGCCGACTGCGCGATGAGCTACCGCGACAGCGTGTTCAAGCGTCGCCTGGCCGGCCGCGCCATCATCACCCGCGTCGTGTTCCGGCTGAGCACGCGACCCGAGGTGCGTGCGGATTACGCCGATCTGCAGCGCGAACTGGCAGCCTGCGGCGTCACCAGCCCCACCCCGCGCGACGTGTTCGACGCCGTGTGCGCGGTGCGCCGCGCCAAGTTGCCGGACCCAGCCGTGATCGGCAACGCCGGCAGCTTCTTCCGCAATCCGGTACTGCCCGCCGACGAAGCCGCGCGCCTGCTCGCCGCGCACCCGGACGCGCCGCACTACCCGGCGACCGACGGCGCGGTGAAATTCGCCGCGGCCTGGTTCATCGACCGTTGCGGCTGGAAGGGGACGCGGCGCGGCGACGCCGGTGTACATGACAGGCAGGCGCTGGTGCTGGTGAATCACGGTCAGGCGACCGCCGATCAATTGCTGAAGCTGGCCGCAGACATCCAGGCCAGCGTGCGTGAGCGTTTCGGGGTCGACATCGAACCCGAGCCACTGATCGTCGGCTGAACGTCCGCCCACGCCGCTAGCGCGAGCAAGCTCCCACAAGAACCACGCAAGGCGCTCCACCGGCTGGCTTATGCGTCAGGCCACCTCCGCCAGCCCATGCCGGCGCCGCGCACGCAGGCAGGCTTCCGAACCTGCCTCGAACTCGCGACAGGGGTCGGGCCGCTCGTCGTAGATGAAACAGCTCACCTGCTCGCCGATCCGCCCGCGCAGCGCGCGACAACGCGGCTGGGCGTCGTCGGTGCCGCGCATGCGGGCGATCGATACGTTCAGTTCGTCGTAAAGACCCTCGGGCACACGCCCGCCCTGCGCCTCGCCGTCCGACGGATGGAAATCGACACGGAAGCTGGCGCAGCACGCGCCGCATTCGACACAGTTGTAGTCCATGACGCTCCGGATAGGTGTGGATCGCGCACCTCGCGCCGATCCGATGTTCCGACATTGTCCGACAGCGCGTCCGTCGACGACAGGGCGCGGCGTATGCCGCCCCGGCAGTGCGATCTCGCCGAGGTCGCCGGCACATCATCGGTGACCAGGACCCTTCCAGCTTCCTACACGCACAGGCATGGCGCCTACAGCGGCTGCCCTCCCGCCGACAGCCGGCCGGGCCGCCAGCGTCGACACTGCAGTCCATGGATGCCGATCCCGGTATCCGCTATCCACGCTATCCAAGGAGACTGCAATGACCGTCCTCAAGACCTTCGTTACCGCCGCCTTCGTAATCACGTCCGCCGGCGCGATGGCCGAAACCACCTACCCGACCGAGCACATGAACGACACGGTCGAATCCCTGCCCGCTGGCAGTCAGGGCGCGATGACGAGCGACGCAGTCGACGCCCGCAACGCGGTGACCGCCCGCCCGACGCCGGTTGCACCCGCCGCCGCGGCGGACCCGCTGTACCGCAGCGACGACTATCCGAACGACACCGGCTGGCACCGCGCCGCCGAGGCGCAGCAGGCGCGCGGTGGCAATCCGGAACAGGCGTGGGCCGAAATCACCCAGCGCCCGAGCCCGATCGCACCGGCGGCGCCGGCTGATCCGGACTTCGTGCCTTTCAACGTGAACTGATGACGCAGCTGTGACCGCGCCAGATGCGGTTGCGCACGGGCGGATCGCCATCGGCGATCCGCCCGTTGTCGTCAACCTGCATGCACACCGCAGCGGTACAGCGCGTGCCCGCTCGCCAGATACTTCCGTTCGAACGGCGTGATCGGCATCGACGGGACATATTCGTCGACGCAGGCATCGATGCCCGTGATCAGTTTGACTGCCAGAGCGAACTCTTCGACGTACACGCGCCAGTTGCTGCGGCATTCGATGCTGCCGCCCAGCGCGAGCACCCGCGGAAACACCGGATGCGCCGGCCAGCGCCGCGCCAGTTGCCCGATCTTGGGCCACGGATTCGGATACAGCATGTACTGGCGCGCCGGCCGATAAGCAGCTTCATGCAGCAGACGCCAGATGTCCGCCATGTCCGCACGCAGCAGCAGTGCATTGAACGGCAGTGCCGGGGCGCGCGACAGGCGGTCGGCCGACTGGTCCACGCCGAGCACGAAATGACCGGGAAAGCGTTCGGCCAGATGCAAGGTGCTTTCGCCGACACCGCAGCAGCTGTCGACGATGAGCGGCGCGCCCGGCGGACAGACGGCCGAGAATCGCGCGAACGCCTCTGCACTGTAGGGGGCGACCGGCTTGCGGAAAACCTGCCCGCGGCGGCGTTCGATCAGCGCCGCGAGCTGTTCGTGCGGCCCGGTCTGCGCACTCGCCGGCACGCGCGAACAGCCGCGCAGATCACTCACGACAGGTAACGCCGCCCGGTCTGACTGATCCACACCGACCACGCCAGTATCAATGGATGCGCCATTTCCAGCCCTTCCTCGAAGGCCGCCGAGTAGTGCTTGGTCAGCGGGCCCAGTTCGATGCCGTAATCCACCGACAGCACGGCCGGCAGACGGTCGATCAGCTTGCCGACCACGACCAGCGCGGTGCCGGCCATCAGCCAGGCGCCGGACCGCGAACGCCAGCCACCCTGCAGGAACAGGAAGCGCGCGATCACCAGACCGGCGTACAGCACCAGTGCCACCAGGAAGAGGGCGATCGCACCGCAGATCAGCTTTTCCTCGAAGGGACGCGCCGCGTCACGGTAGAAGCTGTTCTTCAGGAAGCTTTCGCCGGTGAACAGCTTGTGCCAGTCCGCCTCGCGCGCGGCAAACGCCAGGCACAGCAGCGCGAAGGCCCAGGCGCGCGCGCGCAGCGGGCGGATGCGCAGCAGCACGATGACGGCGGTGCCCAGCCAGCCGGCGATGGACAGCTGCTCGAAGGGCCCCACCTCGGAGAAGGTCCATTGAAAGGCCTGCTCGTTCAGCACCAGCGGGAGCAGTGCGAGCATCAGCGTGTAGGCGATCAGCAGCCACACGATGCGGCGGTCAGTCGTCGTCATGTCGTATCCGTATTCAGTTGTGTGAAAGCAGCCGGCGATAGACGGCGAGATTGCCCTCGACCATCGCATCCACCGAAAACTCCGCCAGTATGCGTGCCCTGCCCGCCTCGCCCAAACGTCGGCGCAATCCGGCGTCGTCGAGCAGACGTGCCAGCACCGCGGTCAGCGCGGCCACGTTGCCCGGCGGAATCAGCAGTCCGCTGACGCCGTCGGCGACGGCTTCCGGCAGTCCGCCGGCGCGTGAAGTGACGATGGGCACCGCGGCGGCCGAAGCCTGCAGCAGCGACACGCCCAGCCCTTCCATGTCGGCCGGATGCGCGAGGATGTCGAGCCCGCCCAGCCAGCGCGGCAGGTCGGTGCGGAAGCCGGCGAAGCGGATGACCTCCGTCAATCCGCGCTCCGCCACCTCGCCTTCCAGTTCCTCGCGCAACGGCCCCTGCCCGAAGAAGATCACCCGCACGTCGGGGTGACTTGCCCGCAGCGCCGTCATCGCTTCGATCACATAGCGATGCCCCTTGCGGGCGATCAGCTGGGCCACGACGCCGATCACGCGCGCGTTTTCCGGCAGCCCGAATTCGCGGCGAAAGGCGGCGGCGTCCACCGGCTGCAGATAGGGTGCGGCATCGACCGCGCTGCGCACGCAGCTCACACGCTGCGGGGCCAGCCCCTCCGACAGCAGCACCTCGCGTATGCCTTCGGAAATGGTGATCACGTGGTCGTACAGCCGGTACTTCAGCGCAACCAGCCAGCGCGGCTCGGGGTTGTCGACGCGGCGCGACAGCACGCACCGGGTGCCCGTCAGCTTTGCGGCGATGCCGCCCCACAGGTCGGCGCCGCGCCGGCTGTGAAGATGCACGATGTCCGGCCGCTCGACGCGGATCAGGCGAGCCAGACGCAGCGCCATGCCGGCGTCGGCATCGCCGCCCATCGTCATCTCGACCACCTGCGCGTGGCCGGCACAGGCGGCGGCGATGCCGGCGCCTGGCGGGCAGGCCAGCACATTGGAAACACCGCGCCGCGCCAGTCCTTCGACGATGTAGGCGACCTGACGCGCACCACCGTAGTAATGCTTGCCGGCTTCGACGTGCAGCACCTTCATGCCGCGAGCGCCTTTACCGCCTCATCGAGCACCCGTTCCGGCGTGATGTCGCGCAGGCAGGTGTAGGCGCCGCCGCAGGTCGGCCGGCGCTTGCACGGCGAACAGTGCAGGCCCAGCCAGATCACCCGCGCATTGGTGCGACCGGTATTCGTATAGGGACAGGTCGAACCGAAGATCGCCACGGTGGGCGTCGCGAAGGCAATGCCCATGTGCGTGAGTCCGGTGTCGACGCCGACCAGCAGGCCGGCGCCGCGCACCAGCGCGGCCGCCTCCGGCAGCTTCGTGCGGCCGACCAGATTGACCAGCCCCGGCGCGCCGGCGGCGATGCGCGCGGCGGCCTCGGCGTCGGCCGGTCCGCCGAGCAGCACCGGTGTCAGACCGGTTCGGGCGGCGAGTGCCGGTGCCAGCGCCTGCCAGGCGTCCTCGAACCAGTGCTTCTGCGGCCGCGTCGTGAAGGCGGCGAACACCGCGTAACGGCCGGGCGTGAGCCCGTGCTCCGCCAGCAGTGCGTGCGCGCGCGCATCCGCGTCAGCCGACACATGCAGCGTCGGCAGGAAGTCGCCGGTGTCCAGTTCGAGCTGTTCGGCCAGGTGCAGGTACTCGGACGAAATGCGCGCGATGTCGCCGCCGCGCGGCACCACCCGCGTCATCAGCCACTGGCTCCCCTCGCGCGAACCGAGGCCGATGCGCGTGCGCGCACCGGCCAGCCAGGCGAGAAAGCCACTCTTCAGCAGCCCCTGCAGATCGAGCACGGTGTCGAAGCGATGGCTCAGCAGTTCGGCGCGCAGTGCCCTCACCCGCCGCCACAGCTCACCGTAGCGGCGTTCGCGCCACAGCCGCGTCCACTCCGCCTTCGGCCAGAGGATGCGGGCGTCGACGTTCGGATCGTGCGCGATCAGCGCATCGATGCCGGGCTCGACCAGCCAGGCGACGAAGGCGTCCGGATGCGTCCGCCGGATCGCCGCTGCGAGCGGCGACGCGAACACCACGTCGCCGATGGCCGAGGTGCGGACGATGAGGATGCGCTTCAAGCCGGTCGCTCCCGCGCGCCGGTCCACAAGGCGGCAAGGAAGAGCACGTACATCAGGCTCAGATTGGAGCGCATCAGATAGGACTCAAACAGGCAGATCGGTATGAACAGCACCGGCAGGGCCAGCCGGATACGCTGTCTGCCATCGACCGGCCCACGGCGCAGCAGCGGAAAGAACAGCACGGCAAGCAAGAGGAGGCTGGCGGCTATGCCGGCATTGGCCTGCGCGTAGAGATACTGGTTGTGCGGGTTGTAGATCGGCGTCCAGTCCGGCGTGTGTTGTGCGTTGATCCGCGCGTACTCGGCCTCGAAATCACCGATGCCAACGCCCAACCAAGGTGACTCTGCGATCATTCGCGCCGAATTGAGCGCGTACACGATGCGCAGACCCATCGATGAATCGACGCGCTGTTCGTAATTCACGACCTCGTCGATACCCGCGTCGACACGCGCGCGGAAGTAGTCGCTGCCGAAATAGCCACCCGCCACTAATCCACCCGCCAGCAGCGTCGCCAGAACACCTGCCAACAATGGGCGGCGCGCGCAACGCTGGAAGATCAGCAAGGCCAACAACACGAGGAAGCCAAGCAGCCCGGCGCGTCCGCCGGCAATCAGCAGATTGAGCGTGGTGGCCAAGATCAGCCCTGCATACAGCACGCGCTGGCCAATCCCACGCGCATCGAACAGCAGACGATACCCCGCCAAGTACCCAGCCAACGCTAGCGCTGGCGTGTACATCATGCGATCGACGAAAGGTGCCGTATCGTCCGCACCCTTCTCGACCCTGATGCCCTCGGGCAGATCGGGCCAGACGTTCAACTGTGCCCAGTTGTAGAAAGCCAGCAGCTCGCACATCGCGATCGACAGCAGGAAGGCCGATACATAGCGACCGAAATGCTCGCGCCTCGCCACGCTGAAATAGAGCGCAAACAACAGAAAGAAGCCCTGACGTCCACTCATGCGTCGCCCCCACTCCAGATCCGCTGTCCACAGCAAGGACAGCAGAAACACTCCGTAGTAGGCGGCGAATATCCATACCAGCGGCTCGGCCCCCAACGCACGCAGCTTCGCGCTGTAGCGTCCCTCGATCAGCCAGAGGATGAGAATGAGCGCGCTGAACCAGTAGGCAGGCGCTACCGTGAGCGGTATCGAGAAGAACACGCCCGCCAGCAGCCATGAATTGATCGCGGGTATCCGCGCGCGGAAATTGGTGAAGTTCATTCGATCTCCACGCCGCACTGCTCGAAAGTCGTCCTCATGTCCTTCCGTTCATCCGGTGTCTTGAAGTTCACCGCTGGCCAGCCGAAAGCGCGCACGCGCACTTCGGGTGCGTAGATCTGCCGCGCGATCAGCAGCGCTGTCGAGCGCACACCGACCACCGCGGCGTAAGGGGTGCGCGCCATATGAACCTCCAGTGCGCAGTCCGGCTCGATGAGCCGGTAGTCGGGATGACGCAGTTCGTGTCCCGCATCCTTCGGGTGCGCCTTGTAGTCGATATCGGTGATTCCCTGCGCCGCCAGCCAGTCGCGTATGCGTACCGTGGTCGCCGCCACGTCGGCGGCGCTCATCAGCCCGAAGCCGGTCAGTGGCTGCCCCACCACCAGCGCGCGACGCACCGTGTCGTCCGCAGCCGGCGCTGGCGCATCGACCAGCGGTGGCAGCACCACCACCTTGTCGGCCGGGTACTCGTGCGGCAGCCCGGGCAACACGTAGATGCGGTCACAGAACGGCGCATCCGAGCCGATGCGGTCGCCGGAAAAACAGGTATAGCGCAGTTCCGGTGCGAACAGGCTGCGCAGCAGCCGCACGCGCTGCGCCAGTCTTTTCGTGAAACTCAGCGGATAACGGCGGATCGAGATCAGGCCGTCGGGCAGGATGCGCGCACGCATTTCGCGCGCGCCGACCGCGCGCGGCAAGGCGTGCAGGAAGTAATTGATCGCCTCGGTATCGAACACCGCGCTGTGGACGATCAGGCGCTCGCACTGCCCGACCAGCCCGCTCACCAGACCGATGTTGGCGCGCAGCCGCCGATGCCGGCCAAAAGCGCCGGGCAGCGGCTCCCAGCGCGGCCACGGCATATAGGTACACGCGTCCCATTCGGCCGGATCGACGGCCGACTTCATGCCCGGCTTGTACCAGACCAGCACCTGCCGTGCGCCGGGCTCGAACGCCTGCGCAATGCGCCGGGCGGCGAGGTACTGCAGCGGCGAAGCGACGAAATAGAGGGCGACGGAGCCGGAAACGGACATGCCGGAAGGCGGTGTGGGAAATTTGCGAAGGCGTGATGTTACTTGTTTGAGCAGGTGGACGTGATGTCCGCACCACCCCACGCCTGCGCTGGCCGCGAAGCAGGCATCTTCCATCCGCATCGCCGGGAACGGCGCCCCGCCCTCTGTACAGCCCTGCCTTCAGCGCGCAATTGCTGCCACCCTTCATGCGTGCGGCATTGCACGGCCAATGAGGAAGGAAACGGAATGACGATGAAACATCTGTGGCGCAGCCTCGTGCTGAGCCTGGCGGTAGCGGCCGCCGGCAGTGCGGGCGCGCAGTCCGCCCACGAGCGCTTCGAGGAAGCGGTGAAGACGGCCGTTGCGCCGCTGGCCGACGGCGCGGTTACCGGCATGAAGGTGCTCTACCTTGGCGCGGAACACACGCCCTGGCTGGACAGCGGCTTCCCGGTGAAGGCCGGCGATCGGGTGACCGTGCTGCTGCAGGGGCGCGTTTGGCTGTCGCGTCACTACGATATTTCGCTCGAAGCGCCCCTCCAGCTGTGGCGTCGCATCGGCGAGAACGGAGCGATCTCGCGCGGCCTCGACGCCACCGATACCTTCACCGCCGCGGAGAACGGCACCGTGCAGTTGAAGAACCTGCCCACCCGCTGGCTCGACGCGAGGGGCCGCTACCAGGGTGAGGCGCAGCCCGCCAGCCCCGACACAGGCGGCGGCGTCAGCGTGGCGCTGATCCGTTGGGCACCGGATGCCGACGTCGCGGCCACCCTCGCGGCACTGGCCCTGCATCCGGCTGCGCCCGACTGGGCGGCGCCAGCCCTGGCCCGTCTGCAGTCGCCACCCGTCGCGCCCGACGGCTGGCAGTACCTGTGGGAACTGGGCCCGGCGGAAATCTTCCGCGAGGTCCGCGCCAGCGACGACGACGGCGGCCCGAAGCGCCGCATGCACGCGCACACGCGCAACGACGTCGCCATCCTGCAGAAACCGGCCGAGGTCGCATTGACGCAAGACACCGAGCTCAAGTGGTCGTGGCGGGTGGACCAGTTGCCGGGCAAACAGGCCGAGAACAGCGTGATCACGCACGACTACATCAGCATCGCGGTCGAATTCGACAACGGGCAGGATCTGACCTATCTGTGGAGCAGCGCGCTGCCGGTCGGCGAAACCTTCCGCTGCCCGCTGCCCGGCTGGAAGGACCGCGAAACCCATGTCGTGGCGCGCTCCGGCAACACCGACCTCGGCCGCTGGCTGAACGAGTCGCGCAATGTGCTGCAGGACTACGCGAAGGCGGTCGGCGGGCCGCCGCCGCAACGCATCGTGCGTGTGTGGCTGATCGCCAACAGCGTGTTCGGACGCGGCGAAGGGCGCGCCCAGTTCGGCGACATCCGGATCGGCGCGGGCGGCACCGACCTCGCCGTCTGGTAGTGCGGCATCCAGGGGGCCGGCGGACTCAGTTCTCCGGCCCCATGTCCACCCGCGCCCGCACCTCGAACTCGCGCTCGACGTAGGCCCATTCGGGCGACGCCCGCAGCACGTCCAGCAGCGCGTCGAACGCCGCTTCGTGTTCCGGCGCGAATTCGAACCAGGTCAGGAAATCGAAGGGCTCGTCCGGCGACAGGTCGCGGCAGTGATGCAGCCGCCGCGCCACCGCGGGCAACACGCGCAGACCGTGCGCGATGTGGTGTGACTGCTCTTCCATGATGGCGCGCCGCTCGTCCTGCGCCAGCGCCCACCAGGCCGCCGACTTGCGGATCGGGATCAGTACGGCGCAGGCCGCACCGCTGCGGCCGAGCGACGGTGACGCGGCGGTCAGCGTCTGTTTCTCGTCACGGGTGACGTAGCGCTCGTTGCTGGTGATGCCGCGCAGCGACCACAGGCCGCTGCGCGCTGCATCGCCGGCGATGCGGTCGAGACGCGGCGCTTCGGCCAGCGCTTCGCCGATGACGGCGCGTACCTCGGTAATGCGCCAGGGGCCGTCGGCACCGGCGGCGAAAGTCCATAGGCGTTCTGTCATGGCTGACTCCGGTTCGGGGGACGATCAGGCGGAAAGGCGATCGTCGCGTGGGTCTGCATGCATCAGCCATGCCCGCCTGGCACTGGCCTTGCACCTTGCAGTGGGTCGCCGAACGCCCGATGGCGGAGAAATTCGCCGCCTGAATGCACCACATCGGTGCGGAAACGGCTTACCGACGCGGCAAACATCCTTGCCCTGTCGGCGCTGCCGCAACGCCCCCCCGTGCGATCGCGGCCAGACGACACGACCGGATTCCGGACGCCGCACTCCGGATACCGGACTCCCGACGCCACCCGCGCGCCTGGCTGCTGCCAGCCCTGCGCCACCGTTCAGGATCGCCACCATGACCTTCCGCCGCTTCACGCGTCTGCGATGGACGCTGCCTTCCAGCCAGGCGCTGCTCACCAGCGCCGCGCTGCTCTGCGCCAGCACTGCTGACGCCCAGATGACTTTGCAGGGCTCCGGCGACAGCTCGCTGACGCTCGGCCTGTGGCTGCGCGCCTCCTACGTCAATGCCGAAGAGGCGCGCCCGGCCGGCGGCAGTGCGCACGACAGCGGCTTCACGCTGGATTCGGTCCGCCTGCTGTCGTCGGCGAAATTCAGCCGGCGCGTCGGCGCCACGCTCACCTTCGAACGCCCGCCGGCGAAGGACATGCAGCTGCTCGACGCCATCCTGCAGTTCGAGCTGGCAGAGGGGCTGAACCTGTGGGCAGGCCGGCTGGTGCCGCCGACCGACCGCTCGAACATGGCGGGCAATCAGTTCGCCAACGTGTGGGGCTATCCTTTCGTGTCGCTCTATCCGAACGCCTTCACCGGTCGTGACGACGGCGTGCTGCTGTGGGGCAATCTGTACGCCGACCGGCTGCTCTACAGCGTCGGCGTGTTCGAGGGCAAGAACCGCGGCGGCGGTCTGTCGAATGCCTCCAGTGAGCCGCTGTTCGCGGCCCGCTTCGCCTGGAGCTTCCTCGACCCGGAACCCGGCTACTACGGCACCAGCACCTATTACGGCGACAAGGAGGTGTTCACGCTGGGCGCCGCGCTGATGAGCCAGAAGGACGGCGTCGGTGTGGCCGGCGCCCGCGGCGACTACCGCGCGTGGAACGTCGACGCGCTGTACGAGACGCGCCTGCGCTCCGGCGGTGTGCTCACCGTCGAGGCCGCGTGGTACGACTACGACACCGACGGCGTGGCCGACGTGGCGCCCGCCGACCCGCTGTGTTCGCGGGTGAGCAACTGCGGCGGTGCGCTGCAGGCGGATGCCGCGCTGCTCACCGTCGGCTACCTGATCCCGCACGCGGTCGGCCCCGGCCGCTTTCAGCCCTATGTGCGCTTCCAGCGCCTGGATCCGGACGCCGGCGCGCGCGCCGAACAGTGGGACGTCGGTACGAACTACGTCATATCGGGTCACAACGCGCGCCTCACCGCGGTGTACTCGAGTGCGAAAACGCAGGGCGCCACATCGCTCGACCGCTTCGTGCTGGGCCTGCAGCTGCTGTACTAGGCCGTGCCACATGCGCTGCATACGCCGTTCGCGATTGCGAACAGACACGGGGCGGTGCCTGTTCAGTCGCTGGACGCGCGCATCGCCAGTGCGGCTGCGGCGGCGCGGGTTTCGACGCCGAGCTTTTCGTAGATGTGCTCGAGGTGCTTGTTAACAGTGCGCGGACTCATGCCGAGGATGTCGCCGATGTCGCGGTTGGTCTTGCCCTTGGCCAGCCAGGACAGCACCTCGGCCTCGCGCGGCGTCAGCTGGGCGCCAGCGATGCGGGTGCTCGATTCGCCGCGCTTCCTGACATCAAGCAGCAGCATGTGCTCGCCCAGGCCCACCGCGCCCAGGCTGCGCGCATAAAGCGCCTGGTCGCCCTGCTCGCGCAGCAGTCGCGCATCGGCCGCCGGGTCCGCCGTCAGGCCGGCAGGGTCGCCCAGCCAGTCTGCGGTGGCCGCCGCCGGGTCGATACCGAACTGACCCAGGCACTCGCCGGCACGTGGCGAGCGCCACGCGACGCGGCCGAGCGCATCGACCACCAGCACGCCGAGGCCGGCCACGTCGACCGCCTGCCGTGCGATGCGCACCGCGCGCGCGTTGCGCACGTGGGCGGTAAGCCGCGCCAGCACCTCTTCGACGCGCAGCGGCTTGACCACGTAGTCGGTGCCGCCGGCGGTAAAGCCTTCGACCACTTCGGCGGTGCCCGACAGGCCGGTCATGAAGATGACCGGCACATGAGTCAGCCCCGGCTCCTCGCGGATGCGGCGGCAGGTTTCGAAGCCGGACAGACCGGGCATCACCGCATCGAGCAGGATGGCGTCGGGCACCACCCATTCGAGACGGGCCAGCGCCGACGCGCCGTCGTGCGCGATCAGCACGGTGTAGCCGGCCTGCGACAGCGCGTCGCACAGGAAGCCGAGCGAATCGGGCGCGTCGTCGACGACGAGCACGACCGGTTGATGGAATTCAGAGAGCATGGGCGTCGCGTTGTAATAGTTGTGTGAAGCGTATGAGGTCGAAGCCGTCGACCAGCGCGCGCAGGCGACGGCAGTCTTCGCGTGCGGCTTCGGACCGTTCGGAAATCGCGTCCAGCAGCGTGGCGATGCCATTGACGTGGCCCAGCCGCGACAGACGCAGCAGCGCGGCGCGCTCTTCGTCGTCGAGCGCTGCGAGCGGCGCGTCGGCAGCCGGCTCCGTCTTCGGCGGTGCGGCGTCGGCCGGTTCGTCGACATGCCAGGTCAGGTCCAGCGCCTCGCGCAGCTGGTCCAGCAGTTCGGACTCCATGACAGGCTTGGGCACGAAGCCGGCGCAGCCGGCGGTGCGCAGCAGTTCGCTGCGGTTCTCGAACACATTGGCCGACACCATCAGCACCGGTATCGGCGCGCCGTCGAACTCGCGCAGCCGGCGCGCGGTATCCCAGCCGTCCATGCCGTCCATATTGATGTCCAGCAGCACCACGTCCGGGCGCACGCGGGCGACGCAATCGAGCGCCTCGCGCCCGCTGGCCGCCTCGTCCACGTCGAAGCCGAGCGGCGCCAGCATGCCGGTCAGCATGTGGCGCTGGGTCGCATCGTCATCGACCAGAAGCACGCGCACGCGCGGGCCCTCGTAGCCGATGATGGTGCGCAACGAACGGGTCTGCGTCGGCACCGACAGGTATTCAGGCAGGTAGAGCCGCAGGCGGAAGGTGGAGCCGCGGCCAAGCTCGCTCTCCAGCGTCAGTTCGCCACCCATCAACGAGGTGAGCATGCGGGTGATGCTGAGGCCCAGGCCGGTTCCCGGCTCGGCGATCACACGGCCGCTGCTGCTGCGCTCGAAGGGCATGAAGATGCGTGCGTGGTCGTCGGCCGCGATGCCGGGGCCGGTGTCGGCGATTTCGAAGCGCGCCACTTCCATCCGGTAATCGATGCGCAGCACCACCTCGCCCTGCTCGGTGAACTTGACCGCGTTCGCCAGCAGGTTGATCAGCACCTGGCGCAGCCGCTTGGCGTCGACGCGCACGTAGTCGGGCAGGCGGCCGGTCGTTTCGATGCGGAACTGCAGGCCCTTGCGCGCCGCCTGCGGCTCGAACATCTTGGCCAGATCGTCCAGCAGTTCGCGCAGCGGCATCGGCGCCGGATCCAGCCTGAGCTTGCCGGCCTCGATGCGCGCCAGGTCGAGCAGGCCGTCGATCAGGCCCAGCAGATGTTCGCCGCTGCGCAGGATGGTACCGAGCGCGCGCTTCTGCGTGTCGTCGCCGCCGCCCTTGCCGGTGCTGCCGCTGCCGCCCGTTTCGCGCAGCAGGATCTGCGCGTAGCCGAGAATGCTGTTCAGCGGCGTGCGCAGTTCGTGGCTGATGCCGGTCACGTAGCGCGTCTTGGCAAGGTTGGCCGACTCGGCGGCGTCCTTGGCCTTCTGCAGCGCGAGGTCGGTCTTGCGGTGGGCGTCGATTTCGCGCATCAGCAGCTGGTTCTGCCGGTTCGATTCGTCCTGCGCCAGCCGCCGGCTTTCCGAACCGAGCACGATCCACCAGGCGCACACCGCGCACAGCAGCACCAGCAGCGCGAAGGTTTTCGACAGCGTGAGCTGCAGGCTGTCGCGCGCCGCCGGGTAGAGGCCGCTGACGATGGCCTCCTGGTAGAACACGACGCCGAAGATGACCGCGAGCAGCACGGTGAGCGACAGGAACACCACAAGGAAATGGCCGACGCGGAAATTCACGCGCCGCGCCAGTTGCATCGGCAGGATGGCGTTCAGGAAGGCGTGCAGCTGGTCAGCGGCGCTGGCGTCGGTCTTGCAGCGGTCGTGGCAGCGCGATTCGAGCGTGCAGCACAGCGAACAGATGGGCTGGCCGTAGGCCGGGCAGTACGCCATGTCCTCCGATTCGAAGCTGTTTTCGCAGACGTGGCAGGTCACCGTCTGGCCCGGCCGCCACTGCGTGGCACTGCGCCGCGCGAGGTAGTAGCGGCCGCGCGTGGCGAGCGCGATCAGCGGCGCGGTGACGAAGGCGGTGGCCAGCGAGATGAAGGGCGAAAAGGCCTGCGCCATGTCGCCCATCCAGCCGGTATAGGCGAGCACGGATACCAGCGTGGCGATCAGCATCGAGCCCAGACCGACCGGGTTGATCTCGTACAGATGGGCGCGCTTGAACTCGATGTGCGACGGCGACAGACCGAGCGGCTTGTTCACGACCAGGTCGGCCACCAGTGCGCCGACCCAGGCGATGGCGAGATTGGCGTACAACCCCAGCACGTGCTCCAGCGCCTCGAACACGCCGAGCAGCATCAGCAGCAGCGCGATCACCACGTTGAACACCAGCCACACGACGCGACCCGGATGGCTGTGCGTGAGACGGGCGAAGAAGTTGGACCAGGCGAGCGAGCCGGCGTAGGCATTGGTCACGTTGATCTTCAGCTGCGACACGATGACGAACAGCGCGGTCACCGCCAGCACGACGGCCGGCGAATCGAACACGTAGGCGAAGCCGGCGAGATACATCTGCGTCGGCTCGACCGCGCGGTCCACCGGCACCATGGCCTGCAGCGCGAGAAAGGCGAGGAAGGCTCCACCCAGCATCTTCACCATGCCCGGCACCACCCAGCCAGGACCGGCGATCAGCACCGACGCCCACCAGCGCACCCGGTTCTCGCGCGTCTTCTCCGGCAGGAAGCGCAGGTAATCGACCTGTTCGCCGATCTGCACCACCAGCGAGATCGCCACCGTCGACGCCGCACCGAACATGATCCAGTCGAATTCGCTGCTGCCCGAACTGCGGCCGGCCAGACCGGTGAATTCCGAGTACAGGTGCGGCGCCCGCCACCACACCGCGAGGTAGGGCAGCACCAGCAGCACGATCCACAGCGGCTGCGTCCACAGCTGTATGCGGCTGATCAGCGTGACGCCGTGGATCACCAGCGGAATGACGACGACCGAACACAGCAGATAGCTCCACGCCAGCGGCAGGCCGAAATACATTTCGAAGGCGAGCGCCATGATGGCCGCCTCGATGGCGAAGAAGATGAAGGTGAAGCTCGCGTAGACCAGCGAGGTGATGGTCGAGCCGAGGTAGCCGAAGCCGGCGCCGCGCGTGAGCAGGTCCATGTCCACGCCGTACTTGGCGGCGCAGTAGCTGATCGGCAGACCGGTCAGGAAGGTGATCAGCCCGACCAGCAGGATGGCATACAGCGCATTGGTGAAGCCGTAGTTCAGCGCGATGGCGCCGCCTATCGCCTCCAGCGCCAGGAAGGACACCGCGCCGAAGGCGGTGTTGGCGACCCGCCACTCCGACCACTTGCGGAAGCTGCGCGGCGTGTAGCGCAGCGCGTAATCCTCGAGCGTCTCGTTGGCGACCCAGGTGTTGTAGTCGCGGCGGATCTTGAATATCTGGTGGGTGGCTTCGGACATCGGGGCAGGCGCTGACGCGATCGAGGCCACACCATGCAAGAAATGCTCCGGGCAGCGGAACCGCGCGCCGCCCGGAGCCCAAGTGCAGCTTCCCTCCACGCCGCGCACCCCGACGGTGCCCTCGGCAACATCCTGGTGCAGTGCGACAGCGCAGGATTCCACCTTAGCACCGGCCCACCCCGATCGCGGGTGTTGCGCCGAGTACGCACATACGTCAATCGACGTATTCCGGCTACGCACCCCCGAACACTACTTTTCGCACCGCAGCGAGCGATTGCGGTGCAGTGCACAAAACGATTCAACGGCCGCAACCGGATCGCCTGAAGCTCCCCAACCCCTTCCGCTCAGGAGAAACGATATGGCTGACAAGAAAGACACGATTCCGGCTCCGCTCACCGACGAACAACGCCGCAAGGTTCTGCTCGGCATGGCCGCAGCACCGGCACTGATGGTGCCCGGCGTCAGCTTCGGCAACGCCCAGTTCCCGACGGCCAAGGTCAACACGACCAAGCTCGCGGTGACCGACACCGAAGTCATCGTGGGTCAGCTGCACTCTGCCACCGGCACGATGGCGATTTCCGAAACCGGCTCCATCCAGGCCGAACAGCTGGCGATCGACCAGATCAACGCGATGGGCGGCATCCTCGGCCGCAAGATCAAGGTGATCAAGGAAGACGGCGCCTCCGACTGGCCGACCTTCGCCGAGAAGTCGAAGAAGCTGCTGGTAAACGACAAGGTGGCCTGCGTGTTCGGCTGCTGGACCTCGGCTTCGCGCAAGGCGGTGCTGCCGGTGTTCGAGAAGGAGAACGGCCTGCTGTACTACCCGACCTTCTACGAAGGTCTGGAGCAGTCGAAGAACGTCATCTACACCGGCCAGGAAGCCACCCAGCAGATCATCTGGGGTCTCGACTGGGCGTCGAAGGAAAAGAAGGCCAAGACCTACTTCCTGGTCGGCTCGGACTACATCTGGCCGCGCACGTCGATGAAGATCGCGCGCAAGCACATCGAGTCGGTCGGCAAGCTGGGCAAGGTGGTCGGCGAGGAGTACTACCCGCTCGGCCACACCAACTTCAACTCGCTGATCAATAAGATCAAGGTCGCCAAGCCGGACTGCATCTTCGCAGCCGTGGTCGGCGGCTCCAACGTGGCCTTCTACAAGCAGCTGAAGGCGGCTGGCATCACCGGCGTCAAGCAGTTCCTGCTGACGCTGTCGGTGACCGAGGACGAAATGCTGGGCGTCGGCGGTGAAAACTTCGCCGGCTTCTACTCCTCGATGAAGTACTTCCAGTCGCTCGACAACCCGAACAACAAGGCTTTCGTCGAAGCGTTCAAGAAGGCCTACGGCCCGAAGTCGGTCATCGGCGACGTCACGCAGGCGGGCTATCTCGGCCCCTGGCTGTGGAAGGCCGCGGTCGAGAAGGCCGGCAGCTTCGATGTCGACAAGGTGGTCGCCGCCTCGCCCGGCATCGAACTGAAGACCGCACCGGAAGGCTACGTGAAGCTGCATGAGAACCACCACCTGTGGTCGAAGGCACGCATCGCCCAAGGCCAGCCGGACGGCACTTTCAAGGTGGTCGCCGAATCGGCTGAGCTGATCGAGCCGAATCCGTTCCCGAAGGGCTACCAGTAATACCCCGGCGCGCCGCCCCGGCGCAGACCGGGCGGCGCGCCTCCTTTCCCTGCACGGCCGGGCAGTGCCCGGCCCACCGTCCGGAGGTCCGTCATGTCGTTCGACGAAATCTACAACATCGCCCTGATGCAGGGCTTCGCCGGGCTGAGCCTGTTCTCGGTCCTGCTGCTGATGGGCCTCGGCCTCGCCATCATCTTCGGCCAGATGGGCGTGATCAACATGGCGCATGGCGAATTCATGACCATCGGCGCCTACACCATCTTCATGTTCTCCAGCCTGACGGAAACCTACGCGCCGGGGCTGGTGCAAGCCTATTTTCCGATCGCCATCATCGCCGCCTTCTTCATCGCCTTCGCCTTCGGCTGGCTGACCGAGTGGGCGCTGATACGGCATCTGTACAAACGTCCGCTGGATACGCTGCTCGCCACCTGGGGCCTGTCGCTGGGCATGCAGCAGGTGTTCCGCTCGACCTTCGGTCCGAAGGAAGTGAGCCCGACCCTGCCCGAGTGGCTGATGGGTTCGTGGGCGCCGTCCGAAGGGCTGGACATCCCGATCAACGGCCTGTTCGTGCTCGGCCTCACCGCCGTGGTGACCGGCGGCGTGCTGCTCGCGCTGTACAAGTCGCGCTGGGGCCTGCGTGTGCGCGCCACCGTCGCCAACCGGGCGATGGCCAACGCCACCGGCATCAACACCAAGCGCACCGACCGTCTCACCTTCGCCATCGGCTGCGGCATCGCCGGTGTGGCCGGCGCGGCCTTCACCACCATCGGTTCGACCGGCCCGACTTCCGGTTCGCTCTACATCGTCGATGCCTTCCTGGTGGTGACCTTCGGCGGCGCCGCTTCGCTGCTCGGCACCGTGGCGTCGGCCTTCGGCATCGCCCAGACGCAGTCGATCGCCGAGTTCTTCCTGACCGGCTCGATGGCCAAGGTACTCACGCTGCTGCTCATCGTGACCATCCTGATGATCCGTCCGCAGGGCCTCTTCGCCTCGAAGATCCGCCGCTGAACGCGATCCGCACCGACTTCGCACCTTCCAGGAGATTCACATGGACGCATTCAAGAACTGGGCTGCACGAACCGGCATGGGGAGCGTGCTCATCCTCGCGCTCGTCATCATGGTCGTGTTCCCGCTGACGATGGACATCTTCCGTCTGAACCTCGTCGGCAAGTACCTCACCTACGCCTTCGTCGCCGTCGGCCTCGTCATGCTGTGGGGCTACGGCGGCATCCTGAGCCTGGGCCAGGGCGTGTTCTTCGGCCTCGGCGGCTACATGATGGCGATGTTCCTGAAGCTCGAGGCCTCCGATCCGGAATCGACCAAGATCCAGAGCACGCCGGGCATTCCGGACTTCATGGACTGGAACCAGATCACCGAGCTGCCGTTCTGGTGGGAGCCGTTCAACCACCTGCCGCTGGCGCTGATCGCGGTGGTGCTGGTGCCGATGCTGCTGGCCTTCATCATCAGCTTCGCCATGTTCAAGCGCCGGGTCGGTGGCGTGTATTTCGCCATCATCACGCAGGCGGTGGCACTCATCCTGACCGTGCTCATCATCGGCCAGCAGGGCTACACCGGCGGCGTCAATGGCATCACCGATCTGAAGACCCTGCTCGGCTGGGACATCCGCGACGACTCGTCGAAGTACGTCCTGTACTTCGTCAATGCCGCGCTGCTGATCGGCGTCATCCTGCTCTGCCGCTGGATACAGATGTCCAAGCTCGGCACCCTGCTGCTGGCGATGCGCGACAAGGAAGACCGCGTCCGCTTCTCCGGCTACGACGTGGCGATGTTCAAGGTGTTCGTGTTCGTGCTGGCGGCCGGCATCTCGGCCATCGGCGGCGCGATGTTCACGCTGCAGGTCGGCTTCATGTCGCCGTCCTTTGTCGGCATCGTGCCGTCGATCGAAATGGTCATCTTCGCCGCGGTGGGCGGTCGCATGTCGCTGGTCGGCGCGGTGTATGGCGCGCTGCTGGTCAATGCCGGCAAGACCTACTTCTCGGAGAGCGCGCCCGACCTCTGGCTGTTCCTGATGGCCGCGCTGTTCATCGGCGTCGTGCTCGCCTTCCCCAACGGCCTGGCCGGTCTGTACGAAAGCCACGTGAAGCCCTGGTTCTCGCGTCGCAAGTCCGTCGCCAAGCCGGCTGCGTCCGCGGGCGAACCGCCGGCACCGCCCTCGGCCCCCACCCACAAGTCCGCACCGCCCGCCGCACTGCCCGGCGGCGTCCAGGGCCAGTCGGCCTGACCCGCGCCCGACCTGACAGGAGACCGACATGAGCAATACCGACTTCGTACTGGCGATCGAGGACCTCACCGTGTCCTTCGACGGCTTCAAGGCGATCGACGCGCTGACCCTCTACGTCGATCGCGGCGAGCTGCGCGTGATCATCGGCCCGAACGGCGCCGGCAAGACCACGCTGCTCGACCTGATCTGCGGCAAGACCAAGGCCAGCGGCGGCAGCATCAAGTTCAAGAACGTGGAGATGACCAAGCTGCAGGAACACAAGATCGTGCGCGCCGGCATCGGCCGCAAGTTCCAGACGCCGTCGATCTACGAAAACCTTTCGGTGTTCAAGAACCTGGAAGTGTCCTTCCCGCGCGGCCGCAGCGTGCTCGGCGCGCTCGGCTTCCGCTGCACCGACGAGGTGAAGGCGCGCGTGCAGTCGGTGGCCGACGAGATCGGCCTCGGCAGCGCCCTCGACACCGAGGCCGGCCTGCTCAGCCACGGCCAGAAGCAGTGGCTGGAGATCGGGATGCTGCTGATGCAGGAGCCCGAGCTGCTGATGCTGGACGAACCGATCGCCGGCATGAGCGTGCGCGAACGCGAACTGACCGCCGAACTGCTGCAGCGCATCTGCAAGGGCCGTTCGGTGATCGTGATCGAGCACGACATGGATTTCGTCAAGCGCATCGCCCACAAGGTCACCGTCATGCACCAGGGAAAGATCCTCGCCGAAGGGTCGATGGACAAGGTGCAGAACGATCCCAAGGTCATCGACGTTTATCTGGGCCATTGAGTCTCCGCGACCCCACCCACGCGCCAGTCAACGCATAAGGACACCACCATGCTCAACGTCAAGGACGTACATGTCGCCTACGGGCAGAGCGAGGCACTGCACGGCATCTCGTTCGAAGCCAACGCCAACGAAACGGTCGCCATCATGGGCCGCAACGGCATGGGCAAGACCACGCTGTTCAAGTCGCTGATCGGCATCCTGCCGCTGAAGAGCGGCCACATCGAAGTCGCCGGCAACGAAGTGTCGAAGGACGAAAGCTACAAGCGCGTCGCCAAGGGCATCGCCTACGTGCCGCAGGGCCGGATGATTTTCCCGACGCTCACGGTCGAGGAGAACATCCACACCGGCCTCGAAAACGCCAAGGTCAAGAAGGTGCCGGACGAGATCTACGCCCTCTTCCCGGTGCTGTGGGAAATGCGCCGCCGCAAGGGCGGCAACCTGTCCGGCGGCCAGCAGCAGCAGCTCGCCATCGCCCGCGCGCTGGTGACCGACCCCAAGGTGCTGCTGCTCGATGAGCCGACCGAAGGCATCCAGCCGTCGATCATCAAGGACATCGCGCGCGCGCTGAACGAAATCCGCAAGTTGCGCCAGATCACCATCGTCGTGTCCGAGCAGGTGCTCAGCTTCGCGATGGACGTGGCCGACCGCCTGTTCGTCATCGAAGGCGGCCGCCTGGTCCATGAGAGCACCCGCGCCGAAACCGATACCGCGCACATCAAGCAGTTCCTGTCCGTCTGACCCCGCCCACCGCCGCAACACCGCCCAACCGCCCCTTCCACCCAAGGAGATCAACATGGCAGAGACCCTGATCAAGGTAGACCTGAAGCAGTCGCCGTATGAGAACGACATGGTGCACAACCGCTGGCACCCGGACATCCCCATCGTCGCGTGGGTGAAGCCGGGCGACGACTTCAAGATCGAAACCTATGACTGGACCGGCGGCTACATCCAGAACAACGACAGCGCCGACGACGTGCGCGACGTCGACCTGACGACGGTGCACTTCCTGTCCGGCCCGATCGGCGTCGAAGGCTGCGAGCCGGGCGACCTGCTGGTGGTCGACATCCTCGACATCGGCGCCAAGGAAGACAGCCTGTGGGGCTTCAACGGCTTCTTCTCGAAGAAGAACGGCGGCGGCTTCCTGACCGACCACTTCCCGCTGGCGCAGAAGTCGATCTGGGACATCAAGGGCATGTTCACCGAATCGCGCCACGTGCCGGGCGTCAAGTACGCCGGCCTGATCCACCCGGGTCTGATCGGCTGCCTGCCCGATCCCAAGCTGCTCGAAGAGTGGAACAAGCGTGAGATCGACTTCATCAACACCGACCCCGAGCGCGTGCCGCCGCTGGGCTGCCCGCCGTGCGCACCGACCGCCCACATGGGCCGCCTGAAGGGCGAAGCCCGCGACAAGGCGGCGATGGAAGGTGCCCGCACCGTGCCGCCGCGCGAACACGGCGGCAACTGCGACATCAAGGATCTGTCGCGCGGCTCGCGCATCTACTTCCCGGTCTATGTGAAGGGCGGCGGCCTGTCGATGGGCGACCTGCACTTCTCGCAGGGCGACGGTGAAATCACCTTCTGCGGCGCCATCGAAATGGCCGGCTGGCTGCACCTGCGGGTGAACATCATCAAGGACGGCATGAAGAAGTACGCGGTCAAGAACCCGATCTTCAAGCCCAGCCCGATCACGCCCAAGTACGACGACTACCTCATCTTCGAAGGCATCTCGGTCGACGAGCAGGGCAAGCAGCATTACCTCGACGTGCATGTCGCCTACCGGCAGGCCTGCCTGAACGCGATCGAATACCTGAAGAAGTTCGGTTACTCGGGCGCCCAGGCCTATTCGATCCTCGGCACGGCACCGGTGCAGGGCCACATCAGCGGCGTGGTCGACATTCCGAATGCCTGCGCGACGCTGTGGCTGCCGACCGACATCTTCGACTTCGACATCATGCCGACCGAAGCCGGTCCGCAGAAATTCCTCGACGGCAGCATCCAGATGCCGATCTCGGAAGACGTCTGAGGACGCTGCCATGCCGACCTACGACTTTCACTGCGAGGCGCATGGCAGCTTTTCCGCCATGCGCAGCATCGCGCAGCGGGACGCGCCCTGCCTCTGCCCGGCCTGCGGCCAGCCGGCCGCGCGCCAGCTGATTTCGGCACCGGCCTTCGCCGACATGCCGGGCCAGCTGCGCAGCGCGCATGCCACCAATGAACGCGCACGCCACGAGCCCAAGCTGGCCAGCCGCACGCACGGCCCCGGCTGCTCATGCTGCAGCGGAAAAACCAGCAAGACCACGGCCGTCGCGCGCGACGGCTCCAAGGCCTTCCCGACGAAACGCCCCTGGATGATCAGTCACTGATCACCCGGTCCGCCCCATTTGCAGTCCGTCAATGCAGTCCGCTCTTTGAACCTCGCACCTTGAACCTCAACAACCGGGAGTCCAGCACCATGAAGAACATCACCAAGAACCGTCTGCGCAAAGCCAGTGCTCTTGCCGTCGCCCTCGCCGCCTGCGGCAGCGCGAACGCGGGCGTCACCGTTGCCGGTCCCGGCGAAAGCTATCTGACGCTCAGCCTGTGGGCGCGCACCTCCTACACCAACGCCGAAGACGCGGCACCGAACGGCACCTCGCGTTCGAACGACTTCTCGGTGGACTCGGTCCGTATCATCACCAGCGGCAAGATCACCAAGAACATCGGCGGCATGATCAACTTCGAGCGCCAGTCCGACGAGTCGATGCGCATCCTCGACGCGGTCGCCCAGTTCGAACTGACCGAAGGCGTGAACTTCTGGTTCGGCCGCATGCTGCCGCCGACCGACCGCGCCAACATGGCCGGCCCCTACTTCGCCAACGTGTGGGAATACCCGATGGTGTCGCAGTACCCGAACGCCTTCACCGGCCGCGACGACGGCGCGCTGCTGTGGGGTAACGTGCTCGGCGGCAAGCTGCTGTACTCGGTCGGTGCCTACCAGGGCAAGAACCGCGGCACCGGCCTGTCGAACGACTCGGACGATCCGCTGTACGCCACCCGTATCGCATACAGCTTCCTCGATCCGGAACTGGGCTACTACGGCACCAACAGCTATTTCGGCAGCAAGGAAATCTTCACCGTCGGCATGGCCTACCAGACGCAGAAGAACGGTGTCGGCACCGCACTCGCCCGCGGCGACTACCGCGCCTGGAACATCGACGCGCTGTATGAAACCAAGCTCGCCGGTGGCGGCGTGGTGACGCTGGAAGGCGCCTGGTACGACTACGACACCGACGGCGTGACCGACGCGCCGGCCGTCGCCTGCGCCAACGTCAACAACTGCGGCGGCGCACAGGCCGGTGACGCCTGGCTGCTGACCGCCGCCTACCTGATCCCGACCAAGATCGGCATCGGCCAGTTCCAGCCCTACACCCGCTACCAGAAGTTCAACGCCGACGCCGGCGGCGACACCAAGCAGTGGGACTTCGGCCTGACCTATGTGATGTCCGGCCACAATGCACGCATCACCGCGGTGTACTCCGACATGGAAAACGCCGCCGGTACCGACACCGACAAGTTCGTGCTCGGCGTGCAGCTGATGTACTGATCCACCTCGACCCTCCGGCGCGCAGGGCGCCGGGCCGGTCGATTCCAGGGCACGCTGCGGCGTGCCCTTTTTTCGCCAGTCCGCACCGACCGATCACGCCGCTCCGCCACGATTGCGGCCGTTACATGCGTGGTGGCGGGGCCGCCTGATCACGATCGGATATCGGGCACGCGGTTGTGCGCGAAGCGCCCATGCGTGGAGATGGATGACCGACCTTCAGCGCACCCGCACGATTTCGGCTTCGTAGATCCGCACGTAGCTTTCGAAGCCGGTTTCATCGAGACGCCGCCCGACGTCCAGCCGACCGGTAACGCGTATGGGTCCGTCGATGTAGTCGGTCCCCTTGCGCACGAACACCGCGGCGAAGCCGGACCAGTCGAACTCAACGGAATGGAAGGGACACCCCAGCACCGGCTCTCTGATGATCATGAAGTACATGCCGTCCCTCGGCAGCATGCCGTCCATGAAGCCCAGCAGTTCCACCTGACGGCCGTGGAGCGAGGTCATCTTCGACGACAGCCGCAGTTTCGGCGACATGCCCACCCCGGCCTGCCAGGTTTCGCCGATGAAGAAGTCAGCGAAGCGTATGCGCTCCGCCGCCCTGGCGGCCGGACAGAGGATCACGCCCAGACAGAGTGCCAGCACGATGGCGCGAACTCGATCGCGCCTGGTCATGGCGAAGGCACCAGATGGCTTGCGATATCCTGACGGCATGCCGACCAGGCCGGGAGCGCGCTGGCTGTCAGGCCGATCGCTACGACGCACAGCACGGCGGTGACGTCACCGCTGGACATCGACGCGGGTTCCAGCAGCAGGCCTGTGCGGGACGCCATGATCCACGCCAGGCCGTGCGCCAGCAGGCGACCGGCAACCACACCCAGACAGGCGCCCGTCAGCGCGACCAGACCGGCCTCGTACAGCACCACGCGTGCCACCACGCCCGGGCTCGCACCCAGGGCGCGCAAGGTGGCGATCTGACGCCTGCGCTCTATCGTGGCGGCCAGCATGGAGATCGCAACCGCCATGCCGGCGGCCGCCACCAGCAGCCAGCACAGCGCAGTCAGCAGTTGCTCGCCTGTGTTCAGGTACCCGAGCAGGCGGGTGACGATGCGCGCCGGGAAGATCGCCTGCACCCCGTCGGACTGTCCGGCGAGCGCCGCCAGCCTCTGCATGTCGGCGTAGGTATGTCCCTGCAGCAGCAAGGCGGTGACCCCGGGCGCAGGCATGTGACCCCGCTCCGCTGCGTCGGGCGGAGACAGGCCATGCAGCAGCCAGGTCGTCTCGAGCGTCGTGAAGATGACCCTGTCCATGGGCAGTCCGGTCGGCTGGAGTACCGCAACGACCGTGTAGGGAGAAACGTCGTGCGTACGCGCCAGATCGGCCGGCAGTTCGGCCATTCCATGTGCGGCATTGAACTGGTCGCCGACGGCCAGTCCGAGCTGGCGGGCAACGACGGCACCCAGCACCGCCTCGAAGGGTCGCTCGAAGCCGCGTGGCGGCTCCGCTCTGGGCGTTTGTCCGGACAGATCGCGAATCAGGTCGAAATAGCCGGGCGTGGTTCCGACAACGGGAAACCCCCGATGACTGTCTCCCATGTTCAGCGGCACGCTCCGCGCCACACCAGCGTCCACGCTCAGCTTTTCCCAGACGGATGCAGGTACGAGACCGGTCGGCTCGTCGATGAAGAAAAGACTGCTCAATACCGCCTGCAACGGACTGCCTTTGGCTGCCACGAGCAACTGATAGCCGCCCGTGGTACGCCCCACGCTGTCACGGCCGGCACCTGACAGCGCGGCCGATGCCACCACCAGCGTCACGCCGAGCGCCACCGTCAGTGCGGTGAGCAGGTTGAGCAGTCGCCGTGCGTGCAGGTAGCGCCAGGCCAGCGAGAACGCACTCATTCCATGCCTCCTGCCCTGCGGTTGATCCGCTCCATGCGCTCCACGCGCTGCATGTGGCCGAGTACGGCTTCGTCGTGGGACGCGACCAGCAAGCTGGCTCCGACTGACGCGCAGCACTGCACCAGCAGTTCCGCAATCCGGTGCTTGAGGCCGGGTTCGAGACTGGCGGTGGGTTCGTCCGCCAGGACCAGCCGCGGCTGATTGGCGAACGCGCGGGCGATGCCCACACGCTGCTGCTCACCGTAGGACAGCTCCGCGGGCAGCCGGTCCGCCCGCGTCGCCAGATCGACCTGTGCCAGCAGATTCATGGCTCGCTCGCGTCGCTCTCCGCGGCTGATCACCGTGCAGAAAGACATCGGCACCATCACGTTCTCAAGAGCGCTCAAGGGCGGCAGCAGATTGAAGGTCTGGAACACGTAGCCGATATGCCGGGCACGGAAGCGATCGCGTTCGGCCGGAGCCAGACCGGTCAGCGATATGCCGCCCACCACCACTTCGCCGGCATCCGCGTCGAGAATGCCGGCGAACACATTGAGCAGCGTGCTCTTGCCCGAGCCACTGGGACCGGACAGGCCGACCGAGGACGCTGGCGCAAGCTCGAATCGCGGCACGTCCAGCACCGGCACCACCTGCTGCCCGCGCCGGAACGCCTTGCGGATGCCACGGGCGACAAAGGTCGCGGCGCCCGGAACCTGACCGGGCGCCATCAAGAGAGCGGCCACCCTTCAGCGCCCCGGCGCAGTCCGTACGATCTCGTCCAGTACCCTGCCCTCGCAACCGTTGGGCGGTCGGACGTTGAGCACATACGCAAGCGTGCGCGCGAGATCGACCACCTCCGAATTGGCGTATTTTCCAGGCCGGACCCAGCGCGAGCCCATCATCATGAGCGGCACGTTGGTGTCATAGGACCAGGGCGAACCATGCGTCGCGGCGTAGCCGAAGGGCTTTGCGAACAGGTACCAGTTGGGCTTGTTCATGACGACGATGTCGCCACTCAGATACTGGTGCCACGCGAGATACACCTGTCTGCTCATCTTCGTATCCGGCAGCTGCCCCGCCTCTAGCCGGTTCCGCGTGTAGACCGATTCCACCCCCGGATAATCGCGCAGGACGGCAGCGGCGGACTCTTCCACGTCGATGCGGGAAAGCCGCGCACCGTCCACCAGCTTGTAGTCGATGTAGAGCGTGGGATTCCACCACGTGGTCACGACCTTCTTGCCGTCAAGAGACGGGAAACGAGCCCATAGATGAGCATTCACCGCTTCGATCATCTTCTCCGGATCGATGCGTCCGGCATCGATCCGCCGGGATGCACTGTACTCCGGGATGTTCATGAAACCATGGTCCGCGCTCAGCGTGATCAGCACGTTGTCCAGCCCGAATCGCCGGTCGAGGTAACTGAAGAAATCCTCGAACACGCGATCCAGCCTCAGCGTGTGATCGTGCGCCTGCTTGCTTTCCGCCCCGAAAAGGTGATGCACGTAATCATGGCTGGTCCAGCTGATCGCAAGCAGGTCCGGCACCCCCGCCGGATTGCTGCCGAGGTTCTCACCCTCGATCGCCGCCTTCACGAAATCAAGCGTAAGCAGATCGCCGTATGGCGTCCACAGCATGGCGTCGTAATAACCCTTCGATGGCGTCTGCGCTCCTCCGCTGATCGGATGCGGGAACTTGGTGCCCAGTCCCTTGTAATTGGTGGACCACGGCCGGTCATCAGGCGCGGAGCGGGCATAGGACTCGTCCGGCAGCAAGGGGGTCCACATCTGCCCGAAGTAGCGGTCCTGCGGCCGGGACTCGTAGAAGCTCTTCCACCATGCCGGGTAATCGGACATGTAATAGGTCGACGTGATGAAACGCCCCGTTGCCGGGCTGTGCATGTAGGCGGTACCCAGCTGCCCCGCGAGGCCGATGGCGCTTCTGTCTTTGCCGGAAATCGTGACCACTCTTGCGCTGCCGTTGGCATAGATGAGTTCGTCGCCGACGGTGGTCACCTTCATGTTGAACGGCGAGGTGCCGGCATGCTTCGGCGTTTCCTCGTCAAGATAGGTGTGGCGACTGTCCTCGGTCGAATACACCCGCGCACCGGTCTTCTTGTCCAGCCAGTCGTTGCCGATCACCCCGTGCTTGTATGGATGCGCACAGGAAAGCAGCGTGGCGTGACCCACGCCGGTGTAGGTGGTCGCATGGCTGTAGTGGTTGTTGCTGAACCATGCGCCGCGGTCGATGAGCCGTTTCAGCCCCCCCTCGGACAACTGGTCGTAGTACTTGGTGACCTGTTCCTGCGGAAAGCCATCCACCACCATGAACACGACGAGCTTTGGAGGGGGGATGCCTGCGGGTGCGGCCGTACTGCGCTGAACGCCTTGACTCGCACAGCCCGCAAGGGCGGCGGACAGAACAAACAGGCTGAATGCACTTTGCGTCGAGCTGCCCATCTGATTCTCCTCTGATTGTTTTCAGTTCTTCGAAAACTGCGCTGGACCGACGAGTTCTCCTTTCCGGGTTGAACAAGACAGAAGGACGGAAGGCGGCAACAGAAGGAAATGCGAGCGGTGCTTTACCCCACTATAGACATCCTGACCATTCCGGACAGCATAAGAAATACGCCGTCCTGACTTGGCGGATTCACGCACGAAACGGAGATTCGTACCGCGCAACAATCCCATTCAGCGAGCGAGCGGCTGGCGGGGCGCCCCGACCACCGGCTCACCCCGGTCGGGGACACCCCCGGCAAGACCGGAATGTCCGCTCATGTCGTGAGCCATCGCCGGCCTGTTCGAATGCGCGAGGAGGCACTTGGCCTCAAATGCACCGGCGGTTGCAGCCGCTTCCGACCTTCGGCCTTCACCGTCGTAACCATGATCATCAGCGTCGTGCCTCTCGGCATCGCCATGCGCAACCTGCCGGTGGGCAGCGCCTGTGCCATGGGGACAGGCATCGGCAGAAATCGCGGCCATTTCCTTTTGCCGCTTACACGTGACTTTGCGTTCGTGCAACAACGGTCACCGCGGCGGGCTGCGAGCAGGCATCACGTCACCGCCCTGTCACACGGATGGGCTTGAATCGTCGGCGTGAATGCTCCCGATCCTCTCGTCCGGCGCGTGCGCGCCATCTTTCTGTCGGACATCCACCTCGGTACGCGTGGATGCCAGGCCGACGCACTGCTCGATTTCCTGCGCCACCACGAATCCGACTACCTCTATCTGGTCGGCGACATCATCGACTTCTGGGCGATGAGCCGCTCCATCCACTGGACGCCGTCGCAGAACACCGTCGTGCAGAAGATCCTGCGCCGCGCGCGCAAGGGCACGCAGGTCATCTTCATCCCGGGCAATCACGACGAGGCGCTGCGCGAATACACCGGCACCGTGTTCGGCGACATCGAACTGCAGCGCGAGTGCATCCACCAGGCTGCCGATGGCCGCCGCTACTGGCTGGTGCATGGCGACGATTTTGACCAGGTCACGCGCCACCACCGCTGGGTGGCCCTGCTCGGCGACGTCGCCTACAACCTGCTGGTCAGCATCAATTCGCGGCTGTCCTGGCTGCGCCGCACGCTGGGCATCGCCGGCTACTGGTCGCTGGCCGGCTACGCCAAGCGCAAGGTGAAGAGCGCGGTCAGCTTCATCTACGACTTCGAGGATTCGGTCATGCACGAGGCGCGCACGCGCGGCGTCGATGGCGTGATCTGCGGCCACATCCACGCAGTATCGCTGCGCGAGGTGCAGGGCCTGACCTATATGAACTGCGGCGACTGGGTGGACAGCTGCACCGCCATCGTCGAACACGCCGACGGCCGCTTCGCCATCGTCGACTGGGGGCAGGAACTGCGCGCCGCAGGACCGCGCACAGCACTGGCGGTGGAGGAAGAGACGGCCGAGGCCTGAGCGTGTCAGAGGGTCGGTAGCGATTGCTGCTGACGCGGTCTATGGACTGCCCACCGCCGCTGTCGGGGTCAGAAGACCCCTCCCACAGAACCTCCGCTCCAGCCGCGGATCGGGCACGCCCTGTGGGAGCGGCCCAAGCCGCGACGTGGCCGCAACCGGCCGCAGGCTACGATCAGCCGTCGAGTGCAGCCGCCGGTCCGAAGAACTCGTAATGGGTCTGTGCAGCCGGCACGCCCAGTTCCAACAGCTGCTTCTTCACCCGCGCCATGAAAGGCTTGGGGCCGAGGAAGTAGGCGTCCAGCGCCGACGGTTGCGGCAGCCAGCGTTCGAGATGCAGGCGCTCGATGAAGCCTTCGGCGTGCGCCTGGTCGCCGTCGCGCGGCTCGCTGTAGACATAGAAGCGCTTCAGCTTCGGGTGCCGCTGCGCCAGTGCTTCGACGTGATCGCGGAAGGCATGCACGCCACCGTGACGCGCGCAGTGGATGAAGTGCACCTCGCGCCCTTCGGCCAGCGCCGCTTCCATCATCGGCAGCGCTGGCGTGATGCCGACGCCGGCGGTGATCAGCGCCACCGGACGGTCGGATGCACGCAACGTGAAATCGCCGGCCGGCGGAAACAGATCGAGCACGTCGCCCACGTTCACCGCGTCGTGCAGATGACCGGACACCCGGCCGCCCGCCTCGCGCTTGACGCTGATGCGGTAGTCGCGACCGTTGGCGGCGGCCGACAGCGAGTAGTTGCGGCGCATTTCCTGGCCGTCGATGCTCACCCGCAGGCCGATGTATTCGCCCGGCGCGTGGCGCAGCACTGGCTGGCCGTCCACCGGTTCGAGATGGAAAGAGGTGATTTCCTCGCTCTCGCGCACTTTGCGCGCGACACGGAAAGCGCGCGCACCGCGCCAGCCGCCGTCGGCCTGCGCGTGGTCGGCATAGACCGACTCCTCGGCGCCGATCAGTAGATCGGCCAGCTGACCGTAGGCCGCGGCCCAGGCTTCGATCACCGCGTCGGTCGCGATCTCGGCGCCCAGTACCTCACGTATGGCGCGCAGCAGGCAGCCGCCGACGATGGGGTAATGCTCGGGCAGCACCTGCAGCGACACGTGCTTCTGCACGATCTGACCGACCAGCGGGCCGAGCGCTTCCAGACGGTCGATGTTCTTCGCGTACATCAGCACGCCATTGGCGAGCGCGCGCGGCTGGTCGCCGCTGGCCTGGTGCGCCTGATTGAACAGCGGCCGCACCTCCGGGTGTTCGCTCAGCATGATGCGGTAGAAGTGCGTGGTCAGCGCTTCGCCGCCGCTTTCCAGCAGCGGCACGGTGGCCTTGATGACGGCTCGGTGTTCCGGGCTCAGCATGGTTTTCTCCTGACAGTGAATGAAACGCCGGCGCGAAAGTCCCGTGACGCGCGGGCACGCCTTCACTATCAAGTGCCGTGCCATGGAACGGTCTCATTCGGATCAGTCACTTGCAGCACCATCGAGTTGAAACGACTACACTGCATTCGTGTCACTTCGACAACACCGCGTCACAATGACCACACACCCGCTGCTGTCCGCACTGATTCCGCTGGTCGACGACCTGTCGCGCGACCTGCCGGCGCAGGAGCGCTATCGACGACTTCTGCAGGCGCTGCGCGAACTGCTGCCCTGCGACGCCACCGCGCTGCTGCGGCTGGATGGCGACCGTCTGGTACCGCTGGCGATAGACGGCCTGAGCCCGGACACGCTGGGTCGTCACTTCCTGATCGCCGAGCACCCGCGCCTGGCGGCGCTGCTCGAACGCAGCGAACCGACCCGCTTCGCCGCCGACTGCCCCTTGCCCGACCCCTATGACGGACTGATACCGGGCCACGGCGCACATCTGGAAGTACACGACTGCCTGGGCTGCCCGCTCTATCTGGACGAACAGCCCTGGGGCGTGCTGACGCTCGACGCCCTCGACCCGGCGCGCTTCGCCGGCGCCGACCTCGACATGCTGGCCGGCTTCGCCAGCCTGGCCGCGGCCACCGTCAAGGCCGCGCAGCGCATCGACACGCTGGCGCGCCGGGCCGAGAACGAGGAACTGCGCGCCGAGGCCTACCGCGAGGCGGCCGGCGCCAGCCCTGCCGGCAGCGGCGACATGGTCGGCCACAGCGCCGCGCACCGGCGACTGCTGAAGGAAATCGAACTGGTGGGCGGCAGCGAGCTCACCGTGCTGATCCACGGCGAAACCGGCGTCGGCAAGGAACTGGTGGCCCGCGCGCTGCACGCCGCCTCGGCTCGCGCGGCGCGGCCGCTGGTCAGCCTGAACTGCGCCGCCCTGCCCGACAACCTGGTCGAGAGCGAACTGTTCGGTCACGTGCGCGGCGCCTTTTCCGGCGCGCTGACCGAGCGCCGCGGCAAGTTCGCGCTGGCCGACGGCGGCACGCTCTTCCTCGACGAGATCGGCGAACTGCCGCTGGCGGCCCAGGCCAAGCTGCTGCGCGTGCTGCAGGGCGGCCAGCTGCAGCGCATCGGTGCCGAGCAGGAAGTCCATGTGGACGTGCGCGTGATCGCCGCCACCAACCGCGATCTGGCAGAGGAAGTCCGCGCCGGCCGCTTCCGGGCCGACCTCTACCACCGGCTCGGCGTCTATCCGCTGCACGTGCCGCCGCTGCGCGAACGCGGCCGCGACGTGCTGCTGCTGGCTGGCCGCTTCCTCGAACAGAACCGTGCGCGCCTCGGTCTGCGCGGCCTGCGCCTCGCCCCGGACGCGCAGGCCGCCCTGCTCGCCCACGACTGGCCCGGCAATGTGCGCGAACTGGAGCACCTGATCAGCCGTGCCGCACTGAAGGCGCTGGCCGGCACCCACGAACGGCCGCGCATCGTGACGCTGGACGCCGCCCACCTCGAACTGTCGCCGCCAGTGCCGGCCGAGACACCGGCGCCGGTCAGCGATCCGGCTGGCCCGGTCGGCGACCTGCGCAGCGCGGTCGACCGCTTGCAGCGCGAAGCCATCGCCGCCGCACTGGAGCGCACCGGTCACAACTGGGCCGCCGCCGCGCGCGAACTGGGGCTGGACCGCGCCAACCTGCAGCGGCTGGCGAAACGGCTCGGCCTGCGCTGACGCGCCGCACCTTGACCTGTGCATCAAAAGAAACGAATATTCCCTGTGTGCAACACGCACGCCGCCGGCGGGACGACCCGTGCGGTGTTTCTTGCGACGGGGACGGCCCCGATATCCGGAGTTGAACTCATGTCGTGGACCATCCTCGTGATCGCCGGCCTGTTCGAATGCGCCTGGGCGATCGGCCTCAAATACACCGACGGTTTCAGCCGCTTCTGGCCTTCGGCCTTCACCGTAGTGACGATGATCATCAGCGTCGTGCTGCTCGGCATCGCCATGCGCAATCTGCCGGTCGGCACCGCCTACGCAGTGTGGACCGGCATCGGCGCGGTCGGCACCGTCATCCTCGGCATCGTGCTGTTCAGCGAGCCGGCGAACGCGGCGCGACTGGTCTGTGTCGGCCTCATCGTCGCCGGCATCCTCGGTCTCAAGCTGACTTCGGCCTGATCACCCGGGCCGGCGCGGCAGCCGCGCACTTGTGCCGGCTGCCCGCTATCGGCGAAAATCGCGGGCTTTCGCTTTTGCTGCGCACACTTGCGCGCGCAGCCCACCCGCACGCACCTGCGTGCGCAGCCCATCTTTCGAGCCCATCATGACCGACCACGCCGCACTGCCTGCCGACGACGACAACCACATCATCGCGGAGCGGCGCGAGAAACTGCGCCAGTGGCGTGAAGCCGGCGGCGCCTACCCGAACGACTTCCAGCGCACGCACTACGCCGGCGAAATCACCGCCCAGCACGCAACGGCCACCGCCGAGTCGCTGGAAGCGCATCCGGAGCGCGTGCAGCTGGCCGGCCGCGTCATGTTGAAGCGCGTGATGGGCAAGGCCAGCTTCGCCACCATCCAGGACATGTCTGGCCGCATCCAGCTCTACGTGACCAATGACGGCGTCGGCGAAGAGGTGCACGGCGCCTTCAAGCACTGGGACCTGGGCGACATCGTCGGCTGCTCCGGCACGCTGTTCCGTACCCGCACCGGCGAACTGACCGTGAAGTGCGACGCCATCCGCCTGCTGTCGAAGGCGCTGCGCCCGCTGCCGGAGAAATTCCACGGCCTGTCCGACCAGGAAGCGAAGTACCGCTACCGCTACCTCGACCTGATCACCAACGACGACTCGCGCGCCACCTTCGTCGCGCGCAGCCGCATGATGAGCGCCATCCGCGCCGAAATGACGCGCCAGGGCTTCCTCGAGGTCGAAACGCCGATGATGCACCCCATCCCCGGCGGCGCCGCGGCCAAGCCCTTCAAGACCCACCACAATGCGCTCGACATGGAGCTGTTCCTGCGCATCGCGCCCGAGCTTTACCTGAAGCGGCTGGTGGTCGGCGGCTTCGAGAAGGTGTTCGAGGTGAACCGCAACTTCCGCAACGAAGGCATCAGCCCGCGCCACAACCCCGAATTCACGATGATGGAGTTCTATCAGGCCTACGCCGACTACCGGCAGCTGATGGACTACACCGAATACCTGCTGCGCCACTGCGCCGAACAGGCGCTGGGCACGACCAAGTTCATGTACCAGGGCCGCGAACTGGACCTGGGCCAGCCCTTCCACCGGCTGACCATCGTCGAGGCCATCCGCAAGTACAACCCGCAGTATTCCGAAGAACAGCTGGCCGACGAGGCTTTCGTGAAGCAGGCCATCGTGACCCACGGCGAGAAGGTGAAGCCGGGCGGCCTCGGCTCGCTGCAGCTGCAGCTGTTCGAAGCCTGCGCCGAAGCACAGCTGTGGGAACCGACCTTCATCATCGATTACCCGGCGGAAGTGAGCCCGCTGGCGCGCCGTTCGGACGCGCAGCCGGAGATCACCGAGCGCTTCGAGCTGTTCATCGTCGGCCGTGAGATCGCGAATGGCTTCTCCGAGCTGAACGACCCGGAAGACCAGGCGGCCCGCTTCCTGGAACAGGCCAAAGCCAAGGACGCCGGCGACGAGGAAGCGATGTATTTCGACGCCGACTACATCCGCGCGCTCGAACACGGCCTGCCGCCGACCGGCGGCTGCGGCATCGGCATCGACCGCCTGGTCATGCTGCTGACCGATTCGGCCAACATCCGCGACGTCATCCTGTTCCCGCAGATGCGTCGCGAGTAAGCGCCCCGCCCCCGACACGGCCCCCGATGAACGCCGATCGAACCGATGCCCGCGGCGCCGGTCCTGATCGGCGTTCTGCTTTTCATTGACTGCACCATGTCCCGACCTCTTCAGCCTCTGGTTCCGGCCCCGCTCGAATTCGCCGACGACGGCACGCCGCGCTCGGCCGCTTACGGCGACGTCTATCACTCGTCGGAGGGTGCGCTGGCGCAGGCGCAGCACGTGTTCCTCGCCGGCAATGGCCTGCCCGAACGCTGGGCCGGCCGCGAACGCTTCGTCGTGCTGGAGACCGGTTTCGGCCTCGGCCTGAATTTCCTCGCCACCTGGCGCGCCTGGCGCGACAGCCCGGACCGCTGCGCACGACTGCACTTCGTGTCGGTCGAGAAGCACCCGTTCGCGCAGTACGACCTGGCCATCGCCTACCAGCGCCTGCTGCCGCCGGACATGGCCGACATGGCGCAGAAGCTGGTCGAGCGCTGGCCGCTGGCGGTGCGCGGACTGCATCGCATCGAGTTCGACGGCGGCCGCGTCATCCTGACCCTGGGCCTGGGCGACGCCGAGCACCTGCTGCCGCAGCTGACGCTGCGCGCCAACGCTATCTTTCTCGACGGTTTCTCGCCGGCGAAGAATCCTGAACTGTGGTCGCCCTACATATGTAAACAGCTGTCGCGCCTCGCAGCCGCGGACGCCACGCTGGCGACCTGGAGCGTCGCCTCCGGCGTGCGCGACGCGCTTGCCGGCGCCGGCTTCGTGAGCGAGAAACAGGCCGGCTTCGGACCGAAGCGCCACATGCTGACCGGCCACCTGCACCCGGGTGCGCAGGCCGCGGCACTGCGCCATCGGCCCGAGCCGACGGCGCCGAAGCGGGTGGCGGTGATCGGCGCCGGCCTCGCCGGCTGCGCGGTCGCCGAGCGACTGGCCGCGCGCGGCACCGAAGTGCTGCTGATCGAGCGCCACGCAGCCCCGGCGCAGGAGGCGTCGGGCAATGCGGCGGGCGTGCTGCGACCGATGATCGCCCGCGACGACAGCGTGATCGCGCGTTTTTCCCGTGCCGCCTTCCTGCACGCATCCGCCCACATGAGGCGGCTGGCTGGCGAAGGTCGGCCGCTGAAGTGGGGGCCGACCGGCGTAATGCAGATCGCCCACGACGCGGAACACGAGCACCTGCAGCGCGAGGTGTGCGAAACCGGCGCGCTGCCGCAGGCGCTGGTGCGCTACCTGTCGGACTGGGAAATGACGCGGCGCATCGGCTATCCGGTCGCACTTGGCGGCTGGTGGTTCCCGCGCGGCGCCTGGGTGAATCCGGCCAGCCTGTGCGACGCCAATCTCGAGCGCGCCGGCGCCGCAGTCAGCCGGTTGATGTCCACTGAGGCGCTGTCGCTGACCCGTGACGTCGACCGCTGGTCCGTGAGCACCGCCGCCGGCACGCTGATCGACGCCGACGCGGTGGTGCTGGCCAACGCGGCAGACGCCTGTGCGCTGCTGCCGCACCCGCTGCCACTGACCCGCGTACGTGGCCAGGTGACGCGGCTGCCGCGCAGCCTGCTGCCCAATCTGCATGTGACCGTGTGCCGCGAGGGCTACATCTGCCCGACGCCGGACGGTGACCTCAATCTCGGCGCCAGTTTCGATATCGGCGACGCCGATACTGCGGTGCGCGAGGACAGTCACGCCGGCAATCTGGCCCGCCTCGAACGCCTGCTGCCGGAGGCCTGCACGCCGCCGCAAGCTGCAACACTGCCTGGCCGCACCTCGTTTCGGACTGCAACACCCGACCGTCTGCCGCTGATCGGCGAAACGGGCGGCCTGCACCTGCTGACCGGCCTCGGTGCGCGCGGCCTGGTGTGGAACGCGCTCGGCGCCGAACTGCTCGCAGCAAGGCTTTGCGGCGATCCTTTGCCGCTCGAACGGGATCTGGCACTGGCGCTGAGCCCGGGGCGCTTCTCGCCGGACAATTGACCGAAATCAACCCTTGCGGGAAAAATTTCACATCTCAGTGAAGCTTTCCGGATGGAAGCCGTTAATGGCTCATGCCTCCGGAATTGCGTGACCGTTCGCCTTGCTTGCATGAAGCCCGACAGTCCTTTCCGGGAGGGATCACGCCACCTGGAGAGTCGCCGTGAAAATAAATCTGCCCGTCACGCAGAAAGAAGTCTTCCTTGAGCCCGGGAAACCCATCGTCACCAAGACTGACCTGAAGGGCGCCATTACCTACGCCAACGAGTCCTTCGTCAGCATCAGCGGCTTCAGCCGCGAGGAACTGGTCGGCCACAACCACAACGTCGTGCGGCACCCGGACATGCCGCCCGAAGCCTTCGAGGACCTGTGGCTCACCATCAAGGCCGGTCAGCCGTGGCGCGGCCTGGTCAAGAATCGCTCGAAGAACGGCGACCATTACTGGGTCGAAGCCTTCGTCACGCCGATCACGATCGATGGCCGTACGGTCGGCTATCAGTCGGTGCGCAACGCGCCCAAGCGCGACGAAGTCGCCGCCGCCGAAACGCTCTACCGCGCGGTCCGCGACAAAACCGCGAAATTCCCCCGCACGCCGATCAGCAAATCCAAGCTCGGCCTGGCCGGCCGTGTCTGGCTCGGCGCCGGCGTGACGTCGGCACTGGCGCTGGCCGGCGGCGCAGTCGGCGGAGCGTGGGGCCTGGGTCTGTCGGGCGTCGCCGCCGCTGTGGCACTGGGCACCGCCGCATGGCAGAACAGCACGGTTGCCGGCCGCCTCGACAGCCTACACCGCACCATGCTGGAACTGGACGAAGGCAAGCTGGCCAAGCAGATCGAGGCGCCGTCGGGGCCGCTGCGCCCGCTGTTCGTCGCGATGGAAGTGATGCGCATCCACCTGCGCGCAATGTTCGCCGACGTTCTGGTGAACGCGCGCGAAGTCGACGACCGTTCTAAGGAACTGAACGACGCGATGCGCGCCCTGATCAAGGCCACCGGCGCACAGGGCGAAAATGTGATGCAGGTGGCCGCGGCGATGGAAGAAATGAGCGTGTCCATCAATGAGGTGTCGAGCAACACCGATCGCGGCCTCGAAGCGGTCAAACGCACCGAGCACAGTGCGCAGGACGCGATGAAGACGATGGAAGCGGGCATCGCCAGCAGCCATCGCGTGGTCGGCGTGGTGACGCAGTCGCAGGAGCGGATCGCCGAGGTGAACGCGTCAGTCGAGAAGATCCGCGAGGTATCGCAGGTGATCAACGACATCGCCGAACAGACCAATCTGCTTGCGCTGAACGCGGCCATCGAGGCGGCGCGCGCCGGTGAGCAGGGTCGCGGCTTCGCCGTGGTCGCCGACGAGGTGCGCAAGCTGGCCGAGCGTACCCGCACCAGCACCAAGGACATCGGCTCGGCCGTGACCGACATCATCCAGTTGGCCGGTTCGGCGGTCGACACGATGAGCGCGACGGCAGGCGAGGTGGCCCGTTCGACGAGCGAAATCGAGGCCAGCAGCACCGGCCTGCAGGGCATCTGGGACGCCAGCCGCGAAGCCGCGAACTACTCCGAGGAAATCACCCAGATGCTGCGCCAGCAGTCGCTCGCCTCACACGAGGTTGCGTGCAGCATGGAACGCATATCGAGCACGGTGGAACAGACCAACTCGAGCGTGCAGTCGGTCGGCGAGGCCGCCACCCGCCTGCACTCGACCTCGAGCGAACTGCGCGAACTGGTGAAACACCTGGAACAGGCGCTGCACTGAAACGGACCGCCGCCGCGCCGATCAGGCCCGGCGGCTTCCGCGATCGCGCGCACTTCCGATCCGCTTCCCCCTTGGCGACAGCGCCCGCCCACAGCGGAGCTGTCGCCTTTTCACGTCGACCGCCCGCCCCTGTCAGGCGCGCACTGCGTGGGTTGCGCCGGTCAGCCCCTTCAGCACGTCGGCCACGCCACGCGTGTGCCCGGCCACGCCGGCGGTTTCGCTGCTGTAGGTATCGATGGTTTCGAGCACCTGGGTCAGGCCTGAAACGCCGGTCGACTGCGCTTCTATCATCTGCGCCACGCGCACGATCTCCGCCGCCAGCGCGGAAATGTCCTTGCCGATCACGCCTGCGCTGTTGCGCGACTTCTCGGCCAGCATGCGCACCTCGTCGGCCACCACGGCGAAACCGCGACCGGCTTCGCCGGCACGCGCCGCCTCGATCGCCGCATTCAGCGCCAGCAGGTTCGTCTGATCGGCGATCTGCTGGATCATTTCGACCACGCGCTGTATGCGGTCGCTGGCGTGCGACAGGTCGCGCGCACTGCTGCCCACCTCGTTCGCCTGACCGGCCAGCGTATCGACGGTCCGCACCGCGGTCTGGATCACGCCCTGCTGGTCGCTCAAGCGCGTCGTCAGCTCGCCCACCGAACCATACAGATCGTTGGCACAGGCTTCGAGCTGGCTCGCGGTCGCCTCGCGCGTGCGCTGGGCGTCGAGCATGATTTCGCCAAGGTGGTTCAGATCGCGTACCACCGGCACCATGCTCGGGTCGACGTTGCCCGGATCGAGCCGGCTGCCGAAGTTGCCGCCACGGTAATCGCTGATCTGCTGCACCATCACGCGCGACATGCCGGCCAGCTTGGCGTTCTGCCGGCGCAGGAAGAAGGCCTTGAACTCGCCGTAATGGGCGACGAAGTTGTCGACATACTCGTCGCGGAACACTTCGCCCTGCTGCAGCCTGAAGAAGAACACTGCGGTCAGCGTCTGGTTCAGGTTCAGGCCGAGGATCTCACCGAAGGTCGAGAAACCGGCGACGTCGATGCCGCTGAACACGCGGTCCAGCCCGCTCAGTTCGGCGCCGTTGTAGAGCCGGCGCAGCACGCAGTCGTTGAACATGCCAGCCAGCGGCTGACCCGGCTTGTTCGACATGAAGGCGCGGAAATCGCGTTCGGTGGTGGCGGCGAAGGGCGTGCGTCGCACCAGCACCAGTTCCTCGCCCGGCGCCACGTCGCAGTAGAAGTCGACGCGGTCGTGGTCGAAGTCGAGCGTCGCCACCGAGCGCACGAACAGCTCGCCGTTGACGCGGATGGCGAAGGAGTGACTGTCGAGCTTGGCCGACAGCTGACTGCGCTCGCAGCCGAAAGTCCTGCACAGCGCGTCGATCAGCGACACCGCGCGGCCGTCCTCGTCGATCACCAGATTCACCTGGCGACGTTCGACCGAAGCGCTGAATATCTGGAAGCGGGTCTGCGTGGCTTCGAAGTTCTGGCTCTTGAACACGCCGAAACGCACTTGCGGCGCCATCTTCAGGAAGGTCACCAGCACGTGGTTGTTGAGTCGGCGGTTACCGTCGTGCAGCCAGGTGTCCTTGAAGTCGAGCTTGCCGCCGGCCGACCCGCCGACAAACAGACAGGGAAAGCGGCCAGCTTCGTACAGCGCTTCCATGAAAAAGGATTCGGAATTCGACAGGCCGTCGAACAGCACATAGGCAAAGGTGTCACGGTGATCGATGTCCATCGCTACCTGCGTGCCCTGGATGCTGCGCACCAGACGCTCGATGCGCTCGCGGTAGTCCATCACGCGACCGTTCTGCCGCAGGTCCTCGCTGGCCAGCGGTATCGCCACCACCTGCGCCTGGCCGATCACGCTGCGGTCGAACAATTGCAGCACGACGCGGTCGCGTCCGTCCGGCGCGGCACAGTACAGCGACGAACCGGCGGCGCTGCACAGTTCGCCGGCGGTGGTGCTCAGGGTCAGCGCAACACCCGGAAAACGGGCCTTGATGGCCTGCGCGACGCGGTCGATGTCGACGTCCGGTGCAACATATCCGCTGACGAACGAGGGCGTACTGCGTACCGCGGCAAGGCGCGATTCCAGCTCGCCCAGTCGCGTCTGCAGCGTTTCGATGCCTGCGCGCCCGTTCGAGGACTGGCGGCCGAATAGTTTCATCTCTCTCTCCCTGAATTCCCGATCGGCAACGCGGTGGCGCTTCGATCAGCGTGAACCAACGGGAGCGGCCCACTCGACTTTATGGTTGAGAAACGAAAATTTTCCGGGCGTGTTCAATCTCTGGACACTTTTTCTTCAATGAACACATGGATTTAACGAAGTCGAACATGGTGCGGGGCAGCACGACAGCCGCTGCCGGCATTTCAATCGACCAGACCCAGAACCCGGTCGGCCAGCGCGTTGGCGCTGTCGAAGGCATTCTCGATGCGCTCGCCCAGACAGCCGTCGGAGGCATAGCCGAGCTTGCTGTCGGCGTCCCACAGACAGGGAAGGCCGAGTGGCCGGATCACACGGGCGTAGCGCCAGCGATGGGCGCAGCGATGCAGCGGCGCCGCGGTACACCCGGTGGCGGCAGCGAAAGCCTCGAACAGCAGGGTTTCGATCTCCTCCGGTGAGCGCTCGAGATTGTCCTGCGACCACTGCGCATCGGCGTGCACCACCCAGCACTCCTGCGCGGCGTCTCGCTGCGGCTTGCTGCTGTCACGCGCCGCCCAGTTCAGCGCGCCGCCAGTGTCGAAGCGCAGGCAATCGTCAGCCGCGATTCGCTCGGCGAACGACAGCATCAGCGTCCAGCACGGCGCGTAGCGGATGTCCTGCATGGCGTCCAGGAAGGGCTTGATGTCCATGCCGGCGCAGCGCTCGAAAAGGCCGGCCGCCTGCGGCGCCGGCAAGGTCACCAGCACTGCGTCGAAACAGTCAGCCAGCATGCCAGCCTCGCCGGCCAGCCACCAGCCGAGACGGTCTGCCCCCATACCGGTGATGGCGATCTGCGAACGGACCTCGGCGCCCCACAGCAGGCGCGGCGCCAGCGCATTCATGCCGGGCACGCCGACCCAGCGCGGATCGCCATCAATCGCGGCTGCGGGCCACTGCGCGATGACACCGGCGCGCTGCCAGTCGGAGAGGCGCCCGTGCAAGGCCTCGCCGCGCACCGACATGAACTGCGCGCCATGATCGAAGCGCAGCCGACCGGCCGCGCGCGTGGCCATGCGACCACCGGCTGCACGGCCCTTGTCGAACACCTGGACCGAGCGCCCGGCGTCGATCAGTCGTCGCGCGAGCGTACATCCCGCCATGCCCGCCCCGATTACCGCAATGTTGTGCATCGTCGCTGTCCCTCATTTTTATCAGTGCATCACTTCGGAGTGCGAAGCGGATCATGCAAGGTCTGTGCTAGGGTCTGCCCTCATCTGATTCGTGCGCCACGCGCACGGCTGGCGCAACGCAGTGCGCACCCGACCACGAGTCCCGCACCAAGACAGCAACACCGATGCCCCGCCAACTGCTCGAGCACTACCCGCAAACCGGACCACGCTACGACGAACTGCTGTCCGCCCCGTGGACACTGCGCCCGCACTGGCGCGCGCTGTTCGACACCCTGGTTCGCGCCCGCCCGGAACAGATGCAGGAGCGGCTGGCGTCGGTGCGCCGGCAGATTCGCGAGAACGGTGTCACCTACAACGTCTATGCCGACCCGCGCGGCGTCGAGCGTCCGTGGGAGCTGGACGTACTGCCGCTGATCATCCCGCCCGACGAATGGACGCAGATTTCTGCCGCGATCGCACAGCGTGCGCGGCTGCTCAACCACATCCTGCAGGACGTGTATGGGCCACAGCAGATGCTGGCCGAAGGCCTGCTGCCGCCCGCGCTGGTCTATGGCCACGCCGGCTTCCTGAGACCCTGTCACGGGCTGAAGGTACCGGGCGACACCCACCTCCACCTTTATGCGGCCGATCTCGCGCGTTCGCCCGACGGTCGCTGGTGGGTGCTCGCCGACCGCACGCAGGCGCCGTCCGGCGCCGGCTACTCGCTGGAAAACCGGCTGGTCATCTCGCGTGTGTTTTCCGAACAGTTCCGCGACCTGCACGTCGAACATCTGGCCAGCTTCTTCGCCACGCTGCGCGACACGCTGGCGCAGCACGCGCCGGAGGGGGATGGCCCACCGCTGACCGTGCTGCTGACGCCCGGCCCCTACAACGAAACCTATTTCGAGCACGCGTATCTGGCGCGCTACCTCGGCTTTCCACTGGTCGAAGGTTCGGATCTGCTGGTGCGCGACGGCAAGGTGTGGCTCAAGCACCTGTCCGGTCTGCGCCGCGTGCACGCCGTGCTGCGCCGCCTCGACGACGACTTCTGCGACCCGCTTGAACTGCGAGCCGATTCCGCGCTCGGCGTGCCCGGTCTGGTCGACGCGGCGCGACGCGGCAATGTGCTGATTGCCAACGCGCTCGGCTCCAACCTGCTGGAGACCGGCGCCCTGCTCGGCTTCCTGCCTCGACTGTGCGAACGTCTTCTCGGCGAGCCGCTGGCCATGCCCTCGCTCGCCACCTGGTGGTGCGGCGAAGAGGCGGCGCTGGAAGACGCCATCGCCCGCCTCGACACGCTGGTGATCAAGCCGGCCTTCCCGCAGCTGCGCATCGATTCGGTGTTCGGCGCCGACCTCGACCGCAAGTCGCGCTCCGCACTGATCGCGAAAATGCGCGCGCGTCCGCACCACTACGTCGCCCAGGAACTGGTGCAGCTGTCGCAGGCTCCGGTTTGGGACACCCAGCACCCACGGCGTCTGGCGGCGCGCGCGGTCGGCCTGCGCGTGTTCGCCTGTGCTTCGCCCGAAGGCTATGCCGTGATGCCGGGCGGACTCGCCCGTGTGGCGTCCGAGCGCGACGCGCGGGTGATCGCGATGCAACGCGGCGGTTCGAGCAAGGACACCTGGGTGCTGACGCACGGCGCCGTCAACACCTTCAGCCTGCTGCGCCGCTCGGTGTCGCCAGCCGAGCTGGTGCGTGCCGGCAGCAATCTGTCCAGTCGTGTCGTGGAGAACCTGTTCTGGTTCGGCCGCTACTGCGAACGCTGTGACAACAGCGCGCGACTGCTGCGCGCAACGATCGCCCAGCACATCGAGCTGGACGACATCCGCGACCACGCGCTGACCGCGCTGTGCCAGCACAACGGCCTGCTGCCCGCCGAGCCGGATGACGACATCGGCGCGACGCTGCGTGCCGCCGTGCTCGACCCTGCGGCCCCCGGGTCGCTGGCCGGCGGTCTGCACCAGCTGTCGACCGTTGCGTTCAGCCTGCGCGAGCGGATGTCGCTCGACAACTGGCGGGTGATCAGCCGGCTGACCGACGAACTGAGCGCCGCCCAGCCGAGCGAGCCGGGCGAGGTGCTGGAGCGGCTGGACCGCTGCGTGCAGGCGATGATGACGCTGTCCGGTTTCGCACTCGACGGCATGACGCGCGACCAGGGCTGGCGCTTTCTGTCGATGGGCCGTCGAATCGAGCGGCTGCAGTTCATGTGCGGCGTGCTGCGCCACGCGCTGGCGGCGGCCAGCGACGCGCCAGACTGGCTGCTCGAACTGGCCGACAGCACCATCACCTACCGTTCGCGCTACATGACGCGTCCGCAATGGCTGCCGGTGCTGGATCTGCTGGTGCGCGACGAGACGAACCCGCGCTCGGTCGCCTACCAGGCGCTAGGCCTGACCGATTATCTGGCGCGGCTCGCCGCACAGTTTGGCGCGCTGGAGCCGGCCGCACTGTCGGACGCGGTGGCTGAATTGCTGTCGCTGCGGCCCGAGGCCGACCTGCACACCGGTTCGACCCGGCTAGACACCCTGCTCGAACGACTGAGCAGCGCCGCCTACGCGCTGTCGGAACAGCTCGGGCTGCGCTTCTTCAGTCACTCCGACGGCGCGTGGACGGGCACCGAGGAGCGCCGATGACGCAGGTCCGCTATCACGTGCTGCACGAAACGCACTACCGCTACGCCTGGCCGGTATCGATGTCGCGCCAGCTTCTGCATCTGACGCCGCGCGAGACGCCGCGCCAGACGACACTCGCGCACCGGGTCGACATTACGCCGGTGCCGGCCGAGCGCGAGCGCCGGACGGACTACTTCGGCAATCGGGTTGAACACATTTCGGTCGGCGCCGCGCATGAGGAACTGGCGGTGCTCGCCACATCGACAGTCGACGTAAGGCGCATCGGCGACGCGCCAAGGCCGCAGTCGCCCGCATGGGAACACGTGCGCGACCGCCTTCACCAGGTCGGGCCGGCGCCGCTGCTCGAACCCTGCCAGTACCTGTACGCCAGCCCGCACATCGAGCCGCTGGCCGCATTGGCTCGCTACGCCCGGCTCGACTTCCACCGCGACCGGCCGCTGTTCGACGCCGCCTGTGCGCTGATGCGGCGCATCCATCGCGATTTCGAATTCGACCCGGAAGCCACCACCGTGAGCACGCCGCTGGAAACGCTGCTCAAGCAGCGACGCGGCGTCTGTCAGGATTTCGCCCACTTCATGATCGGTTGCCTGCGCTCGCTCGGTCTGCCGGCACGCTATGTCAGCGGCTATCTGCTGACACAGCCGCCGCCCGGCCAGCCGCGCCTGATCGGCGCCGACGCCTCACACGCCTGGGTGTCGGTGTTCTGTCCGGGCGCGGGTTGGCTCGATTTCGATCCGACCAACTGCGTTCAGCCCGACGACCAGCACATCACGGTCGCCTGGGGTCGCGATTTCAGCGACGTCACGCCGATGCGCGGCGTCATCCTCGGCGGCGGCGAGCACGTGGTCGAGGTACGCGTCACCGTGATGCCGGAGGACGATGCCCGGCCCGCACACACCTGCGCCAAGGCGGCGCAGCCCCTTGAACCGGAATGAAAATCCGTCCATAATCCACGTTTTTCCTCCGCGGGTACCGTCTGCACAGCCGTCAGGCTCAGCCGACCCGGGGTTCGATGATCCGCACGAGGCCGCCCGCCTTCGAGCGCTTGAGAAAGAAACCAGCATGAAAGAAGGCATTCACCCCAGCTACGAAGTCGTCGCAGTGACCTGCTCCTGCGGCAACAACTTCGAAACCCGTTCGACGATGGGCAAGCCGCTGCACATCGAAGTGTGTGCCTCGTGCCACCCGTTCTATACCGGCAAGCAGAAGATCGTCGATACCGCCGGTCGCGTCGAGCGCTTCCGTCAGAAGTACGCAAACGTGCCGCGCAGCTGATTCCAGCCCAGCGCCGCAGCAGAAAGGCAGCCTCTGGCTGCCTTTTTTGTTTCTGCACTTGCCGGATCAACCGTCGCCCACCCCACGCGCGGCGGAGTCCCCATAAAATCCGGGCCACTGTTCACTGATCGTCGTCGATGTCACTTCCTTCGCAGTCCTACCCGGCCCGCCGTCCGCTGATCGGCGACCCACCCGAAACCGGATTCGTGATCGCGCTGTGCCTGGTCTATCTGCTGACCGGTCTGTTCGGCCGCGATCCGTGGAAGGGCGACGACGCGCTCAACATCGGCGTGGCACTGGGCTTCGCCCGCGAGGGGGGCTGGCTGATCCCGCAACTGGCCGGCCAGCTCTGGCTGGACAGCCCGCCGCTGTTCCATTGGCTGGCTTCGCTGACCGGCCAGGCGGCGGAATGGGTCGGCATCAGCTTCGCCGACGGCGCGCGCCTCGCCAGCGCCTTCTTTCTTGCACTGTGGCTGCTCGGCAGTGCGGGCGCCGCGCGTGAGCTCTACGGTGCACCGGCTGCGCGCATCGCCCCGCTGATCGGCATCGCCAGCATCGGTGCCGTCACCCACCTGCATGACGCGCAATCGTCGACCACACTGCTGGCCGCACTCGGACTGGGCATGTGGTCGCTCGCGCTGATCGCGCGGCGACCGCTCCAGGGCGCACTCGTACTGATCGTCGCGCTGGCCATCTCCGGCCTCGGCACCGGCCTGTGGCTGACCGCCGTGCTGCTGCTGACCGCCGCCGCCATGCCGCTGCTGCCGGTGTGGCGCACGGTGGCGACCTCGGCAGTGCGCATGAGTGCGCTGCCGCTGGCGATGGCGGTCGGCACAGTGCTCGCCGCCAGCTGGCTGATCGCACTGCAGCTGGAACGCCCCGAGCTGGCCGCCCGCGTCTGGGCCGAAGACCTGCAGCGACTGCTGCCGGATGTCGAACACCTTGCTGGCGGCGCCGGAAGCTGGGTCAAGGTGCTCGCCTGGTACGCCTGGCCGGCGCTGCCCGTCGCCGGCTGGGCCCTGTGGCAGCGCCGCGAACAGTGGCGCTCGCCGGTGCTGACGCTGCCGCTGATCGTGCTCCTGCTGCTGTTCATGCAACTCGCCGGTGAAGGTGCGGCCCGCAATCAGCGGGCACTTCCCTTGCTGGCACCGCTGGTCGTGCTCGGCAGCGCCGGCCTGCCCCGACTGCGCCGGGGAGCCGCGAACGCACTCGACTGGTTCGGTGTCATGACCTTTTCACTGCTGGGCCTCATCATATGGCTCGGCTGGATAGCCATGACGACAGGCTGGCCGGAGCGACTGGCGCGCACCTTCGCGCGACTGGAACCTGGATTCGAAATGTCGATATCCTTGCTGGCACTGATACCTGCGATCGTCATCAGTGCCGCCTGGATATGGCTGCTGTGGCGTTCGCCACGAACACCGACACGCGGGGCCGTCAGCTGGGGCTGCGGCATGGTATTGATATGGTTTCTCGTCAGCAGCCTGTGGCTGCCGTGGATAGATTACGGTCGCAGCTATCGCGACGTAGCGCGGATGATCGGCGAACACCTGCCGGCGCAGCATGGCTGCGTTGCCTTCACCGGCCTGCAGGACAGCCAGCGTGCGGCGTTCTACTACTTCCTCGATCTGAAACCGTTGAACATCGCGGGCCGATCGGGGCAGCAATGCGACCTGCTGCTGGCCTATCACGGCCGGGGCGGCAAGCCGCCGTCGCTGGACGGAAGCTGGACTCTGAAGTGGGAAGGCCGCCGGCCCGGCGACCGGCACGAGCGCTTCCTGCTGTACGCAAGACACTGAAACGAAGGGTGACACGAGGCGCCGGATGACATGAACCTGTTGATGCAGACCTCCGCCTGGCCCGCACTGCGATCAAAAGCGATCCAGCTGTCGCGCGTGCACCTGCGCAACTTCTTCGAGCAGGACCCCGACCGTTTCGCGCGCTTCTCGCTGCGTTACGACGGCTGGCTGCTCGACTACTCGAAGCAGCGCGTCGACGGCGAAACGATGGCGATGCTGATGGATCTTGTCAGCGCGCTCGATCTGCCGCGCGGCATCCGCGCATTGGCGGCCGGCGACCAGATCAATTTCACCGAGCGCCGCGCAGCGCTGCACATGGCACTGCGCGCCCGCGACGGCGCCCACGCCGACGTCGTACGTGACTGCCGCGCTTCGCTCGAACACTGGGTACGGCTGATCCGCAACCGCGAACTGCTCGGCGCAACCGGTCAGACCATCACCCACATCGTCAACCTGGGCATCGGCGGGTCCGACCTCGGGCCGCGCCTGGCGATGGAGGCGCTGGAGCCGCAGATCAACGGTCCGGTGGTCAAGTTCGTCGCCAATCTCGATCCGGCCGCCCTCGACCTCGCACTGCGCGACTGCAAACCGGCGCACACCGCCTTCGTCATTTCGTCGAAGAGCTTCACCACCCAGGAAACGCTGGCCAACGCGCAGGTCGCGATGAAGTGGCTGGCCGACGGTCTGGGCACGGCCGGCGTCGGCCAGCACCTGTTCGCCGTCACCAACCGCCCGGCGGCTGCCCAGGAACTGGGCGTGCCGGCGCAGCGCTGCCTCTTCCTGCCGGAATGGGTCGGCGGGCGCTATTCCGTCTGGTCCTCGATCTCGCTGCCGCTGGCCTGCGCCATCGGCATGCAGGCCTTCGGCGAAATGCTCGACGGCGCACGCGACATGGACGAGCACTTCACGCGCGCGCCGATGAACGCGAACCTGCCGGTGCTGTTCGGTCTGATCGACTTCTGGAACGCCAGCGGCATGGGTCTGGAAACACTCGCGGTGCTGCCCTACAGCCACCTGCTGCGCAGTCTGCCGTCCTACCTGCAGCAGCTCGAAATGGAGAGCAATGGCAAGCGCTGCACCTCGACCGGCGAGCTGAGCCGGGCGCCCACCTCGCCGGTGGTGTGGGGCGGCTCAGGCATCGTCGGCCAGCACGCCTACCACCAGCAGCTTTACCAGGGCACGCGGATGATGCCGATGCATTTCATCGTGCCGCGCGTAGCGCGCGACGACCGCAGCCGCATGGTGCAGCTCAATGCGCTGGCGCAGAGTGCCGCGCTGATGCGCGGCAAGACGCGCGACGAGGCGATGGACGAACTGAAGCGCGGCGGTCTGTCCGAGCAGGAGGCCACCCGGCTCGCGCCACATGTCGCCTGCCCCGGCAACCAGCCAAGCACCACGCTGCTGATGCCGGAACTGACGCCACGCACGCTGGGCCAGCTGATCGCGCTGTACGAGCACAAGGTGTTCGTGCAGGGCTGGCTGCTCGGCATCAACAGCTTCGATCAGTACGGTGTCGAGTACGGCAAGCAGATGGCGCGCGCGCTGGCGTCGGGCCGACTGCCGCAGGATGCCGACGCATCCACCCGCGGCCTGTTCGAGGCACTCGCTCACCCGGACGCATGAGCTCAGCGCTGGGGCCGGCGATCAATTATGCCGCCGGTCAGCTGTGGGCCCTCCTGCGGCAGAACGAACGGGCCGTTGCCGCCTTTCGCCGCTGCATCGCGGTCGATCCAGCGCGTGTGGCCGCCTGGCGCATGATCGGCTTCCTCTGCCAGCAGGATGAGCGACTGCACAACGACGCCCTGCTCGCCTTCGAACGGTCGGTGGAACTCGCACCGGACGACGCCGTCAGCCGCTACAACTTCGGCTTCCTGCTGCATCGCCGTGGCGAGCTCGAGCACGCGCTGGCGCAGATGGCCATCGCAGTGCGCCTGCACCCCGCGCTCGATCAGGCCTGGTATGGCTGCGGACTGCTGCTGAGCGAACTGGGGCGAGCGCATGAGGCGGTCGAAGCACTAAAGCGTGCGGTCGAACTGCAACCCTTCAATGGCAGCGCGAGCTACGCGCTGTGTCAGGCCTGCCGGGCCGTCGGCGACGAAGAAGGCCTGCTCGCCGAATACCGCCGCATCGGCCAGTACGACCCACGCACCGCCCGCAGACTGGGGAAGGAAATGGGTTTGCCCGACTGAGGCGCCGGTTCAGGGCGCCAGTCGGACACGCGTCCAGTCGGCTCCCTCGCGGCGATAGAGCAGACGGTCGTGCAGGCGGTCGCTGCGTCCCTGCCAGAATTCGATCGCATCCGGATGCAGCCGGTAGCCGCCCCAGTTTTCCGGGCGCGGCGGCGTCGAGCCGAAGCGCTCCTCGAATTCGCGCACACGCCTGACCAGCGATTCGCGACTGGGGATTTCCCGACTCTGCGGCGATGCCCATGCTCCCAGCCGGTTGCCCAACGGGCGCAGTGAATAGTAGGCATCGGATTCTTCCGCACTGACCTTGCTCACCGTGCCCTCGATCCGGATCTGCCGCTCCAGCGCGGCCCAGAACAGCAGCAGGCTTGCGTGCGGGTTGGTCTCCAGCTCGGCGCCCTTGCGGCTGTCGTAATTGGTGAAGAACACGAAGCCGTCCTCGCCATAGCCACGCAGCAGCACGATGCGCGCGCTCGGACGCCCGTCCGCACCAACCGTGGCCAGCGTCATCGCGTTCGGATCGCGCTCGACCTCGCGGCCCGCTTCGGCAAACCAGAAGCGGAACTGGTCGAGCGGATTGTCGGCCGCTTCGGTCTCGTCGAGCGAACCGCTGGTGTAGTCGATGCGGTGATGTATCGGGTCCATGGTGTCTCCTTTCCTCATTCCGGCGCGGGCGCGCGTTCGATTCCCGCGATGCGCGTGCCGGCCTGGAGCTTGCGCGCGGCAAACCAGCCGATATTGGTTTCCAGCGCATAGCGCGCCGGGCGCTCGGCGCAATGCGATGTTTCGGTCTGCGGCTGCATGTCCGCAATGTTGATGATGTGACCCTTGTCATCGATGAAGGCGACGCTGAGCGGAATCAAGGTGTTACGCATCCACATGCAGTGCTTGGCCGCCCGGGTGAACACGAAGAGCATGCCGGCATCGGACGGCATCTCGGTCCGGTGCATCAGCCCGGTCATGCGCGCCGCGTTGGTATGTGCGACTTCGGCCTTGATGCGGTACATGCCCACACCGAGTTCGAGCGTGGGCATGTCGGCGCAGGCACTCAGTGCGCTCAGCGCAAGCAGGCTGCAGAGTAGCGATTTCTTCATGACAGGCAGAACATCCCGATGGTGAATGATGAATGATGCGCGCCAGCGACTTCTTGATCGATGTCAGCCCGCAGCGGATGCCCTGAACGGGCCTCATGCGCGCACGTGTCTCCCGGCGAGAAGCCCGGCCTCGGCATCCCGCCATTGACCGGGCTGCAGCGAGCCCAGCTGCCACGGACCGATGGCGACGCGTATCAGGCGCAGCGTCGGGTGACCGATGGCTGCCGTCATCCGCCGCACCTGCCGGTTGCGGCCCTCGCTGATGCCGATCTCCAGCCAGCAGGTCGGCACCGAAAGCCGATGGCGCACCGGTGGATTGCGTGGCCACAGATCGTCCGGCTCGGCGATGCGCTCGACCGAGCAGGGCCGGGTCGGTCCGTCCTTCAACTGTAGCCCGCCGCGCATCCGTTCCAGCGCCGCCTCGTCCGGCTCGCGCTCGACCTGCACCCGGTAATGCTTGACCAGCTTGTGCTTCGGATCGGTGATGCGGTGCTGCAGCGCGCCGTCGTCGGTCAGCAGCAGCAGGCCTTCGCTGTCGGTATCAAGACGGCCCGCCGGATAGACTCCGGGCACGTCGACGTGATCAGCCAGCGTCGGATGGATGCCATCCGGCGAAAACTGGCAGATCACGCCATAGGGTTTGTTCAGCAGGATCAGACGGCTCACGCACTGGCCACCGGCTGCCCCTGGAGGTGGCCGAAGCGGCGCGCGAAACGCAGTTCCTCCGGGTAGGGGAAGAAGTCCTGGATGTGGCCTTCGCGGATGCGCTGCTGCGTCTCCTGCCAGAACTTCACGTCCAGCAGATCGCGGTGATACTTCAGGAAGGCCGCACGCACCTTGGGCGTCGACAGCAGGAAGGTCGCGAATTCCTCGGGGAAGATGTCGTTGCGCTGCACCGAGTACCACACCTCGCCGGACATTTCGTACTCCGGGCTGGGCGCCGGCGGTATGCGACGGAAGTTGCAGTCGGTCAGGAATTCGATCTCGTCGTAGTCGTAGAACACGACGCGACCGTAGCGGGTGACGCCGAAGTTCTTCCACAGCAGGTCGCCAGGAAAGATGTTGGCGACCGCCAGTTCGCGGATCGCGTTGCCGTACTCGTACACCGCGTGGTCGATCTGCTCCTCGTTCGCCGTTTCCAGAAAGATGTTGAGCGGAATCATCCGTCGTTCGATGTAGCAGTGGCGGATGACCAGCGTGTCGCCATCGCGCTCTATCATCGACGGCGCCAGCTGGTCCAGCTGTTCCAGCAGTTCGGGCGAGAAGCGGTGGGCCGGCAGCGCGATGTCCGAGTACTCGATGGTGTCGGCCATGCGACCGACACGGTCGACCTGCTTCACCATCAGGAACTTCTTCTTCACCGTCGCCCGGTCGGTGTCCTTCGAACTGCCGAACTTGTCCTTGATGATCTTGAACACGTAGGGGTAGGACGGAAGCATGAACACCAGCATGACCAAACCGCGGATGCCGGGCGCCTCGACGAAGTTGTCGTTCGAGTGACGCAGATGGTTGATCAGGTCGCGGAAGAACATGGTCTTCCCCTGCTTTCCCAGCCCGAGCATCGTGTAGAGCTCCGAACGCGGCTTCTTCGGCATCAGCGTGCGCAGGAAATGCACGTTCGCCGAAGGCACCTGCATGTCGGCCATGAAGTAGGCACGGGACAGCGAGAACATCACGCTGACCCGCCAGGGTTCCAGCAGGATGGTGTCGAGGAAGAGCCCGCCCTTACGGTCGTGCAGCACGGTGACCATGAACGGATACTCGAGGTGACCGTTGATCGCCTTGCCGATCACGTAGGCGGCCTTGTTACGGTAGTAGGCGGAATTCAGTACCTGGATCTGCAGATTGGCCTCGCGCGCCGGCCAGTCGCCGCCAACGTGCTCGAGTGCCGCGCGCATGATGTAGTCGACGTCGCGGTCCAGGTCGGTGAAATGCCGCTGCCAGTCGAAGTCGATGAAGATCTGCTTCACCGCGACGCGCAGACCGGTCTGGTTCGGGTAGTAGCTGCGCCACGTCGGCGGAGAGCTCTCGATCAGTTCGGTCGAGATCGCCGGGCGCACGAAGATGAAGTCGTTGTGGAAGTACTTGCGATGCAGGATTTTCGTCGTGACCGAATTGAAGAAGGTTTCGGCCAGTTCCGGTTGCCGGTGGTTCACCAGCAGGCCGATGTAGAGCAGCTTCACCTGTTGCCAGGTGTTGTCGTCCAGCGAGTCGGCGTGGAACTCGTTGTGCAGCCGGTCCACACACTCGCGCACTCGGTCGTCGTAGTACTGGATGCGCTCGCGGATGCAGCGCTGCTGCCCCGGCCAGTCGGCCTGTTCGAACCGTTGCTTGGCCGTACCGCTGACGGCACGGAACAGCGTGTAGTGCTTGTCGAAGCCGTCAATCAGCGCCTGTGCGATGGCCAGCGCAACCTGGTTCTGCCCGGCAGGAAGATTCATGGCAAGTCCGCTCGTATCGTCAAGCGCGGGATTCTAATGGGCGCGCGCGCGCCGCGGTGCGGAACACGCGGCCGACAGGAATGTCGCATCATTTCTTGATTGGGGGATAATCGCGGGAGCCCGCCGGCGGCAACACCGTCACAGGGCCAATAACCAGACAACACACCAAGGAGCTGGATGGCATGAGTACCACTCACATCAAGATTCCCGCCGAGGGGACAAAAATCGTTGCCGGCCAGCCGATGCCGGACAATCCCATCATTCCGTTCATCGAAGGCGATGGCATCGGCGTGGACATCACGCCGGTGATGAAGGACGTCGTCGATGCAGCCGTGGCCAAGGCCTACGGCGGCAAGCGCAAGATCACCTGGATGGAGGTCTACGCCGGCGAGAAGGCCACCCGCATGTACGGCCCGGACGTCTGGCTGCCGGAAGACACGCTGGCCGCGCTGAAGGAATACGTCGTTTCGATCAAGGGCCCGATGACGACGCCGGTCGGTGGCGGCATCCGTTCGCTGAACGTCGCGCTGCGCCAGGAACTTGACCTCTACGTCTGCCTGCGCCCGGTGCGCTACTTCAAGGGCGTGCCCAGCCCGGTCAAGCAGCCGGACCTGATCGACATGGTCATCTTCCGCGAGAACACCGAAGACATCTACGCCGGCATCGAATGGCAGGCGGAATCGGACAATGCGCGCAAGGTGATCAAGTTCCTGCGCGACGAAATGGGCGTCAAGAAGATCCGCTTCCCGGAGACCTCCGCCATCGGCATCAAGCCGGTGTCGCGCGAAGGCTCGGAGCGCCTGATTCGCAAGGCCCTGCAGTACGCCGTCGACAATGACCGCAAGTCGGTCACGCTGGTGCACAAGGGCAACATCATGAAGTTCACCGAAGGCGGCTTCCGCGACTTCGGCTACGCGCTCGCGCAGAACGAGTTCGGCGCCGAGCCGATCGACGGCGGACCGTGGTGCAAGTTCAAGAACCCGAACACCGGCCGCGACATCATCGTCAAGGACGCCATCGCCGACGCTTTCCTGCAGCAGATCCTGCTGCGACCGGCCGACTACGACGTGATCGCGACGCTGAACCTGAACGGCGACTACATCTCCGACGCGCTGGCGGCGCAGGTCGGTGGCATCGGCATCGCCCCGGGCGCCAACATTTCGGACGCCTATGCAGTGTTCGAAGCCACCCACGGCACGGCACCGAAGTACGCCGGCCTGGACAAGGTGAATCCGGGATCGCTCATCCTGTCGGCCGAAATGATGCTGCGTCACATGGGCTGGCTGGAAGCGGCCGACCTCATCATCGCGTCGATGGAACGCGCCATCGGCGACAAGCAGGTCACCTACGACTTTGCCCGCCTGATGGACGGTGCGAACGAAGTGTCGTGCTCGGAATTCGGGCGCGCCATGATCGCCCGCATGTAACGGTGACAGCGGGCGTCGCAGGACGCCCAGCTGCAGAAACAAAAAACCCGGCTTGCGCCGGGTTTTTTGTTTTCCGAATCCTCAGGACCGGATCAAGCAGCCTGGATGTTCGCGGCCTGCTTGCCCTTGGGTCCCTGGGTCACGTCGAACGTCACCTTCTGGCCTTCCTTCAGGGTCTTGAAACCACCCATCTGGATCGCCGAGAAATGAGCGAACAGATCTTCGCTGCCATCATCCGGCGTGATGAAGCCGTAACCCTTGGAATCGTTGAACCACTTAACAGTACCAGTTGCCATTGATCTTATCCTCTCAACCTCTCAAATGAGCCGAAGCTCCCGTACATGTTTGTACTTCAAGTTCTGATGTTCTGACCCCGGGAACTACCGACCGCGCCGGAACTCGACAACGGTCTAGGACTGCGACCACTCGAGAGCTTGAACCAAACACAGAACGGCTTTTAGCCCAGATGAAGCAGGCGGTCAACACGTTTCCATGCTGCACCACGGCAGACTTTTGCGACGATTTTCCGGCCATCTTGGACAGCGTTCATCGAAGCGTCGAAAGCTGTCGGCGCACGCTTGCCGGAACGCGTTGTCCAAAGACGTGAACAGGCGGTGCGCGATGTCGCGAAACAGCGGAAAAGCGACACAGCTTCTCGTGTTGCACACCCGATGTTTGTGATTAGAATGGGACCATGGTTACACGCAGGCAGGACGATTCACTCCTCGAGCTTGAAAAGACACGGGTCAAGCCCCCACCTCTGTTCAAGGTCATGGTGCTGAATGACGATTACACCCCGATGGACTTCGTGGTTGGAGTCCTTCAGAAGTTTTTCGGCATGAACCGGGAACAGGCCACGCGCGTCATGCTCAAGGTACATACGGAGGGGGCCGGCGTTTGCGGCATCTACCCCAAGGACGTTGCGGCATCGAAAGTGGAACAGGTGTGTACCTTTGCGCGCCAGCATCAGCATCCGCTGGCGTGCGTGATGGAGGAAAATTGAAATGATCGCGCAGGAGTTGGAAGTCAGCCTTCACATGGCCTTTGTCGAAGCGAGACAGAAGCGCCATGAATTCATCACGGTCGAGCACCTGCTGCTCGCCCTGCTCGACAATCCTTCGGCAGCGGAAGTGCTCCGTGCCTGCGCAGTGAACATCGATGAGCTGCGCAAGGAACTGTCGGCCTTCATTAACGAGCACACGCCGGTGGTCGATGGCAGCGAAGAGATCGACACCCAGCCGACACTCGGCTTCCAGCGCGTGATCCAGCGCGCCATCCTGCACGTGCAGTCCTCGGGCAAGAAGGAAGTGACCGGTGCCAACGTGCTGGTCGCCATCTTCGGCGAGAAGGATTCGCACGCCGTGTATTTCCTGCAACGTCAGGGTGTGACCCGCCTCGACATCGTGAACTTCATTTCGCACGGCATCACCAAGGCGGCCCAGCCGGCCGCTGCGGCGAAGCCCGAGTCGGAACAGGGCGAGCAGGAACAGGAAGGCGGCCAGGCGGGCGGCGCACTCGACAGCTTCACGCAGAACCTGAACGCACAGGCGCTGATGGGCAAGATCGATCCGCTGATCGGTCGCGACCATGAACTCGAGCGCGTGATCCAGACACTGTGCCGTCGGCGCAAGAACAATCCGCTGCTGGTCGGCGAAGCCGGCGTCGGCAAGACCGCCATTGCCGAAGGGCTCGCACGCCGCATCATCGAAGGCCGCGTGCCGGACATCCTGGCCGACGCGACCATCTACGCGCTGGACATGGGCGCCCTGCTCGCCGGCACCAAGTACCGCGGCGATTTCGAACAGCGTCTGAAGTCGGTGCTGAAGCAGTTGCTCGACAACCCGAACGCGATCCTGTTCATTGACGAGATCCACACGCTGATCGGTGCGGGCGCCGCCTCGGGCGGAACGCTCGACGCGTCCAACCTGCTGAAGCCGGCGCTGTCGTCGGGCCAGCTGAAGTGCATCGGCGCGACCACCTACACCGAATATCGCGGCGTCTTCGAGAAGGACCATGCGCTGTCACGCCGCTTCCAGAAGATCGACGTGACCGAGCCCAGCGTCGAGGAGACCGTGTCCATTCTGAAGGGCCTCAAGTCGCGCTTCGAACAGCATCACGGCGTGAAGTACTCGTCGACGGCGCTTTCGTCGGCCGCGGAACTGTCGGCGCGCTACATCAATGACCGTCACTTGCCGGACAAGGCGATCGACGTGATCGATGAAGCCGGTGCGGCGCAGCGCGTACTGCCGAAGTCGAAGCAGAAGAAGGTGATCGGCAAGACCGAGATCGAGGAAATCGTTGCCAAGATCGCGCGCGTGCCGTCGCAGCATGTGTCGAACGACGACCGCTCGGCACTGCGCAACCTCGACCGCGACCTGAAGAACATGGTGTTCGGTCAGGACAACGCGATCGATGCACTGGCCACCGCGATCAAGATGTCACGCTCCGGTCTCGGCAATCCGAACAAGCCGATCGGCTCCTTCCTGTTCAGCGGCCCGACCGGCGTCGGCAAGACCGAAGTCGCTCGTCAGCTTGCCTACTGCATGGGCATCGAACTGATCCGCTTCGACATGTCCGAGTACATGGAGCGTCACGCGGTCAGTCGCCTGATCGGCGCACCTCCGGGTTATGTCGGCTTCGATCAGGGCGGTCTGCTGACCGAAGCAGTGACCAAGAAGCCGCACTCCGTGCTGCTGCTGGACGAAATCGAGAAGGCACACCCGGACATCTTCAACATCCTGCTGCAGGTCATGGACCACGGCACGCTGACCGACAACAACGGTCGTCAGGCCGATTTCCGTAACGTGGTCATCATCATGACGACCAACGCCGGCCAGGAGACGCTGCAGAAGTCGGTCATCGGTTTCACGACCGAGCGTCAGCCGGGCGACGAGATGGCCGACATCAAGCGCCTGTTCACGCCGGAGTTCCGCAACCGCCTGGACGCCATCATTTCGTTCAAGCCGCTGGACCGCGAAATCATCCTGCGCGTGGTCGACAAGTTCCTGATGCAGCTCGAGGGTCAGCTGCAGGAGAAGAAGGTCGACGTGCAGTTCTCGGAAGAACTGCGCAGCTGGCTGGCCGAGGCGGGCTTCGATCCGCTGATGGGGGCGCGTCCGATGGCGCGCCTGATCCAGGACACCATCCGCTCCGCGCTGGCGGACGAACTGCTGTTCGGTCGCCTGACCAGCGGCGGCAAGGTGACCATCGACCTCGACGGCGACAAGAAGGTGAAACTGGTGTTCGACGAGGAAGAACTCGCGACGCCCGCCTGATAGGCGCCCACACCGGCAACCGAGGCGGCCATAATGGCCGCCTCTTTTTTTGTCTGCCACGCCTCCCGAACAGAAAGGACGACTCATGGACATCCACACCGCAGACCTGTGTGACCAATTCGAAAGCGAACTGCGCATCTGTGCACCGATGTTCCGCAGCTACGGCGGCCGTGCTGCCTTCGGTGGCCAGATCACGACGCTGAAGCTGTTCGAGGACAACGGTCTGGTTCGCAAGGCACTTGAAGCGCCGGGCAACGGCCGCGTGCTGGTGGTGGATGGCGGCGGTTCGATGCGCCGCGCGCTGGTCGGCGACCAGATCGCCGCCCTGGCGGTGAAGAACGGCTGGGCCGGCATCGTCGTATACGGCTGCATCCGCGACTCGGCAGCGATCGGCGAGATGGACATCGGTGTCTGCGCGCTCGGTACGCATCCGCTGAAGACGGTCAAACGCAATGAAGGCCAGGTCGACCTCACCGTCAGCTTCGGCGGCATCGACTTCGTACCCGGCCAGTACCTTTATGCCGATGCCGACGGCGTCATCGTCTGCCCACGGTCGCTGATCTGAGCGTGCGCGCGACCGGCGTTCGCGGTCCGGGGTCGACGGCGCCTTTCGCAGCGCACAAGTTTCTGCAGATTTTTCTGCACTTTTTCACACACACAACAGAGCCAACAGGACAAGTCTTTGTTTTATTTGAAAACACGACTTCTTATGTCTTATACAAGACCTCTTGTTGCTTTGCCAAAGCCTCTTTATACTTGAGCCCGTCACGATAGCCGTCCGGTTCCATTCATCGGTCGGCTTCCCGGGCGCCCGGTCTGCTTGCTGCCAACCGCTGCGACAGGCCCACGCGGGTTTCGTGGATCGGCCCGCATCGGTTCATCGGCCGAAGGATGCCCGGACCGCACGGTCCGGCATGGGTGTCAGCACCGTTTCAGGAAGCATTTCAAAGTCAGGGCTTACGGGTGGCGCAGGCTGCCTGTTCGGGTTGTTTTTTTCTTCGAGGACATGCAATGAGCACGAAAGAACAGGAAATCGCCAAGATTCAGAAGGATTGGGACGAGAACCCCCGCTGGAAGGGCATCAAGCGCGGCTACACCGCCGAGGATGTCTATCGCCTGCGCGGTTCCTTCCCGGTCGAGTACACGCTGGCCCGCCGCGGTGCGGAAAAGCTGTGGGATCTGGTCAACAATGAGCCGTTCATCAACTGCCTGGGCGCGCTGACCGGTGGTCAGGCCATGCAGCAGGTGAAGGCCGGCGTCAAGGCGATCTACCTGTCGGGCTGGCAAGTCGCTGCCGACAACAACTCGTACGAAGCGATGTACCCGGACCAGTCGCTGTACCCGGTTGACTCGGTTCCGACCGTCGTGAGCCGCATCAACAACAGCTTCAAGCGCGCTGACGAAATCCAGCACGCCAAGGGCGTCTACGCTGGCGACAAGGGTTACATCGACTACTTCGCCCCGATCGTGGCCGACGCCGAAGCCGGTTTCGGCGGCGTGCTGAACGCCCACGAACTGATGAAGGCAATGATCCGCGCTGGCGCCGCCGGCGTGCACTTCGAGGACCAGCTGGCCTCCGTGAAGAAGTGCGGTCACATGGGTGGCAAGGTGCTCGTGCCGACCCAGGAAGCCGTGCAGAAGCTGATCGCCGCCCGTCTGGCCGCCGACGTCTACGGCGTCCCGACCCTGATCCTGGCCCGTACCGACGCGGAAGCCGCCGACCTGCTGACCAGCGATTGCGATCCGATCGACAAGCCCTTCGTCACCGGCGAGCGCACCGCAGAAGGCTTCTACAAGACCAAGAAGGGTCTGGAACAAGCCATCTCGCGCGGTCTGGCCTATGCCCCGTACGCCGACCTGATCTGGTGCGAAACCGGCACGCCTGACCTGGCTTTCGCCAAGGCTTTCGCCGACGCGATCCACGCCAAGTTCCCGGGCAAGATGCTGGCCTACAACTGCTCGCCGTCGTTCAACTGGAAGAAGAACCTCGACGACGCGACCATCGCCAAGTTCCAGCGCGAGCTGGGCGCGATGGGTTACAAGTACCAGTTCATCACCCTCGCCGGCATCCACAACATGTGGTACCACATGTTCGATCTGGCCCAGGACTACGTGGCCCGCGGCATGTCCGCCTACGTGGAAAAGGTCCAGGAGCCGGAATTCGCGGCCCGCGACCGCGGCTACACCTTCGTGTCGCACCAGCAGGAAGTTGGCACCGGCTACTTCGACGACGTGACCACCACCATCCAGGGTGGCACTTCGTCGGTGACCGCGCTGACCGGTTCGACCGAAGAAGAGCAGTTCCACTGAGATGGACCGGACCCGCAACAGCGGGTCTGCTGAATTGAAAAAGCCGCCCGGCTCTCGCCGGGCGGCTTTTTTGTTTCCCCTTCCTTAGTCCTCTATCGGCTGCGGCAGATCGGGAATGAATGTACCGCCGGATTCCCAGTAAGCCAGGTCGCCATAGGTGAGCTTCAGCAGATCGACGAAGAGCCGCACCCGCAAGGGCAGATGACGACGCTGCGGAAACAGCGCATAGATGCCCATGGGCGGCGCCGCAAAGTCGCCGAGAACCTCGACCAGCGCTCCGTTCGCCAGGTCTTCGCGCACTTCCCAGTACGAACGCCAGGCCAGCCCGAGCCCGCTCAGTGCCCAGTCACGCAACACGGCACCGTCGTTGCATTCGACCAGATGGGTGATGCGCAGCGTAATCGGCTCGCCGTGCGCCATGAAACTCCAGCCACGCGCCTGCGAGCGGTTCGGCCCGAGGCCGAGACAACGATGCTGGAGGAGGTCATACGGGTGCCCGGGTTTGCCGAAGCGGGCGAGGTAGTCCGGGCTCGCGACGACGACGCGTCGCGTCTCGCCCAATTTGATACTGATCATGCTGGAATCGGGCAGGCTGCCGATGCGCACCGCACAGTCCACGTTCTCGTTCACCAGATCGACCATGCGGTCGGTCAGATCGAGCGAAATCTTGACCTCGGGATTCAGCGCCATGAAGCGTTTCACCAGCGGCGCCACGTGGCGCCGGCCAAAGCCGGCCGGCGCGCTAACGCGCAGCAGGCCGGTGGCCCTGGCGCCGCCAGCGGTCACTGCAGCATCCGCACTCGCCAGCTCGTTGAGAATGCGCTGGCAATCCTCCAGATAGGCACTGCCCTCATGCGTCAGCGTCAGCTTGCGCGTAGTGCGCAGCATCAATTTGACGCCCAGCCTCTCTTCCAGCGCATCCATGCGCCGACCGATCACGGCCGGCTGTACGCCTTCGAGTTTCGCAACCGCCGAAAGACTGCCGTGCGCCGCAACCGAAACGAAGGACTCTATCTCCTTGAAGCGATCCATTTTGTACTAAAAGTAAAAGATAAATGTACTTAAGGAAAGCTTAACGGATGCATAAGGAAAGTCTAGTATTTGTGCAGATGCAGCAATTCATGCCGGGCACAACCTGGTCTGATGCATCGGACGTTAGACCCCGGTCCTCCCGTCCGCACCGTGCGCAACCCGCCCGCTGCGGCACACCCGCCCGACGACGGCACCACCGCCGCCGATCGGGTGTGAGGGACGGCCAACCTGTCCGGAGCACGGAGCAAGAACGCTCACGTCATACCGGCTCTCGAACCGTTATCGGAGCGCACGCACATGACTATCGCTGAATCTGCAGACAAGCTGAACCGGGCCATGGATCTGCCCGCCGGTGTGAGCATCGCCGCTCCGGTCAGCGCCGAATACCAGACCATCCTGACCTTCGAAGCGCTGTCGCTGCTCGCCCAGCTGCACCGCCAGTTCGAACCGCGTCGCCGCGAACTGCTCGCCGCGCGCGTGACCCGCGCCGCCGAGATCGACGCTGGCAAGCCGGTCGATTTCCTGGCTGATACGCTGCACGTGCGCGAAGGCGACTGGAAGATCGCGCCGCTGCCTAAGGCATTGGAATGCCGCCGCATCGAAATCACCGGCCCGACCGAGCGCAAGATGATCATCAATGCGCTGAACGCCGGTGCCGACAGCTATATGAGCGATTTCGAGGATTCGAATTCGCCGACCTGGGACAACCAGGTGCAAGGCCAGATCAACCTGCGTGACGCCGTGCGCGGCACGATCAGCGTCGAATACAAGGGCAAGACCTACAAGCTGAACGACAAGGTCGCCGTGCTGCAGGTGCGCCCGCGTGGCTGGCACCTCGACGAGAAGCACGTGACCATTGACGGTCAGCGCGTGTCGGGCGGCCTGTTCGACTTCTGGCTGTACTTCTATCACAACGCGAAGGAACTGCTCGCCCGCGGCGCCGGCCCCTACTTCTATCTGCCCAAGCTGCAGAGCCACCGCGAAGCCCGCCTGTGGAACGACGTGTTCGTCGCCGCCCAGGAAATGCTCGGCCTCCCGCGCGGCACGATCAAGGCCACCGTGCTGGTGGAAACGCTGCACGCCGCGTTCGAGATGGAAGAAATCCTGTACGAACTGCGCGATCACAGCGCCGGCCTGAACGCAGGCCGCTGGGATTACATCTTCTCGTGCATCAAGGTGTTCCGTAACGATCGCGATTTCTGCCTGGCCGATCGCAGCAAGATCACGATGACCGTGCCCTTCATGCGCGCCTACGCGCTGTCGCTGATCAAGACCTGCCACAAGCGCGGCGCCCCGGCGATCGGCGGCATGAGCGCGCTGATTCCGAACAAGAACGATCCGGACGCCAACGAAAAGGCGATGGCCGGCATCCGTTCGGACAAGCGCCGCGACGCCAATGACGGTTACGACGGCGGCTGGGTGGCTCACCCGGGTCTGGTGCAGGCAGCGATGGAAGAGTTCGTGTCGGTGCTCGGCGACAAGCCGAACCAGATCGAGAAGCAGCTCGACGTGAACTACGGCGCCGCCGATCTGCTCGACTTCCGTCCGGAAGGCCCGATCAGCGAAACCGGTCTGCGCACCAACATCAATGTCGGCATCCAGTATCTGGGTGCATGGATGGACGGCAACGGTTGCGTGCCCATCCACGGCCTGATGGAAGATGCGGCGACCGCCGAAATCAGCCGCGCCCAGGTGTGGTCGTGGATCCGCAGTCCGAAGGGCATCCTCGACGACGGCCGCAAGGTGACCGCCGACATGGTGCGCAGCCTGATCACGCAGGAACTGGACAAGATCCGCGCCCTGCTCGGCGACGCCTACACCGAAACCTACGCCAGTGCCGCCAAGCTGTTTGGCGATATGTGCGTGGCCACCGAACTGGAAGACTTTCTGACGCTGCCGGCTTACGAACGCATGGAGTAAGCCTACCCCTGCAGCATCACGGACGGCGCCCCAAAAGGGCGCCGTTTTTCGTTGTGGAGGACCATCGTCGCATCGCCTCGCCCGTCGCGGCCGACACGACGGACGAAAAAAAGCCCGCTCTGCGGCGGGCTCTCATCGGACAGGACGATCGTTGATCGTCCGGACCGGGATTACTCCATCGGGGTGACCTTGCCCGGGGCGATCTTGCCGTCCGAGCGACCCTTCAGGTAGGCGTACAGACCGTCGATCTTCTCACCCTTCAGGAAGGGGTGCGGGGGCATGCCGCGGTCTGCGTGAGTGCCATCGACGACGATGCCGACGAACTCTTCCTTCGTGTACTTCTTCAGACCTTCGATCAGCGAAGGACCAACCATGCCTTCCTGGTTCGCGCCATGGCAACGCTCACAGGCGGCCGAACGCCACGTCTTCCAACCCAGCAGGGTCTTGGCGTCCACCTTGTTGCCCTCGGCAACCTTGTACGGTGCTTCCTGCGCCATCGCGGTCGAAGCCAGCGCGGCCAGCACGACGGTTGCCAGATGTTTGCGAATCACAATCAGCTCTCCTCAATTGATTGGTGGGTGTTGCAGTGGAAAAAAACGATCTTCCGGTCAAAAGGATTACATGACCTGCGTTGGACCGGGAATAAGTGTCGGCTTATGGCTGGCGCTTTCCTGAACTCGTAAGCTTACCGCGGCACTTCCATTAAAAAAAGGGTTGTCGCCCCTGAACTTGTCAGCGTCCGCCCGTAGATCCGAAACCGCCGTCGCCTCGTTGCGATGCAGCAAAATCAAGCACTTCGCGCAAAGCCACCTGTACGACGGGCACCACGACGAGTTGAGCGATCCGCTCCAATGGTTGGAGGACAAATTCGCTCGCGCCACGGTTCCACAGCGATACAAAAATTTGCCCCTGGTAGTCGGAGTCGATCAGCCCGACCAGATTGCCGAGCACGATGCCGTGCTTGTGACCGAGGCCGGAGCGCGGCAGCACCATCGCAGCCAGTCCGGGATCTTCGAGGTGGATTGCGATGCCACTGGGCACCAGCAGCGTCTCGCCCGGACGCAACACGGTCGTCGTGTCTATGCAGGCGCGCAGGTCCAGACCGGCTGAACCGGGCGTTGCATAGGACGGCGGCAATTCGCGCAACCGCTCGTCGAGAATCTTGTAGTCGAGAGTGGACATCTTCAGTCTTTCAGCAATCGGGAAATGTGTTCGAGGATGGCGCGCGCGATGTCCGGCTTGGACGCTCGCGCAAGCGGATGGCGTCCGTCGGCGTCGTACAGCACGACCGCATTGTCCTCACTGCCCAGGCCGTCGGCCACCAGATTGCCGACGACCAGCGGCAGCTTCTTGGCCACCCGCTTGCCTTGTGCGTAGGTGTCGAGGTCATGGCTCTCGGCCGCGAAGCCGACGCAGAACGGCGCATCGGCGCGCGCCGCAATGTCGGCGAGGATGTCCGGATTGCGCACCATGTCGATCGACAGCGTGTCGGCGCTCTTCTTTATCTTGCGGTCGCTGGGCGCCGCTGGCCGGTAGTCTGCGACCGCAGCGACCGCAATGAATACATCGCAGGCGGCGTAGCGTGACAGCACCGCATCGTGCATCGACAGCGCGCTGTTCACATCGACGCGCTCGACACCGAAGGGCTTTGCCAGCCCGGTCGGGCCGCTTATCAGCGTCACATCGGCGCCTGCCCTCGCCGCCGCGCACGCCAGCGCGTAGCCCATGCGCCCCGAGCTCAGATTGGTGACGACGCGCACCGGATCGATGGCTTCAGCGGTCGGTCCGGCCGTGATCAGCACGCGCCGGCCAGCCATCGTCTTCGGCGTGAAATGCGCAAGCACTGCCTCCAGCAGTTCGGCCGGCTCCACCATGCGACCAAGGCCGACCTCGCCGCAGGCCTGCTCGCCCGCCGCCGGCCCGGCGACAATGGCGCCATCGCCGCGCAGCGTATTCATATTGCGGACGGTCGCCGGGTGTTCCCACATCTGCCGGTTCATCGCCGGCGCCACCATGAGCGCACACCCTGCGTCACGCGCCAGGCACAGCGTGCTCAGCAGATCGTCGGCACGACCTTGCACGAGCTTCGCGATGCAATCGGCGGTGGCGGGCGCGATCAGCAGCAACTGCGCGTCGCGCGTGAGATCGATGTGCGCCATGCCGTTCGGCATGCGCGCATCCCACAGGTCAGACCACACCGGCTCACCGGTGATGGCCTGAAAGGTAGCCGCGCCGATGAAGTGACTGGCCGCCTCGGTCATCACGACGCGTACGCGCGCGCCCTCCTTGATCAGCAAGCGCGCCAGTTCCGCCGACTTGTAGGCCGCCACGCCACCGGTGACAGCCAGCACGATGGTGCGCCCGGACAGCTCCGCCTTGGAATTCATGACAATGTAGTATCCTGCGCCGAGTCGACGACGGATTGTAACGCGATGGCGATCAAGGACTGGAGCGCGGACCAGCGGCCGCGCGAGCGACTGCTGCTGCAAGGCGCCGAGGCGCTGTCGTCGGCCGAACTGCTGGCCATCTTCCTGCGCGTCGGCGTCAGCGGGAAATCGGCGGTCGATCTTGCGCGCGACCTGCTGGCGCATTTCGACGACAGCGTGACCAGCATGGGCAGCGCCAGCATCGCCGATCTGTGCCGGGTCAAGGGGATGGGAACGGCAAAGGCAGTACAGTTGAAGGCCACATTCGAACTGGCACGGCGTGCCCTGGGCGAACAGTTGAAGGAGCGCGACGCACTGAGCTCACCGCAAGCGGTGCGCGACTGGCTCAAGCTGCGACTGAGCGGACTGGCGCACGAGGTATTCATGGTGCTGCTGCTCGATGCGCAGAACCGGCTGCTGCAGGCGGTCGAACTGTTCCGCGGCACGCTGACGCAGACCAGCGTCTATCCGCGCGAAGTGGTGAAACTGGCACTGGCGCACAATGCGGCGGCCGTCATCCTCGCCCACAATCACCCGTCCGGCGTGGCGGAGCCGTCCCGCGCGGACGACCTCCTGACACAGTCGCTGAAGCAGTCGCTGGCACTGATCGATGTACGCGTACTCGACCATGTCATCGTCGGCAGCGGCGCGACCTGCTCGTTTGCCGAGCGCGGAATTCTTTGAAGAACTTGAACAAAACCGGATCCGTACTCTATAATCGCGAGCTTTTCCGATTCTGGAGCTCGAAACATGTCCCGCGTTTGCCAAGTTACCGGGAAGTCGCCGATGGTGGGTAACAACGTTTCCCACGCTAACAACAAGACCAAGCGCCGCTTCCTGCCCAATCTCCAGCAACGCCGTTTCTGGCTGGAGTCCGAAGGCCGTTTTGTCAGCCTGCGCGTCAGCACCAAGGGTCTGCGCACGATCGACAAGAAGGGCATCGAAACCGTGCTCGCCGAAATTCGCGCACGCGGCGAAAAGATCTGAGATTTCCGGCCACGCCGGAACAATGCAATCCGGCTCAGCCGGCATAGACAGGAAGGAAAGACGTCATGGCCAAGGGCGGACGCGACAAGATCAAGCTGGAATCCACTGCCGGCACCGGTCATTTCTACACGACCACGAAGAACAAGCGCACCAAGCCTGAAAAGATGGAGATCATGAAGTTCGATCCCAAGGCTCGCAAGCACGTGATGTACAAGGAAACCAAGCTCAAGTGAGGCTTCCTAGCCGCCTGGCGTAATGCCCGGGCCGCAATAAAAAACCCGCCAATGGCGGGTTTTTTATTGCCCGCTTGGAAGGCAGGCAGCGCATGGAGCGCCGTACGGCGCTCCGCACTTCTGGATCAGCGGACAACCGTCTGCGCCTCGCCCTCGCCGCAGCGCTCGATGCGGCCGATGCGATAGACGGTCTCGCCAGCCGCGGTCAGCGACTGCGTCGCGCGGTCGGCATCGGCCGCCGACACGATCACCACCATGCCGATGCCGCAATTGAACACGCGGTACATTTCCTGCGCGGCCACGTTTCCAGCCTCGCGCAGCCAGGCGAACAGCGGCGGCAGTGTCCACGAGGACGCGTCGATGTGCGCCGACAGGCCGGCCGGCAGCACGCGCGGCACGTTGTCGAGCAGACCGCCGCCGGTGATGTGGGCCATGCCCTTCACCAGCCCGGGTGCTTCCTTCATCAGCGCCAGCAGCGGCTTCACGTAGATGCGGGTCGGTTCGAGCACGGTTTCGCGCAGCGTGCGGCCATGGAAATCGGCATTCAGGTCCGGCGCGTCGCGTTCGAGGATCTTGCGCAGCAGCGAGTAGCCGTTCGAATGCGCGCCACTGGAGGCCAGGCCGAGCACGACGTCACCTTCGGCGATGGTTTCGCCGCTGATGAGCTGGCTCTTCTCGGCAATGCCGACCGCAAAGCCGGCGAGGTCGTACTCACCGGCTGGGTACATGCCGGGCATCTCGGCGGTTTCACCGCCGATCAGCGCACAGCCCGCCAGTTCACAGCCACGGGCAATGCCGCCGACCACCCGTGCCGCGGTATCGACGTCGAGCTTGCCGCAGGCAAAATAGTCGAGGAAGAACACCGGTTCAGCGCCCTGTACCAGAATGTCATTGACGCTCATCGCCACCAGATCCTGGCCCACCGTGTCGTGACCGTCGAGCTGGAAGGCGAGCTTCAGCTTGGTGCCCACACCATCAGTGCCGGACACCAGCACCGGTTCGCGGTAGTTCTTCGACACCTCGAACAGCGCGCCGAAACCGCCGATGCCGCCGATCACCTCCGGGCGCATCGTGCGCTTGGCCAGCGGCTTGATGCGCTCGACCAGCGCATCGCCGGCGTCGATATCCACACCGGCAGCGGCGTAACTGAGGGGAGCGCGGGAATCCTTGGATGAAGTCATGACGTATGAGGCGCCGGGCGCCGGGAAAACAGGATGAATGAACGGGAGTGCAGCGGAATCTTGCTAAACTGCGGGGCGTTTTTGCACCGCATTCGCGCATTCCGCCCCAAGGGTGCGCATTCTACCCCGGCCCGCACCCCGCCATGACCCCTCCCGGCATCAACCGCAAACAAACCCTGCTCTGGGCAGGCGTTGGCGCGGCCATCGTCGGCCTGTTGTGGCTGCTCGGACCGACGCTGTCGCCCTTCATGCTGGGCCTGGTGCTGGCCTACATCTTCGAGCCGCTGGTCGAACGACTGTGCAGGCGGCGCGTGCCGCGTACGCTTGCGGTGGTGCTGGTCATCCTGTTCGTGATCAGTCTGGTGGTCGGACTCATCCTCATCCTGGTGCCGGTGATCCAGCAGGAGGTGCGCACGCTGATCGCGCGCCTGCCCGCCTATCTGACGGCGGCACACGACCAGCTGGTGCCCTGGCTGCAGCAGCATTTCGGCGTCACGCTGCAACTCGACGTGGATAGCCTGAAGCGTTTCATCACGAAGAACTGGAGCAGCGCGCAGGACTATCTAATGGTGGCGCTGGAATACGTCAGCAGCCAGGGCGCGGTCATCGTCGGCGTCGTGGCCAACGTGCTGCTGACGCCGGTCGTCATGTTCTACCTGATGCGTGACTGGCGCGAACTGCGCCATCGCGTTGCCAAGCTGGTGCCGCGCCCGTGGCTGAACCGCACGCTGTCGCTGGTCGACGAGATCGACGCGGTGCTGGCCGAATTCCTGCGTGGGCAGCTGTCGGTGATGGCGGCGCTGGCGCTGTTCTACAGCGTCGGGCTGTGGATCGCCGGCGTCGATTACGCATTGCCGCTGGGCCTGCTGTCCGGCCTGCTCGGCTTCATCCCCTATGTCGGCTTCTCGACCGGCCTGCTGCTGTCGCTGCTGGTGGCCACCCTGCAGTTCCAGGGCTGGCCGCCGGTGATCGGCGTGGCCATCGTCTACAGCTTGGGCCAGTTGCTGGAGAGCTTCCTGCTCACGCCCTGGCTGGTGGGTGAACGCATCGGCTTGCACCCGCTGGCGGTCATTTTCGCGCTGATGGCTTTCGGCCAGCTGTTCGGCTTCGTCGGCGTGCTGATCGCGCTGCCCGCATCGGCTGCCCTGCTGGTGGGACTGCGTGAAGTCAGGCGGCACTATCTGGCCAGCCATTTCTACCAGGGCGACGCGCCCAAGATCATCGAATGATGCGTCAGCTCCTGCTCGACATCCGTCCGATCGCCGCTCCCAGCCTCAGCAATTTCGTGGCCGGCGCCAATCGCGACCTGCTTGCCCATCTGCGCGGCATGACCGGCGACGAGCCGGGTGCAGCGGTCTATCTGTGGGGCGACAGCGGCAGCGGTCGCACCCACCTGCTGCGCGCGCTGGCCGCCGAATCGAAGGCGCGCGGGCTTTACCTCGAAGTCGACCAGATCAACTTCACGCTGCCGGATACGCTGATCGGCGCGCTCGAGGCGACGCACGCGAAACTGTGGCTGTTCGACGACATCCATCTGCTGGAGCCCGAGGCGCAGGGCGCGCTGTTCCGCGCGATCAATCTGGCCCAGGCGCGCGGCATCACTGTGGTCGCCGCCGGCAACAGCGCGCCGCGCATGCTGCCGCTGCGCGAGGATCTGCGCACCCGCATCGGCCAGATGCTGCCCTTCTGCATCCAGCCGCTGCACGACGACGAGCGCATCGAACTACTGCAGGCACACGCGGCCGCGCGCGGCATGAAGGTCGAACAGGAGGTATTCGATTACCTGCTGCGGCACGGCCGGCGCGACATCCGCTCGCTGCTCGGCATACTCGACCTGCTCGACGAACATTCGCTGACCCGCCAGCGCCCGGTGACACTGCCGCTGCTGCGCGAGGTCATGCAGACCAGACTGATCTGATACGGATACCGCCATGGAACTGGTACTTTTCGACCTCGACAACACCCTGCTCGCCGGTGACTCGGACTTCGAGTGGGCGCAATTCCTGATCTCCAAGGGCGTGCTCGACCGCGAGCTGTACGAGGCGCGCAACGCGACCTTCTACGCGCAGTACAAGGCCGGCACGCTGGACATCCACGAATTCCTCGACTTCCAGCTGGCGCCGCTGTCGCGCCACAAGCGTGCCGAGCTGGACGCCTGGCATGCCGAGTTCATGGTGCAGCAGATCCGCCCGCGCCTCACCGACGGTGCGCGCGGCCTGGTGAACGGTCACCTGGAAAGCGGTGCCCTGTGCGCCATCGTCACCGCTACCAACAGCTTCATCACGGGTCCGATCGCGCGCGAGCTCGACGTGCCGCATCTGGTCGCCACCATCCCCGCGCAGCAGGACGGCGAATTTACCGGCAAGCCGCGCGGCACGCCGGCCTTCCGCGAAGGAAAGATCGAACGCGTCGAACGCTGGCTGGAAGAACTGGGGCTGTATTTCGGCAGCTTCCGCCGCACCACCTTCTACAGCGACTCGCTGAACGATCTGCCGCTGCTCACCCGGGTGACCAATCCGGTGGCGGTCGATCCGGACCCGACGCTGGACGCGCACGCGCGTGCGCACGGCTGGCAGATCATGCATCTGCACACCGGCACCGCCGTGCCGGACGAGGTCTGAGCGCACTCATGGAGCGCAATACGCGTCAGCGCACCGCGATACTCGGCGCCATCGAAGCGGCCGGCCGGCCGCTGTCGCCGGCTGAACTGCACGCGCTGGCACGCAGCGAGGCGCCGGCGCTCGGGCTGGCGACCGTGTATCGCAACATCAAGCTGCTGCTCGAAGAAGGCCGCATCCGCGAAGTCAGCCTGCCGGGCGAAGCACCGCGCTACGAGGTAGCCCACCTCGGCCACCATCATCACTTCAAGTGCCTGCAGTGCGACCGCGTGTTCGACATCGCCGAATGCCAGACCGACTGGAACGCACTGGCGCCCGCCGGTTTCTCGGTCGAGGCGCACGACGTGACGCTGTTCGGCCGCTGCAGCGCGTGCAGCGGAAAAGGAAACGCGGACGGTGCGCCCTCAGCCGGGCACACGCATCCGCACGACCACGATCACACGCACTGACGGCGACGGCCGAGCGCGCCCACCAGACCGACGCCGGCAATCAGCATCGCCCACGTTGCCGGTTCCGGCACCGGCGCCATCAGCGCGCCGACCGCGCCTTCAAAAGCCGCTTCATCGAGCCCGTTATTGAAGGCGATGTAGAACGGCGACGACGCCAGCACGCCGTTCGCTTCGAGCTGCAGCGTGATCAGGTAGGCGCCGGCCAGCGCGCGGTCCGTGCCGCCGATCGAGAAATCCAGGTGCGAGTGGATGTCGCCGGCACCGGACACCTGGGCGATCGCGCCGGCAGGATCGGTGACCGCGCCGTAGCCGAATGAAGTGATCGTGCCCAGCACGTCCTCGATCGATACAAAGACCGAAGGACCGCTGCTGGTCCACATCGAACCGTTCCACGACTGCAGCACGCCCAGGCCGCGGTAGCCGACGACCAGCCCGACATCGAGCGCGCCCTCTTCCGCGACGAAGCCCGGGTCGTCGGTCTTGAACAGGCCACCACTGAAATCACGGAAATCCGCTTCGAACAGGCGGTAACCATTGGCGGCAATCTGCGCCAACCCCTCGGGATCGACCACCAGCGCGCCCGCCGCCATGCCGACCTCGATATCGCCCGCGTGATCGGCCGCCTGCGCCGCCACGAAGAGCTGGGTTGAGAGAAATGCGGTCATGCCTAGCGCACGCAGTACAGAACCGGGTCCGGAATATTTCATCGCTTGCTCCTTGGTGAGAACGGAATGGGACAGAACATCGCCGTTAACGATAACGCGATACTATTAGCAATAGCAATCATCGTTCTCCCCGCCGCAGCATGTCCTCTCGATCCGTCCGTCCTCGCCCGAAGGCGATCCGGCCCCCTGGCATCGCCGGAAGCCTGTCCATACTCTTGCTTTGCGCGTGCTGCTGCGTGCAAGCGCAGGACGTCGCCGACAGCCCCGACGCCATCGAACTGCCCGCCATCCGCGTCGAGGACACCCAGACGCCGGGCGCGGCGAACGAAGCGGGCGCATCCAGACTGCGCGGCGAAGCGCTGCGCGACCGCAAGGGCGCGACGCTGGGCGAAACGGTGGGCGACGAAGCGGGCGTGCACAACGCCTCCTTCGGCACCGGCGTCGGCCTGCCGGTCATCCGCGGCCTCAGCGGTGCGCGGGTGAAAGTACTGAGCAATGGCGGCGGCACGCACGACGCCACTACTTTCAGCCCCGATCACGCATCGACTGCCGATACGGCGGTGGCGGATTCGGTGCGCATCCTGCGCGGCCCGGCCACCATCCGCTACGGCGGCGGCGCCATCGGCGGCGTGGTCGACGTGGCCGACGAACGCATTCCGACGCGACTGCCGCAGAAGGCACTCAGCGGCGCGGTCGACCTCGGCTACAACACCAACGCGTCGGAAAGGATCAGTTCACTGCGGCTCGACGGCGGCCGCGGCCCGTTCGCGCTGCACGCCTCGGCCAGCAGCCGCGATCGCGGTGACGCCCGCATCGCCGGCTGCGCCGTCGACGACGACGCCGTGCAGCAGCAGTTCGGCCTGATCAACACGCGCAACAGCTGCGGGCGTCTGTACAACAGCGATGCACGCGCCGCCTCGGGCACGCTGGGCGGCAGCCTGTTCATCGGCAACGCGCTGCTGGGCGCCGCCGTGAACAACGCGTCGAACGACTACGGCATTCCGCCCGCCCCCGGCCACTCGCACGGTGGCGACGACCGGGTGCGCATCGTGATGGACAACCGCCGCGTCGACACCCGCGCCGAATGGCTGGGCGAAGGCTGGCTGCAGTCGCTGCGCTATACCGGGGCGCACGTCGATTACCGGCACGACGAAGTCGATCAGGGCGCCGTCGCCACCACCTTCCGCAATAAGGCGATCGAACAGCGCATCGAACTGGAGCTCGCTTTCGGCGAACACCTCGGTGGCACGGTCGGTGTGCACCACACACGGCGCGACTTCTCGGCGCTCGGCGTCGAAGCTTTCATTCCGCAGACCTCTATGCGCAGTTCCGCCCTCTACGCAACGCAGCATGTCGACGTCTCCAGCCTGCGCTTCGAACTGGGCTGGCGCGGCGAAATGACGCGCATGGAAGCCGGCGATCGCGAACTTGCCGGCGGCTTCGCGGTGAGCTTTCCGCGGCGCAACATCAACGCACAGAGCACTTCCGCGTCGCTGCGCTGGCAGGCTGCCGATGCACTGAGTTTTACGGTCAGCGCCGCGCATGCCGAACGCGCGCCGGAAATCCACGAGCTCTATTCGCTGGGCGCCCACCTGGCGACCCGCACCTACGATCTGGGCGACCCCGGGCTGAACAAGGAGGGCGCGCGCTCGATCGACCTGTCGGCGCTGTACGAGGATGCGCGATTGCGCGCTGCGGTCAGCGTGTACGCCAACGACGTCAGCAACTACATCTTCCAGCGCAGCGAAGCCTTCTTCTACGACACCGCCGAAGAGCAGTTCCGTTTCGCCTGTGTCCGCCTGGAAGAGTGTCTGCAGGTGGTTCAGTACGCGCAGAGCCGCGCCAAGCTGAGGGGATTCGAAGCGGAACTGGCATTGAAGTGGGCGGCCAGCCGCTTCGGCGATGTCGAGTGGTCGATCTTCGCCGACGCCGTGCGCGCCCGGCTGCCGGCGCTGGACGAAGACGTGCCGCGCATGCCGCCGCTGCGCTTCGGCACGCAGCTGGCGATAAGCAAGGAGGCGTGGTCCGGGCGGGTGCGCGTGACGCGACAGGCGGCGCAGGACAGGCCGGGCGCCAACGAAACCGCCAGCGACGGCTACACCCTGGTCAGCGCCAACCTGAACCACGTGCGTCCGCTCGACGGCGGCCGCACGCTGACCCTGTACCTGAAGGCGCGCAATCTGCTCAATGCCGAAGCGCGCAACCCGGTGTCCTTCCTGCGCAGCTTCTCGCCGGAACCGGGGCGCAGCGTCGAAGCCGGCCTCAGCGTCAGCTTCTGACCCGACGCGCGAGCGAAGTCGTCAGCACGAGACCGGCCACCATCAATGCCCAGCTCGATGGCTCGGGCACCGGAAGGCTGACGCGCGACATGAAGGCAGTTTCGTACTGTTCGGCACTGAGGCCGTAGTTGAACACCACGTGGAAGGGATCGGAATCGATGTAGCGTCCGCGCCCCCCTATCGACGTCGCGTCGGTCAGTTGCAGCGTCACCATGTAGGCGCTGGACGGTGCCGCGCCTTCGATGAACCAGTCCAGGTGCGCATGGAAGCCGCCGTTGGCGTTCGCGTCGTCTATCGTCGCCGCGACCGGGCCTTCGATGCCGGCGCCGGTAAACAGCGTGCCCTGCGAATAGAACTCGAAATTCGCCGCTGCACCGGGCGGTGCCAGGCGCGGATTGATCAGCGACTGGATGTAGGCGTTGGCCACCGCCGGTGGCACCGCGCCGTACAGGCGAATGCCGACGCCGTCATCGGCGGCCGACCATGTGCCGCTGGCGGCATCCCACTGCAACAGCGTGCCGACCGCCTTGAAACCGATGAAATCTCGGGCACCGCTGGCGCCGGACAGGCTGCCCGGGAAAGCCTGGAAACCCGGATCGTCGGTGCTTTTCGGCCCGCCCTCGAAGTCGCCGAAGTCGCCCGGGAACACCATGTATCCGGTGTGGACGTCGATCGGCAACTGCTCGAACGGCAGGTCGCCGTAGGCACCGACCGTGATCCTGCTGCCGGCCGCCGGCCCCTGGTCGAGCCCGATGGCGACGTCGAAGTGGAGGGCGTGTGCCGCGCCGACGTGGAAGGACAGCAATGCTGCAGCAAGGTGCATGAAGCGGATGGGCGCGCGCATGAGAGGTCTCCGGATGATCAGCCTCTAATGATAATGCAATCTCCTTTACAAAAAAGACTACGCCCCGTATCTTTTGATATTCGATTATCAACAAAGGAGAGCATCTTGAAAGTCCGCGCCCTGCTCGTCATTGCCGGCCTCATGTCCGGCTTCGCACACGCCAGCGAGCCGCTGCGCGCCGATGAAGGCATCGGCTTCTACATCGGGATCGACAGCCTGGCGACGATTGCCAGCGGCACCTATGCCGGCCTGGCCAATCCGAACTACGGCCGCCTCACCTATCTGATGGAGCACGGCAACCACTTCCACGGCATCGGCGCCTACAGCTATACCGGCAGCGCCGCAGCGCCGGTCATCAACGGCAGCAACGCCAACAACCGCATTCCGGAACTGTCGGCACGCATTTCACCGCTGCCCGGCACGCTCGCGCTGAGCGCAGGCAGCGGAGCATTCGCCGGCAAGCTGGTCAGCGGCGTGCTCGATGACAGCGTCGCTCATCACGATTACAGCTACCTCGGTGCGTCGTCCATCCAGTCGCTGGCCGACGGCGCCGCCGGCAGCGCCGAGGCGGTGCTGTACGCAAGCAGCGCCAACCGCTGGAACGCACAGCTCGACGGCGTGCAGGTCGCGCTGAAGCTGGAGTACATCACGCCGGGTCTGAAGGTCGCCGCCAATGGCGACATGGACCTGTTCGACAGCGGCAACCTCTATCTGCTGGGCGACGGCAATGGCTTCGACTTCGTGCCGACCTTCTACACCGACGCGGCCGCCGCGGTCGGCACCTACACCGCGCAGTTCTCGCTGGTGAACCTGGGCAGCAATACCGCCGTGCGCGACGGTGGCACTTTCTACATCGACTTCGCGGTCGCACCGCCGGTGCCTGAACCGGCGAGCTGGGCCATGCTGCTCGGCGGTCTGCTGATGCTGGGCACGGTGGCTGCACAACGCGCGCGCTGAGGGCGAGGCAGGCGGGCACGCCCCGCCTGCAAGCACCATGAACATTCGATTTCAACCTCCCGCCCCCGCGACATCCTGTCCCCGCGCCGTCGACGCCGTCACGCTGACCGATCTGGCGCAGGTCTTCGATCCGTTCGTCAATCTGGTGCGACTGCACCGCCCTCTGCCGCCCGGCCTGGCCGACTATCTGGATGCGGCGCACGCCAGCGGCGCACTGGGCAGCGGACGGCGCGCGGTGATCGACGCCGGCAGCCCGCTGCCCACCGGCACCCTGCCCGAACTGCCGGGGCGCGACACCGTCGATGCCGACGTGCAACGACTGTCCGAACTGCTGGCCGACCTCACCGGCTGCACGCGCGTCGGTGTGCGCATCGAAGTGCTGGACCGCGCCATGTGTCCGCGCTGGCACGTCGACCGCGTCGCCCTGCGCCTGCTCTGTACCTGGATCGGTCCGGCCACCGAATGGCTGGACGAGCGCTGCGCCGACCGCAGCCGCCTCGGCAGCGACGCCGTGATGACCGACGCCGCCGGCATCGGTCGCGCCACCGCCGGCGACATCATGCTGCTCAAGGGCGAACTGTGGCCGGACAACGCCGGCCGCGGCGTCATCCACCGCTCCCCCCACCTCGACGCCCCGCACCGGCTGCGCATCGTCGCCGCCTTCGATGCGGTGTTCTGACAACGGAAACCACACCATCATGAACGAACGACTTCCGGTCACCGTGCTGTCGGGCTTTCTCGGCGCCGGCAAGACCACCCTGCTCAACCACGTGCTGTCCAACAGCGAAGGCCGCCGCGTGGCGGTCATCGTGAACGACATGTCGGAAGTGAACATCGACGCCCAGCTCGTCGCCAACGGCGCGCAGCTGTCGCGCACCGACGCCCGCATGGTCGAAATGTCGAACGGTTGCATCTGCTGCACCTTGCGCGAAGACCTGCTGATCGAGGTATCGCGGCTGGCGCGCGAAGGCCGCTTCGACTATCTGCTGATCGAATCGACCGGCATTTCCGAACCGCTGCCGGTGGCCGAAACCTTCACCTTCGAAGACGAGGATGGCAGCAGCCTGTCATCGGTGTCGCGACTGGACACCATGGTGACGGTGGTCGATGCGTACAACTTCCTGCGCGACTACTCGAGCCAGGACATGATCGCCGAACGCGGCGAATCGCTCGGCGACGAGGACGCGCGCACGGTGGTCGACCTGCTGGTCGACCAGATCGAGTTCGCCGACGTGATCGTGCTGAACAAGTGCGATCTGGTCAGCGCCGACGAACGCAGCCGCCTGCACGCAATACTGCGCGCACTGAACCCGCGCGCCGACGTGGTCGAGTCGACCGAAGGGCGCGTGCCGCTGGACCGCATCCTCGACACCGGTCGCTTCGATTTCGACGCCGCCGCCGAAGCGCCGGGCTGGCTGCAGGAAATGCGCGGCACCCACGTGCCGGAATCCGACACCTATGGCATCCGCAGCTTCTCGTGGACCGAGCGCCGCCCCTTCCATCCGCAGCGCTTCTGGAACCTGATCCACGACGAATGGCCAGGCGTCATCCGCAGCAAGGGCTTCTTCTGGCTGGCCAGCCGCATGGATTTCGCCGGCGAATGGGCACAGGCCGGCGGCATCTGTCGCAACCGCCCGGCCGGCCTGTGGTGGGCGGCGGTGGACCGCGCCGACTGGCCGACCGACCTCGACTACCTGAAGCAGATCGAGGCGCGCTGGCTGGCGCCCTTCGGCGACCGTCGCCAGGAACTGGTATTCATCGGCATGGACATGGACGAGGCGTGGATACGCCAGCAACTCGACGCCTGTCTGCTGACCGACGCCGAAATGGCCGCCGGGTCGGCCGCCTGGCGCACGCTGCCGGATCCCTTCGATCCGTGGGCGCTTGCCGCCGACGACGAGCCGGAGCACGGCACCTAGGGTCTGTTGCCATTGAATCGCGGGCCGCGCGCGATTCATTGGCAACAGTCCCTAGCGCGACGCCGGCGGCGCGTCGGTCAGGCCCAGCCGGCGCTCGGTCACCCAGGGCACCAGACCGACTTCAGAGGCGAGCTTCACCAGTTCGATGTCGGAACTGACGTCGAGCTTGCGCCGCGCGGTGCTGAGCTTGTTGGCCACTGTCTTCGGGCTCAGGTTGAGCTGTTCGGCGATGGCGTCGATCGAATGGCCGGACACCAGAAGGCGGCACATTTCGAATTCGCGTGGCGTCAGGTAACCGAACAGCTTGGATTCCGGCAGGTAGTGCGAGAAGGCCACGCTTTCCGCCACCTGCCGGCTCAGCACGCGCTTGCCGCGCGCCACCGACTGCACCGCGTCGACCAGCTGCTCGGCCGGGCTGTCCTTGGTCAGCACGCCGAGTGCGCCGGCGTCGAGCGCCTGCTGCACCACGGTCGGGTGCGAGCACATCGTGAACATGAGCACCTTCGCCTGTTCATCGAAGGCGACGATGCGCCGCGTGGCTTCGATGCCGCTGGAGCCGGGCAGCATGATGTCCATCACCACCACGTCCGGCGCGTGCTTGCGGTAGGCCGCGTAGGCCTCGTCGGCGGTGCCGGCCTCGGCCGCCACCAGCAGCGCCTCGTTCATCTCCAGCAGCGCGCGGTAACCGGTGCGCACGACGGCGTGGTCATCGACCAGAAGGATGCGGGTCTGTCGGTTGTTCATGCGGTGATCTCCTGTTCATTGCGTGCGAAGGGCAGACGCACAGTGACGCGCCAGCCGCCGCCGGTAGCCGGGCCGGCGCTGCAGACGCCGCCCAGCGCGAGCGCGCGTTCGCGCATGCCCAGCATGCCCAGCCCGGCCACGCCGGTCGGTATGCCGTGCGCACTGCCGTTGTCCCAGATGTCGAGCTTGAGCACGCGGCCGTCGCTGCCCTGCTCGGTACTCACGCCTATCAGCAGGCGCGAGCAGTCGGAATGCTTGAAGGCATTGGTGACTGCCTCCTGCACGATGCGATAGGCACTGGCCTCGACCGTCGGTCCGGCGTCGGCCGATTCGCCTTCGAGGTTGAGCACCAGTTCGAGCGGCCGCGGCGCCTGCGCGCTGCGCTGCTCGACCAGCTGGCGCAGCGCGTTGTAGAGACCGAGCGCGTCGATCTCTACCGGGTGCAGCGATTCCAGCTGCACGCGCACGCGGCCCAGCAGTTGCGCCAGGTGGCCGCCCAGCGCCTCGGCGCTGCCGCTGTAGCGGGCCAGCGCCGGCTCACGCCGGCAGGCGGCCGACAGCACCGCGACGTGCGGCTGCATCGCCACCATATAGGTGCTCATTTCGTCGTGCAGGTCGCGCGCGATGGCGCGCCGCGTCTGCTCTTCCATCACCATGATCTTGCGCAGCAGCGCCGAGCGCTCGCGGCTCACCTCGGCCAGCGAATTGGCCATCCGGTTGAACGAGGCCGACAGTTCCGCCAGATCGGGCAGGCGGAAGGCCGGCAGGCGCGCGTCGAGACGGCCCGACTCGATGTCGCGCAGCGCGGTGCGCAGCGCATGCACCGGTTCCAGCGCGCGACAGATGGCCCAGTACAGCAGCAGCCCGAGCAGCACGCTGTAGGCCACGGTGAGATAGCTCAGCCGCTTGAAGCCTTCCCACTTCTCGCGCATCTCGTCGGACGGCATCGGCGACACGCGATAGAAGCCGGCGATCTCGCCATTGAGCCGCCACGGCTTCATGCGCACCGTGCCGTCGGCCTGCACCGGCGCCTCGTCCGGCGCCGGCCAGCCGCTGGCACCTCGGGTGTCGGACGAGGCGAGCACACGACCGGCAAGGTCGAGCACGTCGATGCGCACGTGGCGGATGTCCTTCATGCGCTGCACGCGTTCGAGCAGCGAATCGAGCATGGGTGAGCGGCCGTCGCCGGCGTTCAGCGGCATGTCCTCGGGCAGCAGCAGGAGCACCAGACGTGTGCCCGACTCGATCTCCTCGACCGAGTCGCTGCGCCACGCCTTGTAGTGCAGGAAGCCGTGCGTGAGCAGCAGCAGGCACATGAGCACGAGCACGATCAGCAGCAGGCGGTTCTTCAGTGTCATTCGGAGGCGATGGAAGTGCGGCGGGACATCCGGCTTCAGGGGTGCCGGTGCCGTCGATGGTAGCGCCGGAGCCGAGGGACAAAATCCCCTCGTTGCAATGCGCAGCACACCGCAATCGCTGCACTGCACATTCCTATAGTTCGCTCGACCGCAGCGCTGGCCGACTGTCGACGGCAGCGTCCGCGGTTGCGATCTCCGGGCCCACAGGTCTGTTCTGGTCCGGCTCCCGGATCGCATGAAAGCGAATGCGCGTATCCCCACGCGCCCCACCCAAGGAGGAGAAAACCGCTATGTCACTGAAAAGAGCAACCGGCCGGACCGGTCTGCACAAGAAACGTCTGAGCCGCGCCGTCGCCACCGCGATCGCCGGTTTCGCGCTGGCGTCCGCATCGGGTGCCGCGCTCGCCAACGCCGAGCTGATCAAGCTTTCGCAGGACGATCGCCAGTGGGTCATGCAGGGCAAGGACTACGACCACAGCCACTACAGCGGCCTGAAGCAGATCAACCGCAGCAACGTGAAGAACCTGAAGGCCGCGTGGACCTTCTCGACCGGCGTGCTGCACGGCCACGAAGGCGGTCCGCTGGTGGTGAACGGCATCATGTACATCCACACGCCCTTCCCCAACATCACCTACGCCATCGATCTGGACAACCCTAACAAGATCCTGTGGGAACACAAGCCCAAGCAGGACGCCTCGGTGCGCGCGGTCGCCTGCTGCGACGTCGTGAACCGCGGTCTGGCCTACGGTGACGGCAAGATCTTCAAGACCCAGCTCGACGGCCACATCGTCGCGCTGGACGCCAAGACCGGCAAGGAACTGTGGAAGATGGAGAACTCCGACCCGAAGGTCGGCTCCACGCTGACGCAGGCGCCGATGGTGGTCGAGGACATGGTCATCGTCGGTTCGTCGGGTGCGGAACTGGGTGTGCGCGGCTACGTCACCGCCTACCGCATCAAGGACGGCAAGCAGGTCTGGCGCGCCTACGCCACCGGCCCGGACGAGGACATCCTGCTGGCCGACGACTTCAACATGGCCAACCCGCACTACGGTCAGAAGGGCCTCGGCACCTCGACCTGGGAAGGCGACGCATGGAAGATCGGCGGCGGCACCAACTGGGGTTGGTACGCCTACGACCCGGAACTGAAGCTGATGTATTACGGCTCGGGCAACCCGGCACCGTGGAACGAAACCATGCGCCCGGGCGACAACAAGTGGACGATGGCCATCTGGGGTCGCGACGTGAAGACCGGCAAGGCCAAGTTCGCCTTCCAGAAGACGCCGCATGACGAGTGGGATTACGCCGGCGTGAACTGGATCGGCCTGTCCGACCAGGTGGTCGACGGCAAGAAGCAGAAGCTGCTGACCCACCCGGACCGCAACGGCATCGTCTACACCCTGAACCGCGAAAACGGCAACCTCGTTCGCGCCGACAAGATCGACCCGTCGGTGAACGTGTTCAAGGGCTACGACATGAAGAAGGGCGTGCCCATCCGCGATCCCGAGTACTCGACCCGCATGGACCACCTGGCCAAGGGCATCTGCCCGTCCGCCATGGGCTATCACAACCAGGGCCACGACTCGATCGACAAGAAGCGCGAACTGGTCATGCTCGGCACCAACATGATCTGCATGGACTGGGAGCCGTTCATGCTGCCCTACCGCGCAGGTCAGTTCTTCGTCGGTGCCACGCTGAACATGTACGCCACCCCGGGCAACAACGGCAACATGGGTCAGGTCAAGGCCTACGACGTCAAGACGTCGAAGTTCAAGTGGGTGAAGGACGAGAAGTTCTCGGTCTGGGGCGGCACGACCAGCACCGCGGGTGACCTCGTCTTCTACGGCACGCTGGACGGTCTGATCAAGGCGGTCGACGCCGACAACGGCAAGACGCTGTGGGAATTCAAGCTCCCGTCCGGCGTCATCGGCCACCCGGTCACCTACGAGCACAAGGGCAAGCAGTACGTCGCCATCTACTACGGCGTCGGCGGCTGGCCCGGTGTCGGCCTCGTGTTCGACCTGACCGACCCGACCGCAGGTCTCGGTGCAGTGGGCGCCTTCAAGGAGCTCCAGCAGTACACCAAGATGGGCGGCGGCGTGATGGTGTTCTCGCTGTAAGACGTACCGGGCATGGCGCGTGGCGCCATGCCCGTTTCAGGCAGGAGATCCACGATGAAACAGACCCTCATTGCAGCGCTGCTGTGCGCGCTCGGCAGCGTCGCGCACGCCGCCGGCACGCTCAAGGTGTGCGCGGCCGATAACGAGATGCCCTACGCCAACGAGCGGGGCGAAGGATTCGAGGACCGCATCGCCGAAAAGCTGGCGGCGGCCATGGACATGAAACTGGAGCGCGTCGGCTTCAGCGACCCGCGCTACGTGGTGCGCGACCTGCTCGACAAGGGCAAGTGCGACGTCATGCTCGGCGTCGATGCGGGCGATCCCCGCGTCGCCACGACCCGCGCCTACTACCGTTCGAGCTATGTGTTCGTCACCCGCGCCGATTTCGGCCAGGAGGTGACCGGCTGGGACAGCCCCGCACTGCAGACCGCGCACATCGGCGTCATACCCGGCACACCGGCCGAAGTGATGCTGGTCCAGCTCGGCCGTTATGCCGACAGCTTCCGCTACATGATGTCGCTCGGCGGCAACAAGGCGCCGCGCAACCGCTACGTGCGCTATGACAGCGAAAAGCTGATCCGCGACCTGGCCGCCGGCGAGATCGACGTCGCCGTGGCCTGGGCACCGTCGGTCGCCCGCTACATCAAGAGCGCAGCGACGCCGCTGAAGGTCACGCAGGTACCGGCCCAGGCCAGCAAGTCGAACGGCGAGCCGGTGCATTTCCACTTCGATACCGCCATCGCCGTGCGCAAGGACGACCACGCACTGCTCGCCCGCATCGAAGCCGCGCTCGCGCGCAGTCGCGACGACATCGAGGGCGTATTGCGCGCCGAAGGCATACAGATTCTGCCGCCGCACCCGGTGGCCGAAGGAAACAAGGACAGCAAGGGATGAAGTTTCAAGTCAGCAAACTGGTCGCGGCAACCCTGATGGGTGGCGCCATCGCCACGGCGATCGCCGCCGGCAGCCCGCCGCGCTTCTACAACATCATCGAAGGTTCGCCGCTCGATTTCTCCGGCAAGGAGGAAAGCCCGGCGGTGAAGTCCTTCAAACAGACGGGCATCAACCCCTACAACACCGACGCCGCCAAGATCGCCGAAGGCGAGTCGCTGTACTCGACCGCCTGCTCGGGCTGTCACGGTCACCACGCCGAGGGCAAGCTCGGCCCCGGCCTGGCCGACGACTACTGGACCTACCCGGCGAATGCCACCGATCCGGGGCTGTTCTCCAGCATCTACGGCGGTCTGCAGGGAATGATGGGACCGCAGAGCGGGCACCTGTCGCAGGACGAAATCCTGGTGATCATGAGCTGGATCCGCTCGGTCTACAAGGGCGATCCGGCCAAGGCGCTGTGGAAGCAGGCGAACTGAGGAAGGCGAAGTTTTCGGCCCGGCCCCGTCCGGGTCGTCACGTGCAGCACCCACATCACAACCACGGAGGAATGACAATGAAGATCCGCACCGCAGCCCGTCTTGCAGCCACTTCCGCACTCCTGCTGCTGGCCGGCGGCGCCCATGCCTACGACGGCACCAAGTGCAAGGCGGCCGGCGACTGCTGGGAGCCGAAGCCGGGCTATCCGGCCAAGGTCGCCGGCTCCAAGTACGACCCGAAGCACGACGCCAAGGAACTGTCCAAGCAAGGCGACTCCATCAAGCAGATGGAAGCGCGCAACGCCAAGCGCGTCGAGCAGCTCAACGCCACCGGCACTTTCAAGTACGACGTGAACTGATCGTCGTGTCTTCCCGGCCGGGCGAGCGCCCCGCTCGTCCGGCCGGGCTCCCGAAGGCCTCGCGGAACGCGGCGCTGCGCGCCGTCCGTCACGCCTTTCCAGCCGCGCCCTCGCGGCCAACCCGATCTGGAATCCCGGATGCACTCCGAACCTGTTGACCTGTCGGCATGGCGGGTCCGTGCGCTCGATTTCGAGCGCCAGCTCAACGCGGTGCTGGTCGGCATGCCGCGCACCGTGCGACTGATGACCATCGCCGTGTTCGCCCGCGGCCACGTGCTGCTCGAAGGCGATGTCGGCGTCGGCAAGACCACGCTGCTGAAGGCGGTGGCACGCGGCATCGGCGGTGCCTACCAGCGCATCGAAGGCACCGTGGACCTGATGCCGGGCGACCTCGTCTATCACACCTATGTCGGCGACGACGGCCGGCCGCGCGTCGAACCCGGCCCGCTGATCGCGCAGGGCAGCGAACTGGCGGTGTTCTTCTTCAACGAGATCAACCGCGCGCGGCCACAGGTGCATGCGCTGCTGCTGCGCCTGATGGCCGAACGCACGGTCAGCGCGTTCAACCGCGAGTACACGCTGCCGTGGATGCAGGTGTTCGCCGACCGCAACCGGGTCGAACGCGAGGAAACCTTCGAACTGCCCTCCGCCGCGCGCGACCGCTTCCTGCTCGAAGTGTCGGTTGAGGCGCCGGACGCGCGCGACCAGCTGCGCGGCCTGATGTTCGACACCCGCTTCCACGACGCCGACGCGCTGATCTCCAGCGTCGAGCCCGGCATGCTGGACCACACGCGCCTGAACGACGTCGCGCAGTCCATCCAGGACACCGTGCAGTCCAGCCCGGCACTCGACGACTACGGCGTCGACCTCTGGCTGGCGACGCGCCAGCCCGCGCTTTACGGCGTGCAGCTGTCCGACGTCGACATCGACCAGTTCATCCTGTCCGGCGCCAGCCCGCGCGGTGTGGCCATGCTGGCGCGCGCCGCCCGCGTGCAGGCCTGGCTCGAAGGCCGCGACCGCCTGGTGCCGGAAGACCTGCACGCGGTGTTCTTCGAGGCGATCGCGCACCGCCTGTGCCTGAACCCGGTGTACGAGACGCAGCGCCCGCTCTACGCCCGTCCCTTCGTCGCCGAGGTGCTGCGCCAGGTCGCCTCGCCATGACAGCGTCCGCGCTCGCCTACGCGCTGCGCTGGCGCAGTCGCGCGGTCACGCCGGGCGCGCACCGCGGCACGCTGTCCGGCCCGGGGCACGACTTCGAACGCAGCGTGCCGCTGACCGGCAACCGCGACGCGCGCCGGCTCGACCTGCGGGCGACGCTGCGCGATCCGTCGGAGCGCGTGTGGGTGCGGCTGTTCCGGCAACAGGCCGTGGTGCCGGTGGTGGTGCTGGTCGACGTGTCGCGCTCGATGGACTACCACGGCGCGACGCACCGGCATGCGCTGGCCGCCGAACTCGCGGAGGCGATCGCGCACGCCGCGTGGCGCATCGGCGATCCGTTCGCACTGATCGCCTGCGACCACCGCATACGTGCGGAACTGACACTGCCGCCCTGCCGCAGCGCGGCCGGTGCGCGCGCCGCGCTCGCCCGGCTGCGCGCCCACGCGCCGGATGGCGAAGACAACAGCGCACTGCTCAAAGCCGCCCCGCTGCTGCCGCGCCGGCGTTCGCTGGTGTTCCTGCTCACCGACGGCCATATGCCGGACGAGCGCCTGAACCGCGTGCTCGGCAGTCTCGCCCGGCACGACGTGGTCACCGTGCTACTCGGCGACAGCCGGGAGCAGCACGCCTCTTCGCGCTGGGGCATCGCCCGCCTGCGCGACCTGGAAAGCGGCGCCGAGCGCCTGCTGCTGCAGCGCCCGGCTCTCGCCCGCGCCTTCGACGAGGCACGGACGGCCCGCCGCGAACGGCTGCGCCACATCGCGCTGCGCCATGGACGCCCGCCGCTGTTCATCGACGATCGCATCGATCCGGTGCAGTTCAACCGCTACTTCCTGCAGACATGAAACGGTCCTCCGTCCCTGCACTTCTTTCCTTGCTGCTCAGCCTGTTCACCGTGCCGGCGATGGCGACGGTCACGCTGAAGCAGATCGAGTGGCCGCGCAACTTCGGCTACCGCATCGGCGACACCGTGCCGGTGCGACTGACACTCGAAGTGGCACCCGGCTGGACGCCCGACCGCGACGGCCTGCCGGAGCCGGGCCAGGGCGACCGCCAGTTCGAACTGCGCAGCCTCGCCGTCGCCGACGCGCCCGGGCGCTGTGCCGACTGCCGCCTCTACACGCTGGAGTGGCAGCTGATGAAAAGCGTGCGCGCGCCGCAGACGCTGCGCCTGTCGCCCACCGTGCTGCGCTTTCGCAAGGACAACGCGGTGGCCGAGATCAAGGTGCCGGCCTTCGATCTGAGCACGGCGCCGCTGCTGCACTGGGCGTCGAAGAAGGACATCGTCAGCAGCGTGCATCCGGGCTACCGCGCCACCGGCTTCGACAGCAGCGCGCCGCTCGCGCGTGCGCTGGGCTGGGCCGGCGCCGCGGCGGCACTGCTGCTGGCTGCACTGTGGGTGGCCGGCCGGCTGGGCGCGCAGCGCGCACGTCCGTTCGCCCGCGCCTGGCGCAGCGTGCGCGCGCTGCGCGGCCGCGACGACGCGGAAGCGCTCGAACTGGCCTTCCGCGCGCTGCACCACGCGTGCAATGAAAGCGCCGGGCAGACCCTCTTCGCCTCCACGCTGCCGGACTTCATCGCCGCCCACCCGACCTTTGCAGATCAGGCGCCGGCACTGGAAGCAGCCTTCGCCGCCTCGCGAGCCTGCTTCTACGGCCTGCCGCCCGACCCGCGCTACACGCAGCCCGACGCGCTGCTGCCGCTGCTGGCGGCACTGCGCGACCGCGAACGGCTCGGCGCGCGGCGGTGTCCGGTCACCCCGTCCGCCGTCGTCGAAGCGGCGTGAGCGCGACATGATGTCCTTCGATCATCCGCACTGGCTGTGGGCTGCACTGCTCGCGCTGCTGCCGCTGCTGTGGCACGGCCAGCGCACGCTGCCGCACGGCTGGCTGCCCGGCGTGCCGGCCGATCCGGCATCGCGCGCGCTGGCCGTCGCGCTGCGCCTGCTCGGTGCGCTGGCGGTGCTCAGCAGCGTCGTCGCGCTGGCCGGTCCGCACCGCCAGGGCGAGGACGTCGAACGGATCGGCACCGGCGCCCACGTCGTCATCACGCTGGACCGCAGCGCCAGCATGAGCGACGGCTTCGCCGGCCGTGACGCGCAGCAGGGCGACGAAGCCAAGGGCCGCGCCGCCGCCCGCCTGCTCGAAGACTTCGTGCGCGAGCGCCCGCGCGACCTGTTCGGCGTCGTGTCCTTCAGCACGGCGCCGGTGCATGGCCTCGAACTGACCGCCGACCACGACGCGGTGCGCGCCGCGATACGCGCGTCGGCCGCGCCCGGCGTCGGGCTGACCAATATCGCCGCTGGCCTGACGATGTCGCTGGAACAGTTCCGCGACAAGCCGGTGACCGGCTCGCGCGTGGTGCTGCTGGTGTCGGACGGCGCCGCGCAGATCGACGTGCGCAAGCAGAACCAGATCCGCCGCCTGTTCGCCGAGAACCGCAGCGCGCTGTACTGGATCTTCCTGCGCACCGCCGGCGGCCGCGGTCCGTCCGACCCGCCGGACCCGGAAGCCGGCTTCGATCCGGCACCGGAGTACTTCCTGAACGAGTACTTCCGCGACCTCGGCGTGCCCTACCGGCTGTACGAAGCCGACACGCCGGACGCGCTCGCCCGCGCCATCGCCGACGTCGCCCGCCTGCAGAACCAGCCGCTGCGCTACCGCGAAACACCGCCGCGGCAGGACCTCGGCGGGCTGTTCATCGGCATCGCCTTCGCCTGCAGCCTGCTGCTGCTGGCCGCCCGCACTTTCGAGGTTCCCGCATGGTCACGCTGATGTCGCCGTCCGCACTCCTTCACCTGCTGCGCCGCCGCTCGGCCACACTGCTCTACCTGCTGGCCGCACTCGCCGCGGCCGCCAGCCTGCACGCACTGTGGCAGGGCTGGCGCGCGCACGACGCCAACCGGCAGATGCGCGACGGCGTGGCCGACGCCGGCGCACCACCGATGGTGCTGTTCGCCCGCGCCGTAACGCTGGACCGCAAGCGCGATAACGACGCGGCGCTGGCCGCCTACAGCGAAGCCGAAGCGCAGGCCGAACTGCGTGGCGACCCGGTGCTGGCACGGGCCGCCCGGGTCAATGCCGCCAACATCTACCTGCGGCGGGCGATCGAGGTCGCCACCGGCGAGGGTGCGGCGGCGCGCGCCATCACCCTGGTCGAACTGGCCAAGACCGGCTACCGCCGCGCACTGCGCGAACAGCCTGAGGACTGGGGCACGCGCTACAACTTCGAACTGGCCCAGGTGCTGGTGCCCGACTACGAAGTGCGCAACTGGCGCAAGGACGGCAAGGAAACCAAGGTCGATGACGACGCGCTGCCCGACAAGGCGGCGTGGACCGAGATGGTCGGCGCACCGCGGGGCATGCATTGAAGTTCGCCGACACCCTGCGCGGCCGTGGCGCGCGCTTCTGGCTGCTCGTCGCGGCCAGCGCCTGTCTTGGCGTGGCGCTGGTCGATCCGGCCGTGCCGATCGAACGGCGCGTCGGCACCTACATGATGGTGTTCGACATCACGCAAAGCATGAACACCCGCGACGTCGGCCCGGCCGACGCCCGCATCGGCCGGCTCGACCACGCGAAACAGCTGGCCATCGCGGCACTCGACCGTCTGCCCTGCGGCACGCAGGTGGGCGTGTCCATCTTCGTCGAGCGGCGCACGCAGCCGCTGCTGATGCCGGTCGACGTCTGCATCGACCGCGCCGCACTGAGCGACGCCATCGGCCACATCGACTGGCGCATGGCGTGGGCGGCCGACAGCCATCTGTACTACGGCACCTACTCCGCACTCGACGACATCCGCCGGATGACGCCGGGCGCCGCCCTCGCCTTCTTCACCGACGGCCACCAGGCGCCGGCCCTGCACCCCGGCCGCATACCGGCCTGGGACGGCGAGGCAGGCGAGGTACCGGGTTTGCTGTTCGGGGTCGGCGGCGAACAGCCGGAGCCGGTACCCAAGCTCGGCGAGAAGGGCCGCATCGACGGCTACTGGACCGCCGAGGACACCGCCGGCTTCGCCAGCGCCGGCGCGCCGACGCTGTCGGTGCTCGACATGGAGAAGCTGGGCGGCGACATCCGCAACGCGCCGCAGCGCGCGCCCGGCTCCGACAACGACCACCTGTCGCTGCGCCGCGACGACGTGCTCGAAGACCTGGCCCAGCGCACCGGTCTCGGCGTCGCGGTCGCACGCTCGCCGGAGCAGATCGCCGCCCAGCTTCGTGCACTGCCGGGCGGCCGCGTCGCCGACACCCGGTTCGCGCTGCGCCCGCTGTTCGCGCTGGCCGGCCTCGCGGCACTGCTCGCCAGCCTCGCACCGGCGCCGTCGGCCGTCCGCCGCCGCGCCCAACGATTGTTCACCTTCAGGAGTGCCTGATCCATGAAAGCCCCGCTGTCCGTTCTCACCTTCGCACTGTTCGCACCGCTCGCCGTGGCGCACGGACCGACGCCGCAGAAGATCGACGAGTCGGTCGTCATCGCCGCGCCGCCGGCCGCCGTATGGGCGGTGGTCGGCGACTTCGCCGGCATCGCGAAGTGGAATCCGGCGATCAAGGCCTCGTCGGCCGACCGCGGCAACGAAGCCGGTTCGACCCGCACGCTGACGCTGCCGACCGGCACCGTGACCGAACAGCTCGACGACTACGACGCGGCCGCGATGAGCATGAACTACCGCTCCGGCAACGCCGACCCGGCCGTGCTGCCGGTCAGTTCCTACTCCGGCCGGCTCACCGTCAAGGCCGAAGGCAGCGGCAGCAAGCTGGTGTGGCAGGCGCGCGGCTACCGCGCCGACACCGGCAACGATCCGGCCGCCGGCATGGACGACGAGAGCGCGGTGAAGGCACTGCGCGCGCTGATGCGCCCCGGCCTCGACGCGGTGCGCACGCAGATCGAAGCATCCGCCAAACCCTGATGAACGCGCTGCCGACACTGCGGGCGGCGACCTCGCCGGCGCGCTGGCTGCTGGCGGTGTCGCTGTTCGTCGGCGCGCTGCCGCCGGCGTCGGCCGATGCGGCCTGGCCGAAAGTGCGCAGCGCGCTGTTCGGCGAACGCCGCTTGCACACCGACAGCGCCGTGCTGGCGCTCGAAGCGCCGGACCGCGCCGAAGACGCTTCGATGGTGCCGGTTGCGCTGCACGTGGGCCCGGCGGGCGGCGCACTGCGCACGCTGTGGCTGCTGGTCGACGAGAACCCGTCGCCGCTCGCCGCGCGCTTCACGCTGCACGACGCGGTGGTGGGCAGCATCGAGACGCGGCTGCGCGTCGAGCGCTACACCATGGTGCGCGCGATCGGCGAAACCGACGACGGCCGGCTCTACATGGCCGAGCACTTCGTGCGCGCCGCCGGCGGCTGTTCGGCGCCGATGGGTCCGGCAGACGACGGCGAGGCGGCGATCGGCCGCATGTCGATGCGCCGCTTCGACACGGCAGGCGGGCGCAGCGAGGTCGAACTGCGCATCCGCCACCCGAACCACTCCGGACTCGAAGTCGATCTGGACACGCGCGGCTACGTCGCCGCCGATTACGTGCGCGCACTGCGCCTGCTGCAGGACGGACGCCCGCTGCTCGACGCAGAGCTCGACATTTCGATCAGCCGCAATCCCTATCTGCGCTTTGGCATCGCCGCCGATGCGCGCCACCTCGACGTGCAGGTCGACGACAGCCGCGAACGCCACTTCAACGCACGCTTTCCGCCGGACACCGCCACGCCGTGAAGCGCCGGCTGCTGATCGCCGCCGCCTGTATCGGCGCCTCGACCGCGACTGGCGCCGCGCCATCAGCCGAAGCCATGATGAAGATGTCGCGCGCCGTGCTGAAGGTGTCGGCACTGGGCGACGACGACAATCTGTCGGTCGGCTCGGCCGTCGTGATCGGGCCGGACAGCGCACTGACCAACTGCCACGTCACGCGCCACGCCCGCATCATCGTGCTGTCGCGCGGGCTGGCGCGACACGCGGTGGTCGGCCAGCGCGCCGACGTGTCGCGCGATCTCTGCCTGCTGCGCACCGCCGAGCCGCTGCCCTACCCGGCGGTCGAGCTGCGCCCGACTCACACCCTGGCGCTGGGCGAACGCGTGCTCGCCCACGGTTACTCGGGCGGCATGGAAGCGCATTTTGCGCGCGGCCTCATCGTCGATCTGCATTCAGCAGGTGGCAGCCACGTCATCCAGACCTCGGCCGGCTTCCTGCAGGGTGCGAGCGGCGGCGGACTGTTCGACGAGGAAGGCCGGCTGATCGGCATCACCACCTTCCTGACCAGCGCCGGCCGCACCGAGTACTTCGCGATGCCTGCCGACTGGACCGACCGCCTGCGCGAACGCGCCGAAGAGGCGCCGAAGCCACTGCCCGGTTCTGCGCTGTGGGCGCAGTTGCCAGCACATCAGCCCTGGTTCATGCGCCTGCTCGAACCGCTGTCGCGCAAGGACTGGCCGACAGTGGCGCAGATGGCCGACGAGTGGATGGAGGCGGAGCCGCACGCGCCGGCCGCCGCGCTGATGTGCGCCCGCGCGGCGCGCGCACTGGCGCGGCCGGCGCGCATGTCGCAGTGCCTGCAGCAGGCGCTCGACGGCGCGCGCGACAGCGAGATCGAACTGACGCGCATCGCCGCCTGGGCGCGCAGCGAGGGGCTGGACGAGGCCGTCGCCGCCAGCACGACGGCGCTGGCACGGCTGCGTCCGCTGCCGCGCGGCGACTGAAGCCGCCGGCCGGCGCGCTGACTCGCCGGGGCAGGCTCAGCCCGCCGGCACGCCGGTCCGGTTGACCTGGCTGTAGAAGATCTTCTGGTTGTGCAGGCTGCCGAGCAGCTCGTTCAGTTCGTGGATCAGCGCATCGTTGCCGGCGCTCGCGGCCACGTCGCCGCTGGCGACAGCGACCTGCGCCAGACAGCCGATCTTGTCGCGCAGCGCGTCTTCGATCAGGTCGATGTGGCGGATCGTGAGCTGGAAGGTTTTCTGGTGCTTGGACATGAGGGTTCTCCCTGTGCCGCCGCCTCGTGAGCAGCGGGTGTTTACGAGAACCGACAGCGTAATCCTTTCGTGCGCCGCAACAAGCCCCCGCAGCGAAAGAGGGTCAGGGGCAGTCGGGACATCCTCACCGGAATCCGGGGCAGACACCGCCTGCAGCGACGTCCGCAGTCGCGGATAGTGCTTTCCTTTTCCGTCACGTCCGCACATCGAAGCCATGCATCGCAGCCGCCTGCTCGCCACCGCCTTTGCCACCGCTCTTGCCACACTCGTCGCCCTGCCGGCCGTCGCCGCCACCGACACCGTTGTCACGGTCAATGGCCGGCCGGTACCGCGCGCCCAGCTCGATTTCATCATCAAGGAGCAGATCCGCCAGGGCCGTCCGGCATCGCCCGATCTGTCGCGCCAGGCGCGCGAGGAACTGATCGGGCGCGAAGTGCTGGCGCAGGAGGCGGAACGCAAGCTCGGCCGCAGCGAAGCGCTGAAGACGCGCATCGAATTCATGCGCCAGCAGGCGCTGCTGAACGCGCTGCGCGAGGACTTCTTCCTGAACACGCAGCCGGCCGACGCCGAGGTGCGCAAGGTCTACGACACGTTGTCGAGTCGAGCCGGCGAGCGCGAATACCGGGTGCGCCACATCCTGGTCGCCGACGAAGCACAGGCGAAATCGCTGCAGGACCAGCTGGGCAAGGGCGCCCGCTTCGAGGATCTGGCGAAGGCCCACTCGAAGGACAGCGACAGCGCGCCGGCCGGCGGCCTGCTCGAATGGACGCCGGAGGGGCAGTTCTCGCCCGAATTCGCTGCCGCGCTGCCGCAGATGACGCGCGGCAAGGTGGGCGACGCCCCGGTGCGCAGCGGCGCCGGCTGGCACCTGATCCGGCTGGAGGACGTGCGTCCGGCGCAGCCGCCGCGTTTCGAGGACGTGAAGCCGCGCATCGTTGAGTCGCTGATCGAGCAGAAATGGCGCAGCTACGTGAAGGAACTGCAGGCGCGCGCGGTGGTGAAGTGAGGGCAGCCTGGTCACTGCTGGCGCTGTGCTCGGCCACGGCTGCAGCCAGCGACGTCGATCATGCAGCGCACGCCGCGCTCGAATGGGTGGCCGAGCCCGAAGCTCAGTGCGTGCAGCTGGGCGGCACGATGACCGGGCTGCGCAATCGCGACCGCAGCCGCACGCTGCGGGTGTGGGTCGAGCGCTGGTACCTCGACGTACTGACCGCCGACCGCAGCCGCCACGACCTGCCTCCGGACGGCAGCGTCCGCCAGCTCGGCTGTTCCGAAACCCGTTCCGGCGCCCAGCGCTGGACAGTGGTCGACGCCCGCTTCCTGCCGACCGGCGAAGCGCAATGAATCGATGAAACAGTTACTTGCACTCATTCTTCTGGCCGCCGCGACGACCGGCGCACAGGCGGGAGAGCCGCCCGAACGCGCTTATGTGCGCGCCGGCACCGACCGGCTGATCCGCGCCTGTACGCAGGACGGCCACACGCTGAGCCTGCTCGCCAGACCGGGCGTCGAGGTGGCACGGGGCGAAGCCGCCCCGGCCGGACTGCCGGTCGACGCCTTCATGCAGGGTATTACCGAACAGGTGACGCAGCTGACCCGCGCGGTGCCGCACGCCGACTTCCTGCGCCCCGACAGCGCGGGCGCCCGCGCGCTGAGCGACGCGGTCGAGACCTGGATGGACGCCTTCAACCGCAGCCACGGCACGCGGCTGGCCTGGGCAATCAGCGACTTTGGCGTCAGCGACGCGCCGCAGGCCGCATGCCGGGCGCCGGCGGACTGAAGGCCTGCCGATTCAAGTTGTCGTCCCCCACCGTCGATATGACTGGTCTGTACGCCGTGCGCCGCAGCATCCCGCGCGGTACGGCGGCAGCCACACGCCATGGTGGAGCGAGGAGACAACTAGATGACCCAACGCATACTCTATTTCCTGGTGCCGGGCAGCAATATCAGCCCCTTCGACGTGACCATCGCCGCCGATGCGGGCTTCGATCAGGTGATACCGCTCACCGGCATCCGCCCGGAGAACGTGACCGCGCTGGTACAGGACGCCATCTTCTGTCGCCCGCCCAATCGCTTCAACGACACCGGCATCTTCATCGGTGGCCGTGACGTACATATGGCGACCGACATGTTCCAGTCCGCCAAGAGCGCCATGGTCGGCGACTTCCAGGTCGGCGTGTTCGCCGACCCGAACGGCGCCTACACCACCTCGGCCGCCGTGGTCGCGCTGGTCGAGAAGGCGGTCAATGCGAGCACCGGCTCCGGTCTGGCCGGGCGCACGGTATCGGTGTTCGGCACCGGCCCGGTCGGCCTGTGCACCGCCATCCTTGCCGCACGACAGGGCGCGAAGGCGCGGCTGTGCCAGCTCACGGCCGACGACGACTCCAAGGCGGCGCTGCGCTTCTGCGAGCGCTACAACGCCAAGGTCGAATGGGTGTCCGCTGAAACCCACCGCGACAAGGTTAATGTGATCGCCGACAGCGAAATCGCCGTCAGCGCCGCCAAGGCCGGCATCCGCATCCTCGATGCCGAAGTGCTGGAGGCCGGCGGCAAGCTGATCGCCTGTGCCGACACCAACGCCGTGCCGCCGTCCGGCATCGAAGGCATAGGCGTGAACGATCGTGCGATTCCGGTCGAAGTCGGTCCGGCCCGCTTCCTCAGCATCGGCCCGCTGGCCATCGGCAGCCTGAAATACAAGACGCAGTTCGGTCTCTACCGCTCTATTCAGACCGGCTCGTCGCCAGCGCTGATCGATTTTCCCGAGGCGTATGCGTATGCGCTGCAGGAGCTGGCGCAGAGCAAGTCCGCGTGAGCGGGACCGAGCGCTTGTCATGGCGCGCATGACAAGCGCACCATAGGCGGCCGGCGGGTCGGCGCCCTGAGGCGCCGCATGCTGCGGATGGAGGTGCGGACGGCGTGGACAGCAATCCGGGGCTGAACATTACGGGCACGGAAACCGTCATCGGTCAGGGTACCGGTGCCGACGGTGCGGTTTTCCGCACCCTGCTCGACCGCATGACCGACGGCGTGTTCATCGCCCGCGACTACCGCTTCATCTTTGCCAACGCCGCGCTGCCGCGCATGCTCGGTTACGAGCACGACGACTTCGTCGGACTTGGTTTCGACGCGGTGGTGGCGCCGGACTTCCTCGAACTGTGGGTGCAGCGCTTCCGGCAACGGACCGGCGAGGGCGAGGAACCGCCCGGGCGCTACGAACTGCGCTTCCGCATGAAGGGCGGCCGGCGCGAACTGCCGATCGAACTGAACGCGAGCCGCGTCGTGTTCGACGGCCAGCGCTGCGTGCTCGGCATCGTGCGCGACATGTCGGGCCGCAAGCTCGCCGAACACGCATTGCGCGAGAGCGAACAGCGCTTCCGCGGCACCTTCGACCAGGCCGCCGTCGGCATTGCACTGATGGACCTCGAAGGCCGCTTCCTGCGCGTCAACCCGAAGCTGTGCGACATCCTCGGCTTTCGCGCCAGCGAACTGCGCACGCTGACGATGGAGGCCATCACCCATCCGGAAGACATCTCGCTGGACATTCACCCGCTGCGCTGCGTGCGCAGTGGCGAACAGACCACCTACTCGATCGAGAAGCGCCTGCTGCACAAGAGCGGTACCGCCACCTGGGCGCGCCTGACGATCTCTCTGCTGCTCGATGAGATGGGCGCCCCCTCGCACTTCATCGCGGTGATCGAGGACGTCCACGACCGCCATCTGGCGCAGACCGCGCTGGCCGACAGCGAACTGCGCCACCGCCTGCTGATGCACAACCTGCACGCGGCCGTGCTGGTCTGCGCGCCCGACGCCCGCATCCTGTACGGCAATCCGGAAGCCTGCCGCATCCTGCGCATGGATTCGGCGCTGCTCGCCGGCCGGACGATCGCCCAGCTTGGCTGCCGCTTCATCGACCAGAGCGGCGAGGCGCTGGCACCGGAACGCGATCTGCTGCGCCGCGTGCTCGTGTCCGGCCAGGAAATGAACGACGTCGTGGTCGGCGTCCGTCACGACGACACGGATACGCTGTGGGTGCTGGTCCACGCCTACCCCGAGTTCGACACCCAGCATCGTCTGAGACACATCGTCGTCATGTTCGTCGACATCACCGACCGCAGCCGGCTCGAAGCCGAGCGCGATGCCGACCGTCAGCTCAAGACCGCAGCGCTGAACGCCATCACCGCCCACGTCGCCGTGCTCGACAAACGCGGCGTCATCGTCGAGACGAATTCCAGCTGGCGCGCCTTTGCCGAGCGCGGCGGCTACACCGGCAACATGACCTTCATCGGCGTGAACTATCTCGACGCCCTCGCCCGCTGCGACCGCGACGAGGCCCCCCATGCAGAGGCCGCGTGCGAAGGCATCCTGTCGGTCATGCTCGGCCGGTCGGCGCTGTTCCAGATGGAGTACGCGTGCCACGCGCCGCACGAGCGGCAGTGGTTCAGCCTGAAGGTGACGCCGATGGACGCGGCGCGCGAACGCGTGCTGCTCAGCCACGAGAACATCACGCGCATCAAGCTGGCCGAAGAGGCGGTACGCATCCTGGCCAACACCGACGCGCTGACCGGCCTCGCCAACCGCCGCCATTTCTTCGAAGTCGCCGAGGAGGAGTTCGTGCGCGCCCGCCGCTACGGAACGCCGCTCACCGTGCTGATGGCCGACCTCGACCACTTCAAGCGCATCAACGACCATTTCGGCCACGCCGGCGGCGACGCCGTGCTGTGCAGTTTCGCCATCATCCTGTCCAGCCTGCTGCGCGATTCGGACAGCGCAGGTCGTCTCGGCGGCGAGGAATTCGCCGTATTGCTTCCGCACACCGCACTGGACGGCGCGCGCGCCTTCGCCGAGCGCCTGATGGAGCGGGTTGCCGAAAACCCGCCCGAATTCGACGGCCAGCCGGCGCACTACACGCTGAGCATAGGCATCGGCGAACTGATGCCCGACTGCCTCGATTTCTCGGCCCTGCTGCGCAAGGCCGACGAAGCGCTCTATCGCGCCAAGAGCGGCGGCCGCAACCGGGTCGAGTACGCCCCCGGGCCGTGCAACGACGCGACCTAGGCGCGTACGACCGGCCCCGCAGCCCGATCAAGAGGATGTGACCCGCACGCGGCCCGCAGGGCACCCGCTTTGCTAGCAAGTGCCGGCGGGCGCCGCCGAGGCTCCTCGCACACATCCCATCTACTGACCGGAGATTCCCGACATGAAGGCCGATTCGTCAAACTCATCCCCGCGCAAATCGCAGGAGGCGCTGACCCTTCTTCGCGCCGACCACAAGCACGTCAGCGAACTGTTCGAGCAGTACGAGGCCGCCCGCACAAGCGCTCAGAAGAAGAAACTCGTGCATGAAATCTGTACGGAGCTCGACGTGCACGCCCAGATTGAAGAAGAAATCTTCTATCCGGCTGTAAAAGCTGCACTGAAGGACAAGGAACTGGTACCCGAGGCGACCGTCGAGCACGCGTCATTGAAAGACCTGATCGCGCAGATCAAGGACGTCGAACCGGACGGCGAGATGTACGACGCAAAGGTGAAAGTGCTCTCCGAGTACGTGAAGCATCACGTGAAAGAAGAACAGAACGAAATGTTCCCGAAGGTGAAGGACACCGATCTCGACCTTTCGGAACTGGGCGAGCAGATGAAACAGCGCAAGGAAGAACTGCTTTCGGCCGTCGCGCAGTGAGTGACGCGCCCCGGGACTACGCCTGCAAGACAGACCGCAGATCGGCGTCCAGAAAACCCGGGGCGATTCACCAGAACGCAGTCTGGTTCTCGTTTTGCGACACGCGATTAGCCTTGATGTCGGCTAACCGATTCCTTGAAGTCCTCGCAATATCGCCTTCTAGTCTCTTCAGGAATATGTGCCTGCGCGGATCATTGTAGTGGTTCCAACGTCATAGACGAGAGCCACTAGATTCCATGCCGCGGCAATCGCACTCCAGACCTCGACTGACGATGTCGCCGCAATGGCTGTCTTCACGCGGTCCGTGCCTGAGCACTCCAGCCCGAGACGCTGCTTGCGAGCGGTGAAGTAGACAAAGACGAAGAAGGCGATGGCAAGCGGTAAGAAGTACATTGCGGCAGGGAATAGCGTGCGAGCTAAGAGAGGCAAGGCGAGAAACGGGAACAGAAACACCAACGAACGTAGCTTGTCAGCACCATAGAACTGAGTGATAACCGCCGACTCTCTCTTGAGTTCGCCCGAGGTCTTGATCATCACATAAACCATCGTCACTAAGAGCACAATTCCCATTGCCACGACTCTCCTTGCTTTGTTCTAGTTGATAGGATTTCTATGCCACCACTCCCAACGACGCGCGGCAAGTGAGGATTGCTACACACCAACTTGGCGCGCCTTGGCAACGTCTTCGGCCACAGCATAGTCCGTTTGCATTTCTCTCGGTAACTCCCTGGTGTGCTTCCAACAGAGCCATGCGCACCGCCCGCAATCTGATCATGGTTGATGTCGACTCCATCAAGCCGGACAAGCCCGACGATCCGGCCGTAGCGGTCCTTCGTGTGGTACTCGACCACCACCTGCTGTGAGAACACGCGGGAGGCTAGATGCCGCATCGGTGCGCGCCAGCGGCCTTGCGCCTTCTCGGGGGCATCAATGGCCTGCAGCCTCACCTCGTGCTAGCGCGGGTCTACGTCCAGAACCATTATGGTGTTGCCGTCAGCGACCGCGACAATTTGGCTGACCAGCTCCTCGATTTGAGCCGCAACGGAAGCGAAAGCGAAAGAGGTGCCCATCAGCAGACGCCGTTCCAATAGCACCATCCGGTTGGAATCCTCTACCCAGCAGCGGGCTAAGAGCTTCATCGAACTATGCAACTGTGCGGATTTCTAGTTGGCTATGTAGCTCATCTGTTTCAGGACCAACGCTAAAAGACTTCCGAATTTCGACTCCGTTTGGATTCTTGTACTTTAGCGTCAGTTTTGCCTCATGGTCTGTAAGAGGCTTCGGCAATGTCATTTGCGCTCGCCACTCGTCTCCCGCCTTAACGAAGGTCCTGCTCACAAGGTGAATGAGCCTCCCGTCGCCAAAGGTGACGACTGCGGTAAAGGAAGATGCTGCAGCGCCAGCATTGGTGAAGATCAATTCGTAGGTTGATTGGCCATCGCCTAGAAAGACGCCTCCGCCTGGCGTAATCATGAACTTTGGACTGGTATCTACCTCCCGCAGCTCGCGCTCATACTCAAGAGCCGCTCGCTCACTTTCGACCTGTTGGCGCGAAACCTCTACTAACGCTCGCTGTTGTTCCACGGAGTTCCTCAGCTCCTCGGCCTGAAGGCGCAACGCTTCCGTGCTCAGCCGCAGCTCCTCCCCTTGCTGCATATAGCCCAGGATCAACCAAAGGAACGCCAGCGGCGCAAACAGCCCTGAGAAGAAGTCACCCCATTCGTTCGGAGTCATCTTCAAGGCTGCTTCTTGGCGCACAAGCAGCAAGGCAATTGCACCCACAATCCAAACAGCAGTTGCCCAAAGCCCCAGCTTGGAACGCTTCTCTGTCATGTGCGGCTATTGATGAATATCTACGGGGGTTGATGTTGGCATCCGAAGGGAAGTAGATGCAACGGGAAGGCACGGGCAAACGAAGGATGCAGCCCACGCTGACTAACGCTTTTTGGCTACAAGGTGGCTACACAGGGGCAGAAAAGCAAAAGGCCAACCCCGAAGGATTGGCCTAAGTGCTTGAATATTGGCGGAGAGGGTGGGATTCGAACCCACGGTAGACTTGCGCCTACGCCTGATTTCGAGTCAGGTACATTCGACCACTCTGCCACCTCTCCGGGTTACTGCGAACTTCGTGGTCGCGAAGCGGCGCGCAGTGTAGCACAGGGGTCGCGCCGGCGGAAAGCGTCGGCGCGATTTTTGCGTGTCAGGCGCCGAGGCGCTCGACGCCGCCCATCCACGGGCGCAGCGCTTCCGGCACGACGACCGAACCGTCGGCCTGCTGGTAGTTCTCCAGGATCGCCACCAGCGTGCGACCGACCGCGAGGCCGGAGCCGTTCAGCGTGTGCAGGATTTCGTTCTTGCCCTGTTCGTTCTTGAAGCGCGCCTGCATGCGGCGGGCCTGGAAGGTTTCGAAGTTCGAGCAGGACGAGATTTCGCGGTAGGTGTTCTGCGCCGGCAGCCACACTTCGAGGTCGTAGGTCTTGGCGGCGCCGAAACCCATGTCGCCGGTGCAGAGCGCCACCTTGCGGTAAGGCAGTTCGAGCCGGCGCAGGATGGTTTCGGCGTGGCCGGTCAGTTCCTCCAGCGCGTCCCACGAGCGGTCCGGCGTCACGATCTGCACCAGTTCGACCTTGTCGAACTGGTGCTGGCGGATCATGCCGCGCGTGTCGCGCCCGTAGGAACCCGCTTCCGACCGGAAGCACGGCGTGTGGCAGACGAATTTCAGCGGCAGGCCGGTGGCCGGCTGCACGGTGTCGCGCACGATGTTGGTGACCGGCACTTCGGCGGTCGGGATCAGGTAGTACCGGTTGCGGACGAGTTGCTCCGTCGACGGATCGGTCAAGCCCTTCAACGTTGATGCGCCACCAGGCAACACCAGGAACAGGTCTTCCTCGAACTTCGGCAGCTGGCCGGTCCCGAACATGCTGTCGGCGTTGACCATATAGGGCGCGTACAGCTCGGTGTAGCCGTGTTCGGTGGTATGCGTATCGAGCATGAACTGGGCGAGCGCGCGGTGCATCCGGGCGATGCCGGCGCGCAGCAGCGTGAAGCGCGCGCCGCTGATCTTGGTCGCGGTTTCGAAGTCGAGGCCACCGAGCGCCGTGCCGACGTCCACGTGGTCCTTCACCTCGAAATCGAAGCTGCGCGGCGTGCCCCAGCGCAGCACCTCGACGTTGTCCGCCTCGGACTTGCCGACCGGCACCGACTCGTGCGGCAGATTGGGCAGCGAAGCGACGAAGGCCTGGATGTCGGCCAGCAGCGCGGCGAGGCGTTCCTCGCCCGCCTTCAGCGCGTCGCCCAGCCCGGCCACCTCGGCCATCACCGCCGACGTGTCCTCGCCCTTGGCCTTGAGCTGACCGATCTGCTTCGATGCAGCGTTGCGCTTTGCCTGCAGGTCCTGGGTGTCGGTCTGGATGCGCTTGCGCTCTTCCTCCAGCGACTGGAAGCGGGCGACGTCGAGCGTGTAGCCACGCAGGGCGAGTCGTTCCTGAACGAAAGCAAGCTGGCTGCGCAGCAGTTGGGCGTCTAGCATGAAAGGAAACCTGTGGCTGATGGAACGGATGTGAGCGGCCCCGCATCCGGCAGCCGTCGTCACATTGCAACGCAAAATTCTAACAGCGACCGCCGTCCGGGGCGGTATAGTGCCCAGGCCCCACACCTTTCACGCGAACGTCATGTTGTCACTGCGCGACTGTCTCGATCACAGCAATCTGAGCGAACTGGAAGTCGACGTGCTCGCCGACTACACCGGCCTGCCCACCATGCTGGCCGCCACGCTGGCGGGCGCCATGCTGCAGAGCGACGGCGGCGCCGACCTGATGCTGCGCATCCTGCAGGACGCGGAAAAACAGGCCTCGCAGCGCCTCGACATGGAGCAGCGGGCACGCACCAAGGCAGCGGTCGAGCGCTTCTGCGCGGTGCACCGGCCCGAACTGCACTGAGCGCACGGCGCGGCCCCTACCGGTAGCGGTCGTCTCTCGGCCGGGCGGGAGGTGGTGCCCTCGCCGTCTCAGCGCCTGACGGCGATTGCCAGCGCCAGCCAGCCGGCGATGAAGGCAAGGCCGCCCAGCGGCGTCACCATCCCAAGTGCGCGCACACCGCTCAAGGCCATCGCGTAAAGACTGCCGCTGAACACGACGATGCCCAGCAGCATCAACCACCCGGCAACGCGCAGCGCCCCTGAATCACGCAGGTGAATGGCCAGCAGGCCGACCAGCCCGAGCGCCAGCGCGTGCCAGAAGTGGTACTGCACTGCGGTCTGCCACACGGCGAGCATGTTCTCGTCCAGCCGCGCTTTCAGCGCATGGGCACCGAAGGCGCCGAGCATCACGGCGAGTGCGCCGGTCAGCGCTGCGAAGAAAAGAAAACGGCGGGCATCGGCAGACATCGGGAAGTTCCAGGAAGCAAAAAGGGCGAGCGACTGCGGCAGCTCAGAGGCCGGCAGCGCGATCGAGTTCAGGTATCAGTCGTTCGTCCACCTCGCGGCGGAAACGCGAAAGCCTGCGGCCGCGCACCGCGTAGATCCACATGAAGAGCGAGGCAACCACCAGCAGCGCCGGCAGACCGAACCATACGAGCAGATGACCGGTCACGTCCCAGCCGTCCTTGACGACGCGCAGTGCATCGGCGCGCACGCCGATCCAGATGCAGGTGCCGACGAACAGCGCGGCCAGCGCCCACACCGGCCAACTGCGCAGTCCGTAAGGCTTTTTCGCGTTGTTGCCGAACCACATCGTGGTGCGCATCGTGTGGTTGCGCATGAACAGCCAGGGTCCGCCGGTCTTACCCGGCTTCTGTATCCACGCGGCGGTCATCCGGTGGCCGTCGCGCGCACCCGAGTCGGCGTCGGTCAGTTTCACTTCGACCTCGCCGCCGACCGGCCCGACCAGGAAGAAGCGCTCGTGCAGTACGCTGCGCGACGAACTGGTGACCGGCGTGTTGTTCTGTCCGCCACTGACCGTGGTGATGGTTTCGATGCCGCGGCTGTAACCCTGGATGTCGCCGGCGAACATATCCAGTTCGTAAGGCACCGACGACACAAGCTTGCGCGCATTGCCGCGGTCCAGCGACACATCGCGCAAGGTCTGGCGCAGTGCCAGCACGATGAGCATCACCGCAGCGCCAGCGGCCAGCAGCAGCCCGGGCATCACGTCGTCGAGCAGCTCGCGTGGCTTGCGGTAGGTGCGCACGTCGCCCACCAGCAGACTGGCAACGAGGTCGAGGCCGATGTCGGTGCCGGCGGTGGCGTAATCGAGTATGCCCGGTTCGCTGTAGTCGGCGCCGGCCACCCGACCGGAGCATGGCGGGCCATCACCGAAGCCGGCGGGCAAGGTGGTGCCGGCCGGCAGCTTCAGCGCGCGCTGCCACAAGGTGCCATGCACCTTCGGCACCCAGCTGCGCTGCCATTCGGGTGCGAAGTGGCGATCCATGACCACGCGGTAGAACTCGGGCGAGAACACGTACTTCTGCTGGCAGCGCGGATAGAGGTACTTCTCGCAGTGATCGCCCTCGCAGCTGCTGCCGGAGAACTTCGCCGTCTCGCGTGCGTCGATGCGCTCGCGTGCAGCGCGGTATTCGCCGAGGCGGCGCTTCACGTCCGGCGCCAGCCGGTCCGCATCGAAGGGCTTGGGCGACAGGCTCTGCACCACGCCGTCCATGATCTGCAGCACGGCACTGGTCTGCGCAGCAGTGTCGCGCTCGCTGCGTCCCTGCACCGCCGACTCAACCTGCTTCACCGTCGGCATGCCCGACAGCCAGTCAGTCTGCGCCTGCGCCGCGCCACTCAGCGCACCGCAGATCGCCATCAATACGAACATGCCACGCATTCCGCTCTCCCCCGGAGCATCGCCAACCGCGCGTTGGCCACGCGCGGAGCATACGCAAGGGCGTTCGCCCCGTACAGCCGCGGCGGCGCATCGCCTGCGAACCGGATGGCATCGCGATCGCGCTGCAGGCGGCGATGCCGTGGCTCGACGCCGGGCTGCCGCCGGAACGGCTTGAGCTGGCGCACTGGATGCTGGAACACGACGAGAAGGGCGAGCAGGAGGCCATGCTCTGACGCATTGAAGCCCGGCCGGGGGCGCACTGCGCTAAGCTTGCCGCCCCATGCCGAACACCCTCGCCAGCGCGGTCCACAGCGACCTCACGATCAAGAAGAGCCGCTTCATCGGCTGCGTCGAGCCGATGCGCGACCGCGCTTCGGCGCAGGCGCGCGTGCTCGAACTGTGGCGCCAGCACCCGGGTGCGACCCACGTGTGCTGGGCGCTGCTGGCCGGCGGTCAGTCGGCGGCGGTCGATGACGGCGAGCCCAGCGGCACGGCCGGCCGGCCGATGCTGGAAGTGCTGCGCCATCAGGATCTGGAAGGCGTGCTGGCCACCGTCGTGCGCTACTACGGCGGCATCAACCTCGGCGCCGGCGGTCTGGTGCGAGCCTACACCGACGCGGTCGCGTCGGCACTGACCGGTGCGGTCAAGGTGCCACTGACCAAGCTGCGCATGCTCCGCTGCACCCTGCCCTATGCGCTCGAAGGTACGGTGCGGCGAGAGATCGACGCCGCTCGCGCCACGCTGGTCGACGTCACCCACGACTCGGTGGTCACGATGACGATCAGCCTGCCGGAGCCCGACGCGGCATCGTTCATCGCCCGGCTCAACGACGCCGGACAGGGGCGGATAGGCTGGGTGGACTGAGCTGAAGAGCCCAGCCGCTGCAGGAGCGGTCTTCCGACCGCGACAGTGCCCCTGATCGGACACCGCACCGGGTCAAGCACCTCAACGATGCGGGCATCGCGTTCGCAGAGGCGCCTGCGCGGAAGGCAACGCCGTCAGGCCAGCACGCGCAGCAGCCAGCGGTTGATGTCGCGGATTTCCTCGATGCTCACCTCGTGGTCGATGTCGTAGTCGTGCCACTCGTAGGGCACGGCCAGCGCGTCGAGCACCTCGCGCGTGGCCAGTGCGCGGTCGATCGTGACCACGCCGTCCTGCGTGCCGTGCGCCAGGAAGACCGGCACGTCGGCGTTCGCTTCGCTGCGCTCATCGGCGGTCGCGGCCGCCAGCGGCAGATAGCCGGAAAGCCCGACGATGCCGGCCAGCCGCTCGGCGTGCCGCAGCCCGGCGAACAGCGCCATCGCGCAGCCCTGCGAGAACCCCATCAGCACGATGCGCGACGCCGGCACGCCGCGTTCGACCTCGCGTGCGATCAACGCATCGACCAGCGCCTGCGACGCGCGCACGTCGGCCTCGGCTTCCTGCCCGGCGCCTGGCGCGTAGAGGTCGAACCAGGCGCGCATGATGTAGCCGCCGTTGCGCGTGACCGGGCGTTCCGGTGCGTCCGGCAGCACGAAGCGCACCGGGCCGACGGCATCGAGATCCAGCCGCCGGCACACCGGCACGAAGTCGTTGCCGTCGGCGCCAAGACCGTGCAGCACGATGACGGTGGCGATCGGCGCATCGCCGCTTTCGAGTTCGATAAGATTGACGGTCATTCCCACGAGGCCTTGCGAAAAGTCCGGGCGACACGGTACGGTGCGGCCGACGGATGTGCAACCGGAAGGCTCCTCCTTCCGCCCCTCAACGGTCTGTCCAGTCGAGTTGACCATGAAGCAGCCCCCGATCCCCGAGAACGAAAGCGAACGACTTGGCGCGCTGCGCGCGCTGCTTCTGCTCGACACACCGCCGGAAGAGCGCTTCGACCGCATCGTGCAGTTCGCGGCGCGCGAGTTCGACGTGCCGATCGCGCTCATCTCTCTGGTCGACGAGAACCGTCAGTGGTTCAAGTCCCGCGTCGGTCTGGACGCCTGCGAAACATCGCGCGAAGTGTCCTTCTGCGGCCATGCGCTGAGCATGGATGTGCCATTGGTGATCGAGGATGCGCTGCTCGACGAGCGCTTCGCCGACAACCCGCTGGTAACCGGCCCACCGCACATACGCTTCTACGCCGGCGCCCAGTTGCGTCTGGCGTCCGGCCTGGTCGTCGGCACACTGTGTCTGATAGACCAGGCACCGCGCAGGCTCGATGAAATGGATCTGGGCATACTGGGCAGCCTGCGTGCGCTGGTCGTCGAGGAACTGACCGCGCGTCCGCGCGGCGCAGGAGGCGCCTGACGTGGAGAGAAGCGCGCACCGCACACGACGCCCGCTGCTGCTTGTGATCGAGCCGGATTTCATGGTCCGGCGCACCATCGCACTGGTGGCCCGCGACCTCGACATCGCCGACGTCCACGAAACGAGTGGCAGCGACGCCGCAGCATCGCTGCTCGCCACCGCTTCCTACGACGGCGTTCTGGTCTGTATCGACGACCGTGGTTACGCCCTGATCGAGCAGTTGCGGAGTGGCAGGACGCTATGCAGCGCACGTACGCCGCTGGCGGTCACGATGAGCAGTTGTGGCGTGGAGGACGTACAACGCCTGCGCGATCTGGGCATCGATCATGTGTTGCTGCGCCCGTTCAAGGTCAAGGCCGTACTGCAGGCACTTCAGATGCTCAGCCGGGCGCGTGTCGACAACGCTGTGTGAGCGGACGCATGCGCGGTACAGTGCTGCACTTCCATAGGAGACTGCAATGAAGACACTGACCGTACGCGTGACCGCCGAGCTGCAGGTGCCGGACGACTGGACCCTGGCCGACCACGCTTCCGGCATGACGGTGCTGAAGATCGGCGACCAGTTCGTCGATTTCGACATCGCACCGCTGTCCACCCGCGACGACGAACCCGATTCGATGTGGACCGACGACGACGAGACCCTGACCAGCCGCGTGCTCGACTGCGTGATCGAACTCGACACCGACCTCGAACTGGCCTATCAACAATGAAGACCGGGCGTGACACCGGTCACGCCCCGCCTGTCTCCAGTCCGCAGCGGAGTACGTAGATACGCCTGTGTTCAACCACCACAGGAGTGAAACGATGTCCCTGAACAACCCCGCCGGCCTCGCGCTCACCGGTGCGACCGCCCGCAGCATCGAACTGCTGGAACAGGCCGAGCACGAACTGCGCTGTTTCATCGGCGACCCGGTCGCCACCATCGACCGCGCGCTGACCGAGGCGCCGGACATGGTGATGGGCCACGTGCTGCGTGCCTATCTGCACCTGCTCGGCACCGAGCCGGCCGGCATTCCGGTCGCCGCCGCCGCCCACGCCACGGCGGCGAAGCTGCCGGCGAACGAACGCGAAAGCCGCCACCTGCGTGCGGTCGCGCTGATGACCGCGGGCCGCTGGCGCGCCGCCGCGCGCGTGCTCGAAGACATCGCGATCGATCACCCGCTCGACGTGCTGGCGCTGCAGGCCGGCCAGCAATGCGACTTCCTGCTCGGCGACTCGCGCATGCTGCGCGACCGCATCGCCCGCGCCCTTCCGGCCTGGAGCATGGACATGCCGGCCTGGCACGCGGTGGCCGGCATGCTGGCTTTCGGACTGGAAGAGACCGGCGACTACCTGCGTGCAGAGCGCTACGGCCGGCAGGCGGTCGAGATCCAGCCGCGTGACGGCTGGGCGCAGCACGCGGTCGCCCACGTGATGGAAATGCAGGGCCGTCGCCGCGACGGCATCGCCTGGATGCGCGCCGCACCTCAGGCATGGGCACAGGACAGCTTCCTCGCCGTGCACAACCACTGGCATCTGGCGCTGTTCCATCTCGGCGTCGGCGAAATCGACGAAGTGCTCGCGCTGTTCGACGAGGCCGTATTCGGCCGCGCACCGGGCCTCGTATTCGACTTCATCGACATGTCGGCGCTGCTGTGGCGGCTGCATCTGCGCGGCATCGATGTCGGCGAACGCTGGCAGGCCGTGGCCGATCGCTGGGCACCGATGGCCGCGCGCAGCCTCTACGCCTTCAGCGACATGCACGCGATGATGGCGTTCGCTGCCACCGGCCGCACCGCGCAGATGCGCAGCCTGATCGACGCCCAGGAAATGGCGCTGGCAGGCGAAGGCGACAACGCCGGCTTCATCGCCGAAGTCGGCCGTGCCGCCACGCGCGGCATCGCCGCCTTTGGTGAGGGCGACTACGCGAGTACCGTGCGCCTGCTGCGGCCGATCCGCCACGTGTCGCACCGCTTCGGCGGCAGCCACGCGCAGCGCGACATCATCGATCTGACGCTGATCGAGGCGGCGCAACGCGACGGTCAGCGTGCGCTGGCCGAAGCCCTGCGCGCCGAGCGCGCCTTCGCGAAACCGGAGCCGGACGCACCGCGCGTGCGCAGTGCCTGAGCGCGCTCAGGACGAAGGTGGCGGCGGGGGCGGCGACCCGAGGTAGCGCTGGTCCGACCAGGTGGCCAGCCACTCGGGCACGAAGGCGACGAAGACCGCCACCAGCATGCCGGTCAGGAAGGCGTCGCCCCAGGCCATCAGCCAGCGCGCGACCAGTGCGTGCTCGACGGCGACGCCGCCAAGCAGGTGGTGGATGAACTCGTAGGCCGCACCGGCCGCAAAGATGCTCATCGCGGTACCGATGAAGCCGCGACCCAGCACATAGATGAAGGGATGCGCCGGCAGGCCGCGGCGCAAGGCTTCGCCCAGCGCCAGTGCGAGCGTGGCTGGCACCAGACCTATCCACACCAGCTGCGACAGCACCGCGGCGAAACCGAGATTGCCGAGCAGCCATACCGCCAGCGCGACCAGCACCAGTTCGATCACCGCCAGCGGCCAGCCGAACATGAGCACCAGCAGGCAGGCGCCCGAAAGCTGGATCGATATGCCGCTGGGCAGCATCTGCGGCAGCACCCACAGCAGCGACAGCACCACCAGCGACGCTGCCCACGGGCCCCCGAGCGGCCCGGCCAGCATGCGCCAGGGCCGCATGAGTGCGCTGACGCCGAGCGCCAGCAGCAGCAGACAGATTTCGATTGCGAACACACCGCCTCCCGATCACACGCCGCGCAGTGTGGCACGCCAAGGCGCCTGCGTTCATGACGTGTAGCAAGCGCCCGGTATCGCCGGAGCGGTACCGGCGGTAAGCAGCAGCCGCGGGCTTCGGTTCAGGCCACTGTCGGGGTCAGATGACCCCTCCCACAGGACCCCGCTCCCGGGCTCCAGCCGCCGCTCGGGCGCCGACCCCATGGGAGCGGCCTTGGCCGCGACACGGCCGCCGCGGACCGCCAGCTTCGACGCAAGCTGCCGTCGGGGTCAGGAGACCCCTCCCACAGAGCCCCGACCCCGAGCTCCAGCCGCCGTTCGGGCGCCGACCTCGTGGGAGCGGCCTTGGCCGCGACGCGGCCGCTGCGGGCCGCCGGCTTCGACTCCCGCCAGCTTTCAGCCGGCAAGACTTTCAAGAAACTGCACCGCGACGTCGGCGCTGCGGGTGCGGCGCATCGGCGGCAGGCTGCGCCAGATCACCTTGCCATAGTGCTTCTCGACCAGCCGCGGGTCGCACACCATCAGCACGCCGTGGTCGCGCTCGTCGCGGATGAGGCGGCCGGCGCCCTGCTTCATGCTGATCACCGCGTGCGGCAGCTGGTATTCGGAAAAGGCGTTGCGCCCCTGTTTCTTCAGGTGTTCGATGCGCGCCGACAGCACCGGGTCGTCCGGCGGCGCAAACGGCAGCTTGTCGATGATGACCAGTTGCAGCGCGTCGCCGCGCACATCCACGCCTTCCCAGAAGCTCTGGCTGGCGACCAGCACCGCATTGCCGGCGGCGCGATGGCGGTCCAGCAGTTCGCTGCGCGTGGCCTGACCCTGCATCAGCAGCGGCCGCTCCGGATCGTAAGCCGACAGCTTGTCCTCGATCAGTTCGTGGATGCGCTTCATCGCGCGCAGCGAGGTGCACAGCACGAATACGCCGCCACGGCAGGCCTTGATCAGCGGCCACGCGGCCTTCGCGACCGCTTCGGCATAGGTCGGCGCCGACGGCTCCGGCATGTTTTCCGGGGCGTACAGCAGCGCCTGCTGTTCGTAGGCGAAGGGGCTGCCCCACTGCGCGGTTTCGGCGTTGTGCAGCCCCAGTTCGCCGCAGTAGTGGCCGAAATCGTTGCCCACCGACAACGTGGCCGAGGTGAAGATCCAGGCGCGCGGGTTGTCTTCCATCTGCCGGCGGAAAATGTCGGCCACCGACAGCGGCGTGGCGTTGAGCGCCAGCGCCTGCGTATAGACCTCGGCCCAGCGCACGCGGTCCGACTGCTCGCCCGCTTTCTCGCCGGCCTGCCAGCGCTCGACGCGGGCGATCAGGTCGAGCGCGCGCTGCCAGCATTTCTCCAGCCCCTCGCTGCGCGCCGCCTGCGTTTCCAGCAGACCGGCCAGTTCGTTCAGCGCCTCCAGCACGGTGGCCAGCGCCGGTGCGAACGCCGGGCGCTCGTCGATCTGTGCCGCCGACAGCCGCACGTTCTCCTCGCGGAATACCAGCCGCAGGTCGCGCACCGCCTTCACCAGGCGCTCGGCCGATTCCGGCAGCTGCTTGAAGTCCTTGGCGCCGACCAGCGCCTCGGCCCGCGTGTCGCGCGCCAGCTCGAGCATCTGCGAGGTCGATACCGATTCGCCGAAAAACAGGCTGGCGGTCTCGGCGAGCTGGTGCGCTTCGTCGAACACGACGGCGTTGCAGGCCGGCAGCAGTTCGGCCACGCCCTCGTCGCGCAGCATCAGGTCGGCGAAGAACAGATGATGGTTCACCACCACCACGTCAGCCTCCATCGCCTCGCGGCGCGCGGCGGTGACGAAGCATTCCTTGGCGTTCGGACAGTCCTGACCCAGGCAGTTGTCGCGCGTAGAGGTCGCATGCGACCAGGCGCCCGACTCTTCCGGCACCTCGCTGCACTGCGCCTTGTCGCCGGTGCTGGTCACCTTGGCCCAGCGGGCGATGGCCTGCAGGTGAGAGGCGTCTTCACGCGAGCCGAAACGGCCCTCCTGCAGCGAACGTTCGAGGTGGTAATGGCACAGGTAGTTGGCGCGTCCCTTGAGCAGCGCGATGCTGACCGGCACGCCGAGCGCACCGCGCACGGTGGGCAGATCGCGGCCGTAGAGCTGGTCCTGCAGCGTCTTGGTGCCGGTAGACACGATCACCTTGGCGCCGGACAGCAGCGTCGGCACCAGATAGGCGTAAGTCTTGCCGGTGCCGGTGCCTGCCTCGACCACCAGCACGCTGCGGTCGGCGATGGCCTGGGCCACGCGTTCGGCCATTTCGGTCTGCTGCGTGCGCGGCGTAAAACCGGGGATGGCGCGGGCCAGCGGGCCGTCGGGTGCAAAGGTGGCGGGAATGTCGGACACGGAGAGGGATGAAGTGCGGAAGACGGCTGAAACCGGCCCGGAGTGTACCGCAGCACCGTCGTCATCACACCGGCGGCCGGACCGTGGCGTCGTCATGTCCTATCCTGAAAACTGGCTTCGAAGAGAGACCGCCATGGATACCGCCACGCAGCCGCCCAACGTCACCCGTACCGAACACGATTCCTTCGGCCCGATCGAGGTGCCGGCAGACCGCCTGTGGGGCGCGCAGACGCAGCGCTCGCTGCAGCACTTCGCGATCTCGACCGAGCGCATGCCGCGCGAACTGATACACGCGCTGGCCGCGGTCAAGCGCGCGGCAGCGCTGGCCAATGGCCGGCTGGGCAAACTGCCGGCCGAGCGGATGACCGCCATTGTCGCTGCCGCCGACGAGGTGCTCGCCGGCCAGCATGACGACGAGTTTCCGCTGTCGCTGTGGCAGACCGGCTCCGGCACGCAGACCAATATGAATATGAACGAGGTGCTGGCCAACCGCGGCTCGCAGCTGATGGGCGGCGACTGCGGCGAGGCGCGCACGCTGCACCCGAACGACGACGTAAACATGGGCCAGTCGTCGAACGACGTGTTCCCGACGGCCATGCACGTGGCCGCCGCCTACGCCGTCCGGCGCGCGCTGATGCCGGCACTCGACGCGCTGCACGCGCAGCTGGCCGACAAGGCGGTCGCGTTTGCCGACATCGTCAAGATCGGCCGCACCCATCTGCAGGATGCCACGCCGCTGACGCTGGGCCAGGAATTCTCCGGCTACGCCGCCCAGCTCGCGCTGGCCCGCTCGGCCATCGTCGCAGCACTGCCGGCAGTACATGCGCTGGCGATCGGCGGCACCGCGGTCGGCACCGGCCTGAACACCCATCCGGAATTCGGCACCCGGGTGGCGAACAAGCTGGCCGACGGCACCGGCCTGCCCTTCGTGCGCGCCGACAACCCGTTCGCTGCGCTGGCCGGGCACGAGCCGCTGGTTGCGCTGCATGGTGCGCTGAAGACGCTGGCCGTCGCGCTGAGCAAGATCGCCAACGACATCCGCTGGCTCGCCTCCGGCCCACGCAGTGGTCTGGGCGAACTGGCGCTGCCGGAGAACGAGCCCGGCAGTTCCATCATGCCGGGCAAGGTGAACCCGACCCAGTGCGAAGCGCTCACAATGCTGTGCGCCCAGGTCATCGGCAACGACGTCGCCGTCACGATGGGCGGCGCCTCGGGCAACTTCGAACTGAACGTCTACAAGCCGCTGATCGCCGGCGCCGTGCTGCAGAGCATCCGCCTGCTCGCCGACGGCATGCGCAGCTTCGACGCCCACTGCGTCGCCGGCATCGAAGCGCGGCGCGATCGCATCGCCACGCTGATGCAGCAGTCGCTGATGCTGGTGACCGCGCTGGTGCCGCACATCGGCTACGACCGCGCGGCGAAGATCGCCGCCCGCGCCCACCGCGAAGGCCTGACCTTGCGCGAGGCGGCGCTTGCCTCGGGCGACGTGAGCGGCGAGCAGTTCGACCAATGGGTGACGCCCAGCGCAATGGTGGGCGAACGCGCGTCGGGCACGCAATGAACTTCGCACGCGTCACGCATTCGTACCTGAAGTACCCACTCAGTCAGGAGAACGTCATGGACATCAGCCCGCATTCGATGGAAACCCTGTTCGCCCAGCTCGGTCTGCCGAACGACGCGCGGTCGATCGAGCGCTTCATCGCCACTTGTGGCCATCTCGACAATGGCGTCCCGCTGCACGAAGCCCGCTTCTGGAACCCCGCCCAGGCCGCCTTCCTGCGCGACGCCGTGGCCCAGGACGCCGACTGGGCGGAAACGGTTGATACGCTGAACACCCGGCTGCACACGCGGCCACTCATAGGCTGAAAGCCTTGCCTCCCACTCGTCACGCGGCTGGCGTAATCTGCCCTTTCATTCACTGAAGGAGAACGTCATGGGACTTTTCGACTCGATCGCCGGACAGGTTGCCGGCGCGCTCGGCGGACAATCCGGCGCCGGCGGCAACGCCGCACTGATCCAGGCCGCGATGAGCCTGATCAACAGTCCGCAGATCGGTGGCCTGCAGGGGCTGATCGCGAAGTTCCAGCAGGGCGGCCTGGGCGAAGTCATGGCCTCGTGGCTGGGTTCCGGCCCCAACCTGCCGATCTCCGGCGACCAGATCAAGGCCGTATTCGGCGCCGAACAGATCGGCGGCGTCGCCCAGCAGGTCGGCATGTCCTCGCAGGAAGTGTCCTCCGGCCTCGCCAGCCTGCTGCCGCAGCTTATCGACACGCTGTCACCCGATGGCAAGGCACCCGAAGGCGACGCGTTGCAGGCGGCGATGGGGGTGCTGGGTGGGCTGATGAAGTCGTAGAGCCTTCAACGGCGTGCGGTGCCTGAGGCAGGCATCGCAGTCCGGCGCCAGATTTTGCAGCTCCGAGCAACCGGGATCGCAGCGGTATCCGATCTGGGCATTTCGACGCAAGAGAAGCCCATCACAATTGTTGCGACCGCATCACTCGCAACTACCGTCCGGCTGCACGCCTGCCGGCGGACGCCCTCTCCCGGGACCTGACAGCTAAGAGTGCCCGAATCGTGCTGAGCAGACCCGACACGGGCCCGAGCAATCTCCACGAGTTCGACAGGATTTGCCAGCTCCCCTGCGCTAAAGCACGCTCTCGGCCACGGTTCAACCCCCAGTCGCCGACTGACACGCGCCAGCCCGGCGATATCCGACGACGTCGTGCTCGTGTCGAACCACACACGAGAGAATCTTCAGTCCTCCCGACAGGGTCAGCGCTCTCCGCAAACGGATACTCCAAACAACGGGATGTAGGCCCGCTCCAAGAAACAGCTCTCAACTGCAGTCGGCCGCCCGAGCACGGCGCCCTGCGAACGATCCAGAGCAGGGGACAATAGGCGAGGTCGTCGCAGAGACGCTTGATGAACGGTTAGCGCCGGACGACTGGTCAGCCATACATCGTAGATCTCATTCACTGAGCAGCATTCAAGGGCCGATCCAATTCGACATCAACCTCCACCTGTCGATGATCCTTACATCCCGAAGAGAGATCTTTGCTCAGCCGTTGCATCTTCAAAGACTTAACCAAAAGGCATGGATATTGCTAGCGAGCTGTGGTTTCAAATCACCCCCAAAAACTCGGAGATCGACATTCATGCGCCTTCATCTGATTGCGGCGACTTTACTTCCATTCTCAGTGTTTCTTGTTTCGTCGGCATGGGCGAGTCCTATTCAAAACAACCTGCTAGAGGTTGGCTACGTTGGCAACCCGTTTTATCAGTCGCAACGCGACTACAGCCAATTTATGGGCAGGACAACATTGAGTTCTTACGGTTCTTCCGCCATGGCTTCAGATGAGAGCTCATATCAAGTTCGGAGTTCAGCAACCAGTCCGACAGAACAGAGTTCTGCCACAACTACGTTCTTCGGTCAAATAAGAAATGAAAGCAACACCCCCAGAAACTACACTTTATCCATCAAGCTTTTCTCTGGCGCATTGCAAAGCGACATCTATGCTGCGTTAGACGAAGGTGAATATCTGCGTTCGAATTTCAACGCAAGACTCCTGGTAAATGGCCAATCCCTATGGCAAGCAGGGGCATCAATTGCCGCAGACAAGAATGGAATTACCGGCAGCACAACGGGAGAAATAATCAGCAGCGACAACTTCGAAGACGGCTACTTCGGGTGGAGCACGACCATCATAAACATCGACCTAGGAGTGATCCTACCCACCGAAACCATCGACTTCACCTCTGTTTTCTCCTCGTCTGCGGAGTCAAATATCGGCACTTATAGCTACGCCTGCAATTTGGGCGGATTTGGCGGCATCGGCGGTTCGACTGGAATTTTTCTACCCCCAACAGACCAATGTTATCGGGCGAAAGGCTCGGCAGCCGCTTGGTTCGGTGATCCGAACTCGTTCGTGATCATACCGTTGGAATTGGACAAGAATGTATTTACGGTTTCGTCGATCGAACTTCAGGCAGTGCCTGAACCGGGTTCGCTCGCCTTGGTCGGCATTGCTGCACTGGCCGCACGTGTTCGCAGACGACGTACTAATCCGAACCCCACTTGAACGTGCGTCCGCCAAACGCTTTCGCACATGTGTGACCCGTACTGGGTTTTGCTCAGACCAACTGGGTTCTGTCCGGCGGGCAGGCGGTCGGTCCTATGGGTGAGTTGCCAATAGCAATTTTCCCGGGCTCGGCAGATGAGGTGCGGCCCATCAGTTCGAACAGGCGGAGGTGGTTGAACCATCAGACCGATTCGCGGGTGGGTTGCCCCGCGATTTTGTCTTCTGCAGGAACGCGGGTGAAGGCCTGCAACTCATCCCTTACGTGGCAGCACGCCCTGGACCGCATGCCCGGCGGGTAGAGCGACGCGAATGCGCTACGATTTCGGGATAGTCGACCGCACAGAGCCGGAAACGCCCATGCCGACCCGACCACTCGACCGCCTGCTGTTCGTCCAGGGCGGCCTCTGCTTCTTCTGCAAGCAGCCTCTGCCGCGCGACGACGCCAGCGTCGAACACCTGCAGGCCATCGCCAACGGCGGCGCCAATGGCGACGACAACTGCGTCGCCTGCTGCAAGACCGTGAATGCCCTGCTCGGCAGCATGTCGATCAAGCAGAAGTTCGAAGTGGTGCTGAATCAGAAGGGGCACTTCAGGTGCCCGAACATCTCGGTCGCTTCCACACCAAAGCCCGTCACAGTGCCCGCCCCGTCGCCCGCACCGGCCATATCGAAACCGGTCGCCGTCGCAACCCCACCCGCAGAGCCCGCTCCTCCGAAACCTACCGCGCCGCCCACACCGAAGAAGACGGACCGCATCGCAATGGTGGTCGCCAATTTGAAGACGCGCGGTAATTCACGGCCACGAACGCTGAAGACGCTGACGAGCACCGTCGCGGCGCTGTTTCCGAAGGGCATTTCCCAAGCCGAGGTTGCGGCCATCGTTCGCCATCTGCAGGCGACTGGCAAGGTGAAGGTTGACGGCGACAAGGTGGTATATCAGCTGTGAATTTTGGTTGCGACCGCATACCGCGGCATCACCGCCTGATCCGCACGAGTTTCCGATGAAGGTCCGGGCGCGCCCCTTGTCGCGACTGATCAGGGCCTCCGGCGACGTTCTGCCGCTCGCGGCATCGCTGCCGTTCTTCTGGCTCTGGTACTCGCGTTACCTCAGGATCGACTTCAACGAACTCGGCCGCCACTACGACGCGGCGACGCAGACAGTGCACACCGATGCGGCCTTCGTGTGGTGCCTGCCGGCGCTGGGTTGCCTGCTGATCGCCTTAGTCAATCTGGTGCGTACTGCGAGACGCAGGGCCTCACGCTGACAGTGCGCCGTATAGACGAGTGAGGCGCCGCATCCGCCGCCATCCCCCGCAACGCCGTCAGCTCATCGCCTGGCGAAACTGAAATGCCCGCACAGCCCCACGGGCACCGCGAGCAGCGCCCACGACAAGGCGTCCCAGGCTTCGTCGCCGACCAGGGCCGACAGCAGGCCGGCGGCGGTGAGCACGGCGATCAGCAGCGGCCAGCGGAAGATGGCGGCATTCGATTTCGCGCCCTTCATGCGCCACCTCGCGCGGTGGTCGCGGCGTGCGCGACGTTGGCAGGCGCCGCAGCGGCATGCCTGTGCTTGCGCCACCACAGCACGAGCCCGCTCCACAGCACGACGAGGGTGACGAGGTCGAGCAGCGCCCACAGGATTTTGAGCGGCAGGCCGCCGTAGTCGCCGAAGTGCAGCGGCTGCGACAGCAGCAGCGCGGTGGCGTACCAGGGGCGCGGTTTCGTTTCGATCACCGCCGCACTGACCGGGTCGACCAGCGTGGCCTTCAACAGCTTGGCAGTGAGCGGCGTTTCGCCGTGCAGGAAGACGGCGTAGTGCGACGGCGTCGATAGCAGCGTGCCGGGAAAGGCGACGGTGGCCACGGCCATGCCCGGCTCGGCGGCCAGTGCAGCGTCGACCAGCGACTGCAGCGGCGCCGCGCTGCCGCCGTGCGCGGCACCGGCTCCGGCGGTCTTCAGCGCGGCAACCTGTTCCGCCTGCCAGGCCTTCAGGATCAGGTCGGCCCAGGTGTTGATGACGCCGGTTCCACCCACGACCAGCGCCCAGGTGATGGTGACGATGCCCAGCATGTTGTGCATGTCCAGCCACCACAGCTTGGTCGAGCGGCTGCGACGCACCTCGCCGAAATCAAGCTTGCGCATGAAAGGGGCGTACAGCACGACGCCACTGACCAGCGCGACCACCAGCAGCAGGCCCATGAAGCCGAGGAACAGCCGGCCGGCCAGACCGGCGAACAGATCGACGTGCAGCCGGTACATCAGGTGCATGAAACCTTCGTCGAAACGGGGCTCGCCAAGGACTTCGCCGGTGCGCGCATCGACCACCGAAAACTTCGCCTGCGTCTCGTCGGTGTCGGGCCGGGTGTCCATCTTGACCACCCACATGTCCGGCTCGTCCTCTTCCTTGAACAGGTAGAGCGGCACCAGATCGGGATGGTGGCGGCGCGCCGACTCGACGATGCGGTCGACCGGCAGATGCGCGGTGCCGGCAGCCATTTCCGGCGCCTCGATGTGCTTGCCGAGAGCGTGGTCGATCTCATGATAGAAAACCAGCGGCAGACCGGTCAGACACAGCAGCAGCATGAACAGCGTGCACACCAGACTGGACCATTTGTGCACCCACACCCATCGCTGCAGCGAGGTGGCGCGGGGGCGTACGGCGGACGTACAGGAAGCCGTGGCGGTGTCGGGCGTAGCGGATTTCATCGATGGACGGGGCCGGACTCGGGGTAGCGGGGATACGACAGCACGCCGCGACGGTGTGCAAAAAGTCGCAAACGACACGAAAACAAGAACGATTCGTAATACGATTCGTTGATTCCGATTCTACCTCAGCACACCGTGCCCTCCGCTGCAATGAAAAACGCCCCAGCCTTCCCGCGCCCTCCCCTCGCGCTCGCCATCATGGCGGCGCTCGCCAGCACCGTCGCTCACGCCCAGCAGACCGAAGATCCGTCGGCGCCGATCACGCTCGCACCGGTGGTGGTCGAAGCCAGCGCCGACGCGTCGGCCGCCGGCCTGCCGCCCGCCTTCGCCGGCGGACAGGTGGCGAAGGGTGCGCGTATCGGCATACTTGGCAACCAGAGCACGCTTGACACCCCGTTCAGCACCACCGCCTATACGAGTCAGCTGATCGAGGACCAGCAGGCCTCGGGCGTCGCCGAAGTGCTGCGCAATGACCCGACCGTGCGCATTTCGCGCGGCTTCGGCAATTTCCAGGAGCTGTACGTCATCCGCGGCTTCCCGCTGTTCTCCGACGACATGGCCTACAACGGCCTGTATGGCGTGCTGCCACGGCAGTACGTGGCAACCGAGTTCCTCGAACGCGTCGAGGTGCTGCGCGGCGCCAATACCTTCGTCAACGGCGCCGCCCCGGGCGGCACAGCAGGCAGCGGCATCGGCGGCTCGATCAATCTGGTGCCCAAGCGCGCACCGAACGAGGACCTGACACGCCTGACCTACGGTCTGCAGACCGGCGGTCAGGACTACCTCGCAGCCGATGTGGCGCGCCGCTTCGGCGAAAACAAGGAACTGGGCCTGCGCGTGAACGCAGCCCGACGCGTCGGCGGCACCGGCATCGACAACGAACGCAAGGACTTCGAAATGTTCTCGCTGGGCGCGGATTACCGCGGCCGCGACTTCCGGCTGTCGGCGGACGTCGGCATGCAGGACCAGAACCTGATCAAGGGCCGTCCAAGCCTCTTGCGCGGCGGCGGTCTCACATTCGTCCCGCGTCCGCCGAGCGCGTCGTCAAACTATTCGCAGCCGTGGATCTACTCCGGCGACCAGACCGTGTTCGGCACGGTGCGTGCAGAGTTCGATCTGAGCGACGTCACCACTACCTGGGTGGCGGTGGGCGCGCGCCGTGGCAAGGAACGCAACTCGCTGCCCTTTCACTTCCTGGACTCGAACGGCACGATCAACTCCAGCCGCTTCGACAACTATCGCGACGAGACGGTGGTAACGGGCGAGGCCGGTATCCGTACCCAGGTGACGACAGGAGCGGTCCAGCACCGCCTGACGGCGTCGATAGCCGGCCACTGGCGCACCGAGAAGAACGAGAACGAGTTCGGCGCCGCCTTCGTCGATAACCTCTACGACCCGCAACCGGTTGCACGACCGGGCGGTGCCGCCAATCCCGAGCTGAACTCGCCGCAGACACAGCAGAAGACCCGCAGCTTCAGTCTGGCCCTCGCCGACACGATGGCCTTCGCCAACGACCGACTGCTGCTCACACTCGGCGCGCGGCTGCAGAAGATCATCGACGTTCCCTACAACGACTACGCGGTATTCGGCACCTCCTATGACAAGACCAAGCTCACACCGGCGGTCGGTGCGGTGTACAAGCTCACGCAGGAAATGTCGCTGTACGCCAACTACGCCGAGGCACTGACCCGTGGCGGCACCGCGCCGAACACCGCGGTCAATGCCAACGAGCGCCTGTCGCCCTTCGTGTCGAAGCAGACGGAAGCCGGCGTGAAGTACGAGGACAAGCGCTTCGGCGCCGGTCTGGCGGTGTTCTCGATCGAGTTGCCGAGTGCTTTCGTCGGCGCCGACAACGTGTTCCGCGCCAGCGGCGAGCAGCAGAACACTGGCATCGAACTCACGCTGTACGGCGAACCGCTGCAGGGTCTGCGCCTGCTCGGTGGCGCCACCTGGATCGACGCCGAAATGGAGCGCACGGCCGGCGGCAGCAACGACGGCAATCGTGCGATCGGCGTGCCATCCGCCCAATACACTTTCGGTGTCGAGTGGGATGTGCCGCTGCTGCGCGGCCTGAGCCTGGACGCACGCACCATCTATACCGCTTCACAGTACTTCGATGCGCAAAACGCCGCGTCCATCCCGAGCTGGACGCGCTTCGACCTCGGCGCGCGCTACATCACGCGAGTCGCCGGCAAGGACGTCACCTTCCGCGCCCGCGTCGACAACGTGAGCGACCGCGCCTACTGGGCGGCGGCTGGCGGCTACCCCGGCTCCAGCTATCTGGTGCAGGGCGCGCCGCGTACCGCCATGCTCAGCGCCACGGTCGATTTCTAAGGCTCACCCCCCGTTCGACCGCCACCCCGCCAGCATGATCTGCCGGGGTGGCCGGGCAGCTTGACCGGCTGCAACATAAGCAATAGCGTGCGATCCGTGCTTAAGGCCCCGCCTGCGGCGGCCGTTTACCCTGGATCAACGCGAAGCCGGCCCGGTCACCGACATGCCCACACGAAATGCCGAACCCGTCGACGGTGCCGCCGGCCTGCGTTCGCCGGCTGTCGTCTGCCTGATCGCCCTGCTGCTGATGTTGGTTGCAGCGCTGCTGCCGCCGATTCCGCTGTTCGAGGGCCGGCATGGCGCGATGCTGGCCTTTCATCTTCTGCTCGAAACCTTCTCGGTCGTGGTGTCGGCGCTGGTCGTCATCATGGCCTGGCACCGTTTCGACCAGTCCGGCGACTACGCCTCCAACACGCTCATCTTCGGTTTTTCGGTGGTTGCCGGCAGCGACCTGATCCACGCACTGAGTTACGCCGGCATGCCGGCCCTGCTGACCGAGAGCAGCACCGCGAAAGCCATCTTCTTCTGGCTGGCCGGCCGCTCGTTCGAACTGCTGACTGTCGCGCTGGTGGCGGCACGCATCGCGCTGCCCGGGTCACGTAGCAGTTGGCTGACACTCGGCCTGCTTGCCACCGGTGCGCTGTTCGTCGCTGGTACCTGGTTTCTCGACCTCTTTCCGATGACTTTCGTGCCCGGCGTCGGCGTTACGGCGTTCAAGGCCGGCTTCGAGTACGTGCTGTGCATCGGCAATCTGGCGGTGGCCGGCTGGCTGTTCTGGCAGAACCGGGTCACGCCCGACCAGCGCACCCGCTACCTTGCCTGCGCCTGTTTCGTGATGGGCATCGGCGAACTGGCGTTCACCAATTACACGACGGCGTCGGATTTCATGAACATGTTCGGCCATCTGTACAAGATTGCCGCCTACACCTTCGTCTATCGCGCGACCTTCGTCATCGGCCTGCGCGAGCCCTACGAACTGCTGCAGCGCTCGGAACGGTCGCTGCGCGAGCGCGAGCGCGAGCTGGACACGATACTGTCCAACGTGCCGGCCGACATCGCGCGCATCGACCGCGACCTGCGTTTCCGCTACGTGAACCCGATGCACGAGCTGCACCTGGGCCGGACCGCCAGCGACATCGTCGGCCGCACGGTGGACGAGGTGATGCCGCCGCAGCTGGCCGGACAGATGCGGCCACGGCTGGCCGAGGCCCTGCAGGGGCGGCGCGTGGAGTTCGACTGCCATTTCACGGGAGACGACGGCAACGCCGTCCACCTGTCATCGACCTTGGTGCCGGAACGCAGCGCCGACGGCGGCATCGACAGCGTGGTGCTGATCCTCAACGACACCACCGAGCGCGAGCGCGCGCAGCGCCGCGTACTCGACTCGCTGCGCGAGGTTGGCGAGCTGAAGGCGGCGCTGGACGCGCACGCCATCGTCGCGGAAACCGATGCTCGCGGCGTCATCACCCGGGTGAACGACAAGTTCTGCGAGATTTCGCAGTACGCGCGTGAAGAACTGGTCGGCCGCAGTCACCGCGTCGTCAACTCGGGCACGCACGCGCCCGGGTTCTTCGCCGACATGTGGAAAACCATTTCAAGAGGGCTGGTGTGGCACGGCGACATCTGCAACCGGGCCAAGGACGGCTCGCTGTACTGGGTGCACACCACCATCGTGCCGCTGGTCGACGCCGATGGCGTGCCACAGCGCTACATCGCGATACGCGCCGACATCACGACGCGCAAGAAGGCCGAGCAGGAGGCGCAACGGCTGGCCTTTCACGACGAACTGACCGGCCTGCCCAACCGCCGTCTGATGAACAGCCGGCTCGACCAGGCCATCGCCGGTGCCGTGCGCGACGGGCAGCACGGCGCACTGCTGCTGATGGATCTGGACAACTTCAAGGAAATCAACGACACGCTGGGCCACGCCCAGGGTGACGCGCTGCTGCAGCAGATGTCGGCGCGACTGCGCAGCTGCGTGCGCGACACGGACACCGTGGCGAGACTGGGCGGCGACGAGTTCGTCGTCATCCTGGGCAATCTCGGCATCGATCTGCAGGCCGCTTCGCTGCGCGTCGGTGAGATCGGCGACAAGCTGCGCGACGCACTGGCGGGCGAATGCGACCTCGGCGGACAGATGGTCAGCTCCACCGCCAGCATCGGCGCCGTGCTCTTCAACTGCGCCGAAGACCGTGCCGACGAACTGCTGAAGCAGGCCGACATGGCGCTGTACAAGGCGAAGGAAAGCGGCCGCAACCGGCTGAGCTTCTTCGACCCCACGCTGCAGGAGAACACCACCGCCCGCGCCCAGTTGCTGCGCGACCTGCGCGGCGCGCTGGAGCGCGGCGAACTGCGGCTGCACTACCAGCCAGTGACCGACGCCGAGCGGCGCATCACCGGTGTCGAGGCGCTGGTGCGCTGGCAGCACCCGGTGCGCGGCATGGTGTCGCCGGCGGCCTTCATTCCGCTGGCCGAACAGAGCAACCACATCCTGCCGATCGGCCAGTGGGTGCTCGATACCGCCTGTACCCAGCTGCGCGCCTGGGCCGACGATCCGCTGCGGGCGCAGTGGACGATCGCGGTGAACGTGAGCGAGCGGCAGTTCCATGAATCCGGCTTCGTCGCCCGGGTCGAGCAGGCGCTGGCCGACAGCGGCGCCGATCCGCGCCGGCTGCGCCTCGAACTGACCGAAAGCATGCTGCACCGCGACCTCGACATGACGCTGGCCACCATGCGCACGCTGCAGCAGCGCGGCGTGCGCTTCGCGCTGGACGACTTCGGCACCGGCTACTCCTCGCTCGCCTACCTGAAGAAGCTGCCGCTGGACCAGCTCAAGATCGACAAGAGCTTCGTCGACGAGGTGCTGAGCGACCCGCACTCGGCCGCCATCGTGCGCACCATCCTGTCGCTGGCCGGCAATCTCGGGCTGAACGTGGTGGCCGAGGGCGTCGAAACCGAGGCCCAGATGGCTTTCCTGTCCGCGCACGGCTGCGACGCCTTCCAGGGCTATCTGCTGAGCAGACCGCTGCCGGTGGAACAACTGCCGCACTGCATCGCCGCCGCCCCGGCGCTGGTCTGAACGCGGCCGGACGGCCGCCCCGGCTGCGGTTCTGTCCACATAACCGGCCGCCGACGCCTGCGGCAGCTTGAGTGCTGCGCTGCAGTGCCGGATAATCCGCCGGTTACGCGGCGCATCCTGCGCCGCGGCCTGCGGAAAACATCCGGCGAATCCTCGCCCCGTCATGACGAGTTACCTGTTCATCCTGCTTGGCACCGCGCTGGTCAATAACGTGGTGTTCGTGCGCATCCTCGGCCTGTGCCCGTTCATGGGCGTGTCGAAAAAGCTCGAAACCGCGATCGGCATGGGTCTGGCGACCATGTTCGTGCTGACGCTGGCCTGCGGGTCCAGCTACCTGATCGACACCTTCCTGCTCAAGCCCTACGGCCTGGGCTATCTGTCGACGCTGAGCTTCATCGTCGTCATCGCCGCCATCGTGCAGCTGACGGAACTGGTGATCCAGAAGACCAGTCCGCTGCTGCATCAGGTGCTGGGCATCTACCTGCCGCTGATCACCACCAACTGCGCCGTGCTCGGCGTACCGCTGCTGAACCAGGCGGCGCGCCACAACCTGCTGCAGTCGCTGCTGTTCGGCTTCGGCTCCGCCGCCGGTTTCGTGCTGGCGCTGGTGCTGTTCGCCAGCATCCGCGAGCGGCTGGACGGCGCCGACATCCCGGTGCCCTTCCGCGGCAACGCCATCGCCATGATCACCGCCGGCCTGATGAGCCTGGCCTTCATGGGCTTCGCCGGGCTCGACTCATGATTTCCGCACTGCTCGTGATGACCGGTCTTGCACTGGCGCTCGGTGCCGCGCTCGGCGCCGCGTCGGTGCTGTTCAAGACCCAGGGCGACCCGCTGGTCGACAAGATCGACGCCATCCTGCCGCAGACGCAGTGTGGCCAGTGCGGCTACCCCGGCTGCAAGCCCTACGCCACCGCGATCGCCGGCGGCGAGGCGGACATCAACCAGTGCCCGCCCGGCGGCGACGAAGGCGTGCGCAAGCTGGCCGACCTGCTGGGCCGCGAATACAAGCCGCTGAACGCCGAGCACGGCGTCGAGAAGCCGAAATCGGTGGCCGTCATCGACGAGGCGACCTGCATCGGCTGCACGCTGTGCATACAGGCCTGTCCGGTGGACGCCATCGTCGGCGCCGCCAAGCAGATGCACACCATCGTCACCGACCTCTGTACCGGTTGCGAACTGTGCGTACCGCCCTGCCCGGCCGACTGCATCGACATGGTGCCGGTGGCCGAAACGGTGGAAACCTGGAAATGGCGCTACCCGGTGTTCGACCTGAAGCCGGTATCGACCGAAACCGCAGCAAAGGAAGCCGCCTGATGCTGCGCAAGCTGTTTTCGTTCAATGGCGGCGTCAAGCCGGACCCGAACAAGAGCGCATCGACGCGCGAGCCGATCGCCCGTCTGCCGCTGCCGCCGCAGCTGATCATTCCGCTGCACCAGCACATCGGCGGCACACCGCGTCCACTGATCAAGGTGGGCGACCGGGTGCTGCACGGCCAGCGCATCGGCGCGGCCGACGGCAATGTGTCGAGTGCGGTGCACGCGCCGACCTCGGGCCACGTGGTGGCGATCGAGCCGCGGCTGATGCCGCACGCTTCAGGACTGTCGTCGATGGCGGTCGTGATCGAACCGGACGGCCAGGACCAGCGCATCGAGCGCGAGCCCTTCGACTGGCACGCGGCCACACCGGGCGAGGTACGCGACTACCTGCGCGACGCCGGCGTGGTCGGGCTCGGTGGCGCGGTGTTCCCGAGTCACCTGAAGCTCGCGCCCGGCAAGGCCGGTGGCACGGACACGCTGGTGCTGAACGGGGCCGAGTGCGAGCCCTTCATCACCTGCGACGACATGCTGATGCGCAGCGAGGCCGAGGACATCCTGCGCGGCGCGCTGGTGATGCAGAAGATGCTGGCGGCAAAGCAGGTGCTGGTCGGCGTCGAGGACAACAAGCCTGAGGCCGCCGCCGCACTGAAGGCCGCCGCCGCGGCGCTCGGTCACGCCTCGCTCGACGTCGTCGTCGTGCCGACGCGCTACCCGGCCGGCGGCGCCAAGCAGCTGATCCGCGTGCTGACCGGCATCGAGGTACCGCACGGCAGCCGCTCGACCGACTTCGGCGTGCAGTGCTTCAACGTGGCGACCGCGCTCGCCGTCTGGAACGCGCTCGAACATGGCGAACCGCTGACCCGCCGCATCGTCACCGTCGCCGGCAATGTGGACCGTCCACGCAATTTCGACGTCGCCATCGGCACACCGATCGGCTTCGTGTTCGAACACGCCGGTCTGAAGCCGGACACCGACAAGCTCATCATGGGCGGTCCGATGATGGGCATCCCGCTGCCCGGCGTCGAAGCGCCGGTGGTGAAGGCCACCAACTGTCTGCTCGCCTCGTCGCCGGCGCTGTTCCCGCCGCCCGAGCCGGAACTGCCCTGCATCCGCTGCGGCGAATGCGCACGCGCCTGCCCGGCCGATCTGCAGCCGTTCGAGCTGTACTGGCACTCGCGCGCACGCAACTTCGGCCGCGCACAGGAATACCACCTGTTCGACTGCATCGAGTGCGGCTGCTGCGCCTATGTCTGCCCGTCGCACATTCCGCTGGTCGATTACTACCGTTACGCGAAGAGCGAAATCTGGGCGCGCGAGCGCGACAAGGACGCCGCCGACTCGGCACGCGAGCGCTTCGAGTTCCGCAACTGGCGGGCCGAACGCGAGAAGGAAGAGAAGGCGGCCAAGCTGGCGGCACGCAGCGCAGCCAAGCCGGCGGCGAAACCGGCTGCCACCGACGCGCCGGCCGCTGAAGGCGGAACGGCAACGGCCCCGGCTGCCGAGGATCCGAAGAAGGCCCTGATCGAGGCCGCGATGGCGCGCGCCAAGGCGCAGAAGGAGGCCGTTGCGGCGAAGAACACCGACACGCTGACGCCGGCCCAGCAGGCGCAGGTCGAGGCCGCGGAGGCGCGGCGGAAGATGGCCGCCGACATGGTGGCCACCGGCAGCGGCGAAACGGCGAGCGAAACCGCAACGGCGGACAAGCCGACGGAATGACACCGGGGCGCGCCTGCCGCGCGCCCCATCACGACGGAACACGATGTACAACTCACCCTACCTCCGCCAGAACACCAGCGTGCGCCGCGTGATGACCACGGTGCTGGTCGCCATGCTGCCGGCGATCGCCGTGCAGAGCTGGCTGTTCGGCGCCGCGCTGCTGGTACAGATCGCGCTGGCCAGCGCCACCGCGCTCGCCTGTGAAGCCCTGATGCTGGCGCTGCGCGGCCGCCCGGTGGCGCCGGCACTGACCGACATGAGCGCACTGGTCACCGCCTGGCTGATCGCCGTCTGCCTGCCGCCGCTGCTGCCCTGGTGGACCACCGTGCTCGGTACCGCCTTCGCGCTGATCATTGGCAAGCACCTGTATGGCGGCCTCGGGCAGAACCCGTTCAACCCGGCCATGCTGGCGTATGCGCTGCTGATCGTCAGTTTCCCGGCGCTGATGTCGCAGTGGCCCGGCCTCAATTTCGGCGACTTCGCGACGCAGATGGACTGGGTGTTCGGCGGCGCCCGCGCGCTCGACGGCGTCACCGGCGCCACGCCGCTGGACGCATTGCGCACCGGCCTGATGACCGGCGGCGACACCGCCGCCGTGATGAACTCGACCGCCTTCGGCCATGTCGCCGGCGCCGGCTGGGAGTGGGTGGCGCTGGCCTGGGGCGCAGGCGGTCTGCTGCTGCTCGCGCTGCGCATCATCACCTGGCACGTACCGGTCGCCTTTCTGGCGGTGATGTCGCTGGTATCGGGCATCGCCTCGCTGATCGATCCGGCGCACTACGCCGGCCCGGCCTTCCATCTGCTGGCGGGCGGCACCCTGCTGGGCGCCTTCTTCATCGCCACCGATCCGGTATCCGGGGCGACCACGCCGCGCGGCAAGCTCATCTTCGCCGCCGGCATCGCGCTGATCGCCTGGCTCATCCGCGCCTTCGGCGCCTACCCGGACGGCATCGCCTTCGCCGTGCTGCTGATGAACATCTGCGTGCCGCTGATCGACATGAAGACGCAGCCGCCGGTGTTCGGCCACAAGAACGGAGGCGCGCCATGAGCGACGAGGCGCAGACGCCGGTGGTCGACGAGGCGCTGGCCGCCGCCGAACTGGCGCCGGAACCGCCGGCACCGACCGCGGCCGGCAGCGCGATGCGCTCGGCCGCACTGCTGGCCGTGTTTACGCTCGCCTTCACCGCACTGATGGCGCTCACCCACGACGCCACCGAGGCGCCGATACAGGCGTCTGTCGAGGCGCGCCGGCTGGAGCTGATCGCCCAGGTGCTGCAGCGTGGCGACTACGACAACGCGCTGCTCGAAGACACCGTGCAGCTGCCCGCCCTGCCCGCGCTCGGCATCGACGGCCCGGTGACGCTGCATCGCGCTCGCCGCGGCAACGAACCGGTCGCACTGGTGTTCGAGGCACAGGCGGCGGACGGTTACAGCGGCGCCATCCGGCTGCTGATGGCGGTGCGCGCCGACGGCACGCTGGGCGGCGTGCGCGTGGTGGCGCACAAGGAAACGCCCGGGCTGGGCGACTACATCGATCCGGCCAAGGACCGTGCGTCGCCGAAGTGGATCAGCCAGTTCACGGGCCGCGACACCGCGCAGGCCGCCAGCTGGACAGTCCGGAAGGACGGTGGCGATTTCACCTACATGACCGGCGCCACCATTTCGCCGCGCGCCGTCATCCGCGCCGCCGGTCGCGCCGCCGCGGCCATCGCGCCGGTGCGCGATGCGCTGTTCGCACTGCCGGCCGGCACATCAGCGGACAAGGTGTTCGAATGATCGAGCGCCGCATCGCGTCCACCGTCACGGCGCAGCAAGCACTTCGGGGGATACCGGCATGAACGCTGAAGAACGCGCCGTCTACGGCGACATCGGCCGCAAGGGCCTGTGGGAGAACAACACCGCGCTGGTGCAGCTGCTCGGCCTGTGTCCGCTGCTGGCGGTCAGCAACACGCTCGTCAACGCAGTCAGCCTGTCGCTGGCGACGGTGCTGGTGATGGCACTGGCCAGCGGCGCGGTGGCCGCGCTGCGCACGCTCATTCCGCACGAGATCCGCATCCCGGTGTTCATCCTGATCATCGCGGCGCTGGTCACCTGCCTCGATCTGGCTTTCAACGCCTGGCTGCACGACCTCTACCTGGTGCTGGGCATCTTCATTCCGCTCATCGTCACCAACTGCATCGTGCTGGCGCGGGTCGAAGCCTTCGCCGCCAAGAACTCGCCGCTGGCCGCTGCCTGGGACGGCGCAGCAATGGGCGTGGGCCTGCTGTGGGTGCTGGCGCTGCTGGGCGGCGCGCGCGAACTGATCGGTGCCGGCACGCTGTTCTCCGGCATCGATATGATCGTCCCGGGTGCCCACGAAATCCGCGTGTTCGGCGACGAATACCGCGGCCTGCTGATGGCCATCCTGCCGCCCGGCGCCTTCATCTTCCTCGGTCTGCTGATCGCCGCGCGCAACGCCTGGGTGGCGCGGGTACAGGCGCGCGCTGCCGCACCGCACACGCCGGCCGAAGCCGCGTCGGCCTGATGGCGGGGCGTGCAAGCCGGCTCACGCGGGCCGAAATACAGACCCTGTTCGAGCGCTGGCGCGCAGCCAACCCGCAGCCGAAGAGCGATCTCGAATACGGCTCGCCGTTCCAGCTGCTGGTCGCCGTCGTGCTGTCGGCACAGGCGACCGACAAGGGCGTCAACGTGGCGACGCGCAAGCTGTTCCCGGTCGCGCCGACACCCGAAGCCATGGTCAGTCTCGGTGTCGAGGGCGTGGAGGACTACATCAAGACCATCGGCCTGTTCCGCGCCAAGGCGAAGAACGTGGTGGCGCTGTCGCACCAGTTGCTGGAGAAGCACGGCGGCGAGGTGCCGAACGATCGCGCCGCGCTCGAAGCGCTGCCCGGCGTCGGCCGCAAGACGGCCAACGTGGTGCTGAACATCGTGTTCGGCGAGCCGACCATGGCGGTCGACACCCACATTTTCCGCATCTCGAACCGCATCGGCCTGGCGCCCGGCAAGGACGTGCTGGCAGTCGAACACGCACTGCTCAGGGTGGTGCCGGCGGAATTCATGCAGCACGCCCACCATTGGCTCATCCTGCATGGCCGCTACACCTGCACCGCACGCAAACCACTGTGCGGCCAGTGCGGCATCGTCGATATCTGCCGCTTCAAGGACAAGACGGTCGCCACCTGAGCGGGAAACCGAGGCGGCACCCTCAGAGGTGCCGCCGGATGCGGATCAGATCTTCCCGTCCAGCCCCATCTGGTAGTATTTGTGGGTGATCTTGTCCTGGTTCTCGAGCAGCCAGTCGATGTCCGGCTGATTGTTCATCGCCTTCTTGATCGCCTTGGCCATGGCCTGACGATGGATGTCGAACAGGATCTTGTGGTCGAGATCCTTGGCGGTCGACACCATGGGGTTCAGCCACACCGACACGATGATGCCGAGGTCGTTCGCCTTCTCCTTCGGAATGTCGCCGGCGCGCACGGCGTCGAGTACGCCGTTGGCGATGGCGGCCTGCACGGTGCCCATCAGGATGTTGGTGTAGCGCTCGTCCTTGACCGTCACCTTGCTCACCATCAGCGTCAGCGGGCGCACCTGGATGTCGGTGTTCAGGATGGCGAACACGCGGGTGTGGCCCTTCACCTGGTCACCGGTCAGCGTGGCCAGCGCAGTGCCGACCGGGCCGTCCAGTTCGCCGATGATGACTTCGGGTTCGGCTGCAGTGCCCGGGGGGCCGCCGGCGACCAGTGCTTCACCGCTGCGAAAGACGATGCGTTCCGACATGTTGTGTCTCCTTGGTTGTCCTGTGTAAAAGCGCCCGGCGCGGCAGGCACGCGGGCACAAGTTTCACATGATACAACTTTGATTCACATAAAGAGACGCGCCGCGGAAACGTCGTCTGTTCAGTAGATCGGCGCCGGCTGCGGCAGGGCCGGCAGCACCTCGGGCAGCGCCTCGTCGCCACAGATGAAATGCGTGACCGCGGCCACGGTGGCGGCGTCTTTCAGCACCCGGTTGTGGCCCAGCCCCCAGGTACGCAGCAGCCGCGCCTGCGGCATCGCGGCCGACAGACGCAGCGCGTGTTCGAACGGCACCTGCGCGTCATCGACGTCGTGCACGAACAGCGCCGGCACGTTTACGTCACCCAGCGCGTCGATGCGGTCGATGTCGTCGAAGCGAACGTTGTAGCGGTGCTCGATGCGACGGCGCATGGCCTCGCGCACGCGCGGCGAAATGCCGATCAGCGCGGAAAAGCGCAGCGTGTGCTCGCGCATCGACGCTGGCGCGCCGATGAACACCGCGCGCCCGAAATCGGCCCGCTCGCGCAGCGCCAGACCGATCGCCGCGCCGCCCAGCGAGTGGCCGACCGCCGTATAGAAAGGTCCGTGCGTAGCCACCAGCGCGTGCAGCGCCTGCACGAAATCCGGCAGTCCGACGCGGCCATGGCCGCTGTCGCCATGACCCGGCTGATCGAACCACACGACACGCCGGCCGGCCGCAAGCAGCGAGGTCGCCAGCGTTCCCATTTGCGCACCGCGCCCACCCCAGCCATGCGCCAGCAGCACCGCCGGTGCGCCGGCCGGACCGGCGCTCCATACCGCGAGGTCGTGACGGCCGGCGCTCACCGTTTCGCGCCGGGCGGGTGATGCGGCAGGCGCCACGCTGCGCGGCCGCGGCGGCGTCGTAAACAGGCGCTCGGCCTGCCGGCGTGCCAGTTCGGGTGCTACGCGGCTGGCGAAGCGGAAGTAGTGGCGCAGCACCGGCGCCAGAGATGGACCGGCTGCGCGGCGCACGCGCAGCGGCGGATGGAGGGCGATCGAACTCATGGCAGTGCTCCCGGAACGGCGAAATCGGCGAGCAGGCGGGCAAAGGCGGCGCGCGCGCGCTCGCCGGCGCGTGCGTCGTCCATCAGTCGGGCGGCGTGGTAGTAGCCGAGCACGATGGCGAACATGTCGAAGGCGAACTGCTCGATGTCGAGATCGGCGCGCAGGTGACCGGCGTCGATGGCGATGCGCACCGCCTTGTCCAGCGCCTGCTGCAGCGCGCGGTAGTGGCCGACCAGCCGGTCACGCATCGGCCCCGGCCGGTCGTCGTACTCGACCGACGCCGCGTGGATCGGGCAGCCGTGCGCCAGACCGCCGCGCTGCGTCCAGCCCAGCCAGCCCTCGAACATCGCCCACAACCGCGGCACGCCGCGCGGGGCAGCGAAGGCCGGCTTCATCACCGTGTCGGCAAACAGCTGCGCCGCCGCATCGATGGCCGCGCACTGCAGGTCCTCGCGTGAGCCGAAATGCGCGAACAGCCCGCTTTTCGACAACCCGGTGCGTTCGGCCAGCGAACCGATGGTCAGCGATTCGAAGCCGCTCTCACTGGCCTGCGCCAGCGCCGCTTCGAGAATGACCGTGCGTGTGTGTTCTCCCTTGCCCATACGACAATAATACGAACGGTCGTGCTTTTTTCAAGGAAAATTTCGAAGCACCGGCGTCGATCGCCCGGAAACCCTTGGCCGCTCAGGAAAAGCTGGTCTTGCCGAAGGTGTTGCGCAGGAATTCGGTGAACACCTTGACCGTGCGCGACTGCTGGCGGTGCTGCGGATACACCGCGTAGATGGTCAGCGGTGCCGGCGCGTATTCGTCGAGCACGCTGACCAGGCTGCCGGCGCGCAGCGCCTCGCCGACGATGAAGGTGGGCAGCAGCACGACGCCCAGACCCGCGATGGCCGCGTCGCATGCCAGTTCGCCGTTGTTCGCACGCAGACGGCCGCTGACCGGCAGTGCGAACGGTCGGCCCTTGTCGAGAAAAGGCCATTCGACATTGCGCGAATGTCCGTACAGCAGGCACTGATGGTCCTTCAGGTCGGTCGGCGTCTGCGGCCGACCGTGCTGTTCGATGTAGGCGGGGCTGGCACATACGACCAGCTGGGTCGGCGCGATGGCGCGCGCGATCAGCGACGAATCGCCGAGCTGGCCGATGCGCACCGCCATGTCGTAGCCCTCGCCCACGACATCGACGAAGCGGTCGCTCAGATCGAGTTCCATCGTCACTTCCGGCCAGGTGGCCATGAAGCGCGCGATCGCCGGACCCAGGTGCAGCGTGCCGAAGGACATCGGCGCGGTCAGCCGCAGCGTGCCGCGCGGCGCCGCGTTCTGATTGGCGACGAGCTGCTCGGCCTCATCGACGTCCTGCAGGATTTTCACCGCGCGCTCGTAGAAACCGCGTCCGGTGTCGGTGATGCTGAGCCGGCGCGTGGTGCGTACGAGCAAACGGGCACCCAGCCGCTCTTCGAGCGCCATGATGCGGCGGCTGATCAGCTGCTTCGACAGCCCGAGCCGGTCAGCCGCGGCCGTGAAGCTCTGCGCATCCACGGTGCTGACGAAAATCTGCATGTCCTCAAGCTGGCTCATCCGGCGCTCCACGACCTTACTGTCCACTCCATTGTGACAGTCTTTCAACCCACGGCCGATTTATCAACCAATTCCGCGACAGTACAGTTCAGCCATCGGTTGCGGCATCAGTACAGCGCACCGGCAGACAACCCCAGACACCCTCGAAAGGACAGACCATGAACACCTCGACGATCCAGGCCTCCTCCGCTCAGCAGGCCGCGCGCAGCACCGACGCCCAACAGATCGCCGCCGCTGCCGGCCGCGTGCTGCTCGCCGCCCTCTTCCTGCTCGCCGGCTTCAGCAAGCTCACCCAGGCGGAAGGCACCATCGGCTACATCGCCTCGGTCGGCCTGCCCTTCCCGGAACTGGCCTATGCCGGCGCGCTGTTCGTCGAGATCGGTCTGGCCGCAGCCCTCGTCGTCGGCTACCGCACCCGCTGGGTCGCCGCCGCGATCGCCGCCTTCAGCCTGGTCACCGCCTTCGGCTTCCACTTCAACCTGTCCGACCAGAACCAGTTCATCCACTTCTTCAAGAACGTCGCCATCGCCGGCGGCCTGCTGCAGATCGTCGCCTTCGGTGGCGGCGCCCTGTCGCTCGACGCCCGCCGTACCGCCTGAACCCGAGCCCCACATGAACGCAGGGGTGCCGCCGCGCGGCACCCCGCAACGAAGGAGATCGCCATGAACACCCCCATCCTCAGCGCCCGCCCGGCCATCGAAACCCGCCCCGCCGACCAGCGCGGCGTCGCCGAACACGGCTGGCTCAGTTCGCGCCACACCTTCTCGTTCGCCCACTACGACGACCCGACACAGCGCGGCTTTTCCGACCTGCTGGTGATCAACGACGACACCGTCGCCCCCGGCGCCGGCTTCGGCATGCACCCGCACCGCGACATGGAAATCTTTTCCTACGTGCTCGACGGCGTGCTGGAGCACAAGGACACCATGGGCAACGGCTCGCAGATCCGCCCGGGCGACGTCCAGATGATCAGCGCCGGCCGCGGCATCGCGCACAGCGAATTCAATGGTTCGCAGACCGAGCAGGTGAAGTTCCTGCAGATCTGGATCCTGCCGGACGAGCACGGCACGCCGCCGGGCTACCAGCAGATCCATTTCGCCGCAGAGGAAAAGCGCGGCCGTCTGCGCCCCGTCGTCACGCCGGACGGAGCCGAGGGCAGCATCCGCATCCGTCAGGACGCGCTGGTCTATGCCGGCCTGTTCGATGGCGACGAGGCGGCCACGCTGCCGCTGCGCGGTGAGCGTCACGCCTACGTGCACGTTGCGCGTGGCGAGGTCACGGTGAACGGCGTGCGTCTGGGCAGCGGCGACGGCCTCAAGCTGCGCGGCGCCGACGCGGTGTGGCTGAGCGAAGGGCGTGACGCCGAAGTGCTGGTGTTCGACCTGCGGGCGGTCGAGACCGCCTACTGAGGGCGTGTCCCGCTGGCGTTCCGCAACGGACGCCAGCGGTGTGCACCGGCCGCATCGCGGCCAAGGCCGCTCCCACAAGGGGCGCGCCCGATCCGAGGCCGGCGCGGGGTTTCTGTGGGAGGGGTCTTGACCCCGACTGCGGCGGGCAGTGCCCGGCGCCGGGTCATTGCCGAATCAGCAGCAAAGGCCGCCTCCCACAGAGCCCCCGCTCAGGCCTGCAGCGAAGATTGTGGGAGCGAGCTTGCTCGCGATTGCTGCGGGGATCGAAGCCGGCGGCGAGCAACAGCCGTGTCGCGGTCAGAAGACCGCTCCCACAGAGGTTGCGCCTGTGGCCTGCGGCCCAGCCCGGAGCTGCGGTTCTGTGGGAGGGGTCTTCTGACCCCGACAGCGGCGGTGGGCAGTGCGCGCCGCCGGGTCAGGGCCCAGTCGGCAACATCGGCTGCTTCCCACGGCGGTCCCTCGCTCGTTCCTGTGCGGATAACTGTGAGAGCGAGCTTGCTCGCGATTGCAGCCGACATCCGTGCGGCCGGCTTCACATCCTTTCGGACATCACTGCCTTCATCCACTCGATGAAGGCCTTCACCCGCAGCGGCAGATGGCGGCGGTTGGCGTAGACCAGGCTGATCGGCAAGGAAGGGGCACGGTAGTCGGGCAGGATTTCGACCAATGTGTCGTCGTTCAGATAGCGGCCGACACGCGGCGCCTGGATGATCCCGAGTCCGGCGCGGCAGGCTTCGCGGTAGGCGTCGGAGTTGTTGACGGTGATCGCGCCCTGCATCGGCACGCTCACCACCTCGCCACTGTCCGGCGACACATACTCGAAGCCGGACGGACGCGCGCCCAGCGTCTGCGCGTAATGAACCAGCCTGTGCATCGACAGGTCGGCCAGCGTGCGCGGCGTGCCGTGCTGTTCAAGGTAGGCACGGCTGGCGCAGTTGAACTGTTCGAAGCGCCCGAGCGGCACCGCGATCAGGCTGTGGTCGCCGACCGCGCCCACGCGCAGCACGCAGTCGAAACCCTCGCGCACCAGATCGACCCGCCGGTCGGTGCTGCTCACCTCGATTTCCAGCTGCGGGTGACGCGCCAGGAATTCCGGCAGGCGTGGAATGACCAGATCGCGCGCGAACGCGAGCGGAAGATCGACGCGTAGCCGACCCCGCAGATCCGCCTGTCCGCCGGCGGCAAACAGCGCATTCAGTTCGTCGAAGTCGGCAATCAGATCGCGACAGCGCTCGTAATAGGCCTGGCCGTCCTGGGTGAGCTGCACCTTGCGCGTGGTGCGATGAAACAGTCTCGTACCGAGCGCGCTCTCCAGCTGCTGCACCGCATTCGACACCGTCGATTTGAGCAGTCCCAGGTTCTCCGCGGTGGCGGTGAAGCTGCCCAGTTCAGCGACCCGGGAATAGATGCGCATCGCTTCGATCTGGTCCATGAGCGGTCTTATTGTCCAAATATTATGGACAGAGTAACAAAGCCAGCCGCGTTTATCTCAACAAACCCGATCAATAGACTGCATCCGTGCTGGCGACCTACCCGTCGCGCACCTTCAGACCTCGCTACCAGGAGATATCCATGAGCACGAACGCAGACCGCAAGATCGCCCTCATCACCGGCAGCAGCCGTGGCCTCGGCAGCAATATGGCGCTGCACCTCGCCCGCCAGGGCGTGGATGTCGTCATCACCTACCGCAGCCATCGCGACGAGGCGGAAGCCGCCGCCGCTGAAGTGATCGCCGAAGGCGCACGCGCCCTCGTGCTGCAGCTGGACGTCGCCGACAGCGCGGGCTTCGCCGGCTTTGCCGACGCGCTGAAGTCGGCGCTCGGCCAGCAGTGGCAACGCGACCGTTTCGACTATCTGGTGAACAACGCCGGCATCGGCATCCATGCCGCGTTCGCCGACACCACCGAAGCGCAGTTCGACGAACTGTTCCGCATCCACCTGAAAGCGCCCTTCTTCCTGACCCAGGCGCTGCTGCCGCTGATCGCCGACGGCGGCCGCATCCTGAACGTGTCCTCAGGCCTGGCCCGCTTCAGCCTGCCCGGCTTCGCCGCCTACGCCGCGATGAAGGGCGGCGTCGAAGTGCTGACGCGCTTCATGGCGCGCGAACTGGGCGATCGCCGCATCACCGTCAACACACTTGCGCCGGGCGCCATCGAAACCGATTTCGCCGGTGGCATGGTGCGCGACACCCCGCAGATGAACAGCGCCATCGCCGACCAGACCGCCCTCGGCCGCGTCGGCCTGCCGGACGACATCGGCGCCGCCGTCGCCGCCCTGCTGTCGGACGGCGGACGCTGGATCACCGGTCAGCGGATCGAGGTAGCGGGCGGCATTTACCTCTGATCCGGCCGGCGCCGGGGACCGGACGGGACGATCTCGCCACTCGCGCGACGAGCCCGGTCGGTCCCCGGTACGTGAAGCCGTAGACCGCGTAGATGGCAGATGCATGTTCCGGTACAGTGATCAAAAACCGGACGGCATCAAAGGGTGAGGTTTTTCACATCCGTTTAATACTGTATGAATGAACAGTCGGAACATCCATAATGACGCTGCCACGCGGGTTTCAGAGCAGTCACGGCTGTATGTTTACCCGCCGCCGTCCATAGTTATGGCGCAAATTTGCGCCAGAAAACAAAGTTAGGAAATGCGCATATGCGACATATTATCTCAGGAGTAATTCCCCTGTTCTTAACAGTTGCAGCTTCTGCAGCGGTTATTGAAGACAAGACTATCTCAGTTTCTGCGATCGTGGCTGACAATGCAGAAATCAGTCATCACGAAGATGAGGCGTATCGAGCCATACGCGCCAAATTCATTAACCCAAGCGGCGATCTATTTTATATATCTGTAACTGCTTGGCCACATGAAAGTTATGGCTTGAGTGGATCGGTTGACGAAATAGCCAATCAAGTAATTTACAACAACGCTCTTGCCACAAAAACACCCCCACTTCAAAAGCCAAAGAAAATTTTATTTTTTGGGCATTCCGCATTTATTACAAGTTATGCGCCAGATAAAATTTTTCCGCGCACTACCACTTTAGTCCTTAGCATAAGTGTTTTTGGAAAATGGTTAAGACAAATTGCCATCACCATCGTTCCTAAGCATGAAATGGTACTAACAGAGCAAGATTTGATTAAAAAACTTGAAGAACTTAAGTTCAGATTTTAATCTGCACATCCTTACAAAATAGATAAATGCCAATGCCCTTTCCTAACATTACGGTCAAAGCCGCTCCGCGAGCGGGCCGCCCTTTACCTTCAACATTGGGCCTTATATCGTTATTAGGGACGGACCCCATTTATGCCAGCGGATGATTGTCGCGCGGTTTGTCACCGTCGAACCGGTGTTCGGCAACCTGTGGCACCACAAGCGGCTCGCCCGTTTCACGTTGCGCGGGCGGGAGAAGGTGGATGGGCAATGGAAGCTGTACGTCCTGGCGCACAACACCGAAAAGCTTGGGCACCACGGATACGCGACTTAGGTAAGCTGGCGGGCGAAATGGCGCACACCGCAACGGCCACGGCACACGTCAGGGAACGACGATGAAGCGAAGATCGGAAGGCTGAGAAGATGACGAACGACTTCGAGCCGGCGAAGGCCGGAAGCAAGCGCTTGCCCCGAGATGGAGTTTTTCTACAGCGTCGTTAGGCCAAACTAGCTGAGTGCCTATCAGCATTAATTCTCTAACCTAATTAAACCACTATGTCTAATTCATCTATTCCTCAATCGTTAACAAGCGAGCAAGCCGAAAGTTTGACTCAAGTATTGCTTCTGGCACGAAAACATCTTCGCGATGCTGCCAGCCCATCAAAAATCTATGCGCCCAGCTACGCATCAACCTCTATGAAAATTAAAGAAGTACTTGAGGCACTCGGTGTGGAGGTAAGCTAATGGCGTGCAGGCCTAACCTTTCGGTCAACCGGACCTGCCGCAAGCGGCAGTCCGGTTACCTCCAACGCTAGACATTTTTCTCATCTGCAATGACCAAGAAAAATACTTTCCCCACCATAGAAGTCTGTTCACTTCCAGACTACTTACAACACATCGAAGAACAATGTACAGGTGAACGGAATGTGCTTTTTCGCGGCCATACAGACTCCAAATGGAAGTTGGAGCCAAAAATTTCTCGCATTACTTTTCGTACTCGGTTCAGCATGCCCGACGCCGAAAGAGAAATGCTCAGGGACTTTAAGAGGCAGGCTCTACCTCATCTGTCTCGTGACCTTCGAGATGATTGGGACTGGCTAGCTTTAGCTCAACATCACGGCTTACCCACTCGTCTTCTGGACTGGACAACTAATGCACTGGTAGCGCTTTGGTTTGCTATCGAAAAACCACCCATGGGAAAAACCAACGGCGCAGTCTGGATGTTCTTTGGCACATCAAATGATTATGCCGACGAAGAAAAGATGGCCGATCCATTAAGCACCAGAAGAACTTTGATTTTTCGTCCGCGCCATCTCACACCGAGAATAATTGCTCAATCCGGTTGGTTCACTGTACATCGCTACATGCCAACCCGTCCAGGTTTTATCCCGCTAGAAAATAACTCCCGGCAAAAAAATCGCCTTTGGAAAATCGAAATCCCTAGCAAATATTTTCCAGCGCTACGTGAAGATCTCAGTCGTTGCGGCCTAAACGCTGGAACCTTATTCGGAGATCTGAACGGCATTTCAAAACAATTGTGTTGGGAATTCTCACCACTCGAAGACGAAGTTGAGCTTGAAAGAATCTACGCAGAGAGTAATACCAATGTCTAACGTTCCGCTCCAGAGGGACGCTTCGCCGACAAGCCGGCTTCGCACCCCTGAGCTTGCACGTTGATCTTTCCTATGAATGAAAATTCGAAAATTGATCTTATCGCAGCAATATTTTCGGAGATGGGAAAGTGGGGAGAGCCACCGGACAATAATTTTGAAGAAAGAGTTTTCAACAAGTATTCCAGCACCTCCCCCCTGGCTGTAAGGGAGGCAATTGTCATGGCTACACGACTACAAGCCGTTGTGAAGAAAAGTGCCCACTCGTTTTACAACGAACCATATGAAAGGGTCCACGAAAACGTTCGGCTCCATCTTCGAAAGTGCCTTCCGGGGCTGTCCGAGAACGCTTACTCGTACGCCCAAAGTCGGATTATGTACATGTACATCAAGTAGGCAGGCGCTAGATAGAAATCCGCTTTGTAGGGGACAGGCCTCGATATCTCGCCGCTATATCGTCTCCCACCCTAAGTTCACCATGCCTCTCGGAGAAATCGCCAGCGAAGTCCTCGGCACCGTGTTCCGCTTCGTCGGACAGGTTCTGATTGATGTCGTCGCCGAAGTCATCGTCAAAGGGCCGGGCTATCTCATCTGCCGTCTGTTTAGCAGGGATGTCGATCCGAACGGCATGCGCGTAGCGGTTGTCAGCATCCTGTTCTGGATAACGCTCGTGATGGCCGCGTGGGCAGCTTGGGGAGAGTTTTCTGAAGCGGCCGAGATGGACAGGTGCCTGGATGCCGGTGGTGCGTATGACGATCAGCTCCGGCAATGCCGAATCGAATGAGGAACAGCCAAGCGCCTCGGCGGGACGGAAGCCCCTGCGCGACATCCGGGCGGCACGCTGCAGCCGGGTACGCCCATTTTCATCCGGCCATCAGACCCTGCCCACGAAAGGAAGAAGCCGGCGGAGCGCACGCCCCGCCGGCTTCTTCATTGCCAGACGACCCCGGAATCAGTCGCGTGCGCGGCGACGGGCGGCCGCGCCTATCAGGCCGAGGCCCGCGATCAGCATCGCGTAGGTTTCGGGTTCCGGCACGGCGGCGATCGAGAAGTTGTCGAGCTGCAGCTGGCTGCTGGCCGTGTAGTCGAGCACGTCGACCACGCCGACGCCCAGCGTGACCGAGCCGCTGCCGGTGAACACGTATTCGAAGGTCGACCAGCCGGTGTGGGCGGCGTACGGCGCGTTGCCAGACGGGGTGGCCGAGGCGGCGGTGCCCAGATCGATGCGCTGGCCGTCGATCACGACGAAGGCGTAGTCCAGACCGAAGCCGGTTTCGGCGGTATCGACGGTCGACAGCATCCAGTCGAAGCGCAGACGATCGCCGGCGGTCACGCTGAAGGTGCGCACCAGCGCCGAGCCTTCGGTGGCCTGCGACAGCGCGTCGCCGTCGAGTGCGCCCAGCGGCAGGCTCAGGCCCTGTTCCAGGCCATCGGGCATGCCGACGGCCAGCGGATCGTGGCCCGACAGGTTCAGCGCGAGACCGATGTCGTCTTCGAAAGTCGCGCTGGCGGTGGTCAGTGCGACCGTGCCATTGACGAGGGCGACATCGCCCAGCGCCGTCCAGCCGGACAGGCCGGTGTCGAAGGTGTCGCTGAAGGTGGCGGCGGAGGCAAACGGCGCTGCAAATGACAGTGCGAGCGCGGGGATCAGTGCTTTCAGTTTCATGATTCAGTCCTTGGTCAGTCGGTTTGTCGGGCGGGCCCGCGGTGGCACCCGGGTGGCCCGCCCTCTTTCAGCTCAGTGCAGTGCGTTTCGTGCGCGGGTCACTCAGTAGGCGAAGTTCGCGGCCGCGGCGGCCTGGGCGGCACTGATGCCGCGCAGCACGACCAGGTTGCGGAAGGCGCCCGCTCCGGCGTCGACCTGCACGACCGCGCCAGCGGCGCTGTCGATCACGCGCACCCGGCCATCGGCCAGCGCGTCGGCACCGGCGTAGCCGACCGAAGCGAGCACGCCGCGCAGGTTCAGCCTGTCCTCGCCCGGCACGAAGTCGGTGATGGTGTCCATACCGTCGCGCAGCGAGCGATAGACGAAGGTGTCGGCGCCGCCCTTGCCGGTGATGGTGTCAGCCGCCGCGTTGCCGACGATGAGGTCGTCGCCGTCGGTGCCGGTGATGGCCTGACGGCCACCAGTGCCGCTGACGCGGGTCTTGCGCGCGGTGAGCCACTGCTCCGGCGTCAGTGCGCCTTCGGTGATGCGCACTTCGTTGATGCAGCCGAGGAAGCCGTTGGCGCTGCCGCCGGCCGTGGCGTGACCGCCGATCAGCCAGGGCGTGCCGGCAAAGCCCGCCACGCCGTCGGCCGCCTGCACGTTGCGCAGCACCGGCGCACCGGCCACGTACATCGTGGTGTCACGGCTGACCGGGTCATTGACGATGGCGACGTGCTGCCAAGTATCCAGCATGATTTCACCGGACCAGTTGGTCTTCGAGTTGTAGGTGTTCTCGGTCAGGTAGGCGCACGACTTGGCGGTGCCGGAGATCGGATCGCCGAACACCGCGTTGCTGCACTGGATGCTGCCGGTGGCGGTGCGGGTGTTGAAGCGGCCGTTGGCGCCGTAGCGCACCTGAGCGGTACCGGGGAAGGAGCAGGTCTGGTTCTCGCTGGCGCAGCTCACCCATGCGGCGCCGCCGGTGAAGATGGTGGGCTCCCACTGGAATTCGCGCAGGTTGGACACCGCGAACTGCAGCGTGGACGAGCCCTTCCAGCCGCCGAGGAAACCCTGCAGGTCGCCGCGCGTACCGAAGCGCGACATCACGGTCATCCACTGGTTATTGGCGGCGGTCCAGTCCTTCGAGAACTTGACGATGGCTTCGACGGTATAGCCCTTGCGCAGCATGTCGTCGTTCAGCGGCGCGCCCTGCAGCGTCTGGAAGAAGCTCTGGCGCACGCCCTGGTTCGAGTTGGCGTCGAAGCACACGCTGCCCTTGGCGGCAGACAGCGCGTGGTGGTCGTCCGACCACTTCGCGTGAGCCAGCAGAGCGCCACGTTCGAGCGGCACGCGCACCAGCGGGTTACGGCCGGTCAGATCCTCGACGCGACCGCCGTCCACGACCGCGGTACCGGGCGTGCCGGTGAAGCGCCAGTGGGCCAGCGTGTTCTGGGCGCGTGCGTAGTCATCGGCGTCGAAGGGCTCGACCGGCACGGTCGGCTCGATGTCGTCGTACTCGGCCAGGATGAGTTCGCGCACGGTTTCGACCAGCGGCTCCTCGCGGTTGTCCTGACCGGCGGCGAACTGCGGGTTGAAGCGGCGGAAGCGCTCGGCGAAATTCATCGGAATCGAGAACTCGTTGTTCTCGTCGGTCAGCACCGCGACGTCGAACTGGTTCAGCGTGTTCTGCGGCTTCTGCGGTACCCAGGGCGAGAAGGACAGCGCCCTGATCTGGTTGGCGCCGAGGTCGAATTCGTACACGCGCATGTAGCCGTTGCCGCCCTGATAGGCCATCTGGTAATCGACGACGAACTGCTCGACCTTGTTGCCGAAGTCATTCACGCGCGTGGTGCGGGCCGCGCCGTGGTTGTGGCCGTTGATCACCATGAAGATCTGGTCGTTGTCGCGGATCAGGCGTTCCCACAGCAGTTCGCTGTACGGCGTCTGCTTCGCGGTCTTGCCGTCGCTCTCGATGGCGAGCGCATCGTGCGTGGTGACGATGACCGGCAGCGTCGGGTTGGCGCGCATCACTTCGCGCGCCCAGGCGAAACCGGCGTCCGATACGCGCCACGACAGCGCCAGCACCATGAAGCGCTGACCTTGCGCCTCGAATACGTGGTACTCGTGAAAGCCGCTCGCGTCGCGACCGCCGAAGGTGGCGTTCTGCTGCGCGCGGGTGGTCGGGAACCAGCGCAGATAGGGCTCGTTCGCCAGGTTGCGCTGGGCGTCGGTGCAGTCGCTCTGGCTGCCGTTGTAGCCGCAGCCATTGGTCACGTCGTGGTTGCCGGCGAGGATGGAATACGGCAGTCCGGCCTGCTCCAGCACCTTCATCGCGTTGTCGGCCACGCCCCACTGTGCCGGCTTGTCCTGCTGGTCGACCACGTCGCCCAGATGCACGACGAACGGGATGCCCAGCACGCGCGCGTGCTGCGCCAGCCATTGCGTCTGCGCCATATAGGGTTCGCTGCCGTAGCGGTTCGAGAACTGGCTGCCCTCGGCGGGTGTCGCGTAGCGGGAATAGAACTGGGTGTCGGGCAGGACGGCGAGGCCGAAGCTGGACAGCGCATGGGCCGGCCCGCCCAGCGTCAGCAGGCCGGCCGAGACCAGCGCGGACACGGTGAGTTTCAACGTTGACATGAGTGCTCCAGGAATCTGTTTTTGGGGAATGCGGTTGGCGTCGGCTATGCCGCTAAACGATTCTCAAAAGCACGGATGACTGTGCAATGACTCCATGGCGCGCGATGGCTAGGCCGATCGGCTCATCGATATGCCTGCGGATTAGGTGAGGGGCAGCTGAAATCCGCGTCGGGCGGCGGAACTGCGCAGCGGCGCCTTGCATCGCTCAGGACGAATGCGGCGCGCACCATGGCGACAACTGTGTGCATCGGAAGATCGGCACAGTGTCCCGGCATAGGGTTTGCGGGCCGGCGGCACGTACCGGACCGTGCGCGCGGACCGTCGACAGGCGTTTCGTGCCGATTTGCGCGGCCGCTGTTGCAGGCCGCGAAACTTCAGGGGTTGCAGGGGACTGCTTTGCCGGGAAGGGCCGCGTTGCGCAGCCCTTCCCGAGTTCAGCATGCGTGTGTCAGATCTTCAGCGCCTGCCGGCGACGACGCGCCATCACCGCGATGGCGCCAAGGCCGGCGATCATCATCGCGTAGGTCTCGGGCTCGGGAACGGCCGCGACCGGGTTGGTCAGCGCGAAGCCGAGCTGGGCACCGGCGAGATTCGGAATGCCGAGGAAACTGTTCAGCGCCGCACCGGCGGTGTCCGACAGGAACAGGTTGAGGCCGCTCAGCGTGAACAGCGGAACGTCATTCAGCACGGTACTGCCCACCGTCACCTGACCGAAGATGGTGTCCTGTGCCAGCGTGGTGTCGATCAGAAAGTTCTCGAGATCGACATCGACGCCGCTGCGCGACAGACGCAGGCCGCTGCCGACATGCTCGATCTTGGCGTTGGACAGATCCGGATCGAGAAAACCGCCGGTGATCGGGAACAGTCCGACCGCGTTGCCCGAGGCGTCGAAACTGAGCGAACCGGTGCCCAGGGCGCTGACACCGACCCCGGCGCCGACCAGCGTCGGGGTCGCGGTCAGTACGGTGACGGTGGGGCCGATCGGCGAGACCGGAGTGTTGGCGGATGCGGACAGCGGTGCTGCGGCGAGTGCCGCGAGCGCGGCGGAGACTGCAAGCTTCTTCATCATGGGACTGACGCTCCTGTGGATAGATGGATTGGATTCCGGCGGTGCCGGTGTTGTTGTCTATCCTCCCTGCACACCCGGCCGTCAGCGTCGAAGACCGGGCGCGACTTCGTGAGCGCACGAAGCGTCCCGTAGAGCCGGGCGCTCGCGCTCCGGTTCCCGCGCCGGACGCGCTGTCGGAATTCGCCTACAGCGGCGGCGCGGCGGCCAGGAACAAGCCCTGTGTCGCGGCCTCGGCGTGACTGCGCGACAATGCGGGCCGCGTGCTGCTCCCCCTGAACTGCGCCCCTGCGCCGGACCACGAACCCACCATGACCATCGCCGAACTCTGCATCCTGATCGCCTGCCTGCTGCCCATCGTCTGCGCCTGGATCGCCAAGCAGAAGGGCTTCGGCAAACCGCGCCGCGAGGGCGGATTCGACAATCACAACCCGCGGCAGTGGCTGGCCACGCTGCAGGGTTTGCCGGCGCGGGCGCATGCGGCGCAGATGAACAGCTTCGAGGCGCTGCCCATCTTCATCGCCGGCGTGCTGGTCGCCGAGCGCATGCAGGCCGCGCAGGGCACGATAGACGGCCTGGCGATGGCCTTCATCGCCGCGCGCGTCGCCTATATCGGCGCCTATCTGGCCGATCGCGCGAACCTGCGTTCGCTGCTGTGGGTGCTCGGACTGGGCTGCTGCATCGCGCTGTTCTTCATCGGATAGCTAGGCCAGCGCCTCGCGGCCGAGTACTCAAGGCCGCCCAGCGCCGACGCAAAGAACACACCCGGACCGAGCGGCACCTGCAGCACCGCGGACCGGGCACCGACCTCAGGCCGTGACGCCGTAACGTGCAGCCGGCACATTGGTCGACAGCTGCGGCCTCATCGCCTGCCGCGCCGACTCGTAGCGCTCCCACAGATCGAGTGCGTGCAGCGGCGGAATGGTGATCAGCTCGCCGCGGTCGAAGCCCACTAGCGCGGCATCAACCAGATCGTCCGCACGCATGACGATTTCGCTCGGCAGGTGCTCGACCGGCAGGCCGCCGGTGGCCCAGAAATCGGTCGCGGTCGCACCCGGCAGCACGGCCTGCACGCGGACGCCCGTTTCGGCCAGTTCGTGGTGCAAGGACTGGGTCAGTGCGGTCACATAGGCCTTGCTCGCACCATAGACACCGTTCAGCGTCTCCGGCGCGATGCCGACGACGGACGAAATATTGATGATGGCGCCGCGGGCACGGGCGACGAAGCCGGGTACGGCGGCGTAAGTGAGGCGGGTGAGCGCGGTCACGTTGAGATCTATCAGGCGCTCCATGTCGTCGACATTGCTTTCCAGCAGCGGCGTGTGGGTGCCGACGCCAGCATTGTTCACCAGCAGCGTGATGCTTGCGTCCTGGCGCAGCGTCTGTTCGACCTCGCGCAGGCCGGTGCGGTCGTTCAGATCGGCGACGATCACTTCGACCACGCGCTGCGTGTCGCGGGTGATGCGTCCGGCCAGCGCGTTGAGCCGCTCGCGATTGCGGGCGACCAGAATGAGATCGTAGCCACGACGCGCGAGGCGGTCGGCGTAGAGGGCGCCGATGCCGGACGAAGCGCCGGTGACGAGGGCAGTGCCTTGATGGATGCGGGACATGACGGTTCTCCTGTGCGGTGTGAAGGTGAGGTCATGCTAGGGCCGCTTGTGAATGTCTCAAATGACGTTTATGGTTATATTTTAAGACACCACCTGAAAACGGCCATGCACCACATCGGATTCGTACTGACCGAAGGCTTCCAGCTCATGTCGCTGGCCACCCAGGCCGTGTTCGAGTTCGCCAACATCGTGACCGGCAAGCCCTTCTACGCGCTGGAGAACTACTCGGTCACCGGCGGCAACGTGCGTTCGTCCGGCGGGCTGCAGGTGGCGACCCGCGCACTCGATGCGGACAGCCGCGCCGACACCTGGATGCTGTCAGGCGTCATCAACCCGCTCGACCAGCCTGTGCCGGCAGCGCTGCGCGACTTCGTGCGCGGCGCCGGCCGTCACGCACGGCGCGTCGCCGGCGTGTGCACCGGCGCCTTCGTGCTGGCCGAGGCCGGCCTGCTCGACGGCCGGCGCGCCACCACGCACTGGGCCTTCGCGCGCGAGATGCAGAAGCGCTTTCCGGACATCCGGATGGAGGACGACCGCATCTTCGTCATCGACGGTCCGGTATGGACCTCGGCCGGCATGACGGCCGGCCTCGATCTGGCGCTGGCCATGGTCGAAAAGGACCTGGGCGAGGAGGTGGCGCGCTCGGTGGCACACAAGCTGGTGATGCACCAGCGCCGTTCGGGCGGCCAGACCCAGCACTCGGAAATGCTCGATCTGGCGCCCAAGTCCGACCGCATCCAGAGCGCGCTCGACTACGCGCGCCGTAACCTGAACCGCCCTCTTTCGGTCGAGGAACTGGCCGAGGCGGTGCACCTGAGCCCGCGCCAGTTCAGCCGCGTATTCACGGCCGAAACCGGTCAGTCGCCGGCGAAGGCGGTCGAAGGACTGCGGCTGGAGGCAGCGCGCCTGATGATCGAACAGAGCCGCCACCCGCTGGACGTGATTGCACGCGAAACCGGTTTCCGCGACCGCCGCCACATGCGCGAAGCCTTCATGCGCGGTTTCGGCGTGCCGCCAGCGGCCGTGCGGCGCGGCACGCGGGCTGCGGCGTAAGCGCGCAGCGGCGCCGTCTCATTCGAGTTAGATCACGATCTTGCCGCGCGCCTCGCCCGAACGCAGCCGCGCATGCGCGGCCTCGACGTCGCCCAGCGTGAAGCGGCAGTCGTCACGCCGCACACGCAGTTCGCCGGCCGCGGCCATGCGCGCCGCCTCGGCGAGAATGGCGCCATGGTGGGCGCGCCCTTTGCCGGTCAGCAGCGGCAGCAGCGTGAACACGCCCGAATAGCTGGCCGCGCGGAAGGACAGTGGCGCCAGCGCGTGCGTGCCCCAGCCCAGGCAGCTCACCACGTGTCCGCCATAGGTGCGCACTGCCGCGAACGAGGCATCCAGCGTCGCGCCGCCAACCGTGTCGTACACGACGTCAAACCCTTCGCCTGCCGTGTGTTCGCCCACATAGTCGGCGACCGCACTGTGGCGGTAGTCGATGGGCACGGCACCCAGGCGCCGCGTCGCTTCCATGTCGCGTGCCGACACCGTTGCATGGACGCGCGCGCCGCGCGCAACGGCGATCTGCACCGCCACGTGACCAACGCCGCCCGCACCGCCATGAATCAGCACGCGGTCACCCCGCTTCACCCGGGCGCGGTCAACCAGCCCCTCCCACGCGGTGATGAAGACCAGCGGCAGCGCCGCCGCATCCGCCATCGACAGCGCCGCCGGCTTGAGCGCCAGCAGATCGGCGTCGACGGCCTGATACTCGGCCAGTGTGCCGGGCACGCCGCCGACGCCGCCGGTCATGCCGAACACCGCATCGCCCGGGCGGAAGCGCGTCACGCCCTCACCCACGGCCAGCACGGTGCCGGCCATGTCCATGCCCAGAACGGCCGGCAGCGGATGTCGCGCGTGCGCCGCCTTGCCGGCACGTATCTTGGTGTCGAGCGGATTGACGCCGCTGGCGGCGATCTTCACCAGCACCTCGCCGGGCGCCGGCTGCGGCCGTAGCTGCTGGCGACGAACGAAGGGGCCATCGATGGCTTCGACGGTGAGAACCTGCATGGTGGGGGTGTGGGCGTACATGGCGTTCGCTTCGCGGTCGTTGAAAGTGGCCCATTCTTTTCCATGCACCGACGCATGTACATTCAATAAAATGAACATCTTCCATTCAGAATTGCATGGGCCGTAGCCGACATGGAGTGGAGAGACCTGAAGATATTCCTCGCCATCGCCCGGGCCGGAACGCTCGGCGGCGCCGCGCGCCTGACCGGGCAGACGCAGCCGACGATGGGCCGGCGCCTGCGGGCGTTCGAAACCGCTGTCGGCCACACGCTGTTCCAGCGCACCAGCGACGGTCTGGTGCTCACCGATGCCGGGTCAACGGTGCTGAGTCATGCGGTCCGGGTGGAAGAGGACATACTCGCACTGGAACGTGCGCTGGCCGGTAGCGCCGGCGTGCTGGAAGGTCTGCTGCGGATTTCGTCGTCGGACTGGTTCGGCGCGCATGTGCTGAGTCCGCTCATTGCGAGCTTCCGTCAGACGCATCCGGGCGTTTCGGTCGAACTGGTCACCGACAGCCGCCTGTTCAGCCTCGCCCGACGGGAAGCCGATCTGGTGTTCCGCATCACGCCGTTCGACGAGCCCGACATCGTCCAGCGCCGGCTGATGCGCCTCGACTACGCGGTCTATGCCGCGCCGCAGGTGCCGGTGCCGGTGGCCGGCGATGGATCCGGCTGCGTGCTGATCACGATGGACAGCGCCTTCGCCGACATTCCTGACGCGCTGTGGCTGCGCCGGCAGCTGCCCCGCGCCCGCATCGGTTTTGCCAGCAACAGCAGGGAAGCGCAGGCCACGCAGTGCGGTGCAGGCGCCGGTATCGCGGTGCTGCCCTGCCTGCTCGGCGATCGCGTAGCCCACCTGCGTCGCATCGATCTGGGCGAAACTCCACCGGGCCGTGACGTCTTCATCGGCTATCACCGTGACCTGCGCCATCTGACGCGGCTACGCGCCTTCATCGACCACGTCTCCGCACAACTTGGCGTGCAGGAGAGTGCGCCGTAAGGGAGCGGCGCGGCTCAGCGCCGACGCCCGCGACCGGGCACGGGCGCCGGCTTGTCCGGCAGGCCGAGTGCCGCACGCGACAGTCGGTCCGCGTCGCGATTGCGGTGGCGCGGCACCCATCTGAGTTCGACCGCGTCGAAGCTCGCCAGCACGGCGTCGACACCCTGGAGCCGGTCACGCAGGACATCGACCGCCGTCTGTTTCTCGCCTTTCAGGTGGCGCACGACGAAGTCGCTGTCGCCGGTGACGAGCAGCCGGCGGGCGCCTTCGGCGTGGGCGCGGTCGAGCGCCACGCGCAGCGCCTCGAGTTCGGCTTCGTTGCTGCAGCCGTGGCGGCTGCCGGGTCGGGACAGTTCGATCCGCCGGCCGTCGGGCGCGATGATGAGCGCACCCAGGCCGAGGCGGCCCGGATTCGGCAGCGCGCAGCCGTCGAACCACAGTTGCCAGAGGTCGGCATCGGCTTGTCCGGCGTGCGGATCGGGGGGTGAGGACACGGTGTGGCGGGGCAGTGCAAAGCCCGATGTTGCCACGTGCGGCGCAGGTCCATGCAGCTGCGTGGCGACCGGGCCGGCTTCCCCTATAATCCGCCCTCCCCCAACCGGCCGGATGCCGGAATTCTGGAGACGCACATGGGCTTTCTCGCCGGCAAGAAAATTCTGATCACCGGACTGCTGTCCAACCGTTCGATCGCCTACGGCATCGCCCAGGCCTGTCACCGTGAAGGCGCCGAACTGGCCTTCACCTACGTGAGCGACCGCTTCGTCGACCGCGTGGCCAAGATGGCCGCGGAGTTCGGTTCCGACATCGTGCTGCCCTGTGACGTCAGTGACGACGCGCAGATCACCGGCCTGTTCGACGAACTGGCGAAGAAGTGGGACGGGCTGGACGGCCTGGTGCACTCGATCGCTTTCGCGCCGGGCGAAGCGCTGGACGGCGATTTCCTCGACGGTCTGTCGCGCGAAGCCTTCCGCACCGCGCACGAAGTGAGCGCCTACAGCTTCCCGGCGCTGGCCAAGGCCGCGCGCCCGATGATGCAGGGCCGCAATGGTTCGGTGCTGACGCTTTCCTACCTGGGCGCGGTGCGCGCACTGCCCAACTACAACGTGATGGGTCTCGCCAAGGCCAGCCTGGAGGCGTCGGTGCGCTACCTCGCGGCCAGCCTCGGCCCGCAGGGCATCCGTGCCAACGCGGTGTCGGCGGGTCCGATCAAGACGCTGGCCGCTTCCGGCATCGGCAACTTCGGCAAGCTGCTGGCCTATAACGAAAAGAACGCACCGCTGCGCCGCAACGTGACCATCCAGGAAGTGGGCAACGTCGCCGCCTTCCTGCTGTCCGACCTCGCCAGCGGCGTGACCGGCGAAATCACCTATGTGGACGCCGGCTTCAGCCAGACCGCACTGACCGCAGTGGATTGATCCGTTCGCTGCGGCCGGACGGCCGCAGCGTCACATCCCGCCTGTATCCTTCTTGCATCCGGGGGCGCCCGCCCCCATCTTCGTCCGGGTCAAACCGGTCACTGGAGGCAGGAAATGCGCAAGTTGTGGATGTCTTTGCTCGCTCTTCTCACCGTCACGCTGCTGTCCGGCTGCGGCTACAACACGCTGCAGTCGGGTGACGAGCAGGTCAAGGCCGCCTGGGCCGAGGTGCTGAACCAGTACCAGCGCCGTGCCGACCTGATTCCCAATCTGGTCAATACGGTCAAGGGTTTCGCCGAGCAGGAGAAGGAAGTGCTCACCCGCGTGACCGAGGCGCGCTCGCGCGTCGGTGCCATCCAGGCGACACCCGAACTGCTGAACGATCCGCAGGCCTTCGAAAGATTCCAGGCTGCCCAGGGCGAACTGTCGGGCGCGCTGTCGCGCCTGCTGGTGGTGACCGAGAACTACCCGGACCTGAAGTCCGACGCCAATTTCCGCGATCTGCAGGCGCAGCTCGAAGGCACCGAGAACCGCATCGCCGTCGCCCGCAACCGCTACATCAAGGCGGTGCAGGAGTACAACGTGACGGTGCGCTCCTTCCCGAGCAACCTGACCGCGATGATGTTCGGTCATCAGGTGAAGCCAGGTTTCACGGTCGAGAACGAGGCCGCGATATCGCGTCCGCCCACGGTCGATTTCGGCGGTGCGGCGCCGAAGCCGGCGCAATAGATAGATGAACTGGATGCGTGCCCTGCGCGCCGGCCTCGGCGCGCTGTTCCTCGTCGCCACCAGCGCCTTCGCGCAGCTCGCGGTGCCGCCGGTCGCCCGCGTGAGCGACCAGACGGCGACGCTGAGCGGTGCCGACATCGCCGCGCTGGAGCGCACGCTGCAGGACTTCGAACAGCGCAAGGGCAGCCAGATCGCCGTGCTGGTCGTGCCGAGCACGGCGCCGGAGACGGTCGAGCAGTACGCGCTGCGCGTGGCCGAGACGTGGAAGCTCGGGCGCAAGGGCGTCGATGACGGCGCCCTGCTGCTGGTGGCCAAGGACGACCGGGCACTGCGCATCGAGGTCGGCTACGGGCTGGAGGGCGCGCTGACCGACATCGCGGCCAAGCGCATCGTGTCCGACGTGATCGTGCCCCACTTCCGCCAGGGCGATTTCGCCGGCGGCATCCGCGCCGGCGTGGATCGCATGATAGGCGTCATCGACGGTGAGCCGTTGCCCGAACCATCGCGCGCCGCGGCGGGCGGGGACGGCGGGATCGAACAGTACGCGCCCATGCTTTTCATCGTCGCCCTAGGCCTTGGCGGCGTCCTGCGCGCCATGCTGGGTCGGCTGCCGGGCGCACTGACGACCGGCGGTGTGGTCGGATTCATCGCCTGGATCGTGGTCGGGCTGCTGCCGATCGCCATCCTCGCCGGCATCGCCGCGCTGCTGATCACGCTGTTCGGCGGCGGTCGCGGCATCGGCGGCTTCGGTGGCGGGGGTGGTTTCGGTCACGGCGGCGGAGGCGGCTTCGGCGGCGGAGGTGGTGGATTCGGAGGCGGCGGCGCCTCGGGACGGTGGTGACATGATCGGACGTTTCTTCAGACATCTGTTCGCCCTGCCCTGGGCGCTGCGCCGCGCCTTGCCGGCGCGTACGCTGGAGGCGATCGAGCTGGCGATCGAGGCAAGCGAAGCGCGCCATGCCGGTGAACTGCGCTTCGTCGTCGAGAACGCACTGCACCCGCTCGCGGTGCTGCGTGGCCAGAGCGGGCGCGAGCGCGCGATCGAGGTGTTCTCGGCACTGCGCGTCTGGGACACCGAACACAACAGTGGCGTGCTCATCTATCTGTTGATGGCCGATCACGACATCGAAATCGTGGTCGATCGCGGCGTGCGCGCCCGCGTGCCGGACGCGCACTGGACGGCCTTGTGCTCCGAACTGGAGACGCGTTTCCGCCGCGGCGAATTCCACGACGGCGCACTGCATTGCGTGCAGGCGATCACCACGACGCTGGCGCAGCATTTTCCGGGCACGGGCGCAAAGAAGAACGAACTGCCGGACCGCGTTCTTGTCCTGTAAGGTCCGGGGCCGCTGTCACGGGGCCCCAACGCGGAGAGCGTCTTGCTGAAGTTTTTCGAAACACGGATCGATCCCTACCCCGCCGGCCAGCCGCCGACGCCACCGCACGACCTGTTCGCCTTCCTCTGGTCATGCACGCAGGGCATGCGCGGCTATATCGCGGCGATGACGGTGTGCACTGCGCTGATCGGCGTGTTCGAAGCAATGCTGTTCGCCATGCTGGGCGACATCGTCGACTGGCTGGGCAAAACGGAACCGGCCCGGCTGTGGGCGCAGGAGGGCGACACGCTGCTGCTGCTCGCCGGCATCCTGATCGCCAGCCCGCTGGTGATTGCGCTGCAGACCCTGATCAAACACCAGGCGCTGGCCGGCAGTTTCCCGATGCGACTGCGCTGGAATTTCCACCGCCACATGCTCGGCCAGAGCATGAGCTTCTACCAGGACGAATTCGCCGGCCGCGTCGCCGCCAAGGTGATGCAGACCGCGCTGGCGGTGCGCGACACCTGGATGATCGTGGCCGACATCCTGGTGTTCATCATCATCTACTTCGTCACCATGGTGACCGTGGTGGGCGGCTTCGACCTCACGCTGCTGCTGCCTTTCGGCGGCTGGCTCGCGCTGTATGTGGGCGCGATGGTGTATTTCGTGCCGCGTCTGGGCAAGGTGGCGCAGTCGCAGGCCGACGCGCGCTCGCTGATGACCGGTCGCATTACCGACGCCTATACCAATATCGCGACGGTGAAGCTGTTCTCGCATACCGACCGCGAGTCGGATTACGCACGCGAGGCGATGCGCGAATTCATGCGCCCGGTCAATGCGCAGTTCAGGCTGGTCACCGGTTTCGAGGTGGTGAATCACATCCTGAGCATGGCGCTGATCGCATCGACCGCCGGCATGACCCTGTGGCTGTGGATACAGGGTCAGGTCGGCGTCGGCGCGGTGGCGGCCGCGACCGCGATGGCGCTGCGGCTGAACGGCATTTCGCACTGGGTGATGTGGGAACTGGCGTCGCTGTTCGAACAGGTGGGCACCGTGCGCGACGGCATCAATACGCTGTCGCGCGCGCAGTTGGTGGTGGATCGGCCCGGCGCGCAGCCGCTGCACGTGACGCGCGGCGACATCCGCATCGAGGACGTCACCTTCAACTACGAAAAGCCGCGCGGCCAGGACGGTGGCGCGGTCATCGACCGGCTCACGCTGCACATCCGCCCGGGCGAAAAGATAGGCGTGGTCGGCCGCTCGGGTGCCGGCAAGACCACGCTGATCAACCTGCTGCTGCGCTTCCACGACCTGCCGTCCGGCCGCATCCTGATCGACGGGCAGAACATCGCGAACGCCACCCAGGACAGCCTGCGCGCGCAGATCGGCATGGTGACCCAGGACACTTCGCTGCTGCACCGCTCAGTGCGCGACAACATCCTGTACGGCCGGCCGGACGCGACCGACGCCGACATGATCGCGGCCGCCAGACGCGCCGAGGCGCACGACTTCATCATGGGTCTGGTCGACCCGAAGGGCCGCCGCGGTTACGACGCCCACGTCGGCGAACGCGGCGTCAAGCTGTCCGGCGGCCAGCGGCAGCGCATCGCCATCGCCCGCGTGATGCTGAAGGACGCGCCCATCCTGCTGCTCGACGAAGCGACCAGCGCGCTCGACTCCGAGGTCGAGGCGGCCATCCAGACCAGTCTTTACCGGCTGATGGAAGGCAAGACCGTGGTGGCGATCGCCCACCGGCTGTCGACCATCGCGGCGATGGACAGGCTGATCGTGATGGACCGCGGTCGCGTCGTCGAAGAAGGCGACCACCGCAGCCTGCTGGCCTGCGGCGGGCTGTACGCCCGGCTGTGGGCACACCAGAGCGGCGGTTTCCTCGGTGCCGAGGTGGACGCCGAGGTAGACGAAGACCCGGCGCAGCCGGTCGAGGTCTGACTCAGGCGGCGCGGCGGTCGGGGAAGGCAATCACCTCGGCCCGCCGACGCCGCTCGACGCGCGGCGGCACCGCCTGCAGCGTCGCACCATCGTTGTCCGCATTGCCGCCGGCCGCCTGCCAGGCGACGGCCGCGGCGAGCTGCGTTTCCCACGAAATGAGGTAGAACTGCCCGTGCTCGATCAGTTCGAGCGGCGGGATGAATTCGGATTCGAGTGCGTTCGGCAGAAACGGCAGATCGGCGATATGTGACATGGACCATCCCCCTCGTTGTGGATGTCTGAACTCCAACAATGCAGGCAGCATGACACGGCTGCTTGACGGAAAGATTTCAGTCTAGGAAGTCGACGCGGGGATTTCCTGTCGCAGTGCAACGAAAACGTCGATTGCGGGAACCGGTCCCGGGACTGCGCGCTGCCGGCTGCAGATCCGGGGCACTCCCTGTGGGGCGCGGCCTTGGCCGCGACGCGGCCGCTGCGGTCCGCAGGCTTCGATCAAGGCAGCTGTCGGGGTCAGAAGCCCCCTCCCACAGAACCCGGTTCCGCCCGCAGGTCGCGCGCGCCCCCTGTGGGAGCGGCCTTGGCCGCGACGCGGCCGCTGCGGTCCGCGGGCTTCGCTTCAGGCCGCCATCGCGAGCAAGCTCGCTCCCACAAAAGCCCGGCCGCGGCGGCTGCGGTCTGCCGGCTTGAATTCAGGCCGCTGTCGCGGTCGCCGAGACGCTCATGCAAGACAGCGACGCCGGGCAAAAAAAAGCCCTGCACGATGGCAGGGCCTCTTTCGTCCGCCGACCGCCCGAGCGCGCGGTCGGATCGGGCTGCTTACTTCACGCGGTTCTTGTACTCGCCGGTGCGGGTGTCGATTTCGATCTTGTCGCCGATATCGCAGAACAGCGGCACCGCCACTTCGTAGCCGGTGTTGATCTTGGCCGGCTTGAGCACCTTGCCCGAGGTGTCGCCCTTGACGCCCGGCTCGGTGTAGATGATTTCACGCACGACCGAGTTCGGCAGTTCGACCGAAATGGCGCGGCCTTCGTAGAACACGACTTCGCAGGCCATGCCGTCTTCGATGTAGTTCAGCGCGTCGCCCATGTTCTCGGCTTCGACTTCGTACTGGTTGTAGTCGGCATCCATGAAGGTGTAGAGCGGATCGGCGAAGTACGAGTAGGTGACTTCGCGACGCTCCAGGATGACCACGTCGAACTTGTCGTCGGCCTTGTAGACCGTCTCCTGACCGGAGCCGGTCAGCAGGTTCTTCATCTTCATCTTGACGACGGCGGCGTTGCGGCCCGACTTGTTGTATTCGGCCTTGAGTACGACCATGGCGTCGTTGCCAATTTTCACGACGTTGCCGGCGCGCAGTTCCTGAGCGGTTTTCATGCAGTGTTCCTGTGGGGTTGAGGCCGCCATGCGAACCTTTGCAACCCCTGTTGCAACGCCCGTCGCGGCAAACCCGGCATTATATAGGTGTCTGATTAAACAACACAAGCTGGGTTGCGAGGTCGCTTGTGGCCGCTAGCCGCGTCGCCCAGTCCCGTGCGTGCGCGGTCAGCAGCGGCAGGTCGGCAAGCGCCGCCAGCCAGTCTGCCGGTGCGATCGCCGCCCCGCCGCTCCAGCCGTGATGCAGTACGCGCAAGCGTGCTGCCGGCGCCGGGTCGAGGCCGGCCGAATAGCGGTCGAGAAAGGCATCGAGCTTGGTCAGATGCGCCCCCTCGTCCTGCGGATAGATGTGCCACAGCAGCGGACGGGCCGCCCACTGCGCGCGGACGAATGAATCCTCGCCGCGCACGATGTTCAGATCGCAGTGCCAGAGCAGTGCGTCGTAGTCGTCCTGGTCCATGAAAGGCAGCGCGCAGATCCGCAGCGCGCCGCGTCGCACTTCGTCGCCAGCGACCAGCGGCCGCGCCAGCACGCCGGCCAGCGCGATCAGCGCCCTGCCCTCAGGCACCCAGAGCTGGGTCGGCTGAGCGCGTGCAGCCAGCGCGTCGACCAGGGGCGACATCGACGGGCTCTCGTAGCTGAACAGCGACACCTGGAGCGCTCCGGGCTGCGGCCGCATGCCGACACGCGCCCAGGTCGCCTGCTGCAGCGCGGCATCCGCGCGCCAGGCGTCGCGTCGAGTGAACAGGTCGCGCTCGCGCAACAGGCCGCCGGTGCGCGCGCTGAAACCGGGGAAGAAAAAGTGCTTGGTCAGGCCGGTCGCCGGGTCCTGCGAGGCGAGGCCGTGACAGCCGTCCGCCCATTCCTCGGCGGTCAGGTATTCGAGATTGATCCAGCGCGGCGGCACCGCCAACGCCGCCATCGCCGCGACGAGGGCCGGCGGCAGATGGCAGGCGAAGGCTTCGATGACGCAATGTGCGGGTTCGCAGTCGGGCAGCTCATCGGTCCAGTGCCTCAACTCGACGCCCGGCTCGTCGGCGCCCTGCGGCTTGATCCGCGCCAGCGCCTGTGGCGCGTCCATCCAAAGCCTTACCGTCCAGCCGTGCTCGCGCGCCAGCGTGCGAGCGAGGCGCCAGCACACGCCGGCATCGCCGAAGTTGTCGACGACGCGGCAGAACAGATCGCAATCCGGGCGTGGCAGGTGCTGCATCGTTGAGGAATCTTCACAAAGAGGGTGCGACATGCCTTCAAGTCCGCGAGTCAAACGTCGTAATCAGCAGAGCAGCAGCGATCAACCACCGTCAAACAGTATCAGGAGTCCCGTCATGTCCATGCCGCGCCCGACGTCCGAAACACTGGGTTTTCGCCATCATCGCCGTCCGCTGAAGTCCGACGAGCGCATTCCGGCCATGCCGAGCCTGCTTGACCAGATCGCGCAGATCAACGCGATGACGATGGTGGCCGAGGCCGATGGTGACGCCGACAACGACAGCTGGCAGGGCGCCGACGGCGACGAGGACGACGACGGGAGCTGAGGCTCGCCGATGAGCGCCCTGCGCAGCTTGCAGACAGACACAAGCTTCATGGCGCCACCTCTTCAGTAGGCGGCGTGCGGAGCCGTTAACAGGTCATCGTCCACAGGACCTGACACATGCGCGACGCGTCGAACGCCACCCTGGAGGGCTGGGTCGCTTTCATGAGCGACAAGCCCCTGCCGGTACTTGCCCGCACCACCCGCGAACTGGCTCTGTTGCGGGAGGCCGAAAACACGGTCAGTGCCCGCACCATCGCCCAGGTCATCCTGCATGACCCGCTGATGACGCTGCGCGTCCTCGCCTTCATCGAAGCGAAGCGCGGCCGCAGCCAGCATACCGACATCACGACCATTGAGCGGGCGTTGATGATGATAGGCATCACGCCCTTCTTCAATCATTTCGAGTCGATGCCCACGCTGGAAGAGCACCTGCGCGATCATCAGCAGGCACTGCTCGGCGTCATGCGCGTGATCGCGCGGGCGCGCAAGGCGTCGGGCTGGGCGCGCGAGTGGGCACTGATGCGCCACGACATCGACGTCGACGAGATCACCGTCGCCACGCTGCTTCACGACGTGGCGGAAATCCTCTGCTGGGTGTTCGCGCCGAAGCTGTCGCTGAAGCTGCGCGACCTGCTGCGCGCCAATCCGACGATGCGCACGGCGGCCGCGCAGAAGGTGGTGTTCAACGTGACTTCGCACGACCTGCAGCTGGCGCTGGCCAAGAGCTGGCGACTGCCCGCGCTGCTGGTCGAACTGATGGGTGGTTCCGCCCACCCGTCGCCGCGCGTGCGCAACGTGCAGTACGCGGTCAATCTGGCCCGTCACAGCGCCAAGGGCTGGGACGACCCGGCGTTGCCGGACGATTTCAAGGACATCGAGGAGCTGTTGCGGATCAGCCACGAAACGCTGCTCGGCCGCCTGGGTCTGCCGATGGATGGCTCGCCGCCGCCGACGCTCCCCGATCACGCCGCCCCGGACGCGGACTGACGCCCCGCCTGACGCCACCACAACGACAAAGGCCACCCGCGGGTGGCCTTTGTCGTTCACGTGCGGCGTGCCGCAGAAGCCGCGATCAGCCGCGACGGCGGCGCAGCGCGCCGACCCCGGCCAGCGCCGCGGCGATCAGCGCCAGCGAACCGGGCTCGGGCACATTGATGTCCGTACGCGCCTGGGTGCCGATGAACAGCTTCTCGTCACCGCCGTTCAGCGCGTACCGGTCGAAACAGTTGCCGACGTCCTGGTTCTGACGCGGCGCTTCCCGCACGGTACCGAAGCCGTCCTCGCTGCCACAGCCGAGGCGATAGTCGACATGGATCGCGTAGTCGCTCAGGTCGCCGCCGAGCAGGCTGGCAATCAGTGCGTCGAGCTCGGTCATCACGATGGCGTAGGCAGCGCGATCACCGCCCAGGTTGTGCTCGACCTTGCGGTCGTAGGGGCCGGCGCAATCGACGATGACTTCACCGCCCGGCACCGTTGCCAGACAGACCGGACCGCCGGAGCGCACGAAATCGGCGAGCACCGGTTCGACACGACCTGCTTCGGTCAGCGCGCCGGGCGCGGTGTACAGATCTGAGCCGCCGAGAATGATGCCGGAGCCACCCGAGCCGTCGAAGGTGGGCAGACCGCCGTAAACCGACACGCCATCCTGGTCGAAGTCATTGCTCAGGTCGAAGCGGCCGAGGATGGTGCCCGTGCTGATCTGCGACACCTCGACGCGCATCCACGCCGCCAGACTGGCGCGGTCCTCGCCGGAGCCGATTTCGTTGTTGGCGAAGAAGAACACGATCGAGTTCTCGTCGAAGTTCAGTTCGGCATTGAGCGCCGACAGGCTGGCATCCCACCAGCCGGAACGGTCCCAGCTGCCGTCGAGCACACCAGCCAGACTGTTGGGTTCGTTTGCGGCCGTGGTGCGGAAGCCTTCGGTGGTGTTTGCCTGCGGGGTATCGAAGGCGTCGTCGACACCGGGCGTACCATTGCTTGTCTGGCCGTTGGCGCCCAGACCGAGCTTGGTAAAGATGTCGATCTGGCCCGGCCCGGCCATCACTTCAAGACCGGAAATCGGCAGCGAATAGGAACGGGCATCGCCGTAGGTGACCCAACCGACGTTCTCGAGATCAACGGTCGGTGCGGCGTGTGCGGCGTTGATGCCGGCAAGGGCCGCAGTCAGTGCGGCGAGGCGAACCTTCTTGCGGAAGGGGATGGCCATGATCTGTCTCCTGGGTTCTTGTCACGACGGCAAGGGATATTTTCCCGAGTGGTCACCCGCCGTTTAGCAAGTCACGTTCCAGAAAAACAGGGTGTTACACAAAACTGAAATATATGAAGTTTTTTACCTATCCTGGATAGCGCCGTTCGCCGGCCCATGAACTGTAAATAAATTCGACAGAAACCGGGCTCAGCGACGCGATTCCAGTTCTTCCCAGCGCAGCATCGCGGCGTCGATTTCTGCGGCCAGCGCGCCCAGCCGGGTCGACACGACGGCCGCTTCGGGACCCGCCAGTGCGCCGCTGGACAGCCGTGCGGTCAGCGTGGTCTGTTCATCCTCCAGCGCAGCGATACGGTCGGGCAAGCTGTCGAGTTCCTTCTGTTCCTTGAAGCTGAGCTTGCTCTTCGGCGCCGCGGCCGGCTTGTCGGTCTTGACCGGCGCAGCCGCGGGCGCTGGCGGCGCTGATCTTGCCGGCGTGGCGGCGGGCGACGCCGGCGCGGCCGGGCGCTGGGCGATCCAGTCGCTGTAGCCGCCGACGTATTCGCGCCAGCGACCGTCGCCCTCATACGCGATGGTCTGCGTCACGACGGCGTCGAGGAAGGCGCGGTCGTGCGACACCAGCAGCACCGTGCCGTCGTAGTCCTGCAGCAGCTGTTCGAGCAGGTCCAGCGTTTCCATGTCGAGGTCGTTGGTCGGCTCGTCCAGCACCAGCACGTTGGCCGGTCGCGCGAACAATCGCGCAAGCAGCAGCCGGTTGCGCTCGCCGCCGGACAGCGACTCGACCTTGGCGCGCGCGCGCTGAGGCGGGAACAGGAAGTCGCCGAGATAGCCGATCACGTGCGTGCGCTTGCCGCCGATCTCGACGAAATCCGAACCCGGGCTGATCACTTCGGCCAGTGTGGCCGATTCGTCGAGCTGGGTGCGGAACTGGTCGAAGTAGGCGACCTGGATGCGGCTGCCGGTGCGCACACGCCCTTCGTCCGCCTCCAGCTGGCCGAGGATGAGCTTGAGCAGCGTGGTCTTGCCGGCGCCGTTCGGGCCGATCAGGCCCACCTTGTCGCCGCGCACGATGCGGGTCGAGAAGTCGCGCACGATGGGGCGATCGCCGAAACGCTTGCTCACGCCTTCGAGCTCGGCCACCAGTTCGCCCGAGGCCTCGCCGCGATCCAGTCCGATACGCGCGCGTCCCATCTGTTCGCGCCGCGCCTCGCGCCGTGCACGCAGTTCGTCGAGCCGCTTTACACGGAACTGGGCCCGCGTGCGGCGCGCCTCGACCCCCTTGCGTATCCACACCTCCTCCTGCGCCAGCAGCTTGTCGGCCCGTGCCGATTCGAGCGCCTCGGCCGCCAGTTCGTCCGCCTTGCGCGCGACGTACTGCGCGTAGCGGCCGGGGTAGCTGCGTAGCAGGCCGCGGTCCAGTTCGATGATGCGGGTGGCAAAGCTGTCGAGGAAGCGGCGGTCGTGCGTGATGACCAGGCTGGCGCCGCGGAAATCGTTGAGCAGCGCTTCCAGCCAGGCGATGCCGTCGAGGTCGAGGTGGTTGGTCGGTTCGTCCAGCAGCAGCATGTCCGGCTCGGCGACCAGCGCGCGCGCCAGCGCCACGCGCTTGAGCATGCCGCCGGACAGTGATTCCACGGTCGCGTCGCCCGGCAGGTTGAGCCGGACCAGCGCCTGTTCGATGCGCTGCTCGAAACGCCAGGCCTGATGGTGCTCCAGCGCGTCCTGCAGTTCGGCCATGCGGTCGAGCTTGCTCTCGTCGCCGTGCGCGACCGCCTCGGCCACGTCGTGATAGTCGATCAGCAGTTGCGACAGCTCGCCCAGGCCCTGCGCGATGGCATCGAACACGCGGGCACCGGCGGCGAACTGCGGCTCCTGCGCAACGTAGGCGATCTTCGTGCCGGGCTGACGCCAGACGATGCCGTCGTCGAGTGCCGCATCGCCTGCGAGGATTTTCAGCAGGCTGGACTTGCCAGTGCCGTTGCGGCCGATCAGCGCCAGCCGCTCGCCCGGTTCGACCACCAGTGCGGTGTGGTCCAGCAGTGGCAGGTCGCCGAAGGCAAGGCAGGCATTGTCGAGGGTGATCAGCGGCATGGTGGGCGGCGTGCGAGGGCGGTTCGGAGGCGGGCGCGCAGTATACGCCCTGCCCCGGCGGTGACTCAGCCCAGGCGCGGCACCGCTTGCGGCCGGCAGGCAAACAGCGCGCCGCCCAGCGCCGCCTGCAGCAGACCGAACACGCCGTAGATCAGCGCCACGGCGACCGCCTGCGCGGCCGGCACGCCGAAGGCGGCGAGTACCGCCGCCGCCGCCGCTTCGCGCGTACCCCAGCCGCCGACGCTGACCGGCAGCGCCGCCATCAGGAAGATCGGCGCCGCCACCGTCGCCCACACGGCCGGCGACAGGTCGAGCCCGAGCGCCCGGCCGCCGCAGGCAAGCGCGGCGATGGACAGCGCCTGCACGAGGAGCGAAGCGCCCATCTGCAGCGCGTACTGCGGCAGCACCCGCGGACGCCGCAATCGCGACTGCACGCGCGCCAGCGCGGCGAACGCGCGAGCGCCGCTGATAGGCCACGCAATCATGAGCAGTGGCGCGGTGAGCAGCAGCACGGCCGCCACCGCGCACGACAGGTCGATCCAGACAGCCGGCAGCGGCAGTGGGAGTGCGATGGAGGATGCAGCGAACGGCAATGCGCCGGCACCGAGTGCGAGCAGCACCCACAGGCCGCTGCCGCGGTCCAGCAGCACCGACAGGCCGGCGTCGAGTGTCGGCAGACCGGCCTGACGCAGCGCCAGCGCGCGATACAGATCGCCGCCGACGACGGCCCCCGGAAGCAGCGCGTTCAGCGCCATCGCACGGAAGTAGGCGAGCAGCGCGAACGAGGGGCTGACGGCCGCACCGAGCCAGGCGGTGAGCGCACGCCAGCGCAGCGCGGAGGCGACGTTCGACAGCAGCGCCGCGACCAGGCCGAGCAGCAGCCAGTCGCGGTCGGTTTGCCGCAGCGTCGCGATCAGCGCAGCGGGTTCCGCCACGTGGATGACCGCAGCCAGCAGCGCGCCGGCTGCGGCGAGGCGCAGCGCGGCGCCGCGCGTCATCGCGCCTCCGGCTCCTGCGCGTGGTACTGCGGCCGGCCGCGGCCTTCGTGATAGATGCGGATGAGCAGTTCGCCGATCAGGCCGGCAACGATGAGCTGCACGCCCATCAGCAGCAGCATGACGCCGGCCATCAGCAGCGGCCGGCCGGCGATGTCGTGGCCGAACAGCTTGAGCAGCCCCATCCAGCAAAGGACGGCGGCACCGGGTGTGGCCAGCCACAGGCCGAGCGCCCCAAACGCGTGCAGCGGACGCTGGCGGTAGCGCATGAAAAAGACGATGAGCACCAGGTCGAGGATGACGCGGAAGGTGCGGTCGATGCCGTACTTCGACACGCCGCGCGTGCGCGCGTGGTGACGCACCGGCACTTCGGCGATGCGCGCACCGGCGTCGCGCGCCAGCGACGGGATGAAGCGGTGCAGTTCGCCGTACAGCCGGATGCGGTCGATGATGTCCCGCCGGTAGGCCTTCAGCGCACAGCCGTAGTCGTGCAGATGCACGCCGGTCGAGGCGGAAATGAGCTTGTTGGCGATGAGCGACGGCAGGCGGCGCGACAGCGCCTTGTCCTGCCGCTGCTGGCGCCAGCCGGAAATCATGTCGACGTCGGGATCCGTGTCGAGGCGGTCGAGCATCGCCGGAATGTCCAGCGGGTCGTTCTGCAGATCGCCGTCGAGCGTGACGACGTAGCGACCGCGCACACGGTCGAAGCCGGCCTGCAGCGCGCTCGACTGACCGTAGTTGCGCACCAGAAGCACCGGCCGCAGCCACGGGCGTTCGGCCACCAGCCGCGTCAGCAGCGCGCCGCTGCCGTCGCGCGAGCCGTCGTCGACGACGATCAACTCGAAGCGGCGGCCGGTCGGGGCCAGTGCGGCGTGGATGCGATCGACCAGATCGCCGAGATTGTCGAATTCGTTGAACACCGGCACGACGACGGACACCTCCGGCGCCTCGGCGGTGGCGCGCGCCGGCAACTCCGGCTGGGCGAATTCGAGAACCTGGGGCATGGGCGGACGATCCGGCATGAAGAGCCGTCATCGTGCAGCGCCGCGGTTAACGCCAAATTAAAGATGTGCGGCGACACTGCGACGCCATGAACGCCCCTGCTTCCACACCGTCGCACCGCGCCCCGTGGCTGCTGCTCTTGCTCTATTTCGGCGCCCACATCGTGGCTCGCACGCTGGTGTCGGACGCGCTCGAACTGGACGAGGCCGAGCAGGCGCTGTGGACCCAGCAGCTGGCCGCCGGCTATGGCACGCAGCCGCCGCTCTACACATGGCTGCAGTGGGCGGTGTTCCAGGTGGCCGGCGTGTCGGTACTGTCGCTGTCGCTGCTGAAGAACACGCTGCTCGCATCGACCTACGCCTTCGTCTGGCTGGCCGCGCGCCGGCTGATGGCGCCGCCGCTCGCGCTGCTCGCCGCGGCGTCCATGCTGCTGATTCCGCAGATCGGCTGGGAATCGCAGCGCGACCTGACGCATTCGGTGCTGGCCACCGCCGTCGCCACCGCCACGCTGTACGTGGTCGAGCGACTGATCGAGAAGCCGCGCCCGCTGCTCTACCTCGCGCTCGGCCTGTGCGCAGCGCTCGGCCTGCTGTCCAAGTACAGTTTCGCGGTCTATCTGGCCGCACTCGGCTTGGCGGTACTGCTGTCGCGCGACACGCGGCCCATGCTGCGCAGCCCGTGGCTGATCGCGGCGGCGCTGCTGGCGCTCGTCGTGCTCGCGCCGCACGCGCTGTGGCTGCTCGACAACTGGCAGCTGGCCAGCGCCCGCACGCTGGAAAAGCTGGACGCCGTGCCCGGTATGGCGGGCGGCGTCGTGCGCGGCCTGAGCAGCCTGCTCGGCGCCACGCTGGCCACACTGGCCGCGCTGGCGCTCGCCTTCGCCGCGATCTTCGGCCGCGCCGCGTGGGCGCCCACCGCCGCATCGCCACACTGCCGCCTGTGGGGCCGCTATCTCGGACTGCTGGCGCTGCTGATGATCGCGCTGGTGGTGGTCGGCGGCGCCACTCATTTCAAGGGTCGCTGGCTGCAGCCGCTGCTGTTCATGGCGCCGCTGGCCTTCTTCTGCTGCCGACCGCAGCTGAGCACGCACTCGCGGCTGTACTGGCTGCGCGGCACGCTCATCGTGTTCGCGCTGCTCTACCTCTTCATGGCCAGCATGCGGCCGGTATTCGACGGCTGGCGCAACCGGCCGGACGAACTGAACGAACCCGCGGCCGAACTGGCGCTCGCGCTGCGCAGCGCCGGCTACGACGGCCGCGCGCCCATCGTCACCCACGACCCGGTGCTCGGCGGCGTACTGCGCGTGCGCTTTCCGCGGGCGCAGGTCGTCGTCTGGAAGGACGACGCACCCGCGCCGCAGATGCAGCCGGGAGCGCACTTACTGATCGGCCGCGGCGAAGCGGGCCGCGCGATGTTCGACCGCGCCGGCACGGGCGACTATGCCCTGCTCCGCCTGCGCTACCGCCACGCCCACCCCGGCCACCCGCCGATCGAATACCGCTACACCCTCGTCCGCTGACGCGGCGCGCGGTTACAATCGCGCCCCTGCGGCTCCATAGTTGAATGGATACAACAACCCCCTCCTAAGGGGTAGGTACAGGTTCGATTCCTGTTGGGGCCGCCAGCCCTCTTCCCGCTCCGCAAGACCCGCCCTCCCTTCGCTCCCCTCGACGCTTTCCTTCCCGGTCTCCGTACCGAACCATTCCCGGGAAAAATTCACACAAAGACCGTAAAGGCCAGAGGGGCTTTTCCGATATCACTTTGGTCGTAGATCGGACAACAAGAAATCATGCGGAAAGGAAGCGCGAAATGAGCAGGAACACGGGTGTGAGAGGTGACGACATCGCGACATGGATTGCGATCGCAGCCAGCGCGGGCTGCGCCGCCCTGAGCTTCAGCCAGCCCCCCGGCTGGACGATCCCGGCACTGATCGGCGTGGTGATTGCCAGCCTGGCCGCATCACGGGTGATGAGCAGCAGAGCGCGGGCGCGCTTTGCGGCAAACCAGCGCGCGCGCATGGCGGAGATCGACAGGAATGTGAGCCAGTACGACGACCTGTGCGCGGCCCTCGCCGGCGGCAGCCAGGAGCAGTTCGAGCGACTGCGAGAGGCCCTGGCGCGCTCGCAGGACGTGGTGGCCGGTGCAGCGGCCAACCTGCGGGAAACCAACGGCCGCTCGAAACTCCGGGACATGGTCGAGGAACTGCGCCTCCTCGCGACGGACGAGGAACAGGCAAGCCGGCGCGAGGAGATCGGACGGTTCGCCGCGCAGACGCAGGAGGCGCTGTCCGGATTCGTACAGACGGTCGAGGCGCTCAGCGCAGGCAGCGCCGCGATCTCGGCGCGTTTCGATGGCGTGCGCGGCAAGCTCGACGAAGTGCGTGGCCTGATCGGCCAGGTCAACCAGATCAACCGCCAGACCGAACTGCTGGCGCTGAACGCGGCGATCGAAGCCGCCCGGGCCGGCGAAGCAGGACGGGGGTTCGCCGTCGTCGCCGACGAGGTGCGTAAGCTCGCTCAGCGGACCGAACAGTTCAGCGAGGAAATCAGCACTCTGCTGAGTGATGTGCACGAGGCAATCAGCGAAGCAGGTGCCGCGGTGTCGGCGTCGGCAAGCACGGACATCGGCGCGGCACGCGAATCCGAAGCACACGCGGCCCAGCTGTGGCAGCAGATGTCGGACATCAACCGCCACGCGGCAGAGCAGGCGGACCGCATCAACCGCCTGTCGGCCGCGATCCACGAGGCCGTCATGCAGGGCATGGTGTCTATGCAGTTCGAGGACATGGTGAGCCAGCTGCTGGCAAAGGTCGGCGAGCAGACCGAACTGATGGCGCGTTACGTGAACGGCGTGTTCGATGCGCACCGCGACCGCGAACAGCGCGACGGCATCGCCCGGGTCGAGAAACGCAACGAGGTGCTGTCACGCCTGCTGGCCGATGCGCGCGAGGCCGCGCGGTCGATGACCCTGCAATCCGGGCCGCGCGGCACGATGAGCACCGGCGAGGTCGAACTGTTCTAGTGCACGGGGCGTCGGCGCGCCGGCAATCAGCCGCGCCGCGTCTCGACCACGCCGTCGACGTCGCGGATCAGTCCGAGCACCTTCTGGATCTGCCCGACGCCAGCGATCTCGACGGTGAAGCTCATGCGCGCCATGCCCGCCTTGGACTGCGTGCTGACCGCAGTGACGTTGATCTTCTCGCGCGACAGCACTTCCGAGATATCGCGCAGCAGGCCCTGACGGTCGTGCGCCTCGACGTGGATGTCGGCAGCGAAGCGCGCGTCCGGATCGCGGCCGGCCACTTCGCCCCATTGCGCGTCGATCACCCGCTCCGGGTTGCGCGCCACCATATTGATGTAGTTCGGGCAGTCGCTGCGGTGGATGGCCACGCCGCGACCGCGGGTGACGAAGCCGGAGATCGGGTCCGGCGGCGCCGGCTTGCAGCAGCGGCCGAGCTGGGTCAGCAGCTTGCCGACGCCTTCGACCAGCACACCGCGTTCGCCGGTGGCGCGCGGCGCGCGCGGCTTGATTTCCGGCTCGTCCGGCGGCGGCTCCTCGCCCTTCAGTGCGACGTGGATGGCGCGCGGACCGACCTCGCCGTGCGCGCAGGCGATGTGCATCGCATCGACGCTGTTGTAACCCAGCTTGTTCGACAGCTCTTCCAGGCTGGTCTGCGACGCGCCCTCGCGCGCCAGTTCGCGCGCCAACCATGCGCGGCCTTGGGCCAGCGTTTCGCCTTCCTCGATCTGGGCGAACCAGCGGCGCACCTTCACCCGCGCGTTGTGCGTGGTGATGTAGCCCTGCTGCGGCACCAGCCAGTCGCGCGACGGTCCGCCCTGCTTGGCGGCGATGATTTCGACCCGCTGACCGTTGTCGAGCGGCGTGTTCAGTGGCACCAGCTGGCCGTTCACGCGGGCACCGCGGCAGCGGTGGCCGAGGTCGGTGTGCAGGCGGTAGGCGAAGTCGACCGGCGTCGCGCCCTGCGGCAGGTCGATCACCTTGCCCTGCGGCGTCAGCACGTAGATGGTGTCGTCGAGCGCGGCGCGCTTGAACTGCTCCACCCACTCGGAGTGATCGGCGATTTCGTCGCGCCAGGACAGCAGCTGCCGCAGCCAGGCGATCTTGTCGTCGTAGTCCTTGTCCTGGCCTGACCCTTCCTTGTAGCGCCAGTGCGCGGCCACGCCCATCTCGGCGTGGCGGTGCATGTCCCAGGTGCGGATCTGCACTTCGAGCGAACGGCCATCCGGCGCGATCACCGCGGTGTGCAGCGACTGGTAGTTGTTGCCCTTGGGCTGGGCGATGTAATCGTCGAATTCGCGCGGCAGCGGATGCCAGAGCTGGTGCACGATGCCGAGCGCGCCGTAGCAGTCGCGCACCGAATCGACCAGCACGCGCAGCGCGCGCACGTCGTACACCTCGGAAAACTCCAGCTTCTTCGCCCGCATCTTGTTCCAGATGCTGTAGATGTGCTTCGGCCGCCCCTGGATTTCGGCCTTGATGCCGGCCGCTTCCAGCTCGGCCTTCAGCTTCACCATGGCGTCGGCGATGAAGGCCTCGCGCTCGACCCGCTTCTCGTCGAGCTGCTTGGCGATGCGCTTGTAGGTGTCGGGTTCGAGGAAGCGGAAGGACAGGTCTTCCAGTTCCCACTTGAGCTGCCAGACACCCAGCCGGTTGGCCAGCGGCGCATAGATGTCGAGCGATTCGCGCGCCATGTCGAGGCGGTCGTCGTTCGGGTGCGCGGTGAGCCAGCGCAGGCTCTGCACACGCGAAGCGAGGCGCAGCATGACTACGCGCACGTCGGCCACCATGGCCAGCACCATCTTGCGCAGCACCTCGGCCTGATCGCCGCCGGCGTCGTTGCCGGTCACGCTCTGCGAAGCGTGGGCGCGGGTGATCAGGCGCAGGTTGTCGAGACGCTGCAGGCCGGCGACCAGTTCGGCGACCGCCGGGCCGTAATGTGCCGCGATGTGTTCGCCGGCGTCGTCCTGCACCTCGTGCAGCGGAAACAGCAAGGCCGCCAGCCGGGTTTCGAGGTCGAGCCGCAGCGAGGCGCAGATCAGCGCCTGGCCGACCACGTGCTCGTGCATCGGCTCGCCGGTGCCGAGCCAGCGCTCGGCATACAGCGGCGTCACCATGTCGTGGGCGCGGCGCAGCGTGTCCGCTTCGGCGTCGCCCAGACCGTCGGTCAGCAATTCGAGTGTGGTGCGCGCCGCGTCGGCGCTGGAGAGGGAATGAACGACGGATACCATGCCGCGATTATCCCGGATTAGCTGACAGGCCGCTTGCGGCGGAGCAGCATCGCCAGTTCCGGGCGCTTACGCGGGCTTCAACTCGACCGCTTAATCTTGTACCGTTGAGCGCACTTCGCTCAACCGGGAGTCCGTCATGCGACTGCTGCTCGCAATCTTCCTGCCCTTCATGGTGTTCTTCACCATCGGCCGCCCGGTGGCCGGCATCATCTGTCTCATCCTACAGCTCACGCTGCTGGGCTGGATTCCGGCCGCTCTGTGGGCGGTCTATGCACTGAGCCAGTACAAGACCGAGAAGAAGATCGAGGAAGCGCTCAGCCGGCGCTGAGCGCCCGACTTACTTCGAACTGGCGAGCGCGCCGCCCTTCACGGCGACGGTCTGGGTGAAGGTGAGGTCCTTCGAATCGATCACCCTCGCCTGCAGTTCGCCACCTTCCTGTGGCTTGAACTGGAAGCGCAGCTGCGGGTTCTCGCTCAATGCGAAGTCGACGTCGGCGGTCAGCAGCGTGCGGCCGGCGTAGCTCACTTCGATGCGGCGCACGAAGTGAGCCGGCGTGAAGTGGCGGGTGACCTGGTCCATCTGCATGCCGTTCAGGTTGGGATGGCTCACCATCAGCGTCGCGGCCGCGGCACTTCCGGCGTCGTTCTCGACCTTGAGCTTCATCCTGCCCAGCCGCGCCATCGCTTCCTCGAAGTCCTTGCCGGCCGGCGCCGAACAGCCGCCGGAGGCGCGCACGAACTTGCTGGACGCGTGCAGCTTGCCATCGCTGGTTTCGGCCACCGCGCGCATCCAGGTGTATTGCTCGACGCGGACGCGGGTTTCGATGTCGGCGCGCCCCGCCTCCGGGCTCAGCGTGATCGCTGCGGCCACCGGCGTCGGGTTGCCGTCGATGATGAGCCACAGCTTGCGGATGTGCCGCTCGGGCGTCTGGTCGATCCGCGCACGCAGCGCCACCGGCACCACCGCGGCGTCCTCGGCACGGAAGGGCGCCTCGATCTCGATCACCTCGTTCGATTCGACGATTTCGCGTCCGGCAAACACCGTGGCCCGCACGCCCTGCCAGACTTCGGTGTCGGACGAAGGCTCGTCGGCCGCACCGGCCGGCAGCAGCCACAGCGCTGCGCAGGCGCACAACAGCGCGCGCAAGGAATTCAGGGACATGGCGGTCTCCTCCGTTGTCGTTTGCCTGCGATTGAACGCGCCGCCGTGCCGGCGATCTGCGACTTAGTCACATTCGCTGCGCACCGACGGGATAGCATCCCTCGACAACAACAAAGATGGATGGAGGAGTCATGAGCCGATATGTCGGCGCGCCCGGTCAGTGGCGCGACTGGATTACGCACTTCCCGCGGCTCGCCGACCTCGAACCGGCGGCACGCGAGGAACTGCTCGCCAACAGCTTAGAGGTGCGGCTGTCGGCGGGCGAGACCGGCTACCGCGAGGGCGACGCCTGCAACAACTTCATCCTGCGCATCGAAGGCTGGTCACGCATACAGCGGCTGTCGGCCAATGGCCGCGAAGTGCTGCTGTACCGCGTCGGTCCGGGTGACTCCTGCGTGCTCACCACCTCATGCCTGCTCGGCGTGGCGCGCTACCCGGCTGCCAGCACGGCGGAAACCGACCTGCGCGAGGTGGCGATCGCCGGCGCCACCTTCCGCAAGCTGCTGAACACCTCGGACGAGTTCCGCCAGTTCGTGTTCGAACACTACGGCCGGCTGCTGTCGGACATGATCGCCCTGCTCGACGAACTGAAATTCCGCCGCCTCGACGCCCGCCTGGCCGACCTGCTGCTCGCGCGCACGGCCGACGGCGCAGCGCTCGAAGACACGCAGAGCCGCATCGCCACCGACCTGGGCAGCACGCGCGAACCGGTAGGCCGCATCCTGAAGCAGTGGGAGCGGCGCAACTGGATCGCGATGACGCGCGGACGCATCGAGGTACGCGAGCGCGAAGCACTGACGGCGCTGGCGGCCGAGGGCTGAGCGCAGCGGATTCAAGTACCACAGGCGCGTCCGTGCCCTCGCGCCACGGCGGCAGAAATTGCCGCCCGAAACCGGGTCTATTCCCGGTCTGACCATAGCGGCCCGCGCGTTAACCTGCGGCCATGAAGATACGCATGGCTCTCCTGTTGCTCGCATCGAGTGGCGCATTGCACGCCGCCGACGCGGCTGCTCCCGCGACGCCGCCAAGTGGCGCCGGCGCAGTGATCCAGATGCTGGGCGCGCTCGGCGTCGTGCTGGCGGCGCTGTTCGCGGTGCTGTGGCTGCTGCGCCGCATTTCCGGCGGCAAGCTGGCCGGGCCGGCACCGATACGCACGGTCGGCGGCATCGCGGTCGGCTCGCGCGAGCGCGTGCTGCTGCTCGAAATCGGCGAGCACTGGCTGGTGGTCGGCGTCGCGCCCGGTTCGGTCACCGGCATCGCCACGCTGCCGCGCGGTGAGTTGCAGCAGAGCAGCGCACAGCCGGCCGCCGCCGATTTCGGCGCGCTGCTCGCCCGGTTGAAGGCGCCCCGCTCATGACGCGCCGCCTGCTCCCGCTGTTCGGCGCCGGTGCTGTCGCCGCCGCACTTGCCCCGGAGGTGCTGGCGCAGTCGATGCCGGCGCTGACCAGCACGCCGGCGCCCGGCGGCGGTACCAACTGGTCGCTGTCAATACAGACGCTGCTGCTGCTGACCAGTCTGTCCTTCCTGCCGGCGGTACTGCTGATGATGACCAGCTTCACCCGCATCATCATCGTGCTGTCGCTGATGCGCCAGGCCATCGGCACGCAGAGCAGCCCGCCCAACCAGGTGCTGATCGGGCTGGCGATGTTCCTCACCTTCTTCATCATGGCGCCGGTCGGCGAGCAGATCTATGCCAACGCCTACCAGCCGCTGTCTGAAAACCGCATCACCTTCGAACAGGCGCTGGACATCGGCTCGAAGCCGCTGAAGGCCTTCATGCTGAAACAGGTACGCGAGCCCGACGTCGAGCTGTTCATGCGGCTGTCGAACACGCCCAAGGTGGCCAACCAGGAAGAACTGCCGATGCGCGTCGTCGTACCCGCCTATGTCACGTCGGAGCTGAAGACGGCGTTCCAGATCGGCTTCATCGTATTCATCCCTTTCATCATCATCGACATGGTGGTCGCGTCGGTGCTGATGTCGATGGGCATGATGATGATGTCGCCGGTCATCGTGTCACTGCCGTTCAAGCTCATGCTGTTCGTGCTGGTCGATGGCTGGAACCTGATACTCGGCACGCTGGTGTCGAGCTTCGGCCAGATCTGAAGGAGCCGTACCCATGACCCCCACCACCGTCGTCGACATCGGCCGCCACGCAGTCGAAATCCTGCTCATCCTGTCGGCGCCCATGCTCGGCGCCGCACTGATCACCGGTCTCATCGTCAGCATCTTCCAGGCAGCGACACAGGTGAACGAAATGACGCTTTCCTTCATCCCGAAGCTGATTGCGGTGTTTCTGGTCATCGTGCTGGCCGGGCCGTGGATGATTACGCTGATGACCGACTACATCCGTCGCCTCTATTCGTCCATTCCGTCGCTGATCGGCTGACGTGATCAATCTGTCCGCCGCCCAGCTCGACCTGTGGATGGCGGGCTTCCTGTTTCCGCTGGCCCGCATCCTGGGACTGATCGCGACAGCGCCCATTCTGAATAACCGCGCGATTCCGGCGCGCATCCGCATGGGCTTCGGCGCGGCAATGACGCTGGCGCTGATCCCGGCGCTGCCGCCCTCGGGGCTGATCGTCGGCTCGTGGCCGGGTCTGCTCGCATTGCTGCAGCAGATGCTTATCGGTATCGCGCTCGGCTTTTCGATGCGCGTCGTGTTTACCGCGATCGATCTGGCTGGCGAACTGATCGGTCTGCAGATGGGTCTGGGCTTCGCGATGTTCTACGACCCGGACAACGCCGCGCAGTCGCCGGTGATTTCGGAGTTTCTCGGCCTGCTCGCGATGCTCATCTTCCTGTCGATCAACGGCCACCTGATGTTGCTGGCGGTGATCGGCAACAGCTTCGAGTGGTGGCCGGTCGGCGCCGACCTGTTCCCGGCCAGCGGCTGGATGGCGATCGCACGCTGGGGCAGCACCATCTTCTCGGCCGGCGTGATGCTCGCACTGCCGGTGATCGCGGCGCTGCTAGTGGTGAACATCGCACTGGCCGTGCTGACCCGCGCTGCACCGACGCTGAACCTGTTCGCGATCGGCTTCCCGGTCACGCTGATCGCCGGCTTCGTCATGCTGCTGCTGTCGATGCCCTTCTTCGCCCCGGCGCTGCAGCAACTGTTCGACTACGGCCTGCGCACCGTAGCGCAATTGGCGATGGGGTGAAGCGGGGGTTTCGCGGCGCACTGCGCCGCGCCCGCTGAACGGGCTGGCCATGCAGGGCCAGCCCTGGGGTCGTCGATCAGCGCGGGCATACGCAGAAGGCATACCCGTGATCGCGCCTGACGAACGGGCTGGCTGTGCAAAGCCAGCCCTGGGTTGGTTGATCAGCGCGGGCATACGCAGAAAGCCTGCCCCTGATCGCGCCCGCTGAACGGGCCGGCCATGCAAGGCCGGCACTCCTTCAAATGGGGCTTCGCGCGCCCCCCTTTGCCGACTCAACGCGGGTGTCGCTTGAACCCGACACGATGCGGCATCACCCGCCGCGTCGCGGTCAGAAGACCGCTCCTACAAAGAGCGCCGCGCGGGTACCCGTGGGAGCGGTCTTCTGACCGCGACTGCAGCGCTTGCAGAAGAGACGCCGTCGCATCACTGAGCACGAAGCGCCCGCGAGCGCGGGAGAGCCACTCAGGAATCTACAACAACACGTCCCTCGACACCCCCGCCCGCCGCAATATCTTGCGCAGCTGCGCCAGCGCTTCGAGCTGGATCTGGCGCACCCGCTCTCGCGTCAGGCCCAGCCGTTCGGCCAGCTCTTCCAGCGTCGCGATCTCGCAGCCATTGATGCCGTAGCGGTACTCGATCACCGTGCGCTGCTTGTCGCCGAGCTGCGAAATCCAGGTGTGTACGAGTGAGCCGATCTCGGCGTTCTGGATCTGCACGTCCGGCCCGTCCTGCTCGTCATCGGCCAGCGATTCGCCGATGGACAGCGAAGGGTCGATGTCCAGCGGCGCGTCGAGCGAGGCGGTGTGCTCGTTCAGCGACAGGATGTGGCGCACGTCCTCGACCGGCTTGGCCAGCAGCTGCGCGATGTCCTCGGCGCAGCAGTCGCCGCCGCTGCGCGATTCCAGGCTGCGCATTGCGCGCAGCACCTGGTTCAGCTCCTTCACCACGTGTACCGGCAGCCGTATCGTGCGCGACTGGTTCATGATCGCGCGCTCGATGTTCTGCCGTATCCACCAGGTGGCGTAGGTCGAGAAGCGGAAACCGCGCTCGGGATCGAATTTCTCCAGAGCGTGGATCAGGCCGAGATTGCCCTCCTCGACCAGATCGAGCAGCGGCATGCCGCGGTTCAGGTAATGCTTGGCGATATTGACGACCAGGCGCAGGTTGCGCTCGATCATGATCTGCCGCGCCTCGAAGTCGCCGAGGCGCACGCGGCGCGACAGCGACAGCTCCTCTTCCGGCGTCAGCAGCGGGTTGGCGCCGATCTCGTTCAGGTAGAGCTGGGTCGCGTCGCCGAAGAACTCCGCCTCGGCGGGCTCGACCGCCTCGACCACCGCTTCCGGCGTATCGATGTCGCTGATCGCCGCGTCGTCCTCGATGGGCTCGACGGGTTCGGCATCATCAGGCAGCGACAGATCGGACATGGCGGCTATCTCGGTGGCAGATACTTCAGCGGATCGACGGGCTTGCCCTGGCGCCGTATTTCGAAGTGCAGCCGGGGCTTGCCGGCTTCGGTATCTGTGTCACCGAGCTCGGCTATCCTTTGTCCGCGTTTCACCGTATCGCGTTCCTGAACCAGGATACGGCTGTTGTGCGCGTACGCGGACAGATAGGTGTTGTCATGCTTGATGATGACCAGTTTGCCATAACCGCGCATCGCCTCGCCCGCATACACGACACGTCCGCCGGCCGCGGCGAGCACCGGATCACCGAGCTTGCCGCTGACATCCACGCCCTTGCTCGATCCTTCCCCGAAGCGGCCGATGATGCGGCCCTGTGCCGGCCAGCTCCATTCGATACCGTCCTCCGAGCGGGACGACTCGGGCGCGACGACGGGCGTTGCCGGCGTCGTCGCGGCCGCTGCAGCAGCCGGTGTCGGTGCCACGGTGGCGGCTGCCAGTGGCGCCCCCTTCATGCGCGCCAGCGCCTCTTCCGAATAGGCTTCGACGCCACCGCGCGGCTCACGCTTCAGCACGGCACTGTTGGCCGGTTCCGCGGTCGGTGCAGCAGTTGCCGCCGCTTGCTGCGGCGCCGGCTCGAGCGGTCGGGACTCGACCGCTCCCGGCGTCACGATGGGACGTATTTCGACCGCGCCCTCAGGCGGCACGACACGCAGTTCCTGCCCGACGCGGATCAGATTGGGGTTCTCGATGCGGTTCCAGATGACCAGATCACGCCAGTCCTGACCATGCTCCAGCGCGATACTGTAGAGCGTCTCGCCCTTGGACACGATGTGGAAGCCGGCACGTGTGGCCGGCGCTGCGGTCGCCGCAGGCGCAGCCGTCGGTGCGGCTGCCGGCGCCGAAGTGCGGTCCTCCACCGGAGCCGGACGCGTGCCGGCGCACGCGGCCAGCAGCAGGCTCACGACGGACAGCGCACACAGCCTTCTATTCATTCAACCCCCGGCAGGAGCGGCACGAAGCGCACCGCATCCAGTTTCGATTCGACAAAGCGATGCTGCGGCTGATGCTCGATCATGCGCAGCGTCTGGTCGCCGGCGCCCACCGGCAGGATGAGGCGGCCGCCTTCGGCCAGCTGTTCGAGCAGCGGCATCGGAACGGTGGTGGCCGCCGCGGCGACAATGATTGTATCGAAGGGCGCTTCCGCGGCCAGACCGACCGTGCCATCCGCATGTTTCAAGCGCACATTGGGCAGACGCAGCGGACGCAGATTGCGCTTGGCCAGTTCGAGCAGCGGCGCGATGCGCTCGACCGCGTAGACGTCCTTTGCCAGCTTCGACAATACGGCGGCCTGATAGCCGCAACCCGCACCGACCTCCAGCGTCTTGCCGAGAGGACGTCCGCCGACGCGCAGAAGTTCAATCATGCGCGCGACGATGAAGGGCTGCGAAATGGTCTGCTGATAACCGAGCGGCAGCGCCGTATCTTCGTAGGCACGGCTGCGCAGCGCCTCTTCGACGAACTGATGGCGCGGAATGGCCTGCATTGCCGCCAGCACGCCCTCGTCGCGGATGCCTGACGCACGCAGTCGATCGACCATGCGCGCCCGTGCGCGCGTCAGCGCGAGGCTCTCGTCCTTCGACGTCATGCGCCCAGCCAGTCCCGGACCTGCCCCATCTGGGCCACGTGCGTGAGGTCGATCTGCAGCGGCGTGATCGACGCAAAGCCGTTCGCCGTTGCATGGAAGTCGGTGCCGTCGCCGGCGTCCTGCGCGGCACCTGCGGCGCCGACCCAGTAAACAGTCTCGTTGCGCGGGTTGATCGTGCGCACCACCGGTTCCGCCTTGTGGCGCCGACCCAGGCGGGTGATCTGTATCCCCTTCAGTTCCTCGGTCGACAGGTCGGGCACGTTCACATTGAGCAGCACCGGCGCCGCAAAGGGTCGCTCGGTCAGGCGGCGCACCAGGTCGCAGGCGATGCGGGCAGCGGTTTCGTAGTGCGCACTGCCCTTGCGTGTCATCGACATCGCGATGGCCGGCACGCCCAGCAGAAAGCCCTCGGTGGCGGCGGCGACGGTGCCCGAGTAGATGGTGTCGTCGCCCATGTTCGCGCCGTCGTTGATGCCGGACACGACGATGTCCGGCAGATGGTCGAGCATGCCGGTCACTGCCAGATGCACGCAGTCCGACGGCGTGCCATTGACATAATAGAAACCGTTGCGCGCGCGGCGCAGGATGAGGGGGCGGTCCAGCGTAAGGGAATTGCTGGCGCCGCTGCGGTCGGCCTCGGGGGCCACGACGGTCACATCACCGACCTCTGTCAGCGCACGGGCAAGCGCCTCGAGGCCGGGGGCAAAGTAGCCGTCGTCGTTAGACAACAGGATGCGCATGAAAGGCTGCGGAACGAAGGTTGCGACCGGACGCCTGGGTGCCGGTCGAGTGCGCCGGAGCTGCGGCCGGATTGCGGTCCGGATGTCGGCGACGCACATGGGAAAACGGCGCGAGGTCTTGCCGTCGGGCTTGCCGGCACACCGCCGCACGCCCTGCCGGAGCCCCGCGAAATCAGCCGCGGACTATAGCACGGCGCCGCGCACAGCCGTCCGGACGCGTTCAGAGTACGCCGACGAGAGCGGAGATCACCAGGATGCAGACCAGGTTGAGCAGCAGCCCGCACCGCATCATGTCGCGCGCCGCGACGGCGCCGGTGCCGAACACCAGAGCGTTCGGCGGCGTTGCGACCGGCAGCATGAAGGCACAGGACGCCGAAATCGCCGCGGCCACCGCCAGTCCCCGCGGATCGAGGCCGACATCGGGCGCCAGCGCAACGAGCAAGGGCACCAGCAGCGCCGCAGTAGCGGTATTGCTCACCAACTCCGTCAACATGACCACGAAGGCCACCACGCCGAGCACGATCAGCCAGCCCGGCGCGTCGGCCATCACGCTCAGCAGACGGTCGGACAGATAGCTGCTTGCACCGCTGCTTCCGAGCACGGCACCAAGTGCAAGCCCGCCGCCGAACAGCAGCAGCACGCCCCACTCGGTCTGCCGCTCGACGTCCTTCCACTCGACCGCCCGGCCCGCCACGAGTGCACTCAGCACGATCAACGCGATCAGCGCATCGATGTCGCCGGCCACACCCAGCAGGCGACCCAGCGGTGCGCCGAACACCCAGGCCAGCACCGCGCAGGCAAACACGACGAGCGTCAGAAGCGCGCCCGGTGTCCACGCGTAATGCTCTTCTGTTACCAAGGGCGCGTCGCCGTCGACAGGTGGCCGCAACAGCAACCACAGCACACCGACCATCAGCGGCATCAGCAGCAGCACCGCGGGAATGCCGAAGCGCATCCACTCGGCGAAGCCGATTCCGGCCTGCGCCGCCGCGATGGCGTTCGGCGGGCTGCCTACCAGGGTGCCGATGCCGCCTATGCTGGCGCTGTAGGCGACCCCGAGAAGCACGAAGGTGCGCTCGCGCGCATCCGCCGTGGCGGGCAGCAGTCCGAGCGCCAGCGGCAGCGCCATGACGGCCGCCGCCGTGTTGCTGATCCACATCGACAGCGCAGCAACGAGCCCGAACAGCAGCAGATGCGCGCGCAGACGACGTCCGCCGGCGAGCGCCATTACGCGACGTGCGAGCAGTCGATCGAGGCCATGCCGCGACAATGCGGCGGCGAGCGCGAAGCCACCGAGGAACAGGAAAATGATGGGATGGGCAAAGGGCGCGAGCGCCTGCTGCACACTCGTCAGGCCCGACAGCACAGCGCACACCGGCACCAGCAGTGCGGTGAGAGTCAGCGGCAGCGCCTGGGTCAGCCACAGTGCGCCGATGAACACGAAGATGGCCAGACCGGCGCGCAGCGTGTCACCGGCCGGACCCAGGACATAGACCGCCAGCGCGATCAACGTCCCCACAACACCGCCGGTCATCTGCGCGGACATGCGCATGGACTTCCTCCGTGCCGAGCGGTACGACGGCGTGGCCGACAACGCTCTGCCGCAGTGACCGCCAGAAAGCAAAAAGCCGTTCCTGAACGGAACGGCTTGAGCAGATCGGCCAGCGCATCAGCACTGCCGGAAACAAACAAATGGTCGGGGCGGCGGGATTCGAACTCGCGACCCCTTGCACCCCATGCAAGTGCGCTACCAGGCTGCGCTACGCCCCGACTCAGCCTGCAAGTATAACAGCGGACTGCCGCTTGCGGGGCCGCGATGCACTAAAAATGAATACGTTCAGCTCAACAGATCGCGCAGCGCTTCGAGTTCGCTGCGCAGCGCCGCGACGTCGATTCCGCCGGTCGATGCAGCGTCGGCCGCCGCCGCACGCGGATCGGAATCGTCGAGCCGGTTGCGCGCACCGCTGATGGTGAAGCCTTCCTCGTACAGCAACTGGCGGATACGGCGCACCAGCAACACTTCGTGGTGCTGGTAGTAGCGCCGGTTGCCGCGCCGCTTCACCGGCTTGAGCTGGGTGAATTCCTGTTCCCAGTAGCGCAGCACGTGCGGCTTCACGCCGCACAGTTCGCTGACCTCGCCGATCGTGAAATAGCGCTTGGCAGGAATTGCAGGCAGCGCCTGCGATTCCTTATTCGTCGTTTCCATCGTAGGCGATGCCCTCGACTGCCGACTTCAGTTTCTGACTGGCATGAAAGGTGACGACACGCCGCGCCGTAATCGGAATCTCTTCGCCGGTTTTCGGGTTGCGGCCGGGCCGCTGCGGCTTGTCGCGCAGCTGGAAATTGCCGAAGCCCGACAGCTTCACGCCATCGCCGCTTTCAAGCGCGTCACGGATTTCGTCAAAAAATGCTTCGACCATATCTTTGGCTTCGCGCTTGTTCAGCCCTACTTGTTCGAACAGCATCTCCGCCAGTTCGGCCTTGGTCAGTGTGGTCATGCGGCTCCCTTCAACTCCTGTCGCCCTGCCGCCTCAGGCGCGCAGCCTTGCCCCGAACTCACGCTGTGCATAGCTCACCAGTTCCTGCACGGCCGCGTCGACTTCCGCGTCCGCCAAAGTACGTTCAGTATCTTGCATAAGTATACGGAAAGCAAAGCTTTTTTCCGTATCTGCAATGCCTTTGCCCTGATACAGGTCGAACAGTGCGATCTCCTGCACGATGCCTGGCGCGACGCTGCGCAGACCGTCGAGCACAGCCGATGCGGCGGTCGTCCGCGGCAGCAGCAGCGCGATATCGCGACGCACCGAGGGCTGACGCGACAGCGTGCGATGTGCCGGCATCGGCACTTCGAGCAGCGGTTCGAGATCGAGTTCGAACAGCACCGGCGCCGAACCCAGCTCGTAACGCTGGACCAGTTCCGGGTGCAGCTCTCCGATGCAGCCGATGACCTGTCCGTCGAGGCTGACCGACGCAGATCGCCCCGGATGCAAAGCCGGATGACGTGCCACCGCGAAGGTCGCCTGACGCGGCCACAGCAGCGCTTCGACATCGGCCTTCACGTCGAAGAAGTCGACCGCGCGCGTGGCGACGCCCCACTGTTCGGCACTGTCACCGCCCCAGGCCAGCGCCGCGATACGCAGCGTCTGTGCATAGCCGGCAACCGGCTGGGCACCGGCATCCTTCGCGAAACAGCGGCCGATCTCGAACACTCGCACGCGTTCGGTCTGGCGACGGCGGTTGGTGGCAACGTTGTCGACCAGTCCACCAATCAGCGTCGAGCGCATGACCGACATCTGGCTGGCGATCGGATTGGCGAGCACGACCGGCGCATCGTTGCCTGCGAAGTCGCTTTCCCAGCGACGTTCGACGAAGGCGAAATTGATCACCTCCTGATAATCGCGGTCAGCCAGCAGGTGACGCAGCGCAAACGCGCCGCGTCGCGCTTCCGGCAGCACTGGCATCGCCAGGCGACCCACCGGCGGCACGGTCGGAATGTTGTCGTAGCCGTGCAGACGCGCCAGTTCCTCGATCAGGTCTTCCTCGATGCGCAGATCGAAGCGCCAGCTCGGCGGCTGCACGATGAAATCAGCACCGTCGCGCGTGAATGCGAGGCCGAGGCGACCAAGCAGCGCAGCGATCTGGTCGTCGCTGAAACGGATGCCGAGCACACGCGCCGCGCGGGCCGGACGCAGGCGCACCGGATCGCGCGACGGCAGTGCGGTGATCTGGTCATCGACCGGACCGGCCTGGCCGCCACACAACTCAAGGATGAGCTGACTGACGCGCTCGACGCCGGCCACCGTGTCGGCGAAGTCGACGCCACGCTCGAAGCGGTGCGCCGCTTCGCTGGAGAAGGCGTAACGACGGGCACGGCCCTGGATCGCATCGGGCAGCCAGAAGGCGGCCTCGACATAGACATTGCGCGTGTCGTCGGTGCACGAGGTCGACGCGCCGCCCATGATGCCGGCAAAGCTTTCGACACCGGCGTCGTCGGCGATCACGCCGCAATCGGTGGTGAGTTCGATGGCCTGTTCATTCAGCAGCACCAGCTTTTCGCCCGCCTTCGCCCAGCGCACATGCAGGCCGCCCTGCACGCGATCAAGATCGAACACGTGGTTCGGGCGGTTCATTTCCAGCATGACGTAATTGGAAATGTCGACCAGCACCGAAATCGAGCGCATGCCGGCACGCTCCAGGCGGCGCTTCATCCAGTCCGGCGTCGCCGCACGGGCGTTGACGCCACGGATGACGCGGCCTGAAAAACGGCCGCACAGATCGGCGTGCTCGACCTTCACCGGCAGCACGTCGGCGATGCTCACCGGTGCGGAGGCAACTGTCGGCAGGCTCAGCGGCGCACCGGTCAGCGCTGCGACCTCGCGGGCGATGCCGGTCATGCCGAAGCAGTCCGCCCGGTTAGGCGTGAGCTTGATGACGAACACATTGTCATCGAGATCGAGGTATTCACGGATGCTGGTACCCACCGGCGCATCGGCCGGCAGCGCGAGCAGACCGGAGGCCTCTTCCGAGATGCCCAGTTCCCGTGCCGAACACAGCATGCCGCTGCTTTCGACACCGCGCAGCTTGGCGCGCTTGATGTCGATGCCCGGCAATTTCGCACCCACGATAGCGCAGGGCACCTTCATGCCTGCGGCGACGTTCGGCGCGCCACAGACGATCTGCAACGGCTCGCCGCCGGCATTGACCTGGCAGACGCGCAGGCGATCCGCGTCCGGGTGCGGTGCCACCGACAGCACTTCCGCAACCACGACGCCGGTGAAGGCCGCCGCCGCCGGATCCAGTTCCTCGACTTCGAGGCCGGCCATCGTCAGCAGGTGAGACAGCGCGGCGGTGTCGATCTCCGGATCGACAAAGCTGCGCAACCACTTTTCGGAAAATTGCATGTCAGTGAAACCTCAGCGGAACTGGCTCAGGAAGCGCACGTCACCGTCATAGAACAGGCGCAGGTCATTGATGCCATAACGCAGCATGGTCAGGCGATCCGGGCCGAAGCCGAAGGCGAAACCGGTGTAGCGTTCGGCGTCGATGTCGCAGTGGCCGAGCACGTTCGGATGCACCATGCCGCAGCCGGCGATCTCCAGCCAGCGCCCGGCCAGCGGCCCGCTCATGAAGGCGACATCGATTTCCGCCGACGGCTCGGTAAACGGGAAAAAGGACGGACGGAAGCGCACGTCCAGCTGATCGGTTTCGAAGAAGCGGTGCAGGAAGTCGCTCACCACACCCTTCAGGTCGGCGAAGCTGACCGATTCACCGACCCACAGGCCTTCGACCTGATGGAACATCGGCGAATGCGTGGCATCGGAATCGACGCGATAGACACGGCCCGGCGCGATGATGCGAATTTCCGGCATCACGTCGACGCCCGCATGACGCGCCACGTGCGCCTGCATGTAGCGCACCTGGATCGGGCTCGTATGGGTGCGCAGCATGACGTCGCTGGCACCTTCCAGATAGAAAGTGTCGTGCATCGAACGCGCGGGGTGATTTTCCGGCGTGTTCAACGCGGTGAAGTTATGGAAGTCGGTTTCGATCTCCGGGCCATCCGCGACGTCGAAGCCGATGCCGCGGAACAGCGTTTCGATGCGCTCCAGCGTGCGCGATACCGGATGCAGACCGCCGCGACTACGGCCACGGCCAGGCAGCGTGACGTCCAGCGCTTCTTCCGCGAGCCGCGCTTCCAGTGCGGCACGGCGCAGCGCGTCGCGACGCGCCTCCAGTGCCGCCTCGACCTTCTGCTTGGCGACGTTGATCGCCGCACCCGCTTCCTTGCGCGCTTCGGGATCGAGCTTGCCCAGCCCCTTGAGCAGTTCGGTCAGGCTGCCCGACTTGCCGAGGTAGCGCGCCTTGACCTGCTCGAGCACGACCGCGTCGGCCGCGGCAGAAAAATCGGATTCAGCTTGCGAAACAAGGGCTTCCAGATCACTCATCGACTTCTACCCGGGTATTTCAGGGACAAAAAAAGGAGGCCTGGCCTCCTTTTTTTGCGTACGGGACGCTCAGGCGGCGAGCTTGGCCTTGGCCTGGTTCGCAATGGCGGCAAACGCAGCCTTGTCGAACACGGCGAGGTCAGCCAGCACCTTGCGGTCCACCTGGATCGACGCCTTGTTCAGGCCGTTGATCAGCGTGGAGTAGGTCATGCCCAGCTCACGTGCGGCGGCGTTTATACGCACGATCCACAGCGAACGGAACTGACGCTTGCGTTGACGACGGTCGCGGTAGGCATACTGCCCCGCCTTCATCACCGCTTCTTTGGCGATCCGGTAGACACTGTTGCGACGGCCGCGGTAACCCTTGGCCTGGTCAAGAACTTTCTTATGACGGGCACGTGCCGTCACGCCACGTTTCACTCTCGGCATGGTTCGGCCTCCTTATGCGTAGGGCAACATGTTGCGGACGCGTGCGTCGTCCGTGGCGTGCACCGCCGTCGTACCGCGAAGCTGACGCTTCGACTTGGTGGTCTTCTTGGTGAGGATGTGGCGCTTGAACGCCTGCGAACGCTTGATGCTGCCGCTCGCCCGGACCTTGAAGCGCTTTGCAGCGCCCTTCTTGGTCTTCATCTTGGGCATGACAAAAACTCCATTTATGTCATCTTCACAGGTGGCCGCGAACCCCTCGCTGCACTTTCAGACCCGTGAATACTTGTTTTGCCGACACTGATGTGTCGGCGACGCGAGGCTTTTGCCTCGCGCATCGCCGGGTATCACCCCGGCAGATTCCTGAGAAGCGTCGGTCAGACCTTCTTCTTCTGGGGAGCCAGCACCATGATCAGCTGTCGCCCTTCAAGCTTCGGAAACTGCTCGACCACAGCCAGTGCTTCGAGATCCGTCTTCACGCGCTCAAGCAGGCGGATACCGAACTCCTGGTGCGCCATTTCACGACCGCGGAAACGAAGGGTGACCTTCGCCTTGTCGCCGTCCTGAAGGAAGCGCGTCAGGTTGCGCAGCTTGATCTGGTAGTCACCCTCGTCCGTACCCGGACGGAACTTGACTTCCTTGACCTGGATCTGCTTCTGCTTGGCTTTCGCCTCGGCAGCGCGCTTGGCTTCCTGGTACTTGAACTTGCCGAAGTCCATCAGACGACAGACCGGCGGCTTGGCAAGCGGCGCAATTTCGACCAGATCAAGGCCAGCCTCTTCCGCCATGGCCAATGCCTGGCGTGAAGACATGATTCCAAGCTGTTCGCCCTCGTCGCCTACGAGGCGGATTTCAGGGGCGTTGATCTCCGAATTGGTGCGCTGCGATTTTTGCTGACTGATGCTCGTACTCCCGAGACGAAAAAAATCAAGCCGTGCGATCGATGCCCCGGGAAGCGATTTCATCAGCGAAACGCTGAATCAGGTCGCTCAAAGGCATCTGCCCGAGATCGATATTTCCGCGGGCACGCACGGCCACCACGTTTGCTGCCTTCTCCTTGTCGCCTACGACAATCTGGTAAGGCAGCTTTTGCAAGCTATGTTCGCGGATTTTATAGTTTATTTTCTCTCCGCGCAAATCGCATTCGACGCGCAGACCGGCGTCGCGTAGCGCATTTGCAACGGTTTGAGCGTAATCGGCCTGGGCTTCGGTGATGCTCATCACGACCGCCTGCACCGGCGCGAGCCACAAAGGGAAGTTTCCGGCGTGGTTTTCGATCAGGATTCCGATGAAACGCTCGAGCGAACCGAGCACGGCGCGGTGCAGCATGACCGGACGCTGACGCGAGTTGTCCTCGGCCACATACTCGGCGTGCAAACGCTCAGGCAGCACGAAATCGAGCTGCAGCGTGCCGCACTGCCACGAGCGACCGATCGCGTCCTTGATGTGGTACTCGATCTTCGGGCCATAGAAGGCGCCCTCGCCCGGCAGTTCTTCCCACTGCATGCCGGACGCCGAAAGCGCGTCGCGCAAGCCAGCCTCGGCGCGATCCCACACGTCGTCGGAACCGGCCCGCTTCGGCGGACGCAGCGACAGCTTGACCGCGACGTCGGTGAAGCCGAAATCGCGATACACGGTCTGCAGAAGTTCGTTGAAGGCGATCACCTCGGACGTGATCTGGCCCTCGGTACAGAAGATGTGCGCGTCGTCCTGCACAAAACCGCGCACGCGCATCAGGCCATGCAGCGCGCCGGACGGCTCGTTGCGGTGGCAGGAACCGAATTCGGCGATGCGCAGCGGCAGGTCGCGGTAGGAATGCAGCGAGTTGTTGAAGATCTGCACGTGACCCGGGCAGTTCATCGGCTTCACCGCGTAGTCACGCTTCTCCGACTCGGTGGTGAACATGTTCTCGCGGTAGTTCTCCCAGTGGCCGGACTTCTCCCACAGCACACGGTCCATCATCAGCGGCGTCTTCACTTCGCGGTAGCCAGCGCGGTCGAGCGCATTGCGCATGTACTGCTCGATCTGCTGCCACACCACCCAGCCCTTCGGGTGCCAGAACACCATGCCCGGCGCCTCTTCCTGCATGTGGAAGAGGTCGAGCTGCTTGGCCAGACGACGGTGATCGCGCTTTTCCGCCTCTTCCAGCATGTTCAGATAGGCGTCCTGCTCATCCTTCTTCGCCCAGGCCGTGCCGTAGATGCGCTGGAGCATTTCGTTCTTCGCGTCACCGCGCCAGTAGGCGCCGGCCACCTTCATCAGCTTGAACACCTTGAGCTTGCCAGTGGACGGTACGTGCGGGCCGCGGCACAGGTCGATGAAATCGCCTTCGCGGTACAGCGACACGTCCTGGTCGGCCGGAATCGACGCGATGATTTCCGCCTTGTAGTGCTCGCCGATGGACTTGAAGAACTCGACCGCCTTGTCACGCTGCCAAACCTCGCGCGACACCGGAATGTCCTTCTTCGCCAGTTCGGCCATGCGCTGCTCGATCGCCACCAGATCTTCCGGCGTGAACGGGCGCTTGTACGAGAAGTCGTAATAGAAGCCGTTGTCGATCACCGGGCCGATGGTCACTTGCGCGTCCGGGAACAGCTCCTTCACCGCATACGCCAGCAGGTGAGCAGTCGAGTGGCGGATCATGTCGAGTCCGTCGGCGTCCTTGTCGGTCACGATGGCCAGCTGCGCGTCGTTCTCGATGACAAAGGAGGTATCGACGAGCTTGCCGTCCACGCGGCCGGCCAGTGCCGCCTTTGCAAGACCTGCGCCGATGGACGCGGCGACGTCGCGCACGGTCACGGCGGATTCGAAACTGCGGACCGAACCATCAGGCAGGGTGATGTTGACCATGGTCTTGCTCCGGAAATCGGTAACGGGGATGTAATGGAATCTGCAGACGAAAAAAAAGTGCGGCCTGGGCCGCACTTTTCTGTCTGCGCACGTCAGAACGTGCGTCTTTGGCTGCAGGCCTCAGGCAGTGATCGATACCGGGGTGAAACGAGTTCGCGGTGTCATAACGCTGCCTTTCAAGCCCTGCAGTGTGTGTTGGTAGGCGCGATTGGACTCGAACCAACGACCCCCACCATGTCAAGGTGGTGCTCTAACCAGCTGAGCTACGCGCCTGAAGAGAGGGCGCAAGTATAGCGAAATCTCGCCCCCGTTCAAGACATTTTTTCACGCCAGTCGAGTCAGGCTGTTTTCCACGCCGCCAGATATTCCTTCCAGTGATCACCCGGCTGGGTCGCCAGCCACTCGCGCACGAAGGCGATCTCGGCGTCGTACTGCGCGCGGTCAAGTACGCCGCGCATCAGCTGGAAACGCTGGAACACGAGGAAGGTATTCAGTACGTCCGTTTCGCAGTAATCGCGGATGCCAGCGATCTCGCCGCGCTGCCAGGCGCCCCAGACAGCCGAGCCATCCATGCCCAGCTTGCCGGGGAAACCGATCAGCTTCGCCAGATCGTCGAGCGGCGCATTGCCGCGGCCCTGATACAGCGCGAGCAGATCCATCAGATCCAGATGGCGCGAGTGATAGCGGCTGATGTAGTTGTTCCACTTGAACTCGCGCGCATCCGGGCCGTCGCCCTCGCCCATTTCCCAATAGCGCGGTGCGGTCACGCCATGGATCAGGCCGCGGTAGTGCAGCACCGGCAGGTCGAAGCCGGCGCCGTTCCACGACACGATCTGCGGCGTCAGCTTCTCGATGCCCTCGTAGAAGCGCTGGATGATCTGGCCCTCGCCGTTCTCCGGCTCGGACAGCGACCACACCTTCAGCGATTTCGCGTCGCGCAGCGCACACGAGATCACCACCACGCGCTGCAGGTGCAGCGGCAGGAAGTCGTGACCGACCGCGGCACGACGCTGCTGGAAGGCGAACTCCGCCACCTCGGCGTCGGACAGCTCATCCGGCAGGTTGTTGAGCGTGCGGATGCCGGCGATGTCCGGAATGCTTTCGATATCGAATACGAGTACGGCGGCCATGAAAATCCCGTGATGACTTTGTGTTGTTCGAATTCGCTTACTTGCGCGACCACTGAGCGCCGGACTGGATGTACCAGCCCGACTGCGCGCGCTCGATCCAGCGCTGGGCAAACGTCGAGCGGATGTCCGCCTCCCATTCCGGGTGACCGTTGGCGCGGGCGATCTCGCGGTAGAGCGCGGCGCGATCCGTGTTCTCCTGCGCGACAAGGCCCTGTACCGCCTGTCGTTGCGCCAACGGCACTGCATTGGCATCGCGCAGCACGACGTTGCCGTCGGCACCAAGACCGACTGCACCGGAGGCGTAATGCGGTGCAAGCTGCGTGTGTCTTGCCTGCATGCTTGACTTGATCTGGCTGATCGCCGGCGTGTTGATCTCGATATTGCCCTGCGCCCATGCCGTCGTCGCCCACATCGCACCGAGCAGGACCATGCGTTTCAGTGTGTTCATTGCTGGCTTCCTTCCGGCTGGGCCTTGCTGTCCTGTTCCTTCTTCAGCTGCCACACCTCGTCGATGATGCGGTCGGCTGCCTTCTCTGCGGCAGCGGCGGGGAAATAGATATTGATGGTGACGCACGCTGCCGACAGCGCAGCACCCGTCAGCATCAGGCAGATCGTCCTGGTCATCGCATTCGTCATCGTGTCTCCATTCATTTGACGACCGGCTTCGCGTCAGTCACCCGCCGCAGTCGCTCGATCAGCTCCGGCCAATCGACGCGTCGATTGTAGCCAACCACGCTGAGCGCCGGGACGCCACCGCCTTCGATCAACACGAATCCGCCGCCCTTGCTCGCCAGACCGTCCATTGCGCATACGTCGCCACGCAGCACGCAGGACAGGCCGATGCGGCGATAACCGAAGCGCTCGAAGAAACCGAGGAAGCTGCGCTGTATCGCCGCCGCCGCACCCGGTCCGCCGAGCGCGGTGATGTTCTGCACCGCGCGCTGGCTGATCACGCGCGGATAGTCACCCTCACTCGACCGTATGTGCGCGTCGAAGGCCACAGGCCGCCAGCGCAGCAGTTCCAGCCCCTTCACGTCACCATCGAGTCGACCGGTGATGCGGCCAAACTTGACGGTGTCGGTCAGCGCCTCCAGATCGATGTAACGCATCTCAAGGTCGGCAAGAACACGCGGCGTCGTTCCGAGGGGTTCGATGACGCGCAGCCCGGTGGCGGCAACATAGCCGTCGAACACGCGGATCAGCAACTGACCATCCAGTGAGAGCACGCCGTCACGCCAGCTGACGTGCGGCACGCTGGCACCCAGGCTGCCGGCCATGCGCGGCAGGCCCAGCGCTTCGCTCAGTTCCGGCATCGACACCGGTTCCAGATCAAAGGACAGATCGCCGCGCCAGCGGCCGTCGGCTCTTCGGAAATCGAGCAGATTGAGTCGCAGCCCGGCATCGAGCACCGGTATGCGCACCGGTTCGAGCGACACCCGGTCGGCCGCCAGGCGTGCTTTCAGTTCGAACGCGCCGAAGGGCAAGCGGTCGAAGTGCGCTGAGGTGATCGCTGCGTGCGGCTCGGTCTGCGCATCGCGCTGCCACGGAAGAACCGCGCTTACGCCGTCGAGCGACCAGCGCCCCGACTTGTCGGCGACGGCTGCATTGGCCAGATGCAGCGTCGAGGCCGTCGCTCCCTGTGCGTCGAATTCGGCGACAAGGTCGGCGCGGCCGGACAATGCGAAGGTCGGCCAGCCGCGCGCGGCGAACAGCGGTTCGACGAAGCGCGTGTTCAGCGCGTCGAGATCGAACGAACGACCCTCGACGCGCGCGCGCGTCAGCGTTGCCGGCGACCGCGCGAAGCGCGCCTCCAGGTTCAGCCGCCCCACATCGGCCAGATCCAGCGTGCCGGCGCGCAGTTCAAGGCCGCCGGCAGTCAGCACGAAATCGCTCGCCAGCGTCGTCCCGCCGCCCTTCAGATAGATGCTGTCCCACAGCAGTTCGCCGGTCTTCCAGTCCACCGAGGCACGGCCCAGCCAGTCTTCGCCCTGCCGGGTGGCATCGAGGGCAAGCGCGAGCGAAATACCCTCGGCGGCACGCAGACCGTCAGCCGACGCGAATCGTGCATCGGTCAGCAGCAGTCGCGCCTCGACATACGGCGATCGGGCGGCGCCGAAATCCTTCAGCACGGCTTCGACGTCGGCGCGCCCGGCCGGCGCGTAGTCCTTCAGCAAGGACTGCAGCGCGGGCTCGAGCGCGAGCAGGCGGGCGATGTCGATCGCCTTGGCCTGCAGCGCCAGATGCCGGCGCGCGCCAGCCAGCATGCCGCCGACAGTGACACGCAGGTCCGGCGAGAAGCGGACATTCGCGTCGAGCACCCGCTGCGCACCGCGCACCGAAAACTCGAGCGGCCACGGTCCGTAGCCGCGCGCGCGCAGCACCCCACCGCGACAGCGCTGTTCGGGCAAGGCGGAAAAATCCGCGCAGTCGAGCTGCACCTGCTGCAGCGTGTGCCCGGCAATCAACGCACGCGCCGCACGGACGCGGGCACGGCCACCGCCCAGCGCCGTGGCCTCGACGTGCACATCGTCCAGCGTGATGGCCGACGCCGACAGCCGGTCGAAGCGAAGCTCGAACGCGGCATCGGCGGCGAGCGGCATCGCCGCCAGCGTCAGCGCAAGAAAAAAGCCCCGCAGGCGATCAGGAAGGGAAAACACCCGTGGAGAGGTAGCGGTCGCCGCGGTCGCACACGATGCTGACGATGGTCGCGTTCTCGACCTCGGCCGCGATGCGCAGCGCGACGACCAGCGCGCCGCCCGAGCTGATGCCGGCGCAGATGCCCTCCTCGCGCGCCAGGCGGCGGGTCATTTCCTCGGCGTCGTGCTGGCCGACGTACTCCAGCCGATCGACACGGCTACGGTCGTAGATCTTCGGCAGATAGGCCTCGGGCCACTTGCGGATGCCCGGAATCTGCGCACCCTCTTCCGGCTGGCAGCCGATGATCTGGATCGCCGGATTCTGCGACTTCAGATAGGTCGAGGTGCCCATGATGGTGCCCGTGGTGCCCATCGAACTGACGAAGTGGGTGACACGCCCGTCGGTGTCGCGCCAGATCTCCGGCCCTGTTCCTTCGATATGGGCGCGCGGATTGTCACTGTTGCCGAACTGGTCGAGGATGACGCCGCGGCCTTCGTCGCGCAGTTTCTCGGCCGTATCGCGCGCCAGTTCCATGCTGCCTTCCTTCGCGGTCAGCACCAGTTCCGCGCCGTAGGCGGCCATGCTCTGCCGGCGCTCGATGCTCTGGTTCTCGGGCATCACCAGAATCATCTTGTAGCCGCGCATGGCCGCCACCATCGCCAGCGCGATGCCGGTGTTGCCGCTGGTCGCCTCGATCAGCGTGTCGCCCGGCTTGATGTCGCCGCGCTCTTCAGCGCGCTTGATCATGGACAGTGCAGGTCTGTCCTTGACCGAACCGGCCGGGTTGTTGCCTTCCAGCTTGGCCAGGATGACGTTGCCACGGCGGTCGTTGTCGGCCCCCGGAATACGCTGCAGACGGACCAGCGGCGTGTTGCCGACGAAATCTTCGAGAGTCTTGTATTGCATGGCTGCCTTGGGTTCGGTGAAGCCGTCTCAGCGCGAGCCGGCCGGTTTCGGAGGCGCGCCCGCCGGCTTTGGCGGCGCGGACGATGGAGCGTCGGCTGCAGTATCGGCCGGTGCGGCAGACGACTGGGCGGGCGCACTGCTGCCCGCCGGCCGAGGCGGCGCGCCCGCCGGTCGTGCCGGCGGTGCGGATGCGGCACCCGATGTAGCGTGCGCTGCGCCGCCTGCCGGACGCGGCGGCGGCGAGGATGCTGCGGGTTTCGGTGCGCTGGCGGCAGCAGGCCTGGCGGGCGGCACAGGTGCTTCGGGTACCGGCACCGGGGCTTGCGCGGGCGCCTGCGCCGTGCCGCGCCGACGCATCAGTACGAAAGCGATCGCTGCGCCGACGGCAACGACTGCCACGATCCACCAAGGGAAACCGCCGGACGACGCCGGCGCGGCTTCCGGAGCTGCGGGCACGTCGGCCCGCGGCGCGACGGATGCCGGCGCGCCCGCGCCGACGACCAGCAGCGGCTTCAGTTCGGCAAAGGTCTTGTCACCGATACCCTTCACGTTGCGCAGTTCGTCAACCGAGGTGAAAGGCCCGTTCTTCGTCCGGTGTTCGATGATGGCCTGCGCGCGGCTCGGCCCGACGCCGGGCAATGCGTCGAGTTCGGCTTCCGTGGCACTGTTCAGGTCGAGTACTGCGAAGGCGGGCGCAGCAAGCAGGCACAGCAGCATGCAGAACAGGCGACGCATGACGACTCCCGGAAGGATGACCGTGAAAGGATACCGCTCAGGCGGCACCGTGGCGCAGGTCGGCGGCGAGTTCGTCGAGCGCGCACACGGCGGTGCCCAGCTTGCCGACCACAATGCCGGCGGCGCGATTGGCCAGTCGCATTGCATCGACCTGCGAACAGCCGCTGGCCATCATGACCGCCATGGCGGCGATCACGGTGTCGCCGGCACCGCTGACGTCGTACACCTCGCGCGCCAGCGCGCGCTCGTGCGTCACGCCATCGGATGCGTAGAGGCTCATACCAGCGTCCGAGCGGGTGAGCAGCAGCGCACCCAGCCCCAGTTCGTCGCGCAATGCGGTGGCGCGGCGCGCCAGATCGTCGTCGTCAGTCCAGCTGCCGACCACTTCACGCAGCTCGCTGCGGTTGGGCTTGAGCAGCGTGGCACCAGCGTAACGGGTGTAGTCGTCGCCCTTGGGATCGACCAGCACCGGCTTTCCGGCCGCACGCGCGATGTCCATCATGTCGCGGATGTCCGCCAGCGCGCCCTTGCCGTAGTCGGACAGGATGACCACGTCGACGTCCTTCACGCGACGTGCGAACTCGTCGAGTTTGGCACACAGCACCTCGCGCGCCGGAGCGCTCTCGAAATCGATGCGCAGCAACTGCTGCTGGCGGCCGATCACGCGCAGTTTGATCGTGGTGTCGAGCTGCGGGTCTTCGTGCAGGCTGGCAGCGATGTGCGCGGCCTTCATCTGCGCGCGCAAGGTGCGACCGGCGTCGTCGGCGCCGACCACTGACAGCAGGCTTACCTTCGCACCGAGGGCCGCGCAGTTGCGCGCCACGTTGGCGGCACCGCCCGGTCTTTCCTCGACGCGGTCGATCTTGACCACCGGCACCGGCGCTTCGGGAGAGATGCGCTGCACGTCGCCAAACCAGTAGCGGTCCAGCATCACGTCGCCGGCGACCAGGATGCGCGCGTTGCGGGTATCGGGAAGCGTCAGGCTCATGCGGTGCTCGGTGCGTTGATCAGGGTGTCAGGTCGAATTCTTCGGTGCGCTTCGGCGGATAGGTTTCCCAGCCGCCGCAGGCCGGGCAGCGCCAGTGGAACTGGCGCGCCTTGAAGCCGCAGCTGTCGCAACGGTAGCGCGCGACGCGCCGCGTGTGCGCGTGAATGATGTTCTTCATCAGATCGGAATCGGTGCGCGCCTCGGGCGGCAGCGTCTGCATCTGCGCCTCCAGCAGCTTGTCCAGACCGAGCAGGGTCGGATTGCGGCGCAGTTCCTCGCGCACCAGTGTCAGCGCGCCCGTGGGGCCTTCGGTGTCGAGCTCCTCCTTGAACACGACGTCGAGCAGATCGAGCGAGGCGTGCCGTTCGAGATAGCTCTTCAGCAGCGTGATGCCCTGACGTTCGCGTCCGAGCTTGCGGTAGGCGTCGGCCATGCGCGAGGCCACCAGCGCCAGATAGACCGGATTCTGCTGCTCGATGCGCTGCCAGTGCTCGATTGCCTCTTCCCACTTCTGCTCGGCGGCGGCGGCGTCACCGAGCAGCATCAATGCGCGCACGCACTTGCGATGCGTGGCCAGTGCCTCGCCGAGCAGGCTTCTCGCGTCGCCCATGCGGGACTGCGCCAACGCCTGTGTGGCAAGTTCGCACAGGAACTGCGCGATGTCCTTCTGCGCGCGGTGCGATTCGTTTTCCGGCAGTGCACGGGCGATGTCTATCGCCTTGTGCCATTCCTTTTCCTGCTGGTAGATATCCAGCAGGTGGTGCAGCGCCTCGATATCGACCGCACTGCCACGCAGGCCGACGAATGTCTCCTCTGCACGATCGAGCAGGCCGGCCTTGAGGAAGTCGAGACCCAGTTCGAGGCGCGCATTCAGCCGCTGTTCGGCACGCACGTCCTCGCGGGCGGCGAGCGCCTGATGGATCTGGATCGCGCGATCGGTTTCACCGCGACGGCGGAACAGATTGCCCAGCGCAAACTGGAGCTCCACCGTCTGCGGATCCTTGCTTGTCGCCTCAATGAAGGAGTCGATCGCGCGGTCCGGCTGTTCGTTCAGCAGAAAATTCAGGCCGGCGAAGTAGGAGCGCGGCAGCGCGCGCGACTCGCGCACCAGATGCCGGATGTCGATGCGCGCGGCAAGCCAGCCCAGCCCGAAGAAGAGCGGCAGGGCCAGGAGCCACCAGAGTTCGATTTCCATGTGGGAAGGGGGTCAGTCGGCGGTCGGCGATTGTCCGTCGTGCGCGGCGCGACTGCGCGCCAGCGACCACCCGGCCAATGCGCCCAGCAGCGCGCCGAAGAAGAACAGAGCGAGCAGTACGAGGGACAACTCCACGCGCCACTCGTGTCCGAAGAAGAAGCGCACCGTCACCGGATCACTGTTGCGGGCCGCGAGGCCGAGCAGCAACAGGAAGACGACGATGCGCAGCAGCCAGTTAAGTATCGCCATTGCGGCGGATTTCAGGCCACGAGGCCTGCAGTGTTCAGCGCGTTGTCGACGCGCTCGCGCAGTTCCTTGCCCGCCTTGAAATGCGGTACCCGCTTCTCCGGAACCATGACCTTCTCGCCCGACTTCGGGTTACGGCCCACGCGCGGCGGACGATGGTTCAGCGAAAAGCTGCCGAAACCGCGGATTTCGATGCGATCACCGCGGACCAGCGCCGCAGTCATTTCATCGAGGATCATCTTCACGGCGTAATCGGCGTCCTTGGCGACCAGTTGCGGGAAGCGGGTGGCCAACCGGGTGATCAGTTCGGATTTGGTCATGACGTATCAGATGAGCGATTTCAACCTTGCCGGGTGATGACAAGACAACGCCGCCCGCAGGCGGCGTTGTCACTTGAACACCGATCGTGCGAAACGATCAGGAGTTCTTCAGCTTTGCCTTCAGCAGCGCGCCCAGATTGGTCGTACCGCTGCTGGCGGAGGTGCCTTCAGCCTGGATCTTCTGGATCGCGTCGTTCTGTTCAGCCTGATCCTTCGCACGCACCGACAGCGTGATCGAACGGGTCTTGCGGTCCAGATTGACGATCATCGCCTCGACTTCGTCGCCGACATTGAGGATGGTCGTCAGGTCTTCGACGCGGTCACGCGAAGCTTCCGAAGCACGCAGGTAGCCCTCGACATCTTCGTTCAGCGCGATCACGGCGCCCTTGGCATCCACCGTCTTCACTGTGCCGCGCACGACGCTGTTCTTGTCGTGGGTGGCGATGAAGTTGGTGAAGGGGTCTCCATCCATCTGCTTGACGCCGAGCGAGATGCGCTCGCGCTCGACATCGATCGACAGCACGACGGCCTCGACTTCGTCACCCTTCTTGTAGTTGCGCACGGCTTCTTCGCCGGGCAGCGACCACGACAGGTCGGACAGGTGAACCAGGCCATCGATGGCGCCGGTCAGACCGATGAACACGCCAAAGTCGGTGATCGACTTGATCTGGCCACGGACCTTGTCGCCCTTCTTGTGGTTCATCGAGAAGTCTTCCCACGGATTCGGCATGCACTGCTTCATGCCCAGCGAAATCCGGCGACGGTCTTCGTCGATTTCCAGAATCATCACTTCGACCTCGTCGCCCAGCTGGACAACCTTGGTCGGGTGGATGTTCTTGTTGGTCCAGTCCATTTCGGACACGTGGACCAGGCCTTCGATGCCCTGCTCGATTTCGACGAATGCGCCGTAATCGGTCAGGTTGGTCACCTTGCCGAACAGGCGGGTGCCCTGCGGGTAGCGGCGCGAGATGCCGACCCACGGGTCTTCGCCCAGCTGCTTGAGGCCCAGCGACACGCGGTTCTTCTCGGCGTCGAACTTGAGCACCTTGGCTTCGACTTCGTCACCGACCGCCAGAACTTCCGACGGGTGACGCACGCGGCGCCAGGCCAGATCGGTGATGTGCAGCAGGCCGTCGATGCCACCGAGGTCGACGAACGCGCCGTAGTCGGTGATGTTCTTGACGATACCCTTGACGACGGTGCCTTCCTTGAGGTTTTCGAGCAGCTTTTCGCGCTCTTCACCGGCGGTCAGTTCGAGCACTGCGCGACGCGACACAACGACGTTGTTGCGCTTGCGGTCGAGCTTGATGACCTTGAATTCGAATTCCTTGTTTTCGTACGGCGTGGTGTCCTTGACCGGACGCAGGTCGACCAGCGAACCCGGCAGGAAGGCGCGGATGCCGTTGGTCATGACGGTCAGGCCACCCTTGACCTTGCCCGACACCAGACCCTTGACGATGGAGCCATCGCCCAGTGCCTTTTCCAGTTCGTTCCATGCGGCGATGCGCTTGGCCTTGTCGCGGGACAGGCGGGTTTCACCGTAGCCGTCCTCGAGCATTTCGATTGCAACGCTGACGTAATCGCCGGGGGCGACCGTCAGTTCACCGCGATCGGTGCGGAATTCGTCGATCGAGATATAGCTTTCCGACTTCAGGCCGGCATTGACGACGACGAAATTCTGATCCACGCGCATGACTTCGGCGGTGATGACTTCACCGGCGCGCATTTCCTGGCGCGTGAGGCTTTCCTCGAACAGCGCGGCAAAACTTTCCATGGAGTCGGACGACTGGGCAACTTGGGACATTGGCAAAAGCCGCTTGCGCGGCAACGGGTTAGGTATGAACAAAGCAGGGAGCGACTTGCTCGCCCCGTGCGCCTTGGGCTGCCGACGTGCATCCGGAACCATCCGGAAGCGAACACGCCATTCAGCCCGCTTTCACTTTTTCCCACGCATCCAGCACGAACTGGACGGCGGCATCTGCGGTCATTGAACTGGTATCGAGCAGAATGGCGTCAGGCAATTGCACCAGTGGCGCATGTGCCCGGTTGCGATCCCGCTCGTCCCGTTCCCGCAAATCTTGCGAAAGACTTTCCAGACTAGCAGAAACACCTTTTTCGATCAACTGCTTATATCGGCGTTCGGCGCGAATCTCGACGCTGGCGGTCAGGAACACCTTCAGGCGCGCGTCCGGAAACACGACCGAACCCATGTCGCGGCCGTCGCCGACCAGCCCGGGCGCCTGCCGGAAGGCGCGCTGGCGCTCAAGCAGGGCCGCACGCACCGCACCATGAACCGCCACTTTCGACGCGCCGACCGAGGCCGCCTCGCTGCGCATGGCGTCCGACACCTCGTCCCCGGCCAGCCAGGTCGAGCCGTCGGCGAAGCGTACATCGAGCGCTGCCGCCAGCTTTCCGAGCGCCGGCTCATCGTCGAGCGCAACGCCTGCACGCATCGCCGCCACCGCGGTGAGGCGATAGAGGGCGCCGCTGTCCAGCAGGTGAAAGCCCAGTGCCGCCGCCACACGCGCGGCGACCGTACCTTTGCCGGAGGCCGACGGGCCGTCTATTGCAATGACCGGAACGTCGTTCATGCCGCCACCTCGGACCAGCGCCTGAAGTATTCGGGGAAGGTCTTGGCCACGCAGCCGGGATCCATGATGCGCACCGGTACGCCCCCCAGCGTGGCAAGCGAGAAGCACATCGCCATCCGGTGATCGTCGTAGGTGTCGATGGCAGCACCCGGCGTCAGGGTCGAAGGCGGCGTGATGGCGAGGTAGTCGGCGCCCTCCTCGACCGTGGCGCCGAGCTTGCGCAGTTCGATCGCCATCGCGGAAATGCGGTCGGTTTCCTTGACCCGCCAGCTGGCGATATTGCGCAGCCGGCTCGGGCCATCGGCGAACAGCGCGCAGATGGCCAGCGTCATCGCGGCATCCGGAATGTGGTTCAGGTCGAGGTCGAATGCGCGCAGTCGCCCGCCCTCGGGCGCGCGCGCCTCGATCCAGTTCGGTCCCATCGCCACCACGGCGCCCAGCTGTTCGAGCGCCTGCGCGAATGCGACATCGCCCTGCACCGAGTCGCGGCCGACGCCTTCAACCCGCACCGGCCCACCGCCGATGGCGCCTGCGGCCAGGAAATAGGACGCCGACGACGCGTCACCCTCGACGAAGCACTCGCCGGGCGACACGTAGCGCGCACCAGCCGGCAGATTGATCGCCGCCCAGCCTTCGCGTTCGGCGTTGACGCCGAACTGGCGCATCAACGCCAGCGTGATGTCGACGTAGGGCTTGGAAATCAGCTCGCCCTCGACCTCGATGCGCACCGCGCGACCGGTCAGCGGCAATGCCATCAGCAGCCCGGTCAGGAACTGGCTGGACACGTCGCCGCGCACGCGCACCACCGGCACTTCGTTGATCTGCGCCGGATGGATGCGCAAGGGCGGAAAGCCGTCGTTGCCCTCGTAGTCGATGCGCGCTCCGACCTGGCGCAGCGCATCGACCAGATCACCGATCGGCCGCTCGTGCATGCGCGGCACGCCATGCAGGCGGTACTCGCCGCCCATCAGCGCCAGCACGGCGGTGAGCGGACGGAAGGCGGTACCGGCATTGCCGAGGAACAGATCCGCCTTCTTGACCGGGAAGCGCCCACCGGTGCCGCTGATGAGGTAGTCGTCGCCACCGGCGTGGCGCCAGTCAACGGCCAGCGTGCGCAGCGCGTCGAGCATGCGGTCGACATCGTCCGACGACAGCAGGTCGTGCAGCAGCGTATCGCCCTCGGCCAGCGCGGCCAGCAGCAAAGCGCGGTTGGAAATGCTCTTGGAGCCCGGAAGCCGCAGCGTGCCGCGCGCGGACGACGCGGGGGGGAGATCAAGGAATTCGGTCTTCATCGTGTTCGAACGGCGCCGGGGCGCCTCATGTTGTGTTCAGCCCTGGCGTTGCGCCCAGGCGGTGCGTGCTTCGCGCGCGGTACCGATCAGCGCCTCGAGTCGGGCCGCGTCGCCGGATTCGATCAGCGCGCGATAGCGTGCAAGTTCGGTTTCGTAGGCGCTCAGTTCGGTCAGCAGCGCCTCACGATTGGCAAAGAAGATGTCGCGCCACATCTCCGGATGACTGGCCGCGATGCGCGTGAAATCGCGGAAACCGCCGCCGGCCAGATTGAAGATCTCCTCGGCATTCGGACGCGCAGCCAGTTCCGAAACCAGCGCGAAGGACAGCAGGTGCGGCAGATGGCTGACCGACGCCAGCCAGCGATCGTGGTGCTCGGGCGTGGTGACCGTCAGCAGCGCGCCGCAGGCCAGCCAGGCCTGGCGCACCAGTTCGATGGCCGCGCCGCCATTCTCGGCGAGCGGTGTCAGTACCACGCGGCGTCTTTCGTACAGATCGGCGCGCGCCGCCTGCGGTCCGCTCTTCTCGGCACCGGCGATCGGATGCCCCGGTACGAACTGCCCCACGCGCTCGCCAAAGCAGCTACGGGCCGCCGCCACGACGTCGCCCTTGGTGCTTCCGGCGTCGGTCACTACGGTATGCGCCGGCAGGTGGGGCAGCATCGCCGACATGACGGCCTCCATCTGGCCGACCGGCATCGCCAGCAGTACCAGGTCGGCGCCCGCGAGCGCAGCGGCCCAGTCGGATTCAGCACGATCGATCAGCCCGAGTTCGAGCGCTTCGCGCTTGCTGTCCGCGCTGCGGCCGACGCCGACAATCTCGCCCACCTGACCGGCACGACGCAGCGCGGCGGCGAAGGAGCCGCCGATCAGGCCGACACCGACGACGACCAGACGTCCGATCAGCGGTGCGCTCACGCCAGCGCCTTCTTCAGCGCGTCGATGAAGCGTGCGTTCTCGGTTTCCAGGCCGATCGAGACGCGCAGCCACTCGGGCATCGCGTAGCCGGCAATCGGCCGCACGATGACGCCCTGTTCCAGCAACCGACGATTGACTGCCGCACCGTCACCGGCGCGGAAGGCGATGAAGTTGCCATAGGAACGGATGTAGCCGATCCCAGCTCCGTCGAAGAAGGTTTCCATCTGCTTCAGGCCGGCCGCGTTCAGCTCGGCCGAACGGCGGACGAAGTCCTGGTCTGCCAATGCGGCGACGGCTGCCGCCAGACCGACATTGGTGACATTGAACGGCTGACGCACGCGATTGAGCAGATCGATCACGTCCGACTGACCGATGCCATAGCCGACGCGCAGACCCGCCAGGCCATAGGCCTTGGAGAAGGTGCGCGACACCAGCAGGTTCGGATATCGCTCCAGCCAGCGCGCGCTGTCGTAGGCGAGATGTGAGGGCAGGTACTCACTGTAGGCCTCGTCCAGCACGACCAGCACGTCGCGCGGTACGGCGGCGACGAAACGCTCCAGCGCACCGGCCTCGATGAAGGTGCCGGTCGGATTGTTCGGGTTGGCGATGAACACGACGCGCGTGTCGTCGCGGATTGCCGCGCGCATTGCGTCGAGGTCACAACCATAGTCGAGCGCCGGCACCTCGATGCCGATGGCGCCTGCCGCCAGCGTCGCCAGCGGATAGACGGCGAAGGCGTGCTTCGAATAGACGGCGCTGCTGCCTGGGCCGAGCAGCGCGCGGGCGACCATTTCGAGAATGTCGTTCGAACCGTTGCCAAGCACGATCTGGTTCATCGCGACATCGTGATGCCGGGAAACCGCCTGCTTCAGGTCGAAACCGTTGCCGTCTGGGTAGCGCGGCACGTCGGCAATCGCCGCCAGCGCGGCCGCCCGAGCCTTGTCGCTCATGCCCAGCGGATTCTCGTTGGACGCGAGCTTGACGATGCCTGACTCGTCCAGCCCCATTTCGCGGGCCAGTTCGGAAATCGGCTTGCCCGGCTGGTAAGGGGAAATCGAACGGATGTGCGCCGCAGCGCGGTCGAAGACGCTCATGAACTGCTCACGGAAACGGGGTAGGAACCGAGTACCTTCAACGATCCGGCCTCGGCACGGATGCGTGAGAGTGCTTCGCTCACCGCAGGTTCGCTCTGGTGACCTTCGATATCGACATAGAAGACGTACTGCCAGCCGCCGTTGCCGAAGCCCCGCACCGGGCGCGACTGCAGCTTGGTCATGCTGACGCCCTGCTCGGCCAGCGGTTGCAGCAGGCGCACGACCGCGCCCGACTTGTTCTGCACGGTGAAGATCATCGAGGTCTTGTCACGACCGGACGGGCCGGCATCGTGTTCGCCGATCACCAGGAAGCGGGTCGTATTGGCGGGATCGTCCTCGATGTTCGCCGCCAGTATCTTCAGGCCATATGCAGCCGCAGCCGCTTCACCGGCGATCGCCGCGGCACGCTCTTCCTCTGACGCACGGATCGCCGCCTCGGCGTTGCTGGCCACCGCGATGACCGGTACGCCCGGCAGGTTGCGGTTCAGCCACTCGTGGCACTGCGCCAGCGACTGCGCGTGCGAATAGACGCAGCGGATGTCCTTCAGCGGCGTGTCGCGGGTCATCAGGTTCTGCTCGACACGCAGCATCACCTCGCCGCACACCATCTGCGTCGTGCTGAGCAGCATGTCCAGCGTGCGACCGACCGCGCCTTCGGTCGAGTTCTCGACCGGCACGACACCGTAGGACGCGTTGCCCGACTCGACCGCGCGGAACACGTCATCGATCGTGGCGAGCGGCAGGAAGGTCGGCGCGGAACCGAAGTGCCGGCGCGCCGCGCTCTCCGAGAAGGTGCCGACCGGTCCGAGAAAGGCGACGGTCAGCGGCTGTTCCAGCGCCAGACAGACCGACATGATTTCGCGGAATACCGTCTTCACCGCCTGCGGCGGCAAGGGGCCCGGGTTGTCGTCGGCCAGCCGGCGCAGCACCTGCGCCTCGCGCTCCGGACGGTAGATGTTGCCGTGCTTGATCTCTCCGATGCGGTGCGCGTGTCGTGCGCGCTCGGAAATGAGCTGCAGCACCTGGGTATCGATCGCATCGATGGCGTCGCGCAGTTTAAGTAGTTCGTCGTTCGAGCTCGGATCGGAGGCCATCATTCAACCGTGTCTGCGTTCAAATTCAGTCATGTACTCGGCCAGCTCGCGCGCGCCGTCGAGCGGCATCGCGTTATAGAGCGAGGCGCGGATGCCGCCGGTCGCGCGGTGGCCCTTCAAATTCAGCAGTCCGCGTCGACGCGCGCCATCGAGAAAACGTGTCTCCAGCCGCGGCTCGCGCAGGAAGAAGGGCACGTTCATGCGCGAGCGCGAAGCCGGCTGTATACGGTTCGTGTACAACTGCGAGGCATTCAGCACATCGTAGATGCACTTCGCCTTGGCTGCGCTGCGGCGCGCCATCTCGACCACGCCGCCCTCCTTCTTCACGTATTCGAACACCAGCCCTGCGACCCAGATAGCAAAGGCAGCGGGCGTGTTGTACATCGAATCCCATTCGACGTGACGCGCGTAGTTCATCACCGACGGTACGCCACTGCGCACGCGACCGAGCAGGTCGTCGCGGATGATGACGATGGCGAGACCCGCCGGGCCGATGTTCTTCTGCGCGCCCGCGTAGATCAGGCCGAAACGCGCGACGTCGAGCGGCTGCGACAGGATGTTGGACGACATGTCGGCCACCAGCGGCACGTCGCCGGTGTCCGGATAGTCGGCGAACTCGACGCCGCCTATCGTTTCATTGGCGCAGATGTGCACATAGGCAGCCGCCGGGTCGAGCTGCCAGCCGGCGCGCTCAGGCACGCGATCGAATTCGCTGGCCGCGGCACTCGCCGCGATGCGCACATTCACCAGCGAGGTCGCCTCGGCCATCGCCTTGTCCGACCAATAACCTGTGTGGATGTAATCCGCACTCTGACCCGGTTGGGCAAGGTTCAGCGGCACCATCGCGAAATGCGGTGTGGCACCGCCGTGCAGGAACAGGATGTGGTGCGACTCCGGCACTCCGAGCAACGCACGCAGATCGGCCTTGGCGCGGGCGTGAATGTCGGCGAAGTGCTCGCTGCGATGACCCAACTCCATCGCGGAGTAGCCCTCGCCGCGGAAGTTCTGCCACTCGCGCGCGATACGTTCGATCACCGCGTCCGGCATCATGGCCGGACCGGCTCCGAAGTTGTACGCGCGCGCACGCATCGCCCTTCCTATTCCTCGCCCTCGCCGGCTGCGGCGTCAGCGTCCTTATCGGCGTCGGCATCCGCTTCGGCGTCCTGCTCGCTGTCGCTCTCGATCACCTTCTCCAGACCGGCCAGCAGGGTGCCGTCGTCGAGATTGATCAGCGTGACGCCCTGGGTCGAGCGTCCCATTTCACGGATGTCCACCACCTTGGTGCGGATGAGCACGCCACCGGTCGAGATCAGCATGATTTCGTCGGTCGGCTCGACCAGCACCGCACCGACCACGCCGCCATTGCGCTCGCTGGTCTGGATCGCGATGACGCCCTTGGTGCCGCGGCCATGCTTGGGGTATTCGGTGACGCGGGTGCGCTTGCCGTAACCGTTTTCGGTCGCGGTCAGCACGCTCAGTTCGTCGTTCTTCGACACCAGCATGCAGATCACGCTCTGACCGTCCTCGAGCATCATGCCGCGCACGCCGCGCGCGGTACGCCCCATCGGGCGCACGTCGGCTTCGGCGAAGCGCACCGCCTTGCCGGCATCGGAGAACAGCATGATGTCGTCCGAACCATCGGTAATCGCCACGCCGATCAGCGCGTCGCCCTCGTCGAGGTCGACGGCGATGATGCCCGCCTTGCGCGGGTTACCGAAGTCGGCGAGCGGCGTCTTCTTCACGGTACCGCGACCGGTGGCCATGAAGATGTAGTGATCTTCGTCGAACTCCTTGACCGGAAGTACCGCGGTGATCTTCTCGCCCTCGAACAGCGGGAACAGGTTCACGATGGGCTTGCCGCGCGAATTGCGCGAGCCCTCCGGCACCTCGTACACCTTCAGCCAATAGACACGGCCCCGGTTCGAGAAACACAGGATGTAGTCGTGCGTGTTGGCGACGAAGAGCTGGTCGACGAAATCGTCTTCCTTCACCGCCGCCGCCTGCTTGCCGCGCCCGCCACGCTTCTGCGACCGGTAATCGGCCAGCGGCTGGCGCTTGAAGTAGCCGCCATGCGACAGCGTGACCACCATGTCCTGCTGCGCGATCAGGTCCTCGATGCCGAGATCCTGCGTGTGCACGATGATTTCCGACTTGCGGCCATCAGCGAACTGTTCGCGGATCTGGCGCATTTCGTCGGAAATGATCCAGTTGATCCGCTCCGGGCGGGCCAGGATGTCGAGCAGGTCGATGATCTGTTCGATCACCTCCTTGTACTCCGACATGATCTTTTCCTGCTCCAGCCCGGTCAGGCGGGCCAGCTGCATGTCGAGAATGGCCTTGGCCTGCGCGTCCGACATGCGGTAGCCGTCGGCGAAGGAGCCGAATGCGGCATCCAGCCCGTCCGGACGGAAGGATTCAGCGCCGGCGCGGGCCAGCATTTCGTCGACCAGCGGCGACTTCCAGGCGCGCTCCATCAGCGCTACCTGCGCTTCCGCACGCGACGCCGAGGCCTTGATCAGCGCGATGATCTCGTCGATGTTGGACAGCGCGACGGCCAAGCCTTCCAGCACGTGGCCACGTTCGCGCGCTTTGCGCAGCTCGAACACGGTGCGGCGGGTGATCACCTCGCGCCGGTGCGACAGGAAGCAGTCCAGCATGTCGCGCAGGTTCAGCAGGCGCGGCCGGCCATCGACCAGCGCCACCATATTCATGCCGAAGGTGTCCTGCAGCTGGGTCAGCTTGTACAGGTTGTTCAGGATGACTTCCGGCACCTCGCCGCGCTTCAGCTCGATCACCACGCGCATGCCGGACTTGTCCGACTCGTCGCGGATGTCGGAAATGCCTTCGACCTTCTTTTCGTTCACCAGCTCGGCGATGCGCTCGAGCAGGGTCTTCTTGTTCACCTGGTACGGCAGCTCGTCGACGATGATGGCCTGACGGTTGCCCCGGTCGATGTCCTCGAAGTGGGTGCGTGCGCGCATCACGACACGGCCGCGACCGGTCAGATAGCCCTCGCGCACGCCCGACAGCCCGTAAATCAGGCCGCTGGTCGGGAAATCGGGCGCCTGCACGATGTCGATCAGCTGTTCGATCGTCGTTTCCGGCTCTTTCAGCAGCAACTGGCAGGCATCGAGCACCTCGCCAAGGTTGTGCGGCGGGATGTTGGTCGCCATGCCGACCGCGATGCCGGCACTGCCGTTGATCAGCAGATTGGGGATGCGGCTGGGCAGAACCAGCGGCTCCTGCTCCTTGCCATCGTAGTTCGGCCCGAAATCGACGGTTTCCTTGTCGATGTCAGCCAGCAGTTCGGCCGCGATCTTGTCGAGACGGCACTCGGTGTAACGCATGGCCGCCGCGTTGTCGCCATCGACCGAACCGAAGTTGCCCTGACCGTCGATCAGCGTGTAGCGCAGCGAGAAGTCCTGCGCCATACGGACCAGCGTGTCGTAGATCGCCGAATCGCCGTGCGGGTGATACTTACCCATCACGTCACCGACCACGCGCGCGCACTTCACATACGGGCGGCTGTGCGTGATGTTCGCTTCGTGCATCGCGAACAGCACGCGTCGATGCACGGGTTTCAGGCCGTCGCGCACATCGGGCAGCGCGCGGCCGACGATCACGCTCATCGCGTAATCGAGATAGGAGTGCCGCATTTCGTCTTCGAGCGAAATGGGCAGCGTTTCCTTGGCAAAAGATGTGGTCATCGGGGGATCGGGCGGACGTCGGCTGCTTGTTGAAATGAACCCGGCGCGTTTAAAACCGCCAGTTTGTTCAGCCAAACCGCAAGTTTAACATGCGCTTGCATTGACCTCAGGGCCCCGCAGCGGGCAGCCGCCGGACTACACTGCGCCACCTGAATCCAGACAGCCGAATCCGTCCGCCATGCAGAGCCACGAAGCCCAGACCGATATCGACCTGCTGATCGAGGCCCGCTGGGTCATCCCGGTCGAGCCGGCCGGCGTGGTACTCGAACATCACGCCGTTGCGGTGCAGGACGGGCGTATCGCCGATCTGCTGCCGTCCGACGAAGCGCGCCGCCGCTACCGTCCGCGCACGCTGCGCACCTTGGGTGAGCACGTGCTCATCCCCGGTCTGATCAACCTGCACGCTCACGCCGCGATGAACCTGCTGCGTGGCTACGCCGACGACCAGCCACTGATGCGCTGGCTGACTGAGCACATCTGGCCGGCCGAACAGAAGCATGTGAGCCACGAATTCGTGCGCGACGGCACCCTGCTCGCCTGCGCCGAAATGCTCCGCGGCGGCGTCACGACCTTCAGCGACATGTATTTCTTCCCGGATGCTGCGGCCGAAGCGGTGCTCGAGGCTGGCATGCGCGCGGCGCTGGGCATCGTCGTACTGGAATTCCCCAGCGCCTGGGCGGCCGATGCAGACCAGTACCTCAGCAAGGGCCTGGCCGTGCGCGATCGCTTCAAGCACGAGGCGCTGCTCCACTTCACGCTGGCGCCGCACGCGCCGTACACGGTTTCAGACGCCACTTTCGAACGCGTCCGCACACTGGCCGAGCAACTGGATCTGCCGGTCCATATGCACATCCACGAAACCGCTGACGAGATCGAACAGGGCATTGCGCAACACGGCGTGCGTCCGCTCGAGCGGCTGCGCCGGCTCGGTCTCGTCGGCCCCAACCTGATCGCCGTCCATTCCGTACACCTGACCGACGACGACATCGCCCTGCTCGCCCGCGAAGGCGCCAGCGTGGCGCACTGCCCGACGTCGAACATGAAGCTGGCCAGTGGCGCAAGCCCGACCGCCGCGCTCGCTGTGGCCGGCGTCAATATCGGGCTTGGCACCGACGGCGCCGCCAGCAACAACCGGCTGGACATGTTCCAGGAGATGCGCCACGCCGGCCTGCTGGCAAAGCTCAGCTCTGGCGACGCCGCCGCCCTTGCAGCCGGCCACCTGTTGCACATGGCAACGCTTGGCGGCGCGCGCGCGCTGGGCCTCGATGCAGAAACGGGTTCCATCGCCACCGGCAAGAGTGCAGACCTGTGTGCAGTCAGTCTCGACGATGCCGCGACGCGCCCGTGCTATTCACCCGTGTCGCATCTTGTCTACGCTGCAGGCCGGGAACACGTGACCGATGTATGGGTCGCAGGGGAAGCGCGCGTGGAGAATGGAAGCTTGTTGCACCTGCACAACAACGATTTGAAGGCACGCGCGCGCCTGTGGCAAAATCAGGTGGCTCTATAACGGCTTGCGGCCTTGTTTTCATGCATCGCTGCCCGGCAACACCACAGTTGTACGTGGGTTTGCCGCCAGTTTTGCCTGTCAGGTCCAAGACAGGCGGGCAGGCCGGTTGACAACCGCTTCAAGTTTTATAAGAGGGGATCATGCTCAAACAACTGACGCAAAAACCGCTGCTCATCGCCCTGCTGGCCGCCACGGCCGGTTTCGCCTCCAACGTGTCGGCCATGGAAGACATCAAGGTCGACCCGGCAATGAAGGCCCACATTCCCTACGTGATCGACGCCCGTGGCGTCGTCGCCCGCAGCGCCAACGGCCTGTGCTGGAGAACCGGCTACTGGACGCCGGCCTACGCTGCCTCGATCCCGGAAGTTGGCTGCGCCTGCGACAAGGATCTGCTGCCGAAGGACGTCTGCGAGAAGCCGGCTCCTGTCGCCGCACCGGCGCCGAAGGCTGCCGAGCCGGCTCCGGCCCCCGCTCCGGCTCCGAAGCCCGCTGCCCAGAAGGTCACCCTGTCGGCTGACGCCCTGTTCGATTTCGACAAGGCCACGCTGCGTCCGGAAGGCAAGGCCAAGATCGACGACGCCGTCAGCAAGCTGAGCTCGATCGACCTCGAAGTCATCATCGCCGTTGGTCACGCCGACCGCATCGGCAAGGAAAAGTACAACCAGACCCTGTCGGAAAAGCGCGCTGCTGCCGTCAAGGACTACCTGGTGAGCAAGGGCGTTGAAGCCAACCGCGTCTACACCGAAGGCAAGGGCGAAGCCCAGCCGGTGACCGGCGACAGCTGCATGAAGATGGGCAAGGAACACCGCAGCAACAAGAAGCTGGTGGACTGCCTGCAGCCGGATCGTCGCGTTGAAATCGAGATCATCGGTACCCAGAAGTAATCGGGTTCCCGATCTCGTCAAAAGCCCTGCATTCGTGCAGGGCTTTTTTTCGCCCGTCGCCAACCGGATCGCGGCATTACTATCGCTACCCCGGTCGTGAAACCTCGCGCACGCCAGACTGTCCTTTCGCTCATGACGACACATCAGAACGCCGACCCGCTCGAACTGGAGAAATTTTCCGAGCTCGCCCACCGCTGGTGGGATCCGGAATCCGAGTTCAAGCCACTGCACGACATCAATCCCTTGCGTCTGGACTGGATAGACCGCTGCGTCGGCCTGACCGGCAAGCGTGTGCTTGACGTTGGCTGCGGTGGCGGCATCCTCGCCGAGAGCATGGCGGTACGCGGCGCCAGCGTGACCGGCATCGACCTCGGCGAGAAGGCATTGTCGGTCGCACGCCTGCACCTGCTGGAAAGCGGAAACCGCGTCGAGTACCTGCTCGAATCGGCCGAGGACCACGCCCGAGCGCGCGCCGGCCAGTACGACGTGGTGACCTGCATGGAAATGCTCGAACACGTGCCCGATCCTGCCAGCATCGTGCGTGCCTGCGCGACCCTCGTTCGGCCCGGCGGTACCGTGTTCTTCTCGACGCTGAACCGCAATCCCAAATCGTGGCTGTTCGCGGTTATCGGCGCCGAGTACGTGCTGCGCCTGCTGCCGCGCGGCACCCATGAATACGAGAAGATGATCAAGCCGTCGGAACTGGCGCGCGACGCGCGCGACGCCGGACTGCGCGAAGCAGAGCTTATGGGCATGAGCTACAACCCCTTCACCAAGGTCTACTCGCTCGGCAAGGACACCGCGGTCAATTACTTGATGCGGTGCGTACGCGATGAATGAGCCGCGCGCACGCGGCGTGCTGTTCGATCTGGACGGCACGCTGGCCGATACCGCGCCTGATCTCGGCGGCGCGCTGAACCGCCTGCGCATCGAACGGGGCCTGCCCGAGCTTCCTGCCGACACCCTGCGCCCGCATACCTCGGCGGGTGCCCGCGGCCTGATCGGCGCAGGTTTCGGCGTGACGCCGGAAGATGCTGGCTACACAGAACTGGCGGACCGATTCCTGACGCTCTACGCGGCCGCGATCTGCGTCCATACGCGGCTGTTCGACGGCATGGGCGAAGTTCTGACCCGGTTAGAGCAGGCCGCCATCCCGTGGGGCGTGGTGACCAACAAGGCCGCTCGCTTCACCGTGCCGCTGATGCGCGAACTTGGCCTGCACGAGCGTGCCGCGAGCATCGTCAGCGGCGACAGCGTGCCGGTGCCCAAACCCGATCCGGCAGGTTTGCGCCTGGCAGCGAGCGAACTGGGCGTTGAAGTCCGCGACTGCATCTACGTCGGCGACGACGAACGCGACATCCAGGCGGCGCGCGCCGCCGGCATGCGCTCGGTCACCGCGGCCTTCGGCTATCTGGGCTGCGCCCGCCACCACAGCGAATGGGGCGCCGACCACACCATCCACCACCCGCTCGAACTTCTGCCCCTCTTGTAATCGGTCGAGGTGGTACCATCTATCGCTCACTGGGGGCGACCTGGTCTCGACGTGGGTCGCGAAGCAGCGCAGGGCATACCGAGGGTCGGAGTACCTCGTAAATCCAACCGAAAATTAGATAGTCGCCAACGACGAATCTTACGCTCTGGCCGCCTAAGGCCGGACGCTGCACCGACTGATTAGCGGGTCGGGCCGGGCAACCGGTCGCAGCGCCATTAACAGCTAAAGTAAGGATGCACTCCGCCGCGTGGTGCATCACGAAAATCAAGCGGATCGCCTTTCATCAGCCTGCCGGGTCGGCGGGTGACGGGCTAAATCAAATGGCCAGGCTAAGTATGTAGAACTGTCTGTGTAGGGCTTGCGGACGCGGGTTCGATTCCCGCCGCCTCCACCACCATATCAGGGCTCGGATCTCGTTCCGGGCCCTTTTTCCTGCCTGATCGCATCGTGATCGGGTCGCGCTGACGGCGTTCGTCTCCGCGACCGGCGCCCGGCGCCCTTGCTTGCGGCACCGTCCGGGACCGCCGCCCGGAAGCTCTTCCGATGTGCACTTCGCATCATCCGGAGTCCTCGCACGGTTGCGCCGCCCGGCCTTCCGGCCGAATATCCACCCTGGAGCGGAATATGCCGCCGGCGATGAAGCCTGCCGGTGACGCGCCGCCCGCACGTGCAGCCCGGTCAGCGTGCGGGCTTCTTCCAGACCCTGGAACCGATATGCGGAGAGCGCCCGGAATGCACGGCGAGCAACACAACCCCGACATTTACCGCGAAAAGACGGACGACGAGTCGCCGCTCATCCTTGTTGCCGACGACGATCCCATCATCCCGCTGATGGTGAACAAGGTGCTGTCGACACGCGGCATGAGAATGCATGCCGTGGCCGACGGCCTCGCCGCAATCGAGGCATTCCGCCAGGCACCGCCCGATCTGGCGCTGCTGGACGTGCACATGCCGGGTGCCGACGGTTACGAAACCTGCGCCCGCATGCGTGAACTGGGCGGCGAAGATACCTGCCCCATCATCATCATGACGGCGAGCGACGATGCCGCATCGGTGCAACGTGCCTTTGCCGTCGGCGCGAGCGACTTCCTGACCAAACCGATCAGCTGGACCCTGCTGCCACATCGCATCCGCTTCGTGCTGCGCGCTGCTGAGGCTGCGCGCCAGTTGCGCGAATCGCTGCGCCGCTCGGAAATCCTGTTTGCCACGTCGGCAGAGGGCATCCTGATCGTCGACGTGGCGAGCCGTCGTTGTGTCGACGCCAATCCGGCGCTGTGCGTCATGCTGGGCTACTCGCGCGACGAGATGCGCGCACTCGAGTGGCGCGACCTGCAGCCGCCCGAACTGTATCCCGCCAACGTCGAACAGTTCGCGCGCTGCGCCGGCATCGAGAGCGGCCGCCTCGAGGGCGCGTTGATGCGTCGCAAGGATGGCGTGCTCTTCCATGCCGACATCACGCACAACCTGATCGAAATCGATGGCCGCCGCTGTCTGGCCGGCTTCTTTGTCGACGTGACGGAAAAGCGGCTCGCCGACGAGGCGCTGATGCGGCGCGCCAGTCACGACACCCTGACCGGCCTGCCCAACCGCGCCCTGCTGCTGGAACGCCTGGCACAGGCGCTCAAGCAGGCACAGCGGCGCACGGCGCGGGTCGGCCTGCTGTTCGTCGATCTCGACCGTTTCAAGGAGGTGAACGACGAGCACGGGCACGCAGTGGGCGATCTGCTGTTGAAGGAGGTCGCCGATCGGATGCAATGTGAACTGCGCAGCGAGGACACCGTGGCGCGGCTTGGCGGCGACGAGTTCGTCGTGCTGATGCCGCTGCTGGACAACGAGCCTCAGCCCTGCACCCAGCTTGCGGCGCGCATCGTCGGAGCGCTCGGCACCGCGTTCGAGGTGAGCGGCCACACGCTGCACATCGGTGCCAGCATAGGCATCGCGCTCTATCCCGACGACGCCGACAACGCGGCCGGCCTGATCGACTGCGCAGACGAGGCGATGTACGACGCCAAGCGCGCCGGGCGCGGACAGTATCGCCGTTACCGTTCGTCCTGACGCGGCTCCGCGTCCACGCCACACTGTTGCAATGCAGCATTCAACTGCGCATACTGAATCGTCATCGATACTCCCGGACGACCCTCATGCGCCTGCGCGGTCCTCTCCACGCCGTTTTCGCTGCCCTGCTCCTTGCCACATTCTCCATCCGCACCGCGATGGCCGAAGCGCCACCGGTGCTCGACCGGATCGAACGCACGGACTTCACCGTGTCCGGCCTGTCGTCCGGCGCCGCCATGGCGGTCCAGCTGGGCGTCGCGCATTCGTCGCGGGTGCGCGGGATCGGCATCGTGTCGGGGCCGCCCTATCTGTGCGCACAGGGCTTCGTGACGCGGGCCACCAACGACTGCCTTGTGCTCGGCCGCGACCGCCTGCGCGAGCTGTTCGGGCCCTTGTTCGGGCTGTCCCTGTTCAGTTCCGGCGAACGCGACATCGACGTGGACGATCTGGTGAGCGATACACACAAGCTGGCGCGACAGCGGCGGATCGATCCGGTCGACGGCCTCGCTTCGCAGCAGATCTGGGAATACCGCGGACAGGATGATCGTGTGGTCGGCGCCAAGGCATCAGCCGCCCAGCACGCCTACTTCCGCGCCTTCGGCGCCGTGCCAAAACGGGGCGAGCCGCGGTCGACGCCGCACACCATGCCGACCAGCGATCCTGCCCAGGGCAGCTGCGACACCCGTGACGAGGACTATGTCAGCGGCTGCGACTTCGATGCCGCCGGCGAACTGCTGCGTCATCTGCGCCGTCGGCCCGACGCGCGCCCGAATGCGGGTAACGGTCGCTGGTACGTGCTCAAGCAGGCCGACTTCGTGCCGGCCGGCCCCGGCGATGCGCAGACCCGGCGTCGCGCGCTGGGCCTCGCAGAGGAAGCGCGCGTCTATGTGCCCCAGCGCTGCAGCAGCGAAAGCTGCCAGATCCACGTCGCACTGCACGGCTGCAAGCAAGGGATGAGTGACTCCTCCTACCGCGCCTTCACCGACGGCGCCGGTTACGTCCGCTGGGCCGGTCCGTTGAAGCTGGTGCTGCTGTTCCCGCGTGTCGGCGCGATCGAACCATTCGAGCGCGGGCTTTGGGACAGCGTCGGCAACCCGATGGGCTGCTGGGACTGGTGGGGTTACACCACGCCGGGCGATCTGTACGGCTACGCGACGCGGGAAGCGCCGCAGATGCGCACCATCATCAACATGGTCGACCACCTCGGTCGGCAGCACTAGGCGGACCATGGGCGGATCGCCCGGCGCGCAGCCGGGCTGGCGTGGTCGGCCATCGAGTCGGGAAGATGTCCCTTTTCGCCCAGGCCCGCAACCGGGACATTTGGCCGCCAGCGACTGCCTGACGGCACGGCGAGACCCGATTCGTCAGGCGCTTTCCGACACTGCCCCTCCGCCCTGCCATGCAGAAGACTGCCGACGACACCGGGTTCACGTCCTTCTATCTGGATCACCAGTCCTGGCTGATAGGCTGGCTGGCGCGTCGCATGAACTCGCGCATCGATGCCGCCGACCTCGCCCAGGACACCTTCGTCAGCGTATGGACGACGACGCCGTCACAGCCGCTGGAGCGCCTCGTCGAGCCGCGCGCCTACCTGGCCACCATTGCCCGTCGCATCCTTATCAATCTCCGGCGCCGTCAGTCGCTCGAGAAGGCCTATGTCGACGCGCTGGCTCACTTGCCCGAAGCCTTTGCCATCAGTCCTGAAGAACGGACTGAGCTGCTGCAGACACTGCAGCAGATCGACGACCTGCTGGCGCGTCTCCCGGGCCGCGTACGCGAGGCCTTTCTGCTGTCGCAACTCGAAGGCCTGACCTACGCCGACATCGCCCTCCGCTTCGGCAGCAGCGAACGCACCATCAAGCGCTACATGGCGCAGGCGATGATCCACTGCCTCGAACACATGGATTGATGCGATGGCGCCCAACCCTACTCCAATCGAGCGGCCGGATAGCGCGGTGCTGCGCGAAGCCGCCGAGTGGCTGCTGCGCATGCAGGAAGGTCCGCTGAGCCCCGAAGAACAGCAGGCCCTCGACAGCTGGTGTGCGCACAGCCCCCTGCACGCGGCGGCTTGGCAGCGTGCCGAAAAGCTCCAGCGCGCATTGAGTGGCATCCCACCGAAGCTCGGCATGCGTGTGCTCGGTGACGACCGCCGCGTGGCGCTGAAAGCGCTCTCGCTCGCTCTCGCATCCGGGTCGGTGGCCACGCTGTCCTGGCAGTTCCTGCCGTGGGAAGGGTGGCTGGCAGACCACCGCACCGCCGTCGGAGAACGCCGTACAGTCGCACTGGTGGACGGCAGCACCTTGCATCTGAACACCGACAGCGCGGTCGACGTCCGTTTCGACACACGGGAAAGACGCCTCCTGCTGCAGAGAGGAGAGATCCATGTCGAAACCGCCCCGGACAGCAGCCACCGCCCCCTCGTCGTCGACGTCGAACACGGGCGGATGCGCGCATTGGGCACGCGTTTTACGGTGCGACGGGACGCGCAGACCACCTATCTCGGCGTCAGCGAGGGTGCCGTCGAGGTCCGGCCGGCGGATGCGCCGGGCCACGCATTGATCATCGAAGGCGGCAGCGAGACCTACTTCGGGCACGACAGGGCGTCGCCACCGCGACCGCTGGACGACAACGCCCTCGCTTGGCTGGAGGGCACGCTGTACGCCGACCACATGCCGCTGCGGCAATTCATCGACCTCCTGTCGCGTTACCGCAGCGGGGTGCTGCGCTGCGATCCGGCCGTCGCCGACATGGCAATTTCCGGCGCCTTCCAGCTCGACGACCCCGACCGTATCCTCGACAGCCTGCAGCGCACGCGTCCGCTGCGCATCGTCTGGCGCACCCGCTATTGGGGTCTCATCCAGGCGGCAGGCTGAGAGATTTCGTCCGGGCTGTCACCTTTTGCTGTGCTCGATTGACCTGTCCTGCAGGAGAGCGTCATCGAGGAGAGGCAGCATGACCCGGAACAGAAGGACGCGGACGGCCGTCGCAGTCGGCCTGATGGTGAGCGCGCTAAATACCGCACCCGACGCGCGCGCCCAAACCGCCGCCAATACGCAGATCCGCGGCTACGACCTGCCGGCCGGCCCGCTCGGGCGCGCGCTGTCGCGCTTCGCCGGTCAGAGCGGCATCACGTTGTCGTTCGACCCCAAGCTCACGGAGGGGCTGGACAGCCGGCCGCTCAGAGGGCAGCACAGTCTGAAGGAAGGCTTCCGCATCCTGCTCGAAGGCAGCGGCCTGGAAGTCGTCGGTGACGGCCGCGGCGGCTACTTCCTTGACCGGGCGGCACCGAGGCCGGCGAAGAGCGACGCGCTGCCGGCACTGGGCAGCGATTCGGCACCGGTGCTGCTCGAGGAGATCAAGGTGCGTGCCAAGCGCTTTCACGAGATCGGCCCGCTGCCCGGGCTGGGCCTGACGCGGGAGGAGATTCCGGGGAATGTGCAGAGCATCACCGCCGAGGAGATCCGTCAGGCCCATTCGCTCAGCATGAGCGACCTGCTCAACCGCAAGCTGCAGTCAGTCACCGTGAACGACTATCAGGGCAATCCGTTCCAGATGGACGTGCAGTACCGCGGCTTCACCGCCGGTCCGCAGATCGGCACGCCGCAGGGGCTGTCCGTGTTCTTCGACGGCATACGCGTGAACGAGCCGTTCGGCGACGTCGTGAACTGGGACATGATTCCGATGAATGCGCTCGCAGGTGTCGATGTCTTTCCGGGCTCCAATCCGATCTTCGGACTGAACACCCTAGGCGGCGCCTTCACCGTGAAAACCAAGGACGGCTTCAATCACGCGGGCTTCGACGCCGAGTTGCTGTCCGGCTCCTACGGCCGCAACCAGCTCCAGGTCGAAGGCGGCTGGAACAATGGCAGCGTCGCGCTGTTCGGCGCGGGCAACTTCTTTGTCGAGGATGGCTGGCGCACCGATTCGCCGAGCAAGGTAAACCAGGCTTTCGGCAAGGCGAGCTGGCGGGGCGAGCGGCTGGACCTGAACCTGAGCACCCTGCTCGTACGCACCGAACTGGTGGGCAACGGCCTGCTGCCCACCGAAATGTATGCGCAGGACCGCAGCAGCATCTACAGCTCGCCGGACACTACGACCAACACGCTGACCCAGTTCCAGCTGTCCGGCGCCTTCCAGGTCAGCGACAGCTTTTCCGTCACCGGGCAGGCCTATCGCCGCAACAGCCGCCGTCATCAGATCGGCGCCGACGTATTCACCGACTACGACGAACTGCGCGCTGCCAAACGCCTGCCTGCCGCCGGTGAAGGCCACACCTGCCTGATGCGGAGCACGAACCAGCACGGTGTTCCGGACTACATCGTCATACCGATCAACCGTACGGCGGGCGAGAACATCTACACCTCCGACATCTTCAATGAGTGGTTGAACAACAATGGCGTGGTCGATCTTGATGGAAAGTACGCGGCACAGAAGAACCTGCCGCTGCCCGAATTCTTCGTGACGGCGTTGAAGGAATACATGGACTCCAGCAAGAACGCGTTCGAGGTGTTTTTCTACAATCGCGGCTATGTACCGAAGACTGAACCCAGCGGCGGACTGATCGATTTCGATGGAGATGGTGCCCTGGAAAGTGCCTACGACGTGGGCGTCTACACGTTTTCGCCCAACGGCCCGCTTGGCGCGTCCAATGGCTTCCCGGGCCAGAACCTGCTTTTTCTCGGAGGCGAGGCTTTCTACAGCGAAGAAATCAACGGCGACATCTACCAGAATTTCGTGCTCTACCTTGCACCGGTAAACAACGACACCTGTCGCAGCGATCCGAACCAGGCCGTGGACTTCCCTGGCCCTTACAACGTCATCGATGAAAGCGATCCGAATCGCTGGCCGCGGCTGATCGACGGTTTTGCACTCGGCCAGCCGGGCTGGGTCGAAGGAACGCCCACGGCTGTCATCACCGACAACCGCATCGACCAAATCGTAAGTGGCGGTTCAATGCAGCTGAACTGGAGTCTCGATCGCCACAAGGTGATGGTGGGCGCGTCGATCGACGCAGCGCGCGCCACCTATCTCAATACGCAACAACTGGGCTTCCTGACGGCAGACCGCCACGCCTTCCTGGCACCCGATCTGGCACACCCCCAGTTCGGCGACGCCGACGCTCCGATTTCAAACAACGATTTCGGCGGCACGAGCACCACAAAGAGCCTGTACTTCAGCGAAACCTGGAGCCCGGTCGATACCCTGCACATCACCGCGTCCGGTCGCTACAACCATACCGACGGCAAGAACGTCATCGCCACCCGCTACGGTTTCGGCGCCTTCCAGATCGGCGACGTGCGTTCGAATCCGGACGAATTCGACACCTGCACCTCGGACGAGGACTGCAGCACGCCGCGCAACTACGTCCCGGTGCGCATCAAGCATCCGAAACAGCTGCAGCCGGCCGAGACTGAAAAGTTCACCTATCGGTCGTTCAACCCGTCCATCGGCATGAGCTGGCAGGCACGCGAAACGCTGAACGTCTATGGCAACGTGTCGCGCGGCGCTCGCACGCCCAGCGTGATCGAACTGGGCTGCGCCTTCGACAAGACGCCGGTGTTCGTCGGCAGCGACCCGAACAATCCGGCGCACTACTGGCCGAAAAGCATCTTCGAGAACCGCTCCTGCTCATTGCCCACCACGCTGTCTGGTGACCCGTTCCTGCCGCAGATCCGATCGACGTCCTACGAGGTCGGCCTGCGCGGCGCAGCGGGTGAGAACGCGCAATGGAACGTTGCGCTCTATCAGACGGACCTCAAGGACGACATTTACTTCGTCGCCCGCGGCAATGGTCAGGGCTTCTTCGACACCATAGGCAACACCCGGCGGCGCGGCGTCGAAACGGGTCTTTCCGGGCGCAAGGAACGCTTCGGATTCAGCATCAACTACTCGATGACCGACGCGACCTTCGAAGACGACTTCCTGATGATGAACCAAGATAACAGCAGCGCCTTCAACCTAAATGGTATTGGCCAGGTGATCCGCGTGCGTCCGGGCAGCCGCATGCCCGGCGTCGCGCTGCACAATCTCAACGCGAGCGTGAGCTACGATCTGACCGACGACTGGACCATAGGCTTCAGCGTCGTCGCACACTCAGACAGTTACGTCCGTGGCAACGAGAACAACGAGCACCGGCAGGGAGTTGCCCGGACGGTGCTCTACACGACCTCGACCGGTACCGTCAGTGCGACACGGCAACCGACGCGCAACCCGGGCTCTGTCCCCGGCTATGCCGTTTTCAACTTCATGACCAGCCACAAGCTGGGCAAAGGGCTGACCGCCGGCCTGCTGATCAACAACCTGTTCGATACCGAGTACTTCACCGCCGGCCGCCTTGGCCGCAATCCCTTCTCGCCCTCCATCCTCGGTGCCATCGGTCCCGATGGCTACAACCACAACTCGGGCGACTGGCTCAGCACCAACTTCATCGCGCCGGGCGCGCCGCGCGGCGTCTGGTTCACGCTGCGTTACTCGATGTGAGCGGCACGCTGCGGCTCCGCTGCCGCAGCGATAATGGCGGGCCTGTCTGTCCGGATTCCGCTGATGTACGACCCCTCGCTGCTCACCAAACTGCTGGTTTCGCTGGTCATCGTCGCGCTGGCCGTGCTGATCACCCGCACCGCCCGCCGCGTGGCCGCGGCGCGCTTTGACGATCCGTCACAGCGCAAGCAGGCCTGGGTCACCATACGCAATATCGCGCTGCTGATCTGCCTGGCGCTGCTCGGTCTGACCTGGACACTGGGCGGCGACCAGTCCTCGCTGCCGCTGGCGGCCGTCGCCGGCGCCTCGCTCATCGTGTCCAAGGACATCCTGATTTCGGCGATGGGCGGCACCGTACTGTTCCTGACGCGGACCTACCAGGTCGGCGATTTCATCGAGGTTGGCAGCGTGCGCGGGCGCGTCGCCGACATCCGCTTTCTCAGCACCCTGCTCGACGCCAGCGGCGACGCTGACCTGATCAACGGCAGCCGCGTGCTGCTGCAGCACAGCGCGGTCATCACCAGCACACTGCGCGTCACGCCGCACGAACACTTCATGCTGACGACGCTGCGCGTATTCGTCGGCGACCCGGTCGCCTGCCTGGACAGGCGCGCGCTGCTCGAAGCGGCGGCGCTGGAGGTATGCGAACCATGGATCGAGGAAGCCGAGCGCGGCCTGCTCGACCTCGAAGCCGCGCACTGGAGCCGCCTGCCCTCGGCCCGCCCGCGCGTGTTCATCGATCTGGCGAGCGACAAGGGCGCGCAGCTGGTGGCGGCCTTTCCGTGCCGGGTCGAGGAGCGGCTGCGTATCGAACAGCGGGTGCTGTCGGAGTATCTGGCGCGGGTTCAGGCCGCTGCGCCGAGCGTGCAGGAGAGCGCAGCAACCGCCTGACGCGGCAGCGCCGCCGCCAGCAGTTCACCGATACGTGCGTTGTCGCGCACCGGGCGCATCGCCTGATACAGCAGTTCGGCCTGCGGGTAGACGCGGCGCAGCAGGTTCAACCACTGCTTGAGCCGCCCCGCCGCGTGACGCGCCTCGACATGTCCGAGCACGCGCTGCCAGTAGTCACCGAGCAGCGGTGCGATACGCGGCCAGTCCAGCGTCGGGTCGATGGCGTCATCGCCGCGCAGCCGCGCACGGATGCGCTCGACCAGCAGCGGATCGGCCACCGCACCGCGGCCCATCATCACGTCGGCCAGCCCGCTTTCGCTGCGGCAGCGCAGGTAGTCATCCACCGACCAGATTTCGCCATTGGCGACCACCGGCACGCGCACCGCTTCGGCGATGCGGGCGATCCACGGCCAGTGCGCCGGCGGTTTGTAGCCGTCCGCCTTGGTGCGCGCATGCACGACGATCATTTCCGCGCCGCCCTCGGCCAGTGCCTGCGCCGCCTCGATGGCGCGCGAGGTGTCGCGCACGCCCAGGCGCATCTTCGCGGTGAAGGGCACGCGCCCGGCCACCGCACGGCCCACGGCGCCGACGATGTCGTGCAGCAGTTCAGGCTCGTCCAGCAATACCGCACCGCCGCGATGGCGATTCACGGTCGGCGCCGGACAGCCGAAGTTGAGGTCGATGCCGGCCGGATTCAGCCGCGCCAGCTGATCGGCGTTGTCGGCCAGCCGCGCCGGATCCGAGCCGAGCAGCTGCACCCGCACCGGCACCCCGCTGGCGGTACGCGAGCCGGTTTTCAGTTCGGGCGCCACGCGCTGGTAACTGCGCGGCGGCAGCACGCTGTCGGTCACGCGCACGAATTCGGTGACGCACCAGTCGTAGTGCGCCGCCTGCGTCACCACTGCGCGCAGACGTGCGTCGAGCAGACCTTCCATCGGCGCGAGCAGCAGGCGGGGCATGGCGGGCGCCGGCGTATTGACGCGGGCCGGGTCGTCAGGGGACATTGGATGCGACGATGAAAAACGAAGCGGGATTATCCCGCACTTGAACGGGCACACCTTGAATACCTCAGCAGACAGCTCCGGCGGCTGCGCCTGCAGCGGCCATTGCGCCGCCGCGCCGTCGCCACTCCTTCCCGACGAAGCCGCAGCGGGCGGGCGACGAAGCACCTTCCGCGTACCGGGCATGGATTGCCCGTCGGAAGAGCGGCTGATCCGCATGGCACTCGATGGCGCCGACGGACTGCACGGCATCGGCATCGACCTCGCCGCGCGCACCGTGACGCTGCACCACGTCGGCCCGCTGGCGCCACTGCAGACGAAGCTCGCGGCGCTCGGCTTCGGCGCCGAACTGCTTGTCACGGAATCGGGCGCCGCACCGCCGGACTCGGCTACCGACCGCGACGAAGCCGGCGTGCTGCGCACGCTGCTGGCGATCAACGCGGCGATGTTCGTGTTCGAGCTGGCAAGCGGTCTGTGGGCGCAGTCGACCGGCCTGATCGCCGACGCGCTGGACATGCTGGCCGATACATCGGTCTACGGCCTGGGCCTTTACGCGGTGGGGCGCAGCGCGGCCGGCAAGCTGCGCGTTGCCCACCTGTCGGGCTGGCTGCAGCTGCTGCTGGCCGGCGGCGCACTGGCCGAGGTGGTGCGGCGCGCCGTATCCGGCAGCGAGCCGGAGCCGCTGTGGATGAGCGGCGTCGCACTGCTGGCGCTGGCGGCCAACCTCGCCTGCCTGCTGCTGATGGCGCGTCACCGTGACGGCGGCGCACACATGAAGGCGAGCTGGATCTTCTCGACCAACGATGCGCTGGCCAACGTCGGCGTCATCATTGCCGGCGGACTGGTGGCGGCCACCGGCACCCGCTGGCCCGATCTCGCGATCGGCACTGCGATCGCGCTGCTGGTGGCCAGTGGTGCGCTGCGGATACTGAAACTGAGGGCGTGAATGCAGACGGGGGCAGGCCTTGCGACCTGCCCCCGTCCGGAACGGCGTAAGAATCAGCTCGGTTTGTGGAAGCTGAAGTGACCCGCAGCGTCGGCGTCGACCACGATCACGTCCTTCGGCCCGAAGCTGCCATCGAGGATCTTCTTCGACAGCGGGTTCTCGATGTGCTCCTGGATCGCACGCTTCAGCGGCCGCGCACCGAACACCGGGTCGAAGCCCGCCTTGCCGATCTCGGCCAGCGCAGCGTCCGACACCTGCAGACCCATGTCCAGCTTGGCCAGACGCTTTTCCAGGTAGGCGAGCTGTATCTTCGCGATGCTCTGGATATTGCGTTCGTCCAGCGCGTGGAACACCACCACCTCGTCGATCCGGTTGATGAATTCCGGCCGGAAGAAGGTTTTCACCTCGCTCATCACCGCCAGCTTCACCACGCCGTAATCGGAGCCCGCCATCTGCTGGATCATCTGGCTGCCGAGGTTGGACGTCATCACGATGACCGTGTTCTTGAAATCCACCGTACGACCCTGGCCGTCGGTCATGCGACCGTCGTCCAGCACCTGCAGCAGCACGTTGAACACGTCCGGGTGCGCCTTCTCGACCTCGTCGAACAGGATGACGCTGTAGGGCTTGCGCCGCACCGCCTCGGTCAGGTAACCGCCCTCGTCGTAGCCGACATAGCCCGGCGGCGCGCCGATCAGCCGGCTCACCGAGTGCTTCTCCATGAATTCGCTCATGTCGATGCGGATCAGATGCTCTTCCGAATCGAACAGGAATTCGGCCAGCGTCTTGCACAGTTCGGTCTTGCCGACGCCGGTCGGGCCGAGGAAGAGGAAGCTGCCGTACGGGCGGTTCTCGTCGCTGAGGCCGGCGCGCGAACGGCGGATCGCGTCCGACACGAGGCGCACCGCCTCGTCCTGGCCGATCACGCGCTGGTGCAGACGGTCTTCCATCTTCAAGAGCTTGTCGCGCTCGCCCTGCATCATCTTGCTGACCGGAATGCCGGTCGCGCGCGACACCACCTCGGCGATTTCCTCGGCGCCGACTTCGGTGCGCAGCAGCTTGTTGGGCAGCTTGGCTTCGCCCCCCTTTTCGGCCTGCTTCAGTTGCGCTTCGAGCTGCGGCAGCTTGCCGTACTGCAGCTCGGCCAGCTTGTCGAACTGGCCCTTGCGCTGCAGGTCGGCCATCTGCACGCGCACCTTCTCGATCTCTTCCTTGATGTGAGCGCTGCCGACCACCTGTGCCTTCTCCGCCTTCCAGATCTCTTCGAGGTCGGAATATTCCTTCTGCAGCTTGGCGATCTCTTCCTCGATCAGGCCGAGCCGGCGGATGGACGCTTCGTCCTTCTCCTTCTTCACCGCCTCGCGCTCGATCTTGAGCTGGATGAGCCGGCGGTCGAGCCTGTCCATCGACTCAGGCTTGGAGTCGATTTCCATCTTGATGCGCGCAGCCGCCTCGTCGATCAGGTCGATCGCCTTGTCCGGCAGGAAGCGGTCGGTGATGTAGCGGTGGCTCAACTCGGCGGCGGCGACAATGGCCGGGTCGGTGATGTCGACGCCGTGGTGCAGTTCGTACTTCTCCTGCAGGCCGCGCAGGATGGCGATGGTCGCCTCCACCGTCGGCTCGTCCACCAGCACCTTCTGGAAGCGGCGCTCCAGCGCGGCATCCTTCTCGATGTACTTGCGGTACTCGTCCAGCGTGGTGGCGCCGATGCAGTGCAGTTCGCCACGCGCCAGCGCAGGCTTCAGCATGTTGCCGGCGTCGATGGCGCCCTCGGCCTTGCCGGCTCCGACCATGGTGTGGATTTCGTCGATGAACAGGATGATGCGGCCTTCGTCCTTGGCCACCTCGTTGAGCACGCTCTTCAGCCGCTCCTCGAACTCGCCGCGGTACTTTGCACCGGCCAGCAGGCCGGCCATGTCGAGCACCAGCACGCGCTTGCCCTTCAGCGTCTCCGGCACCTCCTCATTGACGATGCGCTGCGCCAGCCCCTCGACGATGGCGGTCTTGCCCACGCCGGGCTCGCCGATCAGCACCGGATTGTTCTTCGTGCGCCGCTGCAGGATCTGGATGGCGCGGCGGATTTCGTCGTCGCGGCCGATCACCGGGTCGAGCTTGCCGGCGGCGGCGCGTTCGGTCAGGTCTATGCAGTACTTCTTCAGCGCCTCGCGCGACCCTTCGGCTTCGGCCGAACCCACCGACGAGCCGCCGCGCACCTGTTCGACCGCCTTTTCCAGCGCGGCACGCTCCAGCCCGGCCTGCTTCAGCAGGCGGCCCAGGTCGCCCTTGTCGGCGGTGGCGGCGAGCAGGAACATTTCGGAGGCGATGAATTGGTCGCCGCGCTTCTGCGCCTCGCGGTCAGCGACGTTGAGCAGATTGGTCAGATCGCGGCCGATCTGCACCTCGCCGCCGTGTCCCTCGACCGTCGCGATGCGCGACAGTGCGTCCTCGACCGCCTTCTTCAGCGGCGCGACATTGACGCCGGCGCGTTGCAACAGCGACGCAGTGGCGCCGTCGTCCTGGTTGAGCAGCGCCAGCATCAGGTGGGCCGGCTCGATGTACTGATGGTCGCGACCGACCGCCAGACTCTGGGCATCGGCCAGCGCCTGCTGGAATTTGGTGGTGAGCTTGTCGAAACGCATGAACGCCTCCGTGAACTTTGTCTGGACGCTATCTGGGGCGAACGATCCGCTTTTCAACCGGCAAACGCTTGATGCGGGTCAAATACGGGCCCCACGTCCGGTAAAGTGACGTCATCGCACGCCACAAGCTTCCGATGCCCGAGTCGTCCCACATGCCGCACACCCGCAGCAAGATCATGAGCGCAGCCGACGCCGTGGCGCGCATCGCGGACGGCGCCACGCTGGCCACCACCGGCTTCGTCGGTATCGGCTTCGCCGAGCACCTCGCCATCGCGGTCGAACAGCGCTTCCTCGACAGCGGCGCGCCGCGCGACCTCACCCTGGTCTACGCCGCTGGCCAGGGCGACGGACGGCACCGCGGTCTGAACCACTTCGGTCACGCCGGCCTGGTAAGACGCGTGATCGGCGGCCACTGGGGCCTGTTGCCGCGGCTGCAGGCGCTGGCGGTGAGCAATCAGATCGAAGCCTGGAACCTGCCGCAGGGCGTCATTTCGCAGCTGTTCCGTGACATCGCCGCGCACCGTCCGGGCCAGCTCACGCGGGTCGGACTGGACACCTTCGTCGATCCGCTGCACGGCGGCGGCAAGATCAATGCGGCCACCACCACCGATCTGGTGCGCCGCATGCAGATCGATGGCGAGGACTTCCTCTATTACAAGGCATTCCCGATCCATGTCGCCCTCGTGCGCGGCACCACCGCCGACCCGGATGGCAACGTGACGATGGAACGCGAGGCGCTGACGCAGGAAGCGCTGGCGGTCGCGATGGCGGCGCACAACTCGGGCGGCCTGGTCATCGTGCAGGTCGAGCGCACCGTCGAACGCGGCGAACTGAACCCGCGCCAGGTCAAGGTGCCGGGCGTGCTGGTCGATTGCGTCGTCGTATCGCCACCTGAACACCACCACCAGACCTTCGCCACCGCCTACAGCCCGGCCTATTCCGGCGAGTCGCGGCTGGCCGCCGACGCGCTGCCGGCGATGGCGCTGGACATCCGCAAGGTGATCGCCCGCCGCGCCGCCTTCGAGCTGCAGCCGGGCAATGTGGTCAATCTGGGGATAGGCATGCCGGAAGGCGTCGCGTCGGTGGTGGCCGAAGAAGGCTTGATCGACGCCGTCACGCTGACCGCCGAGCCCGGCGTGATCGGCGGCATACCGGCCGGCGGCCTCGACTTCGGCGCCGCGGTGAACACCCAGGCAGTCATCGACCAGCCCTACCAGTTCGACTTCTACGACGGCGGCGGGCTGGACGTCGCCTTCCTCGGCATGGCGCAGACCGACGCCGAAGGCAATGTGAACGTGTCGCGCTTCGGTCACCGGCTGGCCGGCGCCGGCGGCTTCATCAACATTTCGCAGAACGCGCGCCGGCTCGTTTTCGTCGGCAGCTTCACCGCCGGCGCCGCCGACATCGCGGTACGCGACGGCGCCCTGGTGATCGATGCCGAAGGCAACAGCCGCAAGTTCGTGCAGGCGGTCGAGCACCGCACCTTCAGTGGCCGCGAGGCGCGGCGACGCGGACAGCAGGTGCTCTACGTCACCGAGCGCGCCGTGTTCCGGCTGGCCGACGACGGCATCGAACTGATCGAGGTCGCACCTGGCATCGACCCGGCGCGCGACGTGCTCGCCCACATGGACTTCGCGCCGCAGGTGTCACCGGCGCTGCGCACCATGCACCCTGCCATTTTTGCCGACCGTGTCATGGCACTGTCCGGGCTGTGGCGGCACAATCCTGTTTCCCCCACCGAGGAGTCTCGCGATGAACAAAACTGAACAGATGTCGGAACTGCAGAAGAAGAACATCGAGGCGGCCATGCGTCTGGCGCAGCTTTCGATGGACAACTCGCAGCGCATCATGCAGCTGCAGGTGGATACCGCCCGCGCTCTGTTCGAGGAAAGCGTCAACAACGCCCGCGCCGTGACGGAAACGCGCGAGCCGGCGGCACAGGTCGAGCTGCGCGCCCGGCTGGCGCGCAACACCACCGAGAAAATGCTCGGCTGCGCGCGCCAGATCGCCGAAATCACCGCCGAAACCCAGGCCGAGTTCGGCCGCCTGGTCGGGGAACAGCTGAACAGCGGTGGCTCGGACCTGATGGACAGCCTGCGCAAGATGCTGGCCGGCATGCCGATCAGCAGCCAGCAGTCGATGGGCACCATGCAGGACGCGATGGACAAGGCGCGTCAGGCCTTCGAACAGATCAGCACTGTCGCGCGCACCGCCTTCCAGCAGTTCGGCACCGCTGCCAGCCAGGCCGCCAAGGCACCGGCTGCGGCTGCGGCGGCAGCGGCAGCGGCTCCGGCTGCGAAAGCACCGGCTGCAGCCGCAGCAGCTCCGGCCGCCAAGCCGGCGAGCGCCCCGAAGGCAGCGGCACCGAAAGCGGCTGCGAAAGCGACGGCAAAGTCGGCCGCCAAGCCGGCCGCAAAATCCGCTGCCAAACCGGCAACCTCGCGCAGCAAGAAGCCATCGGCCTGATGCCCGCCGCTGCGGCTGATCAGCGCCTCAGGAGCGGATCAGCCGCAGCGTGCGTCCCTGCCCCTCGGGCGCGCCGAGCAGCCCCTCGCTGACCACCAGGTCGGCGGGCACCGGCTGCGAGAACAGGTAGCCCTGCACCAGATCGCACTGCTGGGCGGCCAGCATGTTGAGCTGTTCGACGTTCTCGACGCCTTCGGCCACCACACGCATGCCCAGCCCGTGCGCCAGCGCGATCGTCGCGCGCACGATGGCCGCGTCGTCGGCATCCCCCACCAGATCGCGCACGAAGGAGCGGTCCACCTTCAGTTCGTCGATCGGGAAGCGCTTCAGGTAGGACAGCGACGAATAGCCGGTGCCGAAGTCGTCCACCGACAGGTGCACGCCCAGCGCGCGGATGTCGGCCAGCAGCGTGGCGACGTGGTCGACGTCACCCATCGCGGTGCTTTCGGTCAGTTCCAGCCGCAGCAGCGACGGCGCGATGCGCGACTGGCGCAACGCGTTCTCGACCCGCCGCACCAGCGCGCGCCCGAGGCACTGGCGTGCCGACACATTGACCGCCACCGGCACCACCGCCAGCCCCTGCTTCGACCAGTCGGCGATCTGTTGCGTCACCTGCAGCAGCACCCACTCGCCGATGCCCTCGATCAGGCCCGACTCTTCGGCGACCGCGATGAAGTCACCGGGCGACAGCAGCTGGCCGTCGCGGCGACGGAAACGCAGCAGCGCCTCGAAGGCAGCCAGCTTGCCGCTCGCCAGCTCGTACTGCGGCTGGTAGTGCACTTCGAAGCGCCCCTCGTCGAGGCCGTGGCGCAGGTCTGATTCCAGCTCGATCCAGTCGCGTGTGCCGGCGCTCATGTCGTGCGCGTAGAAGTGGATGGCCGCGCCCGACTGCGACTTGCTGCGATACATCGCGGTATCGGCCATCGCGAACAGCACGTCGGCGTCGTCGCTGTCCTCGTGCGCGATGGCGATGCCTATGCTGCACGAGAAGCGGAAATCGACGTCGTCCAGCGTGATGATCTGACCGACCGCCTGCATCACCTTCGCCGCCACCCGCGCGACCGCATCGCGGTCGGCCAGCCCCTGCAGGATGATCATGAATTCATCGCCGCCCCAGCGCGCCACCGTGTCGCCGACCCGGCAGACGGTGCGCAGGCGGCTGGCCAGCGTGGTGAGCACCTTGTCGCCCTGCTGGTGGCCGAGACTGTCGTTGATGCGCTTGAAGCGGTCGAGATCGACGAACAGCACGGCCACCAGGCCGGCGTCGCGCTGTGCCAGCGCCTGCCGCAGCCGGTCGCGCAGCAGCACCCTGTTGGGCAGACCGGTCAGCGCGTCGTGCGTGGCCTGATGCGCCAGCTTGTCGGCCGCCGCCACCGTATCGCTGACATCGTTGAGCACCAGCACCACGCCATCGACCCGCCCCGTCATGCCGAACAGCGGACTGGCGCTCGGGCGCAAGGCGCGCGCCGGACCAAACCGGCCAGCGGGCATCAGCACGTGGCCGGGCATCGTCTGCGCTCGTGCCTCATCACGGCAGCGGCACAGCAGATCCTGCAGCAGGTCGCGCAGCGCGCCCTCGATGGCGGGCAGTCCCTCTATGCCCTGATCGCGCACCTCGGCCAGCCGGCAGGCGCACAACTCTTCCGCCTTGCGGTTCAGGTAGCGCAGCCGCAACACGCCGTCGAACTGCAGCACCGCATCGGAAATCGCATACAGCGTCGCGTGCGCCCGCGCGTTGGCCTGCTTCAGGCGCTGCGCCAGATCGACGGTGCGGATCGACACCCACATCAGCGCGCCGGCCGACAGGCCGATCATCACCGCGGCCGGCGCCAGCCACAGCCGTGCAAGCGCGAGCAGCACAACGCTGATGAACAATGGCACCGTCAGCGAGCCGGCCACCAGCACCATGTCGCGCAGCCGTGCATGCGGGCGGCGCAGCCACAGCACGGCGAGTACGCACAGCGCCGCGGGCAAGCCCCACACCGGTGCCAGCTGCGTCGAGTAGCGATCGCTGCGCAGCGCCGAATAGGCGCGCGCATGAAAGTCCACGGCCGGCATCGGCGCCGCCAGCGCAGAGACTGGCGTGGCCAGCGAGTTGCCCGCGCCGGTATAGGTGACGCCGACGAGCACGCTGCGCCCGCGCAGCAGATTGGGCGACACTGCGCCGGCCAGCACGTCGCCGGCTGACAGATGAGCGACCGGCCAGGCGCCGCCAGGCAGCACGATGACTTCGTGATCGCGCACCCACGACCCCGCCGCCGGTTCGGCCGCTCCGCGCCGACCGCCTATGCCGGACAGCGGCCGCGACTTGCGCGACACGTCGATCAGCGCCCAGGCCAGCGCCGGCCATTGCGGACTGCCGGCCCCCGCTTCCAGAAATACCCGGCGCGACAGCGCATCGGCATCGACCTCGACATCGACGTGCGCCAGTCGTGCCGCCGCATCGGCGAGCGCCGGCCAGGGCTGCAGCGTGCCGACACCGCCACCGGCCGACGCCACCGGCGCCACCGGCAGAACGACGTTGCCGGCGCGCCTCACCGCGTCGATCAGCGCCGCATCGCCCCGATCGTCGGCAGACGTCTCGGCGAACATGATCGCGTAGCCGATGCCGGACACACCGGCGCGCGACAACCGGTCCACCAGTTCGGCGTGGCGTTCGCGCGGCCAGGGCCAGGGACCGCGCGCCGCCAGACTGGCGTCGTCGATCGCGACCACCAGCGGCGCCTGGGTGTCGACGCTGCCGCCGCTCGGCGGCCCTGCCAGCAACTCGACGCTCAGCAGGTCGTGCAGCAGCAGGTCGAGCCGGGCTACCGACAGGGGCGTCTTCGCGTACAGCGCAACAATCACCAGCAGCGCAAACAGCCAGGGCAGCCGGTAGCGGTCACCCAGCGCGGCAAGAAGACGTTGTCCCGTGTTCATGCCAGGGCGTCCGTCAAAGGTATCAAAGCGACGAAGGGCCCGGTCATGATCGGCGCGCTCAGATCAGCAGCAGCAGAGGCAGCAGCCACCAGACACGGAATGCCGGCTCGGGCTCCGGCACCGTGACCGCCTGGGTCGGCGCCCAGTCGCCCTCGAACCCGTCGGCCGCGAGGCTGCGCACGCGCAGGTACACGGTGCCGGGCTGCGCGTCGCGCAGCAGCCACGCAGGGCGATCGGTCTGCGCATCGACCTCGGGTGCGGCGAAGTCCTCGCTGCGGGCGATCTGGATCTGGTAGCGCATGCCCTCGCCGGCATCACGCCAGCGCAGGGCCAGGCCCTCGGGCCCGACCTGCGGCGGTTCCATCGCCGGGCCGGGCGGCGGGCGGCGGAAGGTCTGTGCGTCGCTGAACGGACCGCCCCCCTCGTCCGGATTGCGGCTGGCGATGCGCCAGTGATAGATCCCAGGTGGCAGTGCGTCGTCCGGGCGGTAGGCCGGTTCGCTCAGATCGCTGCGATCGACGCGCGGCGCGTCGAACCTCGGATTGTCGGCGATCTGCAGACGCCAGCTTTCGTCGGGGCGGGCGCGACTCCAGCGCAGCTGCGGCCGTTCATCGCTGACGCGCGCCTCGGGTGCCGGTTCGACCAGCACCGGTGGCTCCGGCCGCGCGTCCACAGTGAGCGCCCATTCGCCGTCTAGCCCCTCGAAGCCGTCGGCGTCGATGCCGCGCACGCGCAAGCGGTAGTCGCCATCCGGCAGATCGGCGACGACGACCGCCGGACGGTCGCTGGCGCGATCGGACATTACCGTGTCGAAACGGCCGTCAGCCGTCACCTGCACCCGGTAGGCGCGGGCGCCTTCGAGCGCCGGAAACGGCAGATTGACTGGCAGGCGGTCGGCGAACAGCGGCTGCGCCGCCGGCGCCGGCAGCAGGGCTCGCGGCGGCGTCACCGCCTGGCCGGCCTGCGCCGACGCACCCTGCCCTGCATCGAGCGCCTGACTGCCCGCCTCATTGCCGAAGGCGACCCGGCCTTCGAGCACTTCGCTGCGCGCGCTGCGTTCGTCGGCATGGACGCGGAACTGTGTGCCGCGCACCGCCGCCACCGCGGCCGGGGTCTGGATCTCGAAGCGGCCGGCCGGCCCGCTGCGCGGCGCCACCAGACTGTCGATCGAGCCGCGCAGCAGTTCAAGCCGGACCCAGGACCCCGCGCCGGCAGCGAAATCGGCCGACTGCCGCACGCCCAGTTCGCTGCGCGGACGCAGCTGTACGCGGCTGCCGTCGGCGAAGGCCAGCGCCACGCTGCCCGCATCGCCGGTCACCAGCCGCGAACCGGGTTCCAGCTTGTCGCCGGCCTGCGCCGGGCGCGTACGACCGTCGGCAACGGCGATGGTCACGTCGCCGCGCACTGCGTCGATGCGCACCTCGCGCGTCTGCAGGCGCAGCCACTGTTCGGGAATGAGCAGCCGGCTGCCCGGCACCATCCGGCGCGGCTCGCTGATCCGGTTGTACTGCTGGATGCGCGGCCAGTAGGAAATATCCTTCAGGTAGCGCTGGGTCAGATTCCATGGGTTGTCGCCGGCGCGCACCTCGTAGGCGAAATCCGCCGCCAGCACTGGCGCGCCGCAAAGCAGCACAGCACCTGAAAGGAGCACACAGCGCACGGAGAGGGCGATAGGGTGAGGCAGCAACGCATTCTCCCGAAAGGCGATTGCCGGATTCTATGCGCACACGCTATGCAATTCACTTCCAGTTGCATCACCGCGCGTGAACCTGTTCCGCTGACGACAGAAACATGCGTTGCCAGCATGCGCCTGTTTCGGCTGCTGCGAAAGCAGGCCCGTTGCCGCCCCGTGCGGGCACGGGAGCAGGCTCAGCGCGCGTTCACTGTCGTATCGTCGCGCGCGCTGCGGACGGCTATTGAGGGCTCCCACCCGCCACCCACCGCCTTGTTCAGCAGCGCACTGGCCGAGAACTGGCGACCGCGCAGCTGCATCAGGCTGCGTTCGTTGTCGAGCGCCGCCGTCTGGGCGGTGACGACTTCGGTGTAGCTGGCGGTGCCGGCGCGATAGCGGTTCAGCGCCAGCGTTTCGGCTTCGCGCGCAGCGGCGAGGGCCTGTTCACGCAGTGCGGCCTCGTCGGCGAGCAGACGCAAGGCGCTCAGGTTGTCCTCGACCTCCTGCAGCGCACCGAGCACGGTCTGCCGGTACTGGGCCACGGTCACGTCGTGCGCGCCGCGGGCGGATTCGATCTGCGCGTCGCGCCGGCCGCCGTCGTATACCGCCTGCGCCAGCGACAGGCCGAAGGACCACACCAGGTTGGACGCGTTGAACCACTGCGCGAAGTTGTTGCCGGCGTAGCCGGTCGAGGCGTTCAGCGTCAGCGACGGGAACCACGCCGCCTGCGCGACGCCGATGCGCGCATTGGCCGCGGCGACGCGGCGCTCGGCGGCGGCGATATCGGGGCGGCGTTCGAGCAGTGTCGACGGCAGGCCGACCGGGGTCGCCGGCGGCGCGCCCTGCCAGTCAGCCTCGGCCAGCGAGAAGCTGGACGCCGGCTCGCCGACCAGCACCGCGATCGCGTTGGCAAGCTGGGTGCGCGTCAGGTCGAGATCGACCGCCTGCGCCTGCGCTGCGCGAAGCTGGGCCAGTGCGCTCGCCTCGTCGCCGCGCGTGGCGACGCCGGCGGCGACGCGATTGCGCGCCACTTCCAGCGCCCTCTCGTAGGCGGCGACGGTGCGCGCATACAGCGCGCGCTGGCTGTCGGCGGCACGCAGCTGGAAGTAGTTCTGCACCAGTTCGGCCTGCAGCGACAGGCGCACCGACGCGAGATCGGCGGCGCTGCCCTGCAGTTCTGCGCCGGCGGCTTCGACCTCGCGGCCGATGCGGCCCCACAGGTCGGCTTCCCAGCTGGCGTCGAGACCGAGCTGGGTGGTGTTCGACTGATTGGCCGAGCGCCCCTGTATCGCGGCGCTGCGGCTGCGCTGGGCGGACGCGCTGAGCCCAACCTCCGGCAGGAAGCCGGCCCGTGCCTGCTGCGCCGCGGCGCGCGCCTGACGGTAATTGCCGAGCGCCACGCGCAGATCCTGGTTGGCGCTGTCGGCGCGGGCGATCAGATCGTCGAGCACCGGATCGCCGTAAGCCCGCCACCAGTCGCCGCGCGGCAGGTGATCGGCCGGCTCGGCCGGCTTCCAGCCGTCGGCGGCACGGTAGTCCTGCGGCAGGTCGAAAGCCGGCCGCTGGTAGTCCGGGCCTATCGTGGTGCAGCCGGCGAACAGCGCGGCGAGGAGGAGCGGCAGTATCTTGTTCATGGCGAGACCGGGCGCGGCGTGCGCGCGATGAGGCGGCCGCAGAAGCGGCTGAAGCGTTCGAGGTAAAGATAGGTGACCGGCGTCGTGTACAGCGTCAGCAGCTGGCTCACCACCAGACCGCCCACCACCGCGATGCCCAGCGGCTGACGCAGTTCCGAACCTTCACCGAAGCCGATGGCCAGCGGCAGCGCGCCGACCATGGCGGCCAGCGTGGTCATCAGGATGGGACGCAGGCGCAGCAGGCAAGCTTCGCGGATCGCCGCCCGCGGCTCCAGGCCGCGCGTGCGTTCGGCGTCGAGCGCGAAGTCGATCATCATGATGGCGTTCTTCTTGACGATGCCGATCAGCAGCAGCACGCCGATCACCGCGATCAGACCGAACTCGATGTTGAAGGCCATCAGCGCGAGGATGGCGCCGATGCCGGCCGAAGGCAGCGTGGACAGGATGGTGAGCGGGTGGATCAGGCTTTCGTACAGAATGCCCAGCACCAGATAGACCGCGATGATGGCGCCCAGTATCAGCAGCGGCTGGTTGTCCAGCGACTGCTGGAAGGCGCGCGCCGAGCCCTGGAAGCCGGCGTTGATGCTGGCCGGCACGCCGATGTCGGCCATCGCCGCGCGCACCGCGTCCATCGCCTGGGCCAGCGTGACGCCTTCGGCAGTGCCGAAGGACACGGTGGTCGACACCCGACCATCGAGGTGGGCGATCGACAGCGGCATGACGCCCTGCTCCACCCGCGCGAAACTGTCCAGCGGCGCCAGACTGCCGTCGGCGGTGGCCACGCGCACCGAATCCAGCGCCGACAGGTCCTGCGCGCGCTCGGGCGCCACTTCGAGCACCACCTTGTACTGGTTCAGCGGCTCGTACAGCGTGCTCACCTGACGCTGGCCGAAGCCGTCGTAAAGCTCCTGATTGACGGTGCCGGGCGTCAGGCCGAGACGGGCCAGCGTGTCGCGGTCATAGACCAGCCGCGTCTGCGACGCGCGGTCTTCCTGATCGGTGCCGACATCGACCAGCTGCGGCAGGTCGCGCATCGCGTCGCGCACCTTGGGCACCCATTCGCGCAACGCGCGCAGGCTGTCGGCGGTCAGCGTGAACTGGTACTGCGAGGACGAGCGCAGGCCGCCGACGCGCAGGTCCTGCGCCGCCACCAGGAAGAGCTGCACGCCTTCGATGCGCGCCAGCTTGCCGCGCAGCCGGCCGATCACCTGTTCGGCCGACGCACCGCGCTCCTTCAGCGGTTTCAGATTGACGAAGAAGCTCGCGTTGTTGGCGCCGCCGCCGCGGCCACCGCCGGTGAAGGCGCTCACGTTGTCCACCGCCGGGTCGCTGCGGATCGCCTCCACCGCCTGTGCCATCTTCTTCGTCATCGCCTGGTAGGAGGTGCTCTGGTCGGCGCGCAGGCTGCCGAACAGGCGGCCGGTGTCCTGATTCGGAAAGAAGCCCTTGGGCACGATGGAAAACAGCCAGAAATTCAGCGCGATGGCGCCGAGAAAGATGAGCATGACGATGCGCGTATGGCGCAGCGCCCAGTCCAGGCTGTGCGCGTAGGCGATCTGCAGGTCGTCGAACACGCGGCCGAGGGCACGCTGCCAGCGCGCCTCCTGCTCGACCGGGCTGTGCCGCAGCAGGCGCGCTGCGAGCATAGGCGCCGCGGTCAGCGATACCACCATGGACACCAGCACCGCCACCGACATGGTCAGCGCGAATTCGCGGAACAGGCGGCCGACCACCCCACCCATCAGCAGGATGGGAATGAATACCGCGACCAGCGACAGGCTGATCGCCACCACCGTGAAGCCGACCTCGCGCACGCCGGCCACCGCTGCCTCGAAGGGCTTCAGCCCGCGCTCGATGTGGCGGGCGATGTTCTCGATCACCACCACCGCGTCGTCGACGACGAAACCGGTGGCGATGGTCAGCGCCATCAGCGACAGATTGTTCAGGCTGAAGCCGAGCAGGTACATGACGGCGAAACTGCCGGCCAGCGATACCGGCACCACGACCGCCGGAATCAGCGTCGCCCGCGCGTTGCGCAGGAACAGGAACACCACCAGGATGACCAGCGCGATCGAAATGACCAGCGCGATCTCGACCTCGTGCAGCGCGCTGCGTATGGTGACCGAACTGTCCATCGCCACTTCCATGCGCGCCGCCGCCGGCAGGCTGGCGCCCAGTTCCGGCAGCAGTTCGCGCACCCGCTCGACCGTCTCGATCACGTTGCTGCCCGGTCGCTTGGTCAGCACCAGCAGCACCGTCGGCTTGCCGTTGGTCAGGCCGAGGTTGCGCACGTCCTGCACCGAATCCTCGACCCGCGCCACGTCGCCCAGGCGCAGCACGGCACCCGAGGTGTGGCGCAGGATGAGCGGCACGTAGTCCCCGGCGCGGCGCGCCTGGTCGTTCGCCTCGATCTGCCAGTAGCGCTCGCCGTCCTCGACGAAGCCCTTGGGCCGGTTCACGTTCGACTCGGTGATGCGATTGCGCACGTCGGCCAGTGTCAGGCCGCTCTGGTGCAGCGCTTCCGGATTGACCTGCACGCGGATGGCCGGCAGCGCACCGCCGCCGACGGCCACTTCGCCCACCCCCGGAATCTGCGCCAGCTTCTGCGCCAGCACGGTCGAGGCCACGTCGTACAGCCGCGGAATGGGCACCGTGTCCGACGTGATCGCCAGAATCATGATGGGCGCGTCGGCCGGATTCACCTTGCGGTAGCTCGGGTTGGACGGCAGGCTGGTCGGCAGGCTGGCGCGCGCGGCGTTGATCGCCGCCTGCACGTCGCGTGCCGCACCCTCGACGTCGCGATCGAGGTCGAACTGCAGCGTCACCCGCGTATTGCCCTGCGAACTGCTGGACGTCATTTCGGTCACGCCGGCGATGCGGCCCAGCGTGCGTTCCAGTGGTGTCGCAACGGTGGCCGCCATCACCTCGGGGCTGGCGCCCGGCAAGGCAGCGCTGACCGATATGGTCGGGAAGTCGACCTGCGGCAACGCCGACACCGGCAGCAGCCGGAAAGCCAGCGCGCCGGCGAGCGCGATCGCCGCGGTCAGCAGTGCGGTGCCGACCGGACGGCGGATGGGCAGTGCCCAGGCACTCATTGCCAGACCCTCCTGCCGCTACGCGGCACCTCCCCGAGGGAGGGCGAGCATCCCTTCGGGCGGCCGTGCGGAATGCTCATCGTGCTTCGCTCCCCGCTTCCGCCTCTGCACCCGCTCTGGCCGGCTGCACCCGGAAGAGGCGCCCGAAGGCCAGGTAGATGACCGGCGTCGTGTACAGCGTCAGCACCTGGCTCACCAGCAGGCCGCCCACCATGGTGAGGCCCAGCGGGAAGCGCAGTTCCGAGCCCATGCCGCCACCGAACACCAGCGGCAGCGCACCGAGCAGCGCGGCGGCGGTGGTCATCAGGATGGGGCGAAGCCTGAGCTGGCAGGCCTGGAAGATCGCATCGCGCGGCGCCATGCCCTCGTTGCGTTCGGCTTCGAGGGCGAAGTCGATCATCATGATGGCGTTCTTCTTGACGATGCCGATCAGCAGGATGATGCCGATCACCGCAATCATGTCGAGCGCGTGACCGGCCAGCAGCAGCGCCAGCAGCGCGCCGATGGCGGCCGACGGCAGCGTGCTCAGGATGGTCAGCGGATGCACATAGCTTTCGTACAGCACGCCAAGCACGATGTACATCGTCACCACCGCGGCCAGAATGAGCCACAGCGTGTCGCTGAGCGAGGCACGGAAGGCCTCGGCCGCGCCCTCCCACTTCAGCGTCATCGTCGCCGGCATGCCCAGCTGCGCGCGCACCGACTCGACCGCATCCACCGCCTCGCCCAGCGATACGTCGTCCGGCAGGTTGAACGACAGCGTGGCGGCAGGGAACTGGCCCTGACGGCCCATGGCCAGCCGCGCCGGACGTTCTTCGACACGCACCAGCGTGCCCAGCGGCACCTGCAGGCCATCGGCCGACATCACGTGCAGTTGCGCGATCGCTTCCGGGCCGATCTGGAACTGCGGCTGCACGTCGAGCACGACGCGGTACTGGCTGGACTGGGTGAAGATGGTCGAGATCAGCCGCTGGCCGAAGGCGTTGTACAGCGCCGCGTCGATGTCGGCGACGGAGACGCCGACGCGGGCCGCCGCCGCCCGGTCGATGTCCACATAGGCCTGCACGCCGCCGGTGGCCAGATCGGTCGTGACCTGGGTGAGCCGGTCCGACTGCTGCAGCGCGGCTGCGAGCCGGGGCACCCATTCCAGCAGATCTTCGTGATTGGTGGCCTGCACGACAAAGGGGTACTGCGCGCGGCTGACGCGGTCCTCGATGGTCAGGTCCTGCACCGGCTGCAGATAGAGCGCGACGCCCGGCACCTCGCGCGCCGCCGCTTCGAGCCGGCGGGCGATCTCCGGCGCGCGGTCGCTGCGTTCGGCCAGCGGCTTCAGCCTGATTTGCATGCGGCCGGTGTTCAGTGTCGGATTCTGGCCATCGACGCCGATGAAGGAACTGACGCTGTCGACGTCCGGGTCACGCAGGATGACCTCGGCCAGCGCCTGCTGGCGCGCGCTCATCGCCGAGAAGGAAATGGTCGGTTCCGCTTCCGACATGCCCTGTATCAGCCCAGTGTCCTGCACCGGGAAGAAGCCCTTGGGCACCGCCAGATAGAGCAGCGCGGTCAGCACGAAGGTGGCGACTGCCGCGACCAGCGTGAGCGGCTGGTGATCCAGCACCCAGCGCAGCGTGCGCGCGTAGCCGGCCAGCAGGCGGGCGTACCAGCCCTCGTGCGCGTGCTCGCCCTCGGCCTTCAGCAGCCGCCCGGCCATCATCGGCGTCAGCGTCAGCGACACCACCGCCGACAGCAGGATGGCGATGGTGAGCGTCAGCGCGAATTCGCGGAACAGCCGGCCGACCACGTCCTGCATGAACAGCAGCGGAATCAGCACCGCCACCAGAGACACGGTCAGCGAAATGATGGTGAAGCCGATCTCCTTCGCGCCGTCGAGCGCGGCCTGCATCGCGCCCTTGCCCATCTCCAGGTGACGGGCGATGTTCTCGGTCATCACGATGGCGTCATCGACGACGAAACCGGCGGCGATCACCATCGCCATCAACGTCAGGTTGTTCACCGAGAAGCCGGCCAGATACATGATGGCGAAGCTGCCGATCAGCGACAGCGGCACCGCGATCGCCGGAATGACGGTGGCGCGCGCGTTGCGCAGGAACACGAAGATGACGGCGACGACCAGCAGCACCGCCATCACCAGTTCGATCTGCACGTCGCGCACCGAGGTGCGGATCGACTCGGTGCGGTCGGTCAGCACCTGCACGTCGACCGCGTCCGGCAACGAGGCCTGCAGTTCGGGCAGCAGTGCATTGATCCGGCTGACCACGTCGATCACGTTGGCGCCAGGCTGGCGCTGGATGTTCAGGATGAGCGACGGCGTCTCGTTGGCCCAGGCAGCGAGCAGCCGGTTCTCCGGGCCGTCCACGACTTCGGCAACGTCCTGCAGCCGGATCGGCGCACCGTTCTTCCAGGCGATCACGCTGCGCCGGTACTCGTCGGCCGAGCGCAGCTGGTCGTTGGCGTCCAGTGTGGTGGCGCGCGTCGGGCCGTCGAAACTGCCCTTGGCCTGGTTGGAACTGGTGGCGACCACCGCGGCGCGCAGCTGTTCGAGGCTCAGACCGTAGGCGGCGACCGCCGACGGATTCACGCGCACCCGCACGGCACGGCGCTGGCCGCCGGAAATGCTGACCAGACCGACGCCGGACTGCTGCGAAATCTTCTGCGCCAGCCGGCTGCTCACCGCCTCTTCGAGCAGGTGCAGCGGCACCGCCTTCGAACTGACCGCCAGCGTCATGACCGGCGCGTCGGCCGGATTGACCTTGCTGTAGATCGGCGGCGCCGGCAGTTCGTTGGGCAGCAGTGTGCTCGCGGCATTGATCGCCGCCTGCACTTCCTGCTGCGCGGTGTCGAGCGATATGTCGAGACCGAAGCGCAGCGTCACCACCGAAGCGCCGGCCGAACTGAGCGAATTCATCTGCACCAGGCCGGGCATCTGTCCGAACTGGCGCTCAAGCGGCGCGGTGATCAGCGAGGTGGTCAGTTCCGGACTGGCGCCCGGATAGAAGGTGACCACCTGCATGGTCGGATAGTCGACCTGGGGCAGCGCCGATACCGGCAGCAGACGGTAGGCGAGAAAGCCGGCGACCAGCAGCGCCACCATCAGCAGCGAGGTGGCCACCGGCCGCAGGATGAACAGGCGGGACGGATTCATCGCTGCCGCTTCACTGCGCCGGCGGCGGGCCACGTCGGCCCGGTGCACCGCCGTGGCCGGCACGCGGTGCGGACGGGGTGTCGTCGAGCTTCACCTTGTCGCCTTCACGCAGGCGGTCCACGCCGTCGGTCACGACGCGCTCTCCCGGCTGCAGGCCTTCGGTCACCTGCTGCAGTTCGCCTTCGAGCACACCGGTCTTCACCGGCCGCATGACTGCGGTCAGGTCGTCGCCGACCACGTATACGAAAGGTCCGCTGGCGCCGCGCTGTATCGCCGACACCGGCACGACGATGGCGTCGGCGATGGTGTCGACGCGCAGCTTCACGTTGACGAACTGGTTCGGAAACAGCGCGCCGTCGCGGTTATCGAACATCGCCTTGGCTTTCACGGTGCCGGTGGCGACGTCGATCTGGTTGTCCAGGATGCGCAGCGTGCCGGTCGCCAGCACGGTGCGGTTATCGCGGTCACGCGCCTCGACCGGCAGGCCACCGCGCGCAATGGCACTGCGCACCGCGACCAGTTGCGGCTCGGGCAGCGCGAACACGACCGAGATCGGCGCGTCCTGCGTGATGGTGAGCAGGCCGTCGGCGTCCGAGCTGCGCACGATATTGCCGGGCGTGGCCAGGCGCAGGCCGACGCGGCCGCTGATCGGCGCCGTGATGCGGGCGTACTGCAGCGACAGCCGGGCGCTGGCGATGGTGGCGTCGTCGGCCAGCACTGCCGCTTCGTACTGGCGCACCAGCGAGCGCTGGTTGGTCACCTGCTGCGCGGCGATCGAATCCTGCGCCAGCAGCGTTTCGTAACGCGTCAGGTCCTCCTTCGCGTTGGCTAGCAGCGCCGCATTGCGCGCCTTCGCCGCTTCGCCCTGCGCCAGTTCGACCTGGAATGCGCGCGGATCGATCTGCGCCAGCAGGTCGCCCTTCTTCACCCGCTGACCTTCGGTGAAATGCAGCGACTGCAGTTCGCCCTCGACCCGGCTGCGCACCACCACGCTCTCGATCGGCGTCACCGTGCCCAGCGCCGCCAGATGCACCGGCAGATCGGTGCGCTGCGCCACCGCACTGCCGACCCGTGTCTCGCCGCCGAAGCGGCGTGCGCCACCCGGAGGACCGCCCGGCGGGCCGCCGGCCCTCATCCCGGGTGGTCCGCCCTCACCGTCGGCCGGCTTGGTGCGTTCGTTGGCGTAGAACCAGCCGGCGGTCAGGCCGGCCAGCAGAAGCAGCATCATGATCCAGGGCCAGCGCGGTTTGCGCGTGGCCGGAGCGGCATCGTGTCCGTGTGTGGTCATCTGGATGGAAGGGCGTTGTTGGGTGCGACCGACGGTCGAGACCCGATCATTATTGTGGGTGCCTGTTAATCGAAACGCTGCCTGAGCCGCCGGCAGGTGAATGCAGTGTAAACGGCGACGGCAAAGCTGCGACTGCGGGTCAGTGGAGCGTGCGACGGGTCGGCGAGTTCCTACAGACCCGTGATCGCCTCGCGGCTATCCTCGTCGGCTCCCAAGCAGCCAGTGCCAGTACTTCTTCAGCGCGGCCTTTCGTGACAGGCGGGCACCGCAGCCCGTCGCCCGGCATCACCCAGCGTCCGGTCGCTTCCCCTCCATACAAGCGGAGTCGAAGCCTTGTTCGTCCATCTCGCACCGCTCGCCGCCCTGCTCGGCGGCGTCGCCCTGCTGCTGCTCGGCAGCGGCCTGCTCACCACGCTGCTCGCCGTGCGCGGCGGCATCGAAGGATACGGCAGCCCTTTCATGGGTCTGCTCGGCTCGCTGTTCTTCGCCGGCTTCCTGATCGGCACCCGGGTCGCGCCGACGCTGATCCGCCGCGTCGGCCACGTGCGCGCGTTCGCCTTCTTCACCTCGGCCGTGGCCTGCAGCGTGCTGCTGCACGAAATGTGGGTGTCGCCGTGGGTGTGGGCGCCGGTGCGCCTGCTCACCGGCATCGCCATGGTCGGGCTGTACGCCATCGTCGAAAGCTGGCTCAACAGCCAGGCCGCACCGGCGCAACGGGCCCGCGTGTTCGCGACCTATATGGGCGTGAATCTCGGCGCACTGGCGCTGGCCCAGCAGCTGCTGCAGGTCGGCGACGCCGCAACGCACACGCTGTTCGTGCTGGCCGCGCTGCTGGTGTGCGCGGCGGTGATGCCGGTGGCGGCGACGCGACTGAGCCAGCCGCAGATCGACAATGCCGCGGCACCGGCGCTGCGCAGCCTGTACCGAAAGGCACCGATCGCCTTCGATGCGGCCTTCGCCTCCGGCCTCGCGATGGGCGCCTTCTGGGGGCTGGGCGCGGTATGGGCCGACCGCAGTGGACTGGGCAGCTCGGGCGTAGCCGCATTCATGAGCGCGACCATCGTCGGCGGCGCGCTGTTCCAGTGGCCGCTGGGCATGCTGTCCGACCGTCACGACCGCGGCCGCGTCATCACGCTGGTGGCTTTTGCCGCCGCGCTGCTGGCGCTGCTGCCGATGTTCGCGCTGCCCTTCGGCGCCGACGCGACGGCGACCGCCGGGCTGCTCTACGGCGGCTTCGCGTTCGCGCTCTACCCGATGGCGATGGCGCGCCTGATAGACCGGCTCGACCCGCACGAAGTGCTGGCCGGCAGCAGCGGACTGCTGCTGGTGCACGGCATAGGCGCAGCGCTCGGCCCGCTGGCCGCCGGACTGGCGATGGCCGCGCTGGGGCCCGACGCGCTGCCAATGTGGTTCGCGCTGACCCAGGGCGTGCTGGCGCTGCTCACCTCCTCGCTGCTGCGCCGCATGCCGGCGCAGGTCGCGCTGCAGACGCGCTTCCTGCCCATGGTGCGCACCACCTCGACCGCCTTCGAACTGGCTGGCACCGCCCGCCCCGATCCCGACACATCCACCACGGAGACCCGCTGACCTTCACCCCGACCGCCAACCTTTCCACAGGGAGTACGACATGCTCATCGCCACCGATCTGGACGGCACCTTTCTCGCCGGCGACACCGACGCACGCCAGCAGCTCTATCAACTGATCAGCAACGATCCGGACATCACGCTGGTGTTCGTGACCGGCCGCGGCCTCGAAGCCGTGCTGCCCATCCTGTCCGATGCAGCCATCCCGGTGCCGCACTACGTCATCGCCGACGTCGGTGCCACCGTGGTCGATGGACGCACCCGACAGGCTGTGCAGCCGCTGCAGGCCGACATCGATGCGCTGTGGCCGGGCGAGCGCGCAGTGAGCGAGGCGCTGCAGGGCATTCCCGGCCTGCAGCGACAGGAGGTGCCGCAGCAGCGACGCTGCTCCTATTTCTGCGACAGCGACGCGGTGACCGACGAGCTATACCGCATCGCCAACGAACAGAACTGCGACCTGCTGTACTCGGCCGACCGCTATCTCGATTTCCTGCCGCGCGGCGTGAACAAGGGCAGCACGCTGCGCCGGCTGGTGCATGACCTCGGTATCGACATGAACCACGTACTGGTGGCGGGCGATACGCTGAACGACCTGTCGATGTTCGAGCAGGGCTTCCGCGGCGTCTGCGTCGGCGAATCGGAAGCAGCGTTGCTGGCCGCCACCGCCGACCGCACGCGCGTGCTGCATTCGCGCCGCGTCGGCTGTGCCGGCATCCTCGAAGCACTCGACTTCTTCCGCTTCATCGACCGCACGCTGCTGCTGCCGCCCGGCAGCGAAACCATGGCGCCCTGCGGCAAGTCGGAACTGGTCATCGTCTATCACCGCCTGCCCTACGAGGAAGCGATCGACGACGACGGCACCATCCTGCGCCGGCCGCACCGCTCGCCGAACGGCATCATCCCCACCCTGCTGAGCTTCTTCGCCGATGGGCGCAAAGGTTCGTGGATCGCCTGGTCGAGCGCGCACGCCGGCGACGCCCGCTTCGAAACGCACACCACGGTCGACCGCGAGCAGTATCCCGGCCTGCGCTGCGCCCGCGTCGAACTGTCGACGCAGGACGTGGACATCTTCTACAAGCGCTTCTCGAAGGAGGCCTTCTGGCCGACCTTGCACACCTTCTGGGAACGCGCGCAGTTCCGTGAGGACGACTGGCAGGTGTTCCTGAAGGTGAACCGGCTGTTCGCCGAACGCACCGCCGCCGAGGCGGCGCACGGCGCCACGGTATGGCTGCACGACTACAACCTGTGGATGGTGCCGGCGGCGCTGCGCGAGCTGCGGCCCGATCTGAAGATCGCCTTCTTCCACCACACCTATTTCCCGTCGGCCGACGTGTTCAACGTGATGCCGTGGCGGCGCGACATCGTCGGCAGCCTGCTGCAGTGCGACTACATCGGTTTCCACATTCCGCGCCAGGCCGAGAACTTCGTCGACGTCGCACGCGGCGTGGCGCCGCTGCGCGTGCTCGAAACCAGGAACTGCGCACCGCGCTTCCTCACCTACGGCTGCGCGGTCGGGCTGGATGAGATGACGACGGGGATCGAGGTGCACGGCCGGCGCATCGGCATCGGCGCTCACCCGGTCGGCCTCGACGTGGGCCGTATCGGCCGCATTCTCGCCGACACGCAGAGCGCACGGCTGATGGACCGTCTGCGCCGCGAAATGACGGGCCAGCGCGTCATCCTGTCGGTCGAGCGGCTGGACTACACCAAGGGCACGCTGGAAAAGCTGCTCGCCTTCGAACAGCTGCTCGAACAGAACGAGGAGCTGCGGCAGAAAGTGACGCTGATCGCCGTATGCGTGCCCGCAGCGAGCGAAATGACCATCTACGACACGCTGCAGACGCAGATCGAACAGGCGGTCGGCCGCATCAACGGACGCTTCTCGCGCGTCGGCTGGACGCCGGTGCAGTTCTTCTTCCGCCCCATCCCGTTCGCCGAACTGGTGGCCTACTACGCCATCGCCGACGTCATGTGGATCACGCCGCTGCGCGACGGGCTCAATCTCGTGTCCAAGGAGTATGTCGCCACCCAGGGGCTGATGCAGGGCGGTGGCGTGCTGGTGCTGTCGGAGTTCGCTGGCGCGGCGGCCGAGCTGCACGGCGCGGTGCTGACCAACCCGCACGACCGCAACGACCTGCGCGACAAATGCCTGTACGCGCTGAACATCCACCGCGCCGAAGCCGAGTCACGATTGCGCGAGCTGTTCGCCATCGTCCAGCACAACGACATCGTGCGCTGGGGTGCGGAATTTCTGGCGGCGGTGGAATCGGTCAGCGAACCACCGGTGCAGACGGTGATGGCAGCCTGAAACGCTCTCAACCTGAGCGGCGAAAAAAAAGCGCGGGACAAGCCCGCGCTCAAGTTCCTTGGAGGAGGAAAGGAAATCTTCAGCGTGACGCGGTCGGCGCGTTCTCCAGCTTCTCGTCGTCGCCACCGGTCTCGATGCGACCCGACCAGCCACCGCCCAGCGCCTGGTAGGTGTTCACCAGTGCGGTCACGCGGTCGAGGCGGGTAGAAATGAGCTGGCGTTCGGCTGACAGCTTTTCGCGTTCGGCGTCGAGCAGCACGATGCGGCTGGCACGCCCGGCTTCGTAGCTCTTCTCGGCAAGATCGCGCGCCTTCGAGGTGGCGTCGAACAGCGTGGCGGTTTCTTCCATCGCCTCGCGCGCGCCGCGGGCGGCGGACAGCGCACTCAGCGCGTCGGCGTAGGCCTGGCGGGCGGCCTGCTGGTAGGTCTGTGCGATCTGCGCACGTTCGGCTTCCGACTGCGCGACGATGGCGCGTGTGCTGAGCAGGCCGACCAGCGGTTGCGCGATCGCCGCACCGATGTTCCAGGTGCGGGCGGACGACGACAGCAGGCTGCCCAGTGCCGCACTTTCGCCGCCCAGGCCGGCAGTCAGCGATATGGTCGGGAACCACTGCGTGCGCGCCACTTCGACGCTCAGACTGGCCGCGGCCAGATTGGCCTCTGCCGCGCGCACGTCGGCGCGTCGCGCCAGCAGGTCGGAACTGAGACCGGCCGGGATTTCCGGCTGCACTGCCAGCGTGGACAGCGCCAGACCGCGGTCCGGAATGCGCTCGACCAGCTCGCGCGGCGAGCGGCCGAGCAGCACAGCCAGTGCGGTTTCGGCCTGTTCGCGCCCACTGCGCGTGGTGGCCAGTGCTGCCGCCACGCTGGCGCGTTCCGAGCGCGAAATTTCCAGGTCGTAGCGGCCGATGGTGCCGCCGGCAAACTGCTTTTCGCGCAGCGCCAGTGCGGCGTCGCGCGTGGCGAGCGTCTGCGACAGCAGCGCCTCGTCGGCGTCGAGCGCACGCAGGCTGAAATAGGCGCGCGCCACCTGAGCGGTCACCGACGCGCGCAGGCCTTCGAGCGCGTAGCGGCTTGCCGCGAGCTGCTGGCGCGCGACGTCGCGCTGACCGGACAGGCGACCGAACAGATCCAGCTCGTAGGACGCCGAAATGCCGCCGATCACCGTGTTGTACTGGCGCGGGCGGCCCGGGATCGGCCGCTCGTTGCTGTACTGCTGACGCGAACCGGACAGCGACAGGCTGGCGTCCGGCAGGCGGTTGATGCGCACCAGATCGAGCGCGGCGCGCGACGACTGCACGCGCTGCACGGCGATCACGACGTCGTCGTTGCGTTCGAGCGCCTCGGCGATCAGGCCGTCCAGCACCGGGTCGCGGAAGCTTTCCCACCAGCGGTCGATCTCGGCCGGCGTGGTCGCGGTCACCGCCGGCAGGTCGAGTTCCGGCGTCGGCTTCGGGTTCAGTGCGCAGGCCGACAGCAGGGCCGCGGCCAGCGCGGCCGACAGCAGCGTGCGGCGCGCCGGATCAATGATGTGCGTGGACATGGGGCGTCTCCGGCTTGTGCACCTTCAGCTCTTCTTCCGGCGTCGCCAGACGGCGATCGACGATGAGCTTGTAGAAGAGCGGCACGAAAAAGATGGCAAGGAAGGTCGCGGCCAGCATGCCGCCGATGACGCCGGTACCCACCGACACCCGCGCGCCGGCGCCGGCGCCGGTCGAGATGGCCAGCGGCAGCACGCCGAGGATGAAGGCGAGCGAGGTCATCACGATGGGGCGCAGGCGCAGGCGCGCCGCCTCGATCGCCGCGGCGGCGACCGGATAGCCTTCGTGATGCTTCAGCACCGCGTACTCGACGATCAGGATGGCGTTCTTGGCCGACAGGCCGAGCAGCGTCACCAGACCGATCTGGAAATACACGTCATTGGTCATGCCGCGCAGCCACACCGCCGCCAGCGCACCGAAGATGCCGAAGGGCATGGCCAGCAGCACCGAGAACGGCAGCGACCACTTCTCGTACTGAGCGGCGAGAATCAGGAACACCATCACCGCCGCCATGATCAGCGCCAGCGCGGCCGCACTCGACACGCGCTTTTCCTGGAAGGCGGCGCCGGTCCATTCGTAGCTCATGTCGCCCGGCAGATCCTTCACCAGCCGCTCGACCTCGGCGATGGCCTGGCCGGACGAATAGCCCGGTGCGGCCTGGCCCATCAGCTTCACCGCCGGCAGGTTGTTGTAGCGGTCCACCGTGTCCGGGCCCGAGCTGTACTCGACCTTGGCGAAGGCCGACACCGGCACCATGTCGCCGGCCGTGTTCTTCACGTACAGGCGGCCAATGTCCTCCGGCGTGCGGCGGTACTGACTCTCGGCCGACATCAGCACCTGCCAGACGCGACCGAACTTGTTGAAGTCGTTCACGTAGAAGGTACCCAGCGTGCCGGCCAGCGTGGTGAACGCGTCGTCGAGCGGAATGCCCAGCGACTTCGCGCGTTCGCGGTCGACGTCGACATAGAGCTGCGGTGCGTTCGGCCGCCACAGGGTCTGCAGGCCGCCGGCCAGCACCGTGCTCTGGTGCGAGGCGCCAACCAGCGCGCCCATGTTCTCGACCAGGCGCTTGGTGCCGCCGTCGCCGCGGTTCTGCAGATAGAACTCGAAGCCGCCGGTGTTGCCCAGACCGAAGATGGCCGGCGGGTTGAAGGCCAGCACCAGCGCCTCCTTGATGCCCGCGGTCTTGCCGAACAGTTCGCCCACCAGCTGCTGCGTGCTCATCGTCCGCTCGTCCCAGTGCTTCTGGCTGACGAAGATGGTGGCCGCGCTGTTCTTGAAGCCACCGCCGATGAAGTCCATGCCGGCGAAGGCCATCACGTGCTCGTTGGCGGGGTTGGACTGGATCGCCTTCATCACCTCGTCCACCACCTTGTCGGTGCGCTCCAGCGTCGCGCCGTCCGGCAGGAAGATGGCGGCGATGTAATAGCCCTGGTCCTCGTCCGGCACCAGCGAACCCGGTGTCTTGCTCCACAGACCGGCGGTGATCACCACCATGCCGATGAACAGCACGACGCCGACCGCCGAGCGACGGATCATCCAGGTCACGGCACCGGTGTAGCGGTGGGTGACGCGGGCGAACCAGTCGTTGAACCAGACGAAGATGCGCGCCGTGCTCTTGTGCTCGTTCTTCAGCAGCGCCACGCACAGCGCCGGCGTCATCGTCAGCGCGACCAGGCCGGACAGCACGACGGCGATCGAGATCGTCACCGCGAACTGGCGATACAGCTCGCCGGTCAGGCCGCCAAGGAAGGCGATCGGCACGAACACCGCGGTCAGCACGAGCACGATGGCGATGACCGGTCCGGTCACCTCGTGCATCGCCTTCAGCGCAGCCTCGCGAGCGCTCAGCCTCTGCTCGTGCATGATGCGCTCGACGTTCTCCAGCACCACGATGGCGTCATCGACCACGATGCCGATGGCCAGCACCATGCCGAACAGCGTCAGCGTGTTGATCGAGTAGCCGAGCACATGCAGGCCGGCGAAGGTACCGAGCAGCGACACTGGCACCGCCAGCACCGGGATCAGCGTGGCGCGGATGTTCTGCAGGAACACGAACACGACGATGAACACCAGGATCATCGCCTCGCCCAGCGTCTTCACCACTTCCTTGATCGATACCTCGACGAAGCGCGTGGTGTCGTACGGAATGGCATAGGTCATGCCCGGCGGGAAGCGGGTCGCCATCTCGGCCACCGCGCCCTTCACTTCCTTGGCCACGTCCAGCGCGTTGGCGCCCGGCTGCAGGAACACGCCCATCAGCACCGCCGGCTTGCCGTTGTAGGTGCCGTTGAAGTCGTTGTCCTTGGAACCCAGTTCGACGCGCGCGACGTCGCGCAGGCGCAGCTTCGTGCCATCGGCATTCGAGCGCAGGATGATGTTCTCGAATTCCTCGACCGTGGACAGCCGACCCTTGGTGGTGATGGTGTAGACCATGTCCTGGCCGCCGCCGGTCGGCGACTGGCCGATCTTGCCGGCGGCGAACTGCGCGTTCTGCTCGCGCAGCGCAGCGGCGATCTCGGGCACGGTGACGCCGAGCTGCGTCATGCGGTCCGGGCGTACCCAGATGCGCATGGCGTAGTCCTTGGCACCGAAGATCTGCACGTTGGTCGTGCCCGGAATCTTCTTGATGTTGTCCAGCACGTTCAGCGTCACGTAGTTCGACGTGTAGAGCTGTTCGTGCGTGCCATCCGGCGAGTAGAAAGCCATCACCGCCAGGAAGGCGGACGAGCCCTTCTCGACCACCACGCCCTGCCGGCGAACCTCTTCCGGCAGACGGGCGTCGGCCTGCTTGACCCGGTTATTCACGTTCACCGCCGCCTTGTCGGGGTCGGTGCCGATTTCGAAGGTGGCGTAGATCTCGACCACGCCATTCGAGGTCGAGGTCGAGCGCATGTACATCATGCCTTCGACGCCGGTGATGACGCTTTCCAGCGGTGCGGCCACGGTCTGCGCAATGGTTTCGGCGGAAGCGCCCGGATAGACCGCGCGCACCATCACTTCGGGCGGCGCGATTTCCGGGTACTGCGCGATCGGCAGCGTGCGCATGGCGGCAAGACCCGCCAGCACCAGCAATATCGAAATGACGAAGGCGAAGATCGGCCTGTCTATGAAGAAGCGCGAAAACATGGCGGCTCCTTACTGCGCGGCCGGTGCCGCAGCACCTGCCGGCGGCTGTGCCGGCGCGGAGCCGTCATCGATCTGCACCGGCGAGCCGGGCACGAAGATGCGCGCCATGCCATCGACGATGACGCGCTCGCCCGCCTTCAGGCCCTCGCGGATCACCCAGGCATTGCCCAGTTCGCCGCCGAGCTGCGCCCATTCGCCGAGCTTGACCGGACGCGGCTGCGCCAGCGTCTTGCCTTCGGCTTCGGCGATCACGTACACGAACTTGCCGTTCGGGCTGTCGAGCACGGCGCGCTGTGGCACCGCGATCGCGTCCGGGCGGGTGGCGCCGGACAGCAGCACGCGCACGAACTGGCCCGGCGACAGCTTGCCGTCCTTGTTTTCGAAGGTGGCACGCAGCGCGAAGGCACCGGTGCTGGTATCCGCCTTGTAGTCCTGGAAGCCGAGCCGGCCGCTGCGCGGGAATTCGGCGCCATCCGAGCCCTTGAGCTTGACCAGGAAGCCTTGCGGATCGAGCTTCAGCGCGCCGCGCGCGACTTCGTCGCGGGTACGCAGGTATTCCACTTCACCGACGCCGAAGTTCACATAAGCAGGGTCGGTCTGCGCCAGCGTGGTCAGCAGGCTGTCGCCCCCGGCCACGGCGAGACTGCCCTCGACCTTCAGCGCGCGACCGGCGACGCCGCCCAGCGGCGCGCGCACGTCGGTGTAGCCCAGATCGATCTGCGCCTGCTGCAGTTGCGCCTCGGCCGCCTTGACCGCAGCACGCGCCAGATCGCGCGTCGATTGCGCGTCGTCGGCTTCCTTGCGGCTGGCCGCCTCGGCATCCGCCAGCGGCTTCACCCGCGCGTACTCGCGCTCGGCCTGCGCCAGCTGCGCCTTCGCCTGATCGAGCTGGGCATCTGCTGCAGCGACGCGCGCACGATACGGCGCGGCGTCGAGCCGGAACATCACCTGCCCTTCCTTGATGCGCTGGCCTTCCTCGTACAGCCGCTTCTCGACGATGCCGGTCACCCGCGCCCGCACCTCGATCTCGCGCGAACCGGCCACCTGACCGACGTAGTCGTAATGCACCGGCACTTCCTGCGGCGTCACGGTGAGCACCTTCACCGCAGCCGGCGGCATGCCGCCATTGGCGTGCTCGCCACCCTTGTCCTGACCGCAGCCGGCCAGCGAGAGCGCCAGCACGCATGCACCCAGCAGGCCCGCGGCCCGAAAGAAATCCGTTTCCTTTTTCATCGCTTATCCCGGAGTAACGCGCAGTCGGCGCCGCGCTTGGCAATGATCGATGCGTGGACCGACCACGCAGATACCGGGCCGATTATAAACATACATTCGTGTATGTTTAAACCACTCCAATGAAAAAAACTTTCATTACGCTCTCGACGAACGAAGGCCTCGCGTCACGACATGCGAATGGGAGGAAAGGCGATTCTGCGCTTGCGGGGCACCGGCGGCGATGCCCGCGGATCGGTCACAGGAAGCGGTCGAGGATGCGCCTGCTGGGCCGGTCGAGCGCCTTCATGTCGGCGACTTCGTAGTGGATGCCGTGGCTGTCGGTGATCAGCAGCCGTGCGCCGCCGAGGCGGCGGATGTCGTCTTCGCTGCGCAGCGTGAAGCGGGTGGCGCCGCGGTCGGTCACGATGTCCCAGTCGCAGGGCGTGGAAAAGCTCGATACGCCGGCGATGCTGCGGATGCGCGGCATGAACTCGCGGCGCGACAGTTCCTCGTCGAGCAATGCATGGCTGGCGGCGTCGAGCGCATCGGGCGCATCGAGCCAGGCCAGTTCGTGGCCGTCGGCCGACATCAACGCCACACCCTCGCCCGGCGCCGACAGCGGGAAGGCGCGCACCGGCTGCACGCCGGCGTGGCGCTCGCCTGCGGCGTCGACGAAAACCAGCAGGCCGTGCGCGTCGCGTTCGAGCGAAATCGTCATGCCAGCGCTCCTTCGGCGGCATCGGCTTCGGCCAGCCGCTGCTGCGCCATGTAGAGCCGGTAATAGTGACCTTCGCGTGCCATCAGTTCGTCGTGCGGGCCGACCTCGACGATCTGGCCGCGGTCGAGCACGACCAGGCGATCGGCCTTGCGCAAGGTACTCAGGCGGTGGGCGATGGCCAGCGTGGTACGGCCCTCGACCAGGTTGTCGAGCGCGCGCTGGATTTCCTTCTCGGTCGCGGTATCGACCGATGAGGTCGCCTCGTCGAGTATCAGGATGCGCGGATCGATCAGCAGCGCTCGGGCGATCGAGATGCGCTGACGCTCGCCGCCGGACAGCGTCTGGCCGCGCTCGCCCACCATCGAGTCATAGCCGTGCGGCAGCCGCAGGATGAATTCATGCGCGTGCGCCGCCCGCGCCGCCGCGATGATCTCGGCACGCGTGGCTTCAGGCTTGCCATAGGCGATGTTGTCGGCGATGGTGCCGAAGAACAGGAAAGGCTCCTGCAGCACCAGGCCGATGTGGCGCCGGTACTCGGCCACCGGCAGCGCGCGGATGTCGGTGCCGTCTATCCGTATGCTGCCGCCGGACACGTCGTAGAAGCGGTTGATCAGGTTCACCAGCGTGCTCTTGCCAGAGCCGCTGTGGCCGACCAGGCCGATGAATTCACCCGGCGCGATGTCGAGATCGACGCCGCGCAGCACCGCGCGGTTGCCGTAGCGGAAAGCCACGCCGCGCAGTTCGATGCGGCCTTCGACCCTCGCCAGATGCACCGGCCGCGCCGGCTCCGGCACGCTGGAACCGTGGTCCAGGATGTCGAAAATGCGCTTGGCACCGGCTGCCGCCTTCTGCGTCACCGACACGATACGGCTCATCGAATCCAGGCGCAGGTAGAAGCGGCTGATGTAGGCGATGAAGGCGGTCAGCACGCCCACCGTGATGTGGTCGCGGCCGACCTGCCAGATGCCGAAGCCCCAGACGAACAGCAGGCCGACCTCGGTCAGCAGCGTCACCGTCGGGCCAAACAACGACCACACGCGGTTCACCCGATCGTTGGTTTCGAGGTTGCGGCGATTGGCGGCAGCGAAGCGGGCCGACTCGCGCTTCTCCTGCGCGAAAGCCTTCACCACGCGGATGCCCGGAATGGTGTCGGCCAGCACATTGGTCACCTCGCCCCAGATGCGGTCCACCTTCTCGAAGCCGGTGCGCAGCCGGTCGCGCACCGTGTGGATCATCCAGGCGATCACCGGCAGCGGCAGCAGGGTCACCAGCGCCAGCCACGGGTTGATCGAGAACAGCACCACCGCGGTCATGAACAGCATCAGCACGTCGGTCGCGAAATCGAGCAGGTGCAGCGACAGGAACACGTTGATGCGGTCGGTCTCGGCGCCGATGCGCGCCATCAGGTCGCCGGTGCGCTTGCCGCCGAAATACTCCAGCGACTGGCCCATCAGGTGGTCGAAGGTGGTGGTGCGCAGATCGGCGCCGATGCGCTCCGACACGCGCGCCAATATATATGTGCGCGCCCAGCCCAGCGCCCAGCCCAGCAGTGCGGCGCCGAGCAGACCGGCCAGATAGGGCCACACCGCCGCCACCGTGATCGGCGTACCGGTCTGGTGCGGAATGAGCACCTTGTCCATCAGCGGGATGGTCAGGTAGGGCGGCACCAGATTGGCCGCGGTCGACGCCAGCGTCAGCAGGAAGCCGGCGAACAGACGCCCGCGGTAAGGCCGGGCGAAACGCCACAGCCGCAGCAGCGCCCAGGTGGACGGTGGGCGCGTCGTGCTGCGTTCGCACAGCGGGCACTCGTCGTCGTCCGGCGGCAGCGGCGCCTTGCAGCGCGGGCACAGGCCGTCCTCGTCCTCGACCACGTGGTCGGGATGGGTCAGCCGCTCGATCTGTCGCGTGTGCTGGTCGGCCAGCCGCAGTGCTTCGGTGTTCAGCGCCAGCGTGTAGCGCCAGCCGGCGAGGCGGCGTTCGCTGTCGTGCAGCGCCAGCGTGCCGACGCCGGCGTGGTCGTGGTGCTGGAAGTGCTGGCCGGCGGCCAGCGGCCAGTTGCGCCACTGCTCACCGGCACAGGCCAGCAGCCGGCGGTCGGTCAGCACCAGCAGATTCGTTGCGAAATGAAGCGTGTCGTCGAGATCGGTCTGCAACCAGACCTGAACCGCCTCGCCCGGCTGCAATTGCGCCGCCAGCCCGCTGCGCCACGCCTGCGGCAGGTCGTCGGGGAGCAGGCGGTCGTCGGTGGCGCGGGTCATCGGGGCGGTTTCGGGCGGCAAGAGTGCGGAAAGGTACGCATGAAGCGGGGCCGGCGACGAGCACGCGCTCGACGACACGGGGCCCGGCGAGGCGGCCGAGTATAGCGCCGGCGACAGGGCCGGAACACGTCCCCGACGCAGGTTCAAAAATAGATGAAAAAGCTGTCAACCAAAGCGCAAAGACGCCGTTAAGCCGATGTTTTCAACAACCTCGGGGCTCCGGACCACCACCGACCCCGCACGATGAGTAAACGCTCGATCGAAATCCTGCGCACCCTCGAACTGCGCGGCCCCAATATCTGGACCTATGTTCCAGCGCTCGAAGTCTGGATAGACATCGGCGAACTCGAAGACTCCCCCTCGAACACCATTCCCGGCTTCGTCGATCGGCTGATCGACTGGCTGCCCGCCCTGCACGAACACACGTGCAGCTACGAAGAGCGCGGCGGTTTCGTGCGCCGGCTGCGCGAAGGCACCTGGCCCGGCCACATACTCGAACACGTGACGCTGGAACTGCAGAACCAGGCCGGCATGAAGGGCAACTTCGGCAAGGCGCGCGAAACGTCCGAGCGTGGCGTCTACAAGGTGGTGGTCATCTCCGGCAATCACATCGTCAGCCGTGCCGCGATACTCGCCGCACGCGAACTGGTGCTGTCGGCGATGGACGACCGCCCGTTCGACGTCAAGGCAGCCGTTTCGGAACTGCGCGACCTGGTCGACGAACACTGCCTGGGCCCGAGCACCGGCTGCATCGTCGAGGCGGCACAGGACCGCCGCATCCCGTCCATCCGCCTGAACGACGGCAATCTGGTGCAGCTGGGCTACGGCCGCAAGCTGCGCCGCATCTGGACCGCCGAAACCGACCGCACCGCCGCCATCGCCGAAGGCATTTCGCGCGACAAGGACCTGACCAAACGCCTGCTCGCCGGCTGCGGCGTGCCAGTGCCGGAAGGCCGCGAAGTCAGCGACGCCGACGACGCCTGGGCTGCGGCCGAGGACATCGGCGTGCCGGTGGTCGTCAAGCCGGCCAACGCCAATCACGGCCGCGGCGTGTCGGCCGAACTGACCAAGCGCGAAGAGGTCGCCACCGCCTACGAACTGGCACGCCGCTACAGCAAGTACGTACTGGTCGAGCGCTTCATCCCGGGCAACGAGCACCGCCTGCTGGTGGTCGGCAAGCAGATGGTCGCGGCGGTTGCCGGCGAAACCGTCTGGATCACCGGCGACGGGCGATCCACCGTCCGCCAGCTGCTCGACAGCCAGATCAATATCGATCCGCGCCGCGGACCGGAGCAGGAATTTCCGCTCGACCTGCTGATTCCCGAACGCGACGCCAAGCTGCGCTTCGAACTGGAGCGCCAGGGCTACAGCGCCGACTCGGTGCCGGCCGAAGGCGCCCGCGTGCTGGTGCAGCGCAACGGCAACATCGCCTACGACGTGACCGACCAGGTCCATCCGGACACCGCCCGTCTGGTGGCGCTGGCCGCCCGCGTGGTCGGCCTCGACATCGCCGGCATCGATCTGGTGGTCGAGGACATCCGCCGCCCGCTGCGCGAACAGGGCGGCGCCATCGTCGAAGTGAACGCCGGCCCCGGCCTGCTGATGCATCTGAAGCCGGCCATCGGCACGCCGCGTCCGGTTGGTCGCGCCATCGTCGACCACCTGTTCGCGACCGCCGACGACGGCCGCATTCCGGTCATCGGCGTCAGCGGCACCCGCGGCAAGACCACGGTCGCCCGGCTGATCGCGCACCTGATGCGCTTCTCCGGCCAGCGCGTCGGCCTCGCCTGCAGCGACGGCCTCTACCTCGACAGCCGCCGCCTCGAAGACGGCGACGCCGCCCGCTTCGAACCGTCGCAGCGCGTGCTGATGAATCCCGGTGCCGAAGTGGCAGTGATCGAGAACAGCTTCGAAACGATACTGAAGGAAGGCCTGGCCTACGACCGCTGCCAGGTCGGCGTGCTCACGCGCATCGATCCGGAAGCGCATTTCGGCGACTACTACATCGACTCGTCCGACCGCGTGTTCAACGTGCTGCGCAGCCAGATCGACGTGGTACTGCGCCGCGGCACCGGCGTGCTGAACGCCGACGATCCGCTGCAGGCCGAGATGGCCGAGCTGTGCGACGGCGAGGTGATCTGGTACAGCACGCACGCCGACAACGGCATCGTCGGCAGCCACGTGCAGTCCGGCGGCCGCGCGGTCATCGTGCGCGACGGCCAGATCCGTCTGCTCGAAGCCGAGCGCACCGAAGTGCTGTGCCCGCTCGCCAGCCTGCCGCTGACCGACGGCGAACCGCTACACGCGACCGAGAACCTGCTCGCCGCGCTGGCGGCCGCCTGGTCGCTCGGCCTGTCGCCGGCGGCGTTGCGCACCGGCGCCGAAACCTTCGATCCCCCGGTGCCCGTCGCGGTACCGGCCTGAAACACCGCCTGAACGCTTTCATGGACATCACCCGCCTGCGCGCCCTCCGCGGCCCCAATCTGTGGAGCCGCCACACCTGTATCGAAGCCATCGTGTCGTGCACCGGCGAACACTGTTCGCTGGACGCGATGCCCGGTTTCGCCGAGCGTCTGCGCGCCCTCTTCCCCGGCATCCGGCCGCTGCGCCCGACCGCACGCAGCGGGCCGCTGGCCATGGCCGACGCGCTGGAACTCGCCGCGCTCGGCCTGCAGGCCAGCGCCGGCTGTCCGGTCACCTTCAGCTGCACGATGCAGACCGTGGACGCCGGCGTCTATCAGGTCGTCGTCGAATACACCGAAGAGGCGGTCGGCCGCCTCGCCTTCGAACTGGCCGAACAGCTCTGTCGCGCCGCCGCCGGAGGCGGCAGCTTCGACCTCGCCGCGGCGCTGCAGCAGCTGCGCGAACTGGACGAGGACATCCGCCTCGGCCCGAGCACCGGCGCCATCGTCGAAGCCGCCGTCGCGCGCGGCATCCCGTTCCGCCGGCTGACCGACGGCTCGCTGGTGCAGCTCGGCTGGGGCAGCCGGCAGCGTCGCATCCAGGCGGCCGAAACCGACCGCACCAGCGCGGTCGCCGAATCGATCGCCCAGGACAAGGAACTGACCAAGGCGCTGCTGCACGCCGCCGGCGTGCCGGTGCCGCGCGGCCGCACGGTGAGCGACGTCGACGAAGCGTGGGCCGCCGCGCTCGAAGTCGGTCTGCCGGTGGTGGTGAAGCCGCGCGACGGCAACCAGGGCAAGGGCGTGACGGTAAACATCGTCAGCCGCGAACACATGGGCATCGCGTTCAACGCGGCCTACGAAATCAGCCGCGATGTGATGGTCGAGCGCTTCATTCCGGGCGCCGACTACCGCTTCCTGGTGGTCGGTGACCGCGTCATCGCCGCCGCCCGCCGCGAACCGCCGCAGGTGATCGGCGACGGCAGCCGCACCGTGCGCGAACTGGTCGATGAGGTGAACGCCGACCCGCGCCGCGGCGACGGCCACGCCACTTCGCTGACCAAGATGCGCATCGACGACATCGCGCTCGCTCGCCTGGCCGTCCAGGGCCACTCACCGGACAGCGTGCCGGCGCTGGGCGAACGCGTCGTGCTGCGCAACAACGCCAACCTGTCGACCGGCGGCAGCGCCACCGACGTGACCGACGATGTGCACCCGGAACTGGCGGCGCGCGCAGTGGAGGCGGCGCGCACCATAGGGCTGGACATCGCCGGTGTCGACATCGTCTGCCGCACCGTGCTCAAGCCGCTGGAGGAACAGGGCGGCGGCATCGTCGAAGTCAACGCCGCACCCGGCCTGCGCATGCACCTGACGCCCTCATTCGGCAAGGGACGCGCGGTCGGCGAAGCCATCGTGTCGACCATGTTCGGCCCCGGTGACGACGCACGCATTCCGCTGGTCGCCGTCGCCGGCACCAACGGCAAGACGACGACGGTGCGGCTGATCGCCCACCTGATGGCACAGACCGGCCTGCGCGTCGGCATGACCACCACCGACGGCGTGTTCGTCGGCAACGAATGCATCGATACCGGCGACTGCAGCGGCCCGAAGAGCGCGCGCAACGTGCTGGCCCACCCGGACGTCGACGGCGCGGTGCTCGAAACCGCGCGCGGCGGCGTGCTGCGTGAAGGTCTGGGCTTCGACCGCTGCCAGGTGGCGGTGGTCACCAATATCGGCAGCGGCGACCACCTCGGCCTCGCCTATATAAATACCGTCGAGGACCTGGCGGTGGTGAAGCGGGTGATCGTGCAGAACGTCGCGCCCAAGGGCATGGCGGTGCTGAACGCCGCCGACCCGGTGGTGGCGGCGATGGCCGAGCACTGCCCCGGCTCAATCACCTTCTTCGCGCAGGACCGTACCCACCCGGTCATCGCCACCCACCGCGCCCGCGGCCGCCGCGTCATCTACGTCGACGACGGCGCGCTGGTGGCCGCCGAAGGCAGCAGCGCGGTGCGCATCCCGCTGTCGCAGGTGCCGCTGACCCGTGGCGGCAAGCTGGGTTTCCAGGTCGAGAACGCGATGGCAGCGCTCGGCGCCGCCTGGGCGCTCGGCTTCGACTGGTCGTCCATCCGCGCAGCACTTGCCAGCTTCGTATCCGACGCCGCGACCGCGCCCGGCCGCTTCAATGTGTTCGACTACAAGGGCGCGACGCTGATCGCCGACTACGGCCACAACCCGGACGCCATCAGCGCGCTGGTGCAGGCCATCGACGCGCTGCCGGCGAAACGCCGCAGCGTGGTCATCAGCGGCGCCGGCGACCGGCGCGACGAGGACATCCGCAAGCAGACGCAGATCCTGGGTGCCGCCTTCGACAGCGTGGTGCTCTACCAGGACCAGTGCCAGCGCGGACGCAAGGACGGCGAGGTGATCGCGCTGCTGCGTGAAGGTCTGGAGGGCGCGAGCCGCACGCGCGAGGTGTGCGACATCAATGGCGAATTCGTCGCCATCGACCACGCGCTGGAACGGCTGCAAAGCGGCGACCTGTGTCTGATCCTGATCGATCAGGTCGAAGAGGCGCTGGCCCACATCGGCCGGCGCGTCGCGGAAAGTTCAGCCGGCTGACGCGACCTGCTGCGCGAGCACGCCGCGCAGCGCGTCTTCGCAACTGGTCATCCAGGCGTAGATGGCGTCGATCGCCGCGGTGGCTTCGGCGAAATACAGTTCCGCCGTCATCCGGTCGGTCGCCCCGAGCAGGTCGCTGCGCAGCAGGCCAAGCAGACGGACGATGCGCTCGGTGGCCGGCAGGGCGCCCGGCAGACGGGGCGTGTCGGCGATCGCCTGATGCATCAGCGACTCTGCACGCGACGCCAGATACATCAGACGCATGCGCTCGGCCGCCGTACAGATCCCGCGTGCGGCGGCCGCACTGCCGACCGCCCTCGCCTGCCCCAGCTGCTCGCCCAGCGCCGGCAGCGTGCTGATCCAGGTGCGCAGCAGGCCGCTGCCTGACGACGCGGCGACCGGCGCAATCCGGCGATTGCCGACGGCCGCCAGCCAGCCCAGCACGTGCGACACCAGCAGGCTGTGCCGCGTCAGATTGTCGTCGGCGCCGATCGCTGCCGGGCTGCCGTCCAGCGCGGCACACAGCTCCTTCCACTGCGCGTCGAGCAGCGCCAGTTCGTACCGCGTGATGCACGGCCCCTCCAGCGCCATCTCGGCGCGTGCGGTCGTCTCCAGCGCTTCGATGTCGTGCTGCACGGCGCGCCGCCGGGCGCGCATCGGCGATTCGAACAGGGCGTCGCCGGCCAGCCAGGCGGTACTCATGCCGCGGTGCTGCTGCAGCGAATGGACAAGTTGCAGCAGCCGCTCGCAATCGCCGAAGGCGCGCTGCGCTTCGCCCCCCGGCGAGCTGTCGCTGGCGCGCTCCGGGCGCATGAACACCAGCGCCAGCGCGATGGCCAGCGCCAGCAGCACCATGACGAGGGGCACGCTCAGCACGGCGGGCGATCCCGGGTGAATAGGACGGACAGGCGTGTGCTCATGACACAACACGAGCAATTCGCGCGCCAAGCATCGGCCGCCTCACGCCGACGGCGGCGCTTCGAGACCTCCGACGATGAAAGGCACCAGCGCACGCAGCAGGCTTTCAGGGTCGTTGCGGGAGGCCGGTGAACAGCGGCCGAGCAGGTGCATCACGTCGCGCCCGGCCATCACGTAGGCCACGATGCCGACGAAGAAGTACATGCGGCGCAGCAGTTCGTCCTCGGGCAGCGCCGGCAGCGCGCGCATCAGCGCCTTGCGGTACCAGTCCATGATGCGGACGTACTCTTCGGGGATGAAATCGTCGCCCGGTTCGAAGTAGGCGCGGCCGATCAGCTGCTTGAACACGGCGCCGGACACCGTGTCCTTGCGCGACAGGCGCAGCGTCGACTCGACGAAGGTTTCGACGATGCGGGTGACGCTCAACGGCGCCTCGACCGCCTCGCGTTCGAGCTTGGCGAGGTAGCCCGAGCGTGTGCCGTCCGCCCCGAGCACGCGCTGATACACGCTTTCCATCAGGTCGCGCTTGGACCCGAAGTGGTAATTGATCGACGCCAGCGGCACGCCGGCCGCCGACGCGATCATGCGCATCGAGGTCGCCGCATAGCCCTGCTCGGTAAATAGCTTCTCGGCCGCCGCGAAAATGCGTTCCTTCGCATCGCCGCGCGTGCGCGCCTCGGCAGTTCGGTCGGATTTCAGGGTTTCGTTCGGCACGGCGCGTCGTTTGCTGGGACACAGTCTGACTGTAGCACCGGCCGCACAGCGACGGTGCGCCTATGCACCCGTCGCGGGCATGGCAGACGGCCGCAACGCCCGCGACGGGTGAAATCGCGGCGTCGGCGTGACATATCCGGGGCTGGCACCGGACTTGCAAGGTACTCGTCATGACAACTTACGCACCCCGGACCGGAAAGGTCTACCTGATAGGCGCCGGCCCCGGCGACCCCGAACTGCTGACGCTGAAGGCCGTGCGTGCGCTCGGCCGCTGCGACGTGCTGCTGGTCGACGACCTGGCCGACACCGCCGTGCTCCAACACGCGCGCAGCGACGCCCGCATCGTGCGCGTCGGCAAGCGTGGCGGCTGTCGCAGCACGCCGCAGGCCTTCATCGAACGCCTGATGCTGCGCTATGCGCGCGCCGGCTTCACGGTCGGCCGGGTCAAGGGCGGCGACCCCTTCGTGTTCGGCCGCGGCGGCGAGGAAATGCAGACTCTGCGCCGGGCCGGCATCGAATGCGAGGTGGTCAGCGGCCTGTCGGCCGGCATCGCGGTACCGGCCACGCTGGGCGTGCCGGTCACCCACCGCGACATGGCCTGCGGCGTCACCTTCGTCACCGGCCACGCACGCGAAGACGGCCAGCCGGGCCGCGAGCCCGACTGGGCGGCACTGGCCCGCTGCGGCACGACACTGGTCATCTACATGGGCATGCGCAAGCTGGCGTCCATCGCCGAGGCGCTGCACGTCGGCGGTCTCGCCGCCGACACCCCGGCCTGTGCGATCCAGAACGGCACCCGCGACAGCCAGCGTGCCGTCATCTCCACGCTGCGCGACCTGCCGCAGGCCGTCGCCAACGCAAAGCTGGGCAGCCCGGCCATCGTCGTGATCGGCGAAGTGGTCAATCTGGCCGAAGTCGCGGAACAGGCTGAAGCGCTGTCGATGCGGGCCTGAAGGCTGCCGACCGGTCCTTGACGCGGCGCCGCGCACTGCCCACCGCCGCTGTCGGGGTCAGAAGACCCCTCCCACAGAACCCCCGCGGCGGGTCGGGCACGATCCCTGTGTAAGCGGTTCCTGTGGGAGCGGCCTTGGCCGCGACGCGGCTGTTGCCGGCCGCTGGCTTCGATCAAGGCCGCAATCGCGAGCAAGCTCGCTCCCACAGTTTTCGGCGCAGGCCTGAGCAAAGGATCCCGGGTAGGCGGGCATTGCTGCCGACAGCGCCGCAAGCCGGCGCCGCGCACTGCCCACCGCTGCTGTCGGGGTCAGAAGACCCCTCCCACAGAACCCCCGCTGCGGGTCGGGCACGATCGCTGTGTAAGCGGTTCCTGTGGGAGCGGCCTTGGCCGCGACGCGGCTGTTGCCGGCCTCTGGCTTCGATCAAGGCCGCAATCGCGAGCAAGCTCGCTCCCACAGTTTTCGGCGCAGGCCCGAGCAAAGGACCCCGTGGAGGCGGGCATTGCTGCCGACAGCGCCGCAAGCCGGCGCCGCGCACTGCCCACCGCTGCTGTCGGGGTCAGAAGGCCCCTCCCACAGAAACCCGGCTCCGGTCACGGGTCGGGGCCCGCTCCTTGTAAGAGCGCCCCCTGTGGGAGCGGCCTTGGCCGCGACGCGGTTGTTGCTGGCCGCCGGCTTCGATCAAGGCCGCAATCGCGAGCAAGCTCGCTCCCACAGTTTTCGGCGCAGGCTCGGGTGAAGGGCCCCCTGTGGAAGCGGCCTTGGCCGCGACGCGGCCGTTGCGGTGAGCACAAAAACAAAAGGCGCCGATGGCGCCTTTTGTTCGTGCAAGGGCGGCATTGCCGCGCCGCTTACTTCAGCTGCTCGTGCAGCAGCGACAGGATGCGCTTCGCGGTGCGGGTGTCGTCGAGGCCGCCTTCGCGGGTGAGCACCTGAACCGAACTTTGCTTGCCCTCGCCCTTGACCAGGATGCGGTACTGGCTCTGGCCGGCCTTCGGGTCCGGCTTGTCGTCCGGCATGAAGAACAGCAGCTTGGACAGGATGCCGCCGTCTTTCTTGCCGGTGGCGTCGACTTCCGGGTCGACGTAGCGCACGAAGTACACACCCTGAGAACGGTCGCGGTCCTCGACGGTGAAGCCGACGCGGTCCAGCGCCAGGCCGACGCGGCGCCAGGCGCGGTCGAAACCTTCGTACACCTGCAGCGTGCTGCCCTTGTCGGCCGACACCAGTTGCGCGCGCTCGGCCACCGGTTGTGCGGCCAGCAGCACCTTGGCTCGCTCGTTGTCGGCGCCCAGACGCACCATCAGGCGACGCAGCATTTCGGCTTCCAGCTCGGGGTCGGCCGGACGCGGCTGCCAGACGGTGTTGTCGCTGCGCTCGTTGGTATAGACCTCGACCACGCCGCGGTGGCTGACGTAGATTTCGGTGGTGCCCGGCTCGGCGCCCGGCTCCAGGCGGGTGCGGAACTTGTCGCGCTCGGGCGTCGAGTAGAGCTGGTCGATCAGGCGGCCGATGGTGTTGCGGATGATGTCGTTCGGAAGCTTGGCGCGGTTCTCGTTCCAGTCCGTTTCCATCACGCCGGCTTCCGGCTGTTCGATGTCGATCAGGAAACCGGTTTCCTGCCAGAACTCCTTCACCTGCGGCCACAGATCGTCAGGGCTGGCATTGACCACCAGCCAGCGCTGGCTGCCGGCACGCTCGATGCGCATCTTGTCGACCTGCGGCAGCACGCCCGACGACTGCGGCTGCACCACACCGCCGGTGTTCGTGCGGTCGGCGTTGTAGGCCGACATGGTCGCCGTACCCTTGCCGCCGGAATCCGGCACCGCGAAGCGGTCGGTCTGCTGCGGCAGCGTCAGGTCGGGCGGCAGGTCGAGGCGCGGCGTGCGCTTGGCCTGGGCCTTGTAATCGACCTTGCCTGAATCCATGACCTTGTCGAACATCGAGCAGCCGGTGAGCGCGCTCACCAGTGCCACGCACAGCGCGGAAAACTTCAGCAGATTCATCGAACGGGATACCAGAGGACGATCAGGCAAGCACGCCGGCCTGCTTCATCGCGGCGCGGACCTGCTCGTGGAATTGCGGCTGCAATTCGGTCAGCGGCAGACGCAGCGTCGGGCCGCACAGGCCCATCTGCTGCACGGCCCACTTGACCGGAATCGGGTTGGCTTCACAGAAAAGCTGACGGTGCAGGCCGATCAGCTTCGCGTTGATCGCGCGCGCCTTGACCGCGTCGGCGGCCAGCGCGGCGGCGTTCATTTCGTGCATCAGGCGCGGTGCCACGTTGGCGGTGACCGAGATCGAGCCGTGGCCGCCCATCAGGATGAAGGCGGCGGTCGAGGCGTCGTCGCCGCTGTACAGCGCGAAGCCCTCGGGTGCGCGGTTGATCAGTTCGCCAGCGCGGTCGAGATTGCCGGTGGCGTCCTTGATACCGACGATGTTCGGAATTTCCGACAGGCGGATGGTCGTGTCGTTGGCCAGATCGGCCACCGTGCGGCCGGGCACGTTGTACAGGATGAAGGGCACATCGACCGCTTCGGCCTGGGCGCGGAAGTGACGGTACAGGCCTTCCTGCGTCGGCTTGTTGTAGTACGGCACGACGGTCAGGCAGGCATCGACGCCGACCGACTTCGCATGCTGCGCCAGTTCGATCGCCTCGCGCGTCGAGTTGGCGCCGGTGCCGGCGATGACCGGGATACGGCCGGCGGTGTGCTCGACCGTGAAGCGGATCAGTTCGCAGTGCTCGTCGAAATCGACGGTGGGCGACTCGCCGGTGGTGCCGACGATGACGATGCCGTCGGTACCTTCGGCGACGTGGAAATCAATCAGGCGACGCAGGCTGGCGTAGTCGAGACTGCCATCCTCGTTCATGGGAGTGACGATGGCGACGAGCGATCCGGTAATCATGTGCGAAACAGTGGCTTCGGCAGGAAACGCGCCATTCTACCGGAGCGCGGGTGCAAGCCCAACAGTGGCAACTGGATCAGTCTGTAACAGCTCCCGGCCACTCAAAGCTCGGCCAGCGCCCGAATGTGCTCGACCGCGCTGCGCCCCAGCGCCGACAGCGCGTAGCCGCCTTCAAGCATCGACACGATGCGACCTTTGCCGTGCTTCTTCGCGATCTTCATCAGCTCGGTGCTGACCCACGCGTAATCGGCCTCGACCAGCCCGAGCGACGCCATGTCGTCCTCGTAGTGCGCGTCGAAACCGGCCGAGATGAAAATCATCTGAGGCGCGAAGGCGTCGAGTCGCGGCAGCCACTTCGTCGTCACCGCCTCGCGGAAGCCGTCGCCGCGGGTGCCGGCCGGCAGCGGCACGTTGCACAGGTTGTCGGCCAGCGGCTCCGCACCCGAGTACGGGTAGAAGGGGTGCTGGAAAATGCTCACCATCAGGATGCGATTGTCGTGGGCGACGATGTTTTCGGTGCCATTGCCGTGGTGCACGTCGAAATCGATGATGGCAACGCGCTCAAGCCCGTGCTTTTCCAGCGCATGGCGGGCGGCGACCACGACGTTGTTGAAGAAGCAGAAACCCATCGCGCGGGCGTATTCGGCGTGATGGCCGGGCGGGCGCACCGCGCAGAAGGCATTCACCGCGGCGCCCGACATCACCAGATCGGTCGCGTGCACGCCGGCGCCGGCCGCGCGCAGTGCGGCGCGCAGCGAATTCGGGCACATCGCGGTATCCGGGTCGAGATGGACGATGCCGCTGCCCGGCACCGCGTCGAAGATCTGCCGCAGGTACTCCGGCGAATGCGCGCGCGCCAGCATGTCGATGTCGGCCGCCGGCGCGTCGTGGTGCTGCAGGTAGGCGTCGAGACCGCTGGCGATCAGGCGGTCCTGTATCGCGGCCAGACGGTCGGGGCATTCGGGATGGTGCGGCCCCATGTCATGCAGGGCACAGTCGCGGTGTGTAATGTATGCGGTCGTCACCGCCTCTCCTCCGGATTCCTGCAGTTATCGATGCAACCGGCCGTTCCGGCTCTGTGTCACAGGCAGGACCGCGCGGCTTCAGGGCCGGGCATGTACTGCCGTCATGTTTCTACAGTATCGCGCCGATCATCCCGCCACAACTTAACGTAGCTCAAGCCATGCCCACCCTCGCTCCCCGCGCCGTCGTCGAAGCCGCCTCCACCCTCATACTCGGCAAGCGCAGCCGGCTCGAACTGGCGCTGACCTGCCTGATCGCCGGCGGCCACCTGCTGATCGAGGACGTGCCGGGCACCGGCAAGACCACGCTGGCGCACGTGATGGCCCAGCTGTTCGGCCTCGACTTTCGCCGCGTGCAATTCACCAGCGACCTGCTGCCGGCCGACATCCTCGGCGTATCGGTGTTCGAACGCGAAACCGGTGCCTTCCGTTTCCACCCGGGGCCGGTGTTCACGCAGGTGCTGCTGGCCGACGAGGTAAACCGCGCCACGCCGCGCACGCAGAGCGCGCTGCTGGAAGCGATGGAAGAGCACCAGGTCAGCGTCGAGGGCGAAACCCGCCGCCTGCCCGAGCCCTTCTTCGTCATCGCGACGCAGAACCCGGCCAGCCAGATCGGCACCTACCCGCTGCCCGAATCGCAGCTCGACCGCTTCATGATGCGCATCACCATGGGTTATCCCGACCCGGCGGCCGAACGCGCGCTGCTGACCGGCCGCGACCGGCGCAGCCTGCTGGCCGATCTGGCGCCGGTGGCCGACGCCGCGACGCTGACGCAATGGCGCGCCGAAGCCGAGTCGCTGCACGTGGCCGACGCGCTGATCGACTATGTGCAGGCGCTGATCGCGCACACCCGCAGCAGCGGCGCCTGGCGGCTCGGCCTGAGCCCGCGCGCCGGTCTCGCGCTGCTGGCCGCCGCCCGCGCCCACGCACGCGTCTTCGACCGCGCCCACGTGCTGCCGGAAGACGTGCAGGCGGTGCTGCCCTCCGTCGCGCTGCACCGCCTGCCGGCGCTCGAACAGGGCAGCCCGGACGACGCGGCGCGCGCGCTGCTGCAGGCGGTGGCGCTGCCGGCCTGATGCACGACGCACTCCGCCGCTGGCTGGCCACGCTCGGTGGTTCGCCCGCGCTGCCGCTGACGCTGGACCGCCGGCGCATCTTCGTGCTGCCGACCCGCGTCGGGCTGGTATGGGGCGTGGCGCTGATCGCCATGCTGCTGACCGCGATCAACTACACGCTGAGCCTGGGCTTCGCGCTGGTATTCATGCTGGCCGGCCTGGGCCAGGTCGCGCTGCTGCACACCTTCCGCAACCTGCTCGCGCTGCATCTTCGCGAAACGCCCCCGACCCCGGTGTTCGCCGGCCAGCCGGCGCGCTTCACGCTGTGGCTGGACAATGAAGCACCACGCCCGCGTCCGGCGCTGCAGCTGATGATGGCGGGCGCCGAACCGGTTGACGCCGCGGTCGACGCGAACGGCCGCTGCGCAGTGACGCTGTCGCTGCCGACCACCCGCCGCGGCTGGCTGACGCCGGGCCGGGTCACGCTGAGCACCCGTTACCCGCTGGGCCTGATCCGCGCCTGGAGCTACGCGCAACCGCAACAGCGCTGCCTCGTCTATGTGCAGCCGGAAGCCGGCCGCCCGCCGCTGCCGGCGAGTGACGCCGGCCGCGCCGGTCTGCGGCCGCAGGGCGACGGCACCGAGGAATTCGCCAGCCTGCGCGACCACCGCGCCGCCGACTCGCCGCGCCACGTCGCCTGGAAAGCCTGGGCGCGCGCACCCGACCTGCCGCTGCTGACCAAGCAGTTCGACGGCCAGGACGGTGGCGAACTGTGGCTGGACCTTGCTCAGCTGCCAGCCGCCCTGTCGCTCGAAGCCCGACTCGCGCGGCTGACCGGCTGGGCGCTCGACGCCGACGCAGCCGGGCTGCGCTACGGCCTGGCGCTGCCCGACGTGCGCATCGCGCCGGGCAACGGCCCCGGTCACCGCGAGCGCGTGCTGCGCGCGCTGGCCCTGCACGGACTGCCCGCATGATGTTCCGTCGCCAACGCGCGCCCGCGGCACCCACCCTGCCGTCCGCACCGCTGACCAACACCCGCATCGGCTGGCTGATGGCGGTCGCCGCCTGCGCACTGCTGCCGCACGCCGACCACCTGCCGGGCTGGCTCAACGCGGTGGCGCTGCTGCTGTTCACGTGGCGGCTGGCGCAGTGGAAGCTGGGCTGGGCCGGCGCCAGCAGTATGGTCAAAGCACTGGTGGTGATCGCCTGCTGCGCTGGCGTCACGCTCACCTTCGGCCGCCTGTTCGGCCGCGAGCCCGGCGTCGCGCTGCTCACGCTGCTGCTGGTGCTCAAGCTGCACGAGCTGAGGAGCGTGCGCGACGGCCACACCGTCGTGCTGCTCGGCTACTTCATGCTGCTGGCCGCCTTTCTCTATTCGCAGACACCGGCCGTGGCGGCCGTGCTGTTCGGCTCGATGGTGGTGATCACCGCCGCGCTGATCGCGCTGACCGGCCCGCCTGCACCGGTGCGCGCGCTGCTGCGCCAGTCGGCGTGGATGCTGGCACAGGCCCTGCCCTTCATGCTGGTGCTGTTCGTGCTGTTCCCGCGCGTGCCCGGTCCGCTGTGGGGGCTGCCGCTCGACGCCTTCGGCGCGCGCTCCGGCCTGTCCGACAGCATGTCGCCGGGCGACATATCGCAGCTGAGCCTGTCCGGCGAAATCGCGTTCCGCGCCCGCTTCGACGACGCGCCGCCACCGGCGCGTGAACTGTACTGGCGCGGCCCGGTGCTGAGCACCTTCGACGGCCGCACCTGGCGTCAGGGCGAGGCCGCGCGCCGCCTCAACGACGGCACGCCGCACGCGGTCAGCGGCCCACGCGTCGGCTACGAAGTGACGCTGGAGCCGCATGGCAAGAACTGGCTGTTCGCGCTCGAAACCGTGGCCGGCCTGCCGCTGGGTGCGCGCGTGTCCGACGACTGGCAGGTGCTGGGCAGCGAAATCGTGCGCGCGCGCCGGCGCGACCGCTTCGAATCGGTGCCGACGGCGCGCCCCGGCCGCGAGGAATGGAGCGCCTATCTCGATGCCGCCCGCCGCCTGCCGCCCACCGGCAATCCGCGCGCCCGCGCACTGGCCCGCCAGATGCATCTGGACGCCGGCAGCGACGCCGAAACGGTGGACGCCGCGCTGCGCCTGTTCCGCCGCGAAGCCTTCGTCTACACGCTGACGCCGCCGCTGCTCGGCGAGGACGGCATCGACCAGTTCCTGTTCGACAGCCGACGCGGCTTCTGCGAGCACTACGCTGGCGCCTTCGTGTTCCTGATGCGCGCCGCCGGCCTGCCGGCGCGCGTGGTGACCGGCTACCAGGGCGGCGAACGCAACGAGGTCGATGGCTTCGTCGTCGTGCGCCAGTCCGACGCGCACGCCTGGGCCGAAGTGTGGCTGGATGGCGAAGGCTGGCGCCGGGTCGACCCGACCGCCGCCATCCTGCCGTCGCGCGTCGAACGCGGACTGGCCGACCTGCCGGCCGGCGAACCGGTGCCCTTCGTCGCGCGCGCCGACCTCGGCTGGCTGCGCGACCTGCGCCACCGCTGGGAAGCGGCCAACAACGCGTGGAACCAGTGGGTGCTGTCCTACGACCAGCAGAAGCAGCGCGAACTGCTGGCGCGCCTCGGCATGGCGCAGCCGGACTGGCGCACGATGACCGCTTGGATGGCCTCGCTGTGCGCCGTCATCGCCATCGCGCTGACGCTGTGGGCGCTGCGCCGCCAGATCGCCGCCGACGCGCTGGCGCGCGCCTGGGCCGGCATCGACCGCGCGCTGCGTCCGGCCGGCCTGGGCCGCGAAGCGTGGGAAGGGCCGCTCGATTACGCCGACCGCATCGCCGCGCTGCGCCCCGATCTGGCAGCAGAATTGCGCACAGCGTGTACACTTTATGCAGACGCCCGCTACGGCCGCGCCGCCCATGCGCCGGCCGTGCGCGCACTCCGGACGCACGCCCGCGCGCTGCGCCGCCACCGCACACCGCCCCGAACATGACCGCCCGCTTCACTGCTCACTCCGCATCCCGCCGTCACTTCCTGACCGGTGCCGGCGCCCTGCTGCTGTCGCCGCAGCTGCCGGCACAGATCAGCACCACGCCGGACAACTTCGCCGAGCGCGACGACGTGCGCGCCTTCTGCGCCGAACTGGCCGCCGCGCACGGCTTCGACGAGGCGCAGCTGCTGGCGCGCTTCGCCGAAGCGCGGCTGCTGCCCCGCGTGATCCAGCTCATCCGTCCGCCGTCGAGCCCGGCAGTGAAATCGTGGACGCGCTACCGCAGCCGCTTCGTCGAACCGCTGCGCATCCGCGCCGGCCGCGACTTCCTGGCCGAACACGCCGCCACCTTCGAGCGCGCCGAACAGACCTTCGGCGTGCCGCGCGAAGTGGTCGCCGCCATCATCGGCGTCGAAACCATCTATGGCCGCCAGACCGGCGACTTCGAACTGCTGAGCGCGCTGTCGACGCTGGGCTTCACCTACCCGCCGCGCGCCGAACTGTTCCGCCGCGAACTGGGCGAACTGTTCCTGCTCGCCCGTGAGCAGGGCCGCGACGTCACCGACTTCCGCGGCTCCTACGCCGGCGCGCTCGGCTACCCGCAATTCCTGCCCAGCAGCTGGCGCCGCTACGCCGTCGACTTCGACGGCGACGGCCGCACCGACCTGATGAACAGCCCGGTGGATGCCATCGGCAGCGTCGCCGCCTACCTCGCCGCGCACGGCTGGGAAAGCGGCGAACCGGTGGCCCAGCGCATCCGCATCACCGACGAAGCCGCCGCCCCGCTGGTCGCCGCCGGCGTCGAACCGTCGATCGACACCGCCACCCTAGACACCGCCGGCGCCCGCCCGCTGCGCGGCGGCGACCTGATCGCCAAACCGGCCACCCTGGTCGACCTCGTCACCTCCGACGCCCAGACCGAATACTGGCTCGGCTTCCGCAACTTCTACGCGATCACCCGCTACAACCGCTCGTACTTCTATGCGATGGCGGTGTATCAGCTGAGTCAGGAACTGCGGCAGGGGTGAGCTTCGGCAGCCCGTACTTTTGAGTTACCCGCGTCGTGCATGGCGCCGATGAATCACGAAACCCGCCACATCTGATCCAGAGCGTCAGCCGCAGGGCGTGGAGGGCCTTGATGCTTATGGTGTAATGCGGTTCAGGTGCTCGTCGGAGGAAGGCGTCGTGCTGGCGAGCCGGTCTCAGGAGCGGTCGCGCGAAGGTGAGGTTTTTCGTCACCGTTTTATGCCAGTGAATCTTCAGCCAAGATCCGCGAAGCCGCCGAGGCGAGGTCATTTTCGGCCGGTCGGTGCAGCCTGTTCACCCCGCAGCGGTCGGATTCATGGCGAAAAACTGCGCCAGATAAAAAGTCATTCGTCATCAACACCCGACCCACTCCGCGACATGATGCTCACAAGTTGCTACGAGATAAGCGCTTCGACCGATGAGACTCTGCTTGCAGTAGTTGGCGAACGCCTGACGGTCATCGACGCGCTTGCACGGCGAAAGTTACTTTCTGCTCAGCCACTTCCGCACCCCTCGCATGCCGACTTCAGCCCCGATGCAACGCGTATAGCAGTGAAGTCCACCTCGGGTCGGATTGTTGTCATCTCCCGCCACACGGGTGAGCAACTCTTGAACTGCCGAAACGAAGCCGAAGGTGAGGGAACTGCAGCCATGTACTCAGCTTGTGGCGAGTTTTTGGTGGACGCGTCATGGTCTGGAAAACTTCGAGTGCGTAACGCTCACAACGGGAACGTTCTCAAAGTACTTGCGTTTGACAACGAATCGATTCAGGCCGTGTGCCCCACGCTTGATCGAAGAACCTGGTTTGTCGTTCATCAGCCTAAAGTTCGCTCACCTACTGAGTCTCTTGGACACCAGTACGTCACCCGTCATCAATGGCCGTTCGAGTCTGCTGCCGACGAGCTACCGCTCCGCGTCGCCTACCTGGAGTCGAGTGCAGCGGCAGTATCCACGACCGGTGACACCATCGCCTTTGCCGGTCGATCTAGACTGGCGAAGTACTCCACCTCAACAGGCGAACTGCTGGCATCCGTTCCGCTCCAGGACTGCGCCAAACTGCGCTGGTCTTCGGATGGAAGCACTCTGGTCGCTGTTCTGCGCGATTCCATCAACGTTGTGCAGTCGGCATCTCTCAACACGATACGGACCGTCAATCAGGAATACGCAGCCGACGGCTTGCTTTCGAGCCGACACGGCTACTTCTTTGCGGGAGGCTGGAGCAGCGGGCATTTCGCTGATGACGCCTGACCGCCCAATCGAATGTTGAGGCTAAGCTGAAGATCGCCCAAGCCACCCAATGAAACGCCTCCACCTCGCATTCCTCACCACCCTGCTGCTGCCAACCCTGCTCTGGCTCGCCGCCGATACGCTGGCGCCCGAGCCGTTCACCTATTTCTCGTTCCGCTCGGTGTTCATGCAGTACAGCGGGGTGATCGCTATCGCCGTAATGAGCGTGGCGATGCTGCTGGCCTTGCGTTCGAGATGGCTGGAGTCGCTGCTGGGCGGGCTGGACAGAATGTATCGGCTGCACAAGTGGCTGGGCATCGCGGCGCTGGTGGTGGCCGTCCTTCACTGGTGGTGGGCGACCGGTACCAAGTGGATGGTGGGCTGGGGCTGGCTGGTGCGGCCGGCACGCAAGCCGGTGGCCGGCGAAACGCTGGGTGCGGTCGAAGGCTGGCTGCGCAGCCAGCGCGGGATGGCCGAAGCCGTCGGCGAGTGGGCGTTCTATGCCGCGGTGGTGCTGATCGTGCTGGCGCTGGTCAAGCGCTTTCCCTATCACTGGTTCGCCAGGACGCACAAATGGATTGCGCTCGCCTACCTCGCGCTGGCCTATCACACGGTGGTGCTCACCAAGTTCGCGTACTGGTCACAACCGGTCGGCTGGCTGGTGGCGGCCCTGCTGATCGGCGGCAGCGTGGCCGCGCTGCTGAGCCTGGGCGGACGGATCGGGGCCGGTCAAAAGGTGCAGGGCCACATCGCGGCGCTGACCGAGTACCCCGGCGTGCACGTGCTCGAAGCGGCCATACAGCTGGAGGATGGCTGGCGCGGACACGCGCCGGGGCAGTTCGCCTTCGTCACGTCGGACAGGCGCGAAGGCGCCCACCCGTACACGATCGCGTCGGCATGGAATCCGGCTGAGCGCCGGCTCGTGTTCATCGCCAAGGCACTGGGCGACCACACGCGCCGCCTGCGCGACACATTGAAGATCGGCATGCCGGTGACGGTCGAGGGGCCGTACGGCTGTTTCGACTTCGAGGATGCACAGCCGCGGCAGATCTGGGTCGGGGCTGGCATCGGCATCACGCCCTTCATCGCCCGCATGAAGCAGCGCGCCGCCACACCGGACGCGCGGGCGATCGATCTGTTTCATCCGACGGCCGACTTCGATCAGAGCGCCATCGACCATCTCACCGCGGATGTCGCAGCGGCCGGCGTGCGACTGCACCTGCTGGTCGATGCCCGGGACGGACGCCTGAATGGCGAACGCATCCGCGCCGCGGTGCCCGACTGGGCGTCGGCCAGCATCTGGTTCTGCGGCCCGCCGCGCTTCGGTGAGGCGCTGCGCGCGGACTTCGTCGCCCACGGCCTGCCGCCCGACCGTTTCCATCAGGAACTGTTCGAGATGCGCTGATCGCCGCCGGGATACGGTTCGTCCGGCGAGCCTGCCTCAGTCGCGTGTCAGGAGGGCCGCAAGCTGCGCCGCATACCCACGCAGCACCTCCGCACCCGGTTCCTTGCGCGGCCAGATCAGGCCGACGCCGTCGTTCGCGTGGCGCGGCAGCACGTGCATGTGGAAGTGGAACACCGTCTGTTCGCCCTCCTTGCCGTTGGCCTGCAGCAGATTCAGCCCCGGCGGGTCGAAGGTTTCGCGGATGGCGGCGGCCACGCGCTGCGCGGTGTTCATCACCGCGGCGCCCTCCTCCGGCGTGATGTCGAACAGCGTGGCGGCGTGCCGCTTGGTCGCGACCAGCACGTGACCCGGATTGACCTGGCCGAGGTCCATGAATGCCAGCGTCAGATCGTCCTCGAACACGCGCGCGGCGGGCAGTTCACCGGCGACGATGCGACAGAAGATGCAGACGCCGGGCGGCGAGGTATCGACGAATTTCGGCATGAGGGCTCGGGCTCCGGTAACGCAGCAAAGGTCGGGCGCGGTGCGGCGTGCGGGCAGCGCGCGGTCGGGGCAGACGATACACGAGGTCCGATGGAGAGCCGACGACGGCGGGCGCGCGGTTTGCTGCGACGCTGGCCATCGCTGCAGCGGCGGGCGGACCGGTGCTGGCGGTGTGCGCCGGTGCCGCGTTGCGCAAACCACCGGACCGGAATGGCGCAGCGCCCGTCCTACGGGCAGCGGTGTCGCTGGCCTACAGCGAGCGCTGCCGCCCCGGCCCACACTGAACGGACAGGTCGCCGCGCCCGGTGACCCCGCACCTGGAGGAAATATCGATGATCAAGCTGATTGCCGCCTCACTCGCCCTTGCACTCGGATATGCGTTCGCCCATCGCAGGAAGACGCCGGCCGACCCGGTCGGCGACTGGGAGCGCACGCACGACAGCACTGACACCGCCTATCCGGAAAGCCAGCAGAGCGCGCCCTGAGGCGCGTCCGGCCTCCCCGGGCGGCGATCTGCATCATCCTTGACCCCCGTGCTTGACGGGCGGTGAAAAGGCCTCGAATACTGGCCGGATGCCGATCGAATCCGCCCTTCCTCATGGCACCGGGCCGAAACGCGCGCGCCCCGGAATCCTGTCGTCGCCCGCCCGCGCGCCGGATGCGTCCGCCGTCTCGCCTGACACGGGCGGGACGGCGGACGCGCAGCCGCACCGCTGGTACAGCACCAATCTGGTCGGCGCGCCGGCGCCGGTGCTGGCCAGCCGGCTGTTCAACGAACACCCCTTGCCGCTGCACATCGCCGGCACGCGCGAGGCGCACCGCGGCCTGTTCGCGTTGCTTGATCGCTGCACCGATCTGCCCGAAGCGCGCGACGTGTTCGAGCACTACGTCGCCATCGCCTTCGGCCTGCAACCGGCCGACGCGCCGCGCGACAGCGCCGAGGCGCGACGCTGGCGCTGCAGCTGGCGCCGGCTGCTGCAGGGCTGGGGAGGCGACGCCAACGGCCCGGCCGGCGCCGTTCTGAAAGGCTGGGTCGAAAGTCGCTTCGGTCTGGTGCCCATGTTCCACAAGGCACGGCTGGAGCGCTTCCCGTCACCCGCCTGGGTGAGCTATCTCGAAGAGAAGGCCGCCAGCCGCTACCACGGCAACTGCATCCACCAGCAGCTCGACCTGCTGTACGAATTCAGCCAGTGGGCGCTCGACCGTTTCGGCCTGCCGCAGCAGCCGCCGGGCAGTCATGTGCGCCTGTGGCGCGGCAGCACGCGCGCCGAAGAGCAGCTGGTCGCCGGCCGGCTGCAGGACCGCCAATGCACGGTGCGCCTGAACAGCATCGCGTCGTTCTCGCTGTCGCGTGACGAAGCGGGCTGCTTCGGCGACTGGGTGTTCGAACTTCAGGTGCCGCGCTGCAAGCTGCTGGTGTGGCCCGGTCTGCTGCCCGGCCCGGTGCTGCACGGCGAACAGGAAGTGCTTGCCCTGGGCGGCGACTACCCGGCACAGGCAAGCTGCCAATGAATCCGCTTTCTGAACCGCATATGACTGACGACTTCGACACGCTGTACGACCGCGCCCTCGGCGCCTACCTCGGGCTGGCCATCGGCGACGCACTCGGCGCCACGGTCGAATTCATGCGCCCGCGCGAAATCCGCGCGCAGTACGGCGAGCATCGAGACATCGTCGGCGGCGGCTGGCTCAGGCTGGCGCGCGGACAGGTGACCGACGACACGACGATGTGCCTGGCGCTGGGTGATGCGCTGCTGGAGGTCGGCGGCGCGCGCATCACCGGCGACGAGCACATGACGGCGGCGACGCGCACGATTGCCGACGCCTTCGTCGGCTGGCTGCGCAGCAAGCCGGTGGATTGTGGCAACACCTGCCGCCGCGGCCTGCAGCGCTACCTTGCCGACGGCAGCCTGAGCGGCCCGCCGAACGAGCGCGATGGCGGTAATGGCGCGCTGATGCGCAACCTGCCCACGGTGCTGGCGCTGTGGCACGATGCCGCCGCGCTGGAACGCGTGAGTCTGGCGCAGGCGCGCATCACCCACCACCACCCGCTGTCCGATGCCGCCACGGTGGGCTTCGCGCAGCTGCTCGCCCGTCTGCTGTCTGGCGCATCGCACGACGATGGCGCAGCCTGGGTGGCGGATTGGGTGCAGACCCACCCGGCCTTCGCCTTCCAGCCCTACCCCGGCCGCGCCACCGCCTATGTCGTCGATACCGTACAGACCGTGCTGCACCATTTCGTCAGCCACGCCGATTTCGAAACGGCGCTGGTCGCCACCGTGAACATGGGCGACGACGCCGACACCACCGGCGCCCTGGTCGGCATGCTGGCCGGCGCCCGCTGCGGCGCGCGTGCCCTGCCCCAGCGCTGGCTGAGCCGCCTGCAGCGCGACGTGGTGATGGCGATCACCGACCAGACCAGCGGGCTGCTGGCGATGAGCCGTCGAGGATAGATCGCTCCGCTGCCGACCCGGCGCCGACAGAGGGCGCCACTAGGGACGCCCTCGATACCGCTCAGTCCTGCGTCGTCGCAGCCAGCCCGTCGCGGCGGCGGGTGGGCGGCAGGGCCTTCACCACCGCATCTTCGGTCGCGGCATTGACGCAGTGCGGCTGCTTCCAGTCGCCGTCGAAGCTGATCTGATCGACGCCATCCGGGCCGACGCCAGCCGGCACGTAGTCGAGCCGCAGCAGGTTGCGCGTACGCCAGGCGATGGCGTGATCGGCGCAGGAGCTGTCGCCCGACACGCCGAGCGCGCCCAGCAGTTCGCCCTGTGCGCTGTACAGCGCCAGCCCGCCGCCAAACACATTGACGCCGCCCATGCGCTGGCCCACCAGCGGATCGTTCGCCTGCCCCCAGGCCGTTGCCGGTCCGGCATACGCCAGCGCGGCATTGACCGGATTGCTTTCCTGCAGACCGAACAGGCTGCCGCCCGGCTGCGTGGCGCTGTACAGATTGGCGGTGGCCAGTGCCAGCGTGGGCAGGCTGAAGGCATTGGCGGTATTCGCCTTCTGCGCCGAAATGGCCCGGCTGCCCGGCCACTGGCTGGCGTTGCTTTCGCCGGTGAAGGCGACCGCGCACACCGTGCCGCTGCGGCTCACGACGGTGCCCCACATGTCGAGGTCGAAGCCGCCGTTGTCCGCGCGCCGGGCGCGGGTGAGCGCATCGCGCAGTTCGGCATGGCCGGGCAGTGCCGCGCACTCGGCGGCGACCGCCTTGCTGTCCGCGCCCTGCGGCGAAGCGAAGGCCGGCGTGGCGGCCAGACCGGCCAGCACTGCGAAAGAAGTGACGATGGAAGTGTGAAGGGCTTTCATGACTGCATCCTCTGTTGAATGGGTGATGTAGCCAGTATCGGGATGCGGAGAGTGGAAATAAATGGAATGATCCGGATTTCAGTATTCCACTTTCAGGCAGACCATGAATTCACTGCAGGACGCGCTGCGCATCTTCGTCGCCGCCGCCGACGCGAAGAACTTCCGCGAGGCCGCCACCCGGCTGGGCCTGTCGCCGCAGGCTGTCACCCGGGCCATCCGCCGTCTCGAAGATCACTTCGGCGAAACGCTGTTCCACCGCACGACGCGGCAGACCCGCATCACCGAGTTCGGCACCGCGAAGGCGGCCGAAGCCGCAGCGACACTGTCGCAGCTCGACGAGGTGCTGCGGCCCGCCGAGAAGCGGGCGGCCGCGGCGATGGCCGGGCGCGTGCGCATCACCGCGCCGCGCGCGCTCGGTCGACTGCTCGTGCTGCCCGTGCTGACCCGGCTCGCGGTGGAGCACCCCGGCATTGCCATCGACATCCGGCTATCGGACGAACTGAGCGACGCCGTGGACGAACAGATCGACATCGGCGTGCGCATGGGCGTGCTGAGCCACGCGCGCTCTGTGATGCGCCGTGTCGGCAAAGTGGCTTTCGGCGTGCATGCGAGCCCGGCGCTGATCGAACGCGTCGGCGTGCCGCCGTCGGTCGATGCGCTGCACGCGCTGCCCACCAGCGCGCTGATCAACCGCAATACCAACCGTCCGTGGCACTGGTTCTTCAGCCGCGAACGCACGCTGCTGCCGCAGCAGCCCGCCTTCTTCACCGACGACCCGGCGGCCGAGTGCGAAGCCGTGCTGGCCGGCATCGCGTTTGCGCAGCTGCCCGACTATCTCGCGCGCACGCACGTGCGCGCCGGGCGACTGGTCGAGGTGCTGGAGAAGGACGCACCGCCGCCGTGGGACGTCATCGTGTATCGCCCGCAGCGCGGCCCGGTGCCGGCGCGGGTGCGCCTGGTGTTCGACGCCATCGTCGCCGGCCTGAAGGACGACGGCCAGGACGGAAGTTGACCTGCACGCGGTATTCGGCGATGCAGTCCGTGTCGCAAACACTGCGTAGCCGACAGGTCTGTCCACAAGGCGCCACGCCCCTGCAGCGCAGGCGCTAGCACAGCACTTCCAGACCGCCTTGAAGCAGATCAAACCCGTCGTTCATCCACCTTCTTGAAAGCCGGATAAACCGCGACTTCATGATGTGGATCAATGACGTACTGACATGTACTCATGTCATGAAGGTTACACGGAGGCGCCATTCACGCGGCATGCAACTTGCAGTCAGACCGGGTCCGATCCGGACACAACCTGGAGCCCCGAAATGGCTAACGTAACCTTCTCTTCTCCGTTGATGCCGCGCGACCTCACGGTCTATGCGGTGGCCGGCGAACGCGGCACTCTGCTCGCCCTCGCCAAAGCCAACAACATCCCGATTCCGTTCGACTGTCAGGACGGTGAATGCGGCTCATGCCTGGTGGAGGTCGTGCACTACAGCCCGACCGTGCGCTATGGCATCGCCCTGACCGAAAAGGAAAAGGAAATCCTGCGTCAGCTCGGCAAGATCACCAAGCAGGAAATCATGGACGCCGAAGTGAATGACATGCCGCCGCGTCACCGGCTGGCCTGCCAGTGCTTCGTTCGCGACGAAGATATCGCCGTCGTGTTCGAAGGCGATGTGACCAAGCCGGTGAAGGGACCGGCGCTATCGATCGCCGCCGCGATCTACAAGGGCGGCGTCGGCATCCAGACGCTCGACCAGTTCCTGAACTATGCGGTCAAGGTCGAAGAAGACGCTGCCGTGCACTTCGAAGAACTGGCGGAGCGCATGAACGCCTGTGGCAACAGCGACGTCGCTGCGCTGTTCGCGCAGCTCGGCAGCTATTCGCGCTTGCATCTGGAAGAAGCCAAGGCCAGGTGCGTGAAGTACGAAGTGGTGGAAAGCCTGCCGGCCAGCTCGGCCTGGCCCGACAACACCACCCCGGAGAAGACCGCACTGTGGGCAGGTGATCCCGCCCTGGCGCGTCTCGGTGCGCTCAAGGCCGCGCTGCAGGGCGAACGCCGTGGCTACGAGTTCTACTACGCGATTGCCAACACCACGCGCGACGCGAACATCCGCAAGGTGGCGAAGGAGTTCGTGCGCGAAGAAGCGGAACACGTCGAGAAGCTGAAGCAGTGGATCGAGCAGGAAGAGGCCGCCCTGCGTCGAGCGGCGGAAGCAGTGGCCGGCTGATGCGGGCGTGACGGATGAAGGGGCGGCAGCCTGGCGCCCCTTCAGGCCACGCCGATGGCGAATACCGGCCCGTTCATTCCGTTCCATCCCAGGCCCACCGCACCGTGTGCCGACCCTTCGCCCCCTCAGTACGGTCGCCCGTCCTTGTGGCTGAACACCCAGTGCCCGTCGATCAGTTCCGCCCGCAGGTCGTCGTCCGGGTAGCTCGCCTGATCGCCCCGACTGCGGTCGCCGATCTCCAGATAGACCACGACATCGGTCGTGTCATTGACCAGACGATGGGCGTTGTCGCGGCCCGCCGCAAAGCCGGCGCACATGCCGGGCGAAAGACGCGTCAGTCCTTCGTCGGTGTGCAGCGCCGGCGCGCCCTGCAGCACGTAGATGAATTCGTCCTGCCGGCTGTGCGCGTGGCGCAGCGCAGACACCGCGCCGGGTTCGAGCCGCGTCAGGTTCACGCCGAAATTCTGCAGGCCGAACAAGTCGCCCAGCGCACGCTTGGTGCGACCGCGCATGCGCGACGCGAACGGTTCCGGGTAGACGGACGGCCGGATGCGCGGGGCCACGTCCGCGGCAAGCACGGCAATCGGGCGCGGGGGTGTCGACATGGATAGCTCCTGTGGTGTTGGGGGGAAGGCAAGGACGGGCGACGTCATTTCCGCAGCGTCGTCCCGTACGCGCGCTCGACCCGCGCCACGCGCAGCGAGAACTGCGCGTACCAGCGTTCGCGGCCGGTCTGTCGCGCGAGTGCGTGCTCGGCGTGATTGCGCCACGCTGCGATGGCCTCCTCGCTGGCCCAGTACGACACATTGAGGCCGAAGCCGTCCGGGTTGCGGGCGCGCTCGATGCCGAGAAAGCCTGGCTGCCGCGCGGCCAGCTCGACCATGCGCTCGGCCATGTCGGCATAGCCGTTGTCGCCGGGCGTGCGCTGCGCCGAGAAGATCACGACGTAGTAAGGCGGTTCGGGGGTATCGGCAAAGCAGGGATTCGTCATTGTGGCGCTCCGCTATCAGCAAGGAAGGCGCCGCTCGCCTTGATCAGCGCAACCGTCCGCTCGCCGACGCGGAACTCCCCGGACGCGACGCACTGGCGCCCGCCGATGCGGTGCGCATGAATGCGGCCGAGCAGCCAGTCCCCCGCGCGGCTCGGGCCGAGGTAGTCGACGGACAGACTGGCGGTCACCAGCCGTGCGTGCGCCGGCAATTGCGCGGCGATGAAGCCGACCAGGAAGATGTCGGCCAGCGTGGCGATGACGCCGCCGTGCGTGATGCCCAGGCCGTTGCAGTCGTCGCCGCGAATGCGCGCCGCGAACAGATCCGTGAGCGCGCCGCCGGTGAACACCGTGCGGCCGCCGAAGAAGGGACCGCGCAGCACACGCGGCGTGAAGCCCTCCGGTGCGGCGCTGTGATCATCGACGGTGGATGGCGGCATCGAGCGCGTCCTCCAGCTGTTCGTTGCCCCAGTACAGCGCGTCACCGACGAAGAAGCTGGGCGCGCCGAACAGGCCGCGCCGCGCCCCCTGCTCGGTCTGCGCGCGCAGCGCCTGCTTCACCTCGGGCGACTGCGCGCTCGCGAGCGCGGCATCCGCCGGCTGGCCCAGTTCGGCGAGCAGGCGACGCATCGCATCGACGTCGTCGATGTCCGCGTCATCGACGAAGTTCAGTTCGAACACGCGGGTGCAGAAGCTGGCGATCCACGGCGCTTCCGCATGAGCGAGCGCGATGCGGGCGGGCAGCACGCCGTTGCGCGGAAACTGCGACGGCTTGCGCCACGGCAGCGCGTGCCGCGCGCACTGGCGCGCGAGGTCGGTCCACATCCAGGCGAACTTGGCCGGCTGCTGCAGGAAGGGCGAAGCCTGCCAGCCGGCGGCGCGGAAGATCGGGCCGAGCAGCAGCGGGCGCCACAGCACGCGCACGCCGCGCAGCCGGGCCAGCGTGTCGATGTGCGCCGTGCTGAGGTAGCTGTAGGGGCTGGCGAAGTCGAACCAGTATTCGATGACCGGGTCGTTCATGGCACGCCCTCAGTCGAACAGCACGAGGCAGCGCGCCTCGATGCTCGCGCGCAGCGGCGCGTCGGCCGGTGCGGCCGGGTCGAGAAAGGCGGCGTGCGGCGTGAAGCGCGATACCCCGCTCGCCTGCGAGTCGTACTGCTTGAAGACCAGCACCTCGCGCTTCGTCATGTGCGGGAAGTAGTACCAGCGGTGCTGCGGCGCGTGCTTCAGCACATAGATTTCGCCGCTGCGTCCGGGGTAGCGGATCTCCGCCGCGACCAGGTCCTGCGCCATCACCGAGCGCGCGTCGCACATCGCCAGCGGCGCGTCGATCACCGGCTCGATCAGCGGACGCCACACGTTCACCACCGCATAGCGGCGCACGCGCGCCTGCGCCACATCGTCGCGCAGCACCAGGCCGAGCCGGGCCAGACCGCTCGCCTCCGAATAGTCGTTGTGAACGCGCCCCACCGCCGAGGCCTGGGCGTTCTGCCGGCCGAAGGTGAGGTGCTGTTCGTCGCGGCTGCGCCGGCGGATCTGGTGATCGAAGCACAGCGCGCGCGCACCGCCGGCGGCCTCGCAGGCGATGGCCTCGACCTCCGGGTAGTAGCGGGCGCGGATCTGCGCGTCGTCGTCGACATCATCAAGGCAGCTCGGCGCCTCGCGCAGTTCGAAGCCGTGACGATGGAGCAGGAAGTGCTGCGCGCCCGGGCGGGCGTCGATGATGTCGACCACGTGCGTGCGGTAGCTGCAGTTCTCCCACGGCTCGCCGTCGGGCGGCGGGTACATGTAGTTGAACGGCGCGCCCGCGCTGTCGTGCAGGTAATCCAGTCCGCCGGTGGTGCGCGCCATCCGGGAAGTGTCGGTGCGCAGGAAGCGTTCGTCAGGGGTGTTCACGTGTGGCTCCTCGGTGATCGTCGGGCGGACACCCGCCGCCACTGTTGAGGTGCGGCCTTGGATGTCCGGGTATCCATGCTGCGGTCCGGGAGCCTTCCGATCGAGTGTCTGGATCGACATCAATCGGGCTAATATGGACATCATGAAAACAGCCGTACTGATCGTGCCCGGCGTGCTCGACATCAGCCTGGGCATCACGCTGGACGTGATGAACACCGCCAACCGCCTGTGTCTCCAGGCCGAACGACCGCCGCTGTTCGAGGTGACACTGGCCGGCACCGGACGACGGCGCGAGCGCAGCGGTTCCGGGCTCGAAGTCGGCCCGCTCGCGCGCATGGCCGATCTGCCGGCGCCCGATCTGGTGCTGCTGCCGGGCGCCAATCGCGCCCACCGCGAAGCGCTGGAAGAATGGCTGGCGACACGCGACGTGGTGAAGGCGATGGCGCGTGTGGGCAACTGGCTGGAAAGCGGCGCCGACGTCGCCGCGTCCTGCGTCAGCACCTTCGCGCTGGCGCAGGCCGGCCTGCTCGACCGCCGCGTCGCCACCACCAGCTGGTGGCTGGCGCCCCTGTTCCGCGAACGTTTTCCGCAGGTCGATCTCGACATGACGCGCATGGTGGTCAGCGACGGCCCGATCAGCACCGCCGGCGCCGCGCTGGCCCAGGCCGACCTGATGCTCGCGCTGGTGGCGCGCCACGGCTCGGACGAACTGGCACGCAGTTGCGCGCGCTTCCTGATGCTGGACCACCGCGTATCGCAAAGTCAGTACGCCATCGCCTCGCATCTGGCACGGCAGACACCGACGCTGCAGCGCGCCGACCGCTGGCTGCAGAGCCGCCTCGGCGAACCCGTCACGCTCGCCATGCTGGCCGACGCGCTGCACATGACGCCGCGCACGCTGAGCCGGCACTTCGCGTCGGCGGTCGGCATGTCGCCCATCCAGTACGTGCAGAAACTGCGCGTCGAGCGCGCCACCCAGTTGCTCGAAACCGGCCACGCCTCGCTGGAATCGGTGGCCGCCCAGGTCGGCTACGCCGACCCTTCGATGCTGCGCAAACTGCTGCGCCGCGAGCGCGGGGTTACGGCACGGAGCGTGCGGTCGCGGTCACGTGCCGCGAGTGATGGAAGCTGACCGCGCTGCCGCGTCGCGCGTCTTTTACGCGACCGGTGTATCCCGTCCGTCGCATAGCGGCGATCCAGACCGACATACTGACAGCGCGAGCAGCCGCTCCGCGCCTCCGCCTCAATCCACTGCGCGCCGCTTCCGGCGTGCAGCGAACGCGACGCAGCCGATGCCGGACAGCAGCATCAACACGGTGGTCGGCTCCGGCACGAGGGCGACGTTGTCCAGATGACCGACGTCGGCCCCCGTCTGATATTCCGCCCGAATTCTCAGCGAACTCAGGTTCGACAGCACGGCAAGAAACTGCTCCTCGGTCGGCGCGCTGCCCGACAGGGTGTTCAGTCGCCAGCCGGCCGCCGACAGCGGAACCGAATACGACGTCCAGCCGTTGTTGACCGGATTGTTCGCCGTGTCATACACGACGGTGAGGCCGCCGCCCGACAGGATCACGTCCTCGTCGTCGAACTGGTTCGGCCCGCCCGGATAGCGCTGCATCAGATCGAAGGTGAGTTGCGAGCCGAACGCGCCGGCGAAGTTGCCGAGGAACTGCGAGGGAGCGACGAAGTAGGTGACGCCGCCGGTGGTCAGGTCGTCGATGAACACATTGCCGCCCGGATTGCCGCCGGTGGCGCTCCAGGTCAGCGGCCCCTCGATGTCCCCCTGGGCGCTCCAGCCTTCGGCATCCGAATCGAAGGTGCTGGTGACGGCCAGCGCGGGGAGCGACGCGGAGAAAAGGAATGCAAGCGCGGAAATACGAAGTGTGGTGCCTTTCATTGTCGTAAGCCTCCAATGGTCAAGCAGATCCGGGAACGTATTCAACCCGCCGACATGGTGACCCTGAGGCGGTCGGGACTGCAAGCGTCACCATCGGAGACCGCCGCGCAGGGTTCAAGCGCCGTATCCACCCTCCCGCTGATGCCGTACGGCAAGCACGATGACGACATCGCGACCGGCGTCGTAGTCATAGAGGGCCACGTAACCGGTTCGGCCGCGTGAAATGACCAGCTCCCGGAGGTCGTGCTCGACCTTGCGTCCGATCAAAGGATGCTCGCGCAGCACCGCGAAGCCGGATTGCAGGATGGGCAGCGTCTCGGCAGCAGTTGCAGGCGCATCTGCCTGCAGCAGGGAATCGGTCAGACGTTCCAGATCCGCCAGCGCTCGCGGCGCCAGCACTACACGGGTAGTCACAATGAGGCCCGCTGCTCAGATCGCCGACGGATCGGGCTTGCGGGCGCCTCTTCCTTCGGCGCGCGCCTTCAGGTAATCGAACACCTCGTCAGCATCCACCACCAGCCCGTAACGCGCGACCTCTTCGCGCGCCAGCAGCGCATCGGCCACGAAGGCACTGCGACGTTCGGCCAGTTCGGTCTGCAGTTGCAGCGCCTCGACCATGAAAGCGTGCGCGCTTTTGCCGCACTGCTGCGCCACCGCAGCGATGCGCGCCTTCAGTTCGTCCGGAAGTTTCAGCGTGGTCGTAGCGGTCATCGCGGCCTCATGACTATGGGTAGCACCATGGTAGCACCCGCCAGACATCACAGACGTCCCCAGCGCAACCTGCAGCACTCGAGCGCGGCGCTGGCTCATACGTGAGCATCAGAACGCAACTCATCCTTCGAGTCCTAGGGGCGCGAGAAACGTGGCCTGTCCCCTATTACCCGATCTGCGCCACACCTGGGCGAGCTGGCTGGTGCAGCGCCGGGTGCCGCTGTTCGTCCTGCAGGAGCTGGGCGGTTGGCAGTCCGCCGAGATGGTGCGGCGATATGCGCACCTGTCGCCGTCGGTCAATGCGCGGTACGCAGCGGAGATCGATCTGGAGTTTGCGAGGGATTCCAAGTCGCGCTGCGGCGGGCTATAGTCGCATAGGCAATTGGCATCATGTTGCGACATGAGGAGTCGAAATCATGGCGAGATGTACTGCTCCAGTCTATGGTCATCGCTCGGCAAGCGCTGCTGCAGCATGCCCTGCGTGCGGTGGCCGTTATGGAGGCTACCGCGGCAGCTATGGCTATGGCAGCGACGGCCCATCCTACGTTTCTGTTGGCGGCAGCTACAGCAGTGGCGGCAGGTCCACCGGAAGCGGCTCGAGGGCTCGATGGTCGCGTGCTGGATCGACTGTCTCTTATACGGCTGCTCAGATTGCATCGCTCACGCCTGTACGCGAGGCTGTGGAGGCGCAAGCGGCGGAGAAATCCGATCTCCGAGATTGTTTCCTCTGTCATGCTTGGGACGACCGACACGGCGCCGCACGACAATTGCACGATGTACTTGAGGCGGCGGGGGTCAAAGTGTGGTTCAGTGAGAAAGACCTTGGCCTCGGCGTGCCGATGATGCGCGCGATTGATAAAGGTTTGGCAGCCTCGAAAATTGGGCTCGTCCTGGTCACCCCTGCATTGCTAGCTCGCCTCCCTAAAGAGGGCGTTGCCGACAAGGAGCTTTCGACCCTTTTGCAGGGTAACCGCTTGGTACCTATCGTGCACGGCACGACTTATGCAGCGCTCCGCGACGTCAGTCCTATGCTTGCTTCGCGAAGCGGTCTGGACACATCGGAAGACACAATGACTGTAATTGCTTCCAAGATTGCTGAACTGGTGTCCATCTGGAGTTGATTGTGTTCGGCAGGGTTTTAGTTGCCCGCCTGCACTTAGCGCTCGCGCGACACTCGACACGCTGTTCGAAGGTCGCAAACTGATGGCTAACAGGTGCATCGAACCGGCCATCCACTCCTACCGATGGTGGCTACTCTCCGTTCTGCGCGCCAGCGGTGCCTCATAACAACGTTACACGTCAGATCCAAGACTATGACATCACCTCTACCCGCCAACCCGACCTATCGCGGTGCCGAGGACGTATATCGAGAGCTCGTCGAAGAGTCACAGCAGAGCTGGCTTTTGGGTCTGCTGGCGTTTGCTGTAGTTGAAGAGCAGCGCATCGAGTGGATGCGACACTATGAGAAGGTGCAAGGAGCACTTCCTTCCGCGGATCTCGTACGCGGCTGGTACGAAAGTCAGCCCCCTGGCGTACTGCTTAGAGCGAGGGGAACCGCCGAGAACGCGCTGCTTGCCTATTCCGAAGAAGTTACCGCAGAGCTTGATAAGGACTTCCGAGAAGATATCCAGAATGGAGTCATCGTCGGCGAAATTCGGGACCTCAAACGATTCTGGCCGCAGTTTGGAGTAAATGTGGCCGGCGGTTTGGCAAGTGCGGTTCTATTTGCTGCCATACTGACGCTAGTAGCGTTCTTGGTCCTCAATGACACGTCTCCAGTTGAGATAGTGAAGAAGTCTAGCCCGGCAACCGAAGGAGCTAAAGATGGCAAATAACTCTGAAGTAACGACTAAGCGGGCGGCAACTGCTGCATCAAAGGTGCTACGGAGCAGTCAGTCAAGCAAGAGTGCGAAGTCGGCAGCCGGGTCGGCACTCTCACAGCACAAGGCTCGGCCCAAGGTAACGTCTCGCAGTGCCGCTAGCGCAGCTTCAAATACGCTGCGGAGTTCGAGTTCGAGCAAGGCTTCAAAGACTGCTGCGGGATCCGCTCTTACTCAACGCGCTTCGACCAAGAGGTAGTTGAGTTAATGCCGGGCCGCTTGCCAATGCCTAATCCCTCATTCGCGAATGGACTTTCGCGCTAGGCCACTTTGCTCTGTGGCTAGTGCAGCGTTTGAACGATGCACGAAGAGCCTGTCGAGCCGAGTTTGATGGAGCACTTCGCGGAACTGGGGTAGGCGCCCCTGCGCCGCCGGACTATTAATCCGCAGGTCTATCTGCAGGACAACAAGCCAGATGAGGCAAAAAAATGGGGCGCCCGCTGGCGCCCCATTTTTTGCCCGGTCCGCAGACCGCGCAGATGAATCAGTCCCTAGAGCGGGCACCGACCTCCATCAATCCCAACTCAACGCCCCACCCGTCTGATACTCGATCACCCGGGTTTCGAAGAAGTTGCGCTCCTTCTTCAGGTCGATCATTTCGCTCATCCACGGGAAGGGGTTTTCCGCGCCCGGGTAGAGCACGTCCAGACCGATCTGCTGCGCGCGGCGGTTGGCGATGAAGCGCAGGTATTCCTTGAACATGTTGGAGTTCAGGCCGAGCACGCCGCGCGGCATGGTGTCTTCGGCGTAGCGGTATTCCAGCTCGACGGCCTTGCGGAACAGGGCCTTGAGCTCTTCGCGGAATTCCGGGGTCCACAGGTGCGGGTTTTCGAGCTTGATCTGGTTGATCAGGTCGATGCCGAAATTGCAGTGCATGGACTCGTCGCGCAGGATGTACTGGTACTGCTCGGCTGCGCCGGTCATCTTGTTCTGGCGGCCGAGGGCGAGGATCTGCACGAAGCCGACGTAGAAGAACAGGCCTTCCATCAGGCAGGCAAACACGATGAGGCTCTTCAGCAGTTGCTGGTCGGCTTCGGGCGTGCCGGTCTTGAAGGCCGGGTCGGTCAGCACGTCGATGAAGGGGATGAGGAACTCGTCCTTGTCACGGATGGACTGCACTTCGTGATAGGCGTTGAACACCTCGCCTTCGTCCAGGCCCAGCGACTCGACGATGTACTGGTAGGCGTGGGTGTGGATGGCCTCTTCGAAGGCTTGGCGCAGCAGGTACTGGCGGCACTCGGGCGCGGTGATGTGGCGGTAGGTGCCGAGCACGATGTTGTTGGCGGCCAGCGAATCGGCGGTGACGAAGAAGCCGAGGTTGCGCTTGACCAGACGGCGTTCGTCTTCGGTCAGGCCGTTCGGCGACTTCCACAGTTCGATGTCGCGCTGCATGTTCACTTCCTGCGGCATCCAGTGGTTGGCGCAGCCGGCGAGGTACTTTTCCCAGGCCCACTTGTACTTGAAGGGCACGAGCTGGTTCACGTCGGTGCCGCCGTTGATGACGCGCTTGTCTTCGGCGCGGATGCGGCGCATGCGCGCGTCACCCTGGGCGGCCGGCGTGGCCGGCGGCGACATCGGCAGTTCGCGCGAGTCAGGCATCGGAGTGCGCAGCGCCAGACCGGGTTGCGGTGCGGTCATCGGCAGGTCGTCTTCGAAACTCAGCATTGTTGTTTTCTCCTTCAGTCGGCGCGCACGGCGCGCCGGGTATTGCTTTAGTCAGGCGGGGCGATGCGCGGAGCACGCTCCGCTCGCCCCTGGCCCCCAGCCTCTAGCCCCCCACCCTTGCCTGCAGAAGCAGGCAAGGGTGGAAAGTCCTCACTGGCAGGCTTCGCAGGTCGGGTCGTCGATAGCGCAGAACTTGGGCGCCGGCTCTTCGGACTGGCTGGGCACTGCGTTCAGTTCGCCGCCGCGGCCGGTGGATTTCTCGGCGTGGGTGGCGCCCATGGCGCGCAGGTAGTAGGTGGTCTTCAGGCCGCGCAGCCAGGCGAGCTTGTAGGTTTCGTCCAGCTTCTTGCCGGAGGCGCCAGCCATGTAGATGTTCAGGCTCTGCGCCTGGTCGATCCACTTCTGGCGGCGCGACGCGGCTTCGACCAGCCACTTCGGCTCGACTTCGAAGGCGGTCGCGTAGAGCGCGCGGATGTCGGCCGGGATGCGGTCGATGCGCGACAGCGAGCCGTCGAAATACTTCAGGTCGGCGACCATCACTTCGTCCCACAGACCCAGCTTCTTCAGGTCGCGCACCAGGTGCTCGTTCACCACGGTGAATTCGCCCGACAGGTTCGATTTGACGAACAGGTTCTGGTAGGTCGGCTCGATGCTGGCATCGACGCCGATGATGTTCGAAATGGTGGCGGTCGGTGCGATCGCCAGGCAGTTCGAATTGCGCATGCCGTAATTGGCGATGCGGTTGCGCAGCGCGTCCCAGTCCATCGTGACCGAGCGGTCGACTTCGAGGTAGCCGCCGCGCTGCTCGGCCAGGATGTCCAGCGAGTCGTGCGGCAGGATGCCGCGGTCCCACAGGCTGCCCTTGTAGCTGGAGTAGCGGCCGCGCTCTTCGGCCAGTTCGGTCGAGGCCCAGTAGGCGTAGTAGGCCACCGCTTCCATCGAGCGGTCGGCGAATTCGACCGCCGCGTCGGAGGCGTAGGGCGTGCGCAGTTCGTGCAGCGCTTCCTGGAAGCCCATCAGGCCCATGCCGACCGGGCGGTGCTTCAGGTTGGCGTTGCGCGCCTTGCCGACCGAGTAGTAGTTGATGTCGATCACGTTGTCGAGCATGCGCATCGCGGTGCGGATGGTCTTGCGCAGCTTGTCGTGGTCGAGCGCCTTGCCGCCCTTGCCGTCGTCCTTCAGGTGGGCGACCAGGTTCACCGAGCCGAGGTTGCAGACGGCGATTTCGGTGTCCGAGGTGTTCAGCGTGATTTCGGTGCAGAGGTTCGAGCTATGCACGACGCCGACATGCTGCTGCGGCGAACGCAGGTTGCACGGATCCTTGAAGGTGATCCACGGGTGACCGGTTTCGAACAGCATCGACAGCATCTTGCGCCACAGCGCGACCGCCTGCGTCTTCTTGAACAGACGGATCTCACCGCGCGCGGCCTTCTCTTCGTAACGGGTGTAGGCCTGCTCGAAGGCACTGCCGTAGAGGTCGTGCAGGTCCGGGCAGTCGGCCGGCGAGAACAGCGTCCATTCGCCGTTTTCCATCACGCGACGCATGAACAGGTCGGGAATCCAGTTGGCGGTGTTCATGTCGTGCGTGCGGCGGCGGTCGTCGCCGGTGTTCTTGCGCAGGTCGAGGAATTCCTCGATGTCGAGGTGCCAGCTTTCGAGATAGGCGCAGACGGCGCCCTTGCGCTTGCCACCCTGGTTCACCGCGACGGCGGTGTCATTGACCACCTTCAGGAAGGGGACCACGCCCTGCGACTTGCCGTTGGTGCCCTTGATGTGCGAACCCAGCGCGCGCACCGGCGTCCAGTCGTTGCCCAGACCGCCAGCGAACTTGGCCAGCAGCGCGTTTTCCTTGATCGCCTCGAAAATGCCGTCGAGATCGTCGGCCACCGTGGTGAGGTAGCAGGACGACAGCTGCGGGCGCAGCGTGCCGCTGTTGAACAGCGTCGGCGTCGAGCTCATGAAGTCGAAGCTGGACAGCAGCTTGTAGAACTCGATCGCGCGCTCTTCGCGGTGGATCTCGTTCAGCGCCAGGCCCATCGCCACGCGCATGAAGAACACCTGCGGCAGTTCGATGCGGCGGTCGCGGATGTGCAGGAAGTAGCGGTCGTACAGCGTCTGCAGGCCGAGGTAGTTGAAGCGCAGGTCGTTGCGGTGGTCCAGCGCGGCGCCCAGCTTGGCGAGGTCGAACTGGGCCAGCTTGGAATCGAGCAGTTCGGCTTCGATGCCCAGCTTGATGTAGCGCGGGAAGTATTCGGCGTAGGCGGTGGCCATCTGCGCCTGCGACACCTCTTCGCCCAGCACTTCGTGACGCACCGTGTGCAGCAGCAGGCGGGCGGTGACGTAGCCGTAGGCCGGGTCCTGCTCCAGCAGCGAACGGGCGGCCATGATGGCCGACTTGCGCACTTCCTCGACCGGCACGCCGTCGTACAGATTGGACAGCGTGGCATTCAGGATGGCGTCGACCGACACCACGTCGCCCAGCGCCTCGCACGAGGCTTCGATCAGACCGCGCAGCGCGGCGTGGTCCAGCGGCATGCGACGGTTGCCGTCGACCACGTGCAGCACCGGCTGGTCAGCCGCGGCTTCGACCGCGTGCTGCTTCTGCGCACGCTCGGCGGCGCGCTTCTCGCGATACAGCACGTAGGCGCGTGCGACGTCGTGCTCGGCCGAGCGCATCAGCGCCAGTTCCACCTGGTCCTGGATGTCTTCGATATGGAAGGTGCCGCCGTGCGGCTGGCGACGCACCAGCGCCTGCACCACCTGGGTGGTGATGCCGGCCACCTGTTCGCGCACGCGCGCCGACGCGGCACCCTGCCCGCCATTCACCGCCAGGAAAGCCTTGGTCACCGCGATCGAAATCTTGGCCGGCTCGAAGTTCACCACCGCACCGTTGCGGCGGATCACCTTGTAGTCAGCGTGCAGGGCTGCCGCGCTCGGCAGCTCATCGATGCTGATCTGGTCGGGGCTGGGGGACTGCTGACGGGTGCTCGTGTGTTCGGCGGTCAATTGCATGCGGACGTCTCCCTGTAAGGCCGTCGCAAGCGCGACGGAGAGCGGTTTTTGATGGGATTTCGCTAACTGACCACTATAGGTAGTGGTTGAAGCTCGATGAGCTACTAATTCTAGTGACCACTTCCAGCACCCGCAAGCGCGATTTTTCTGCTAGCCAGTGCGGCGAGCCTGCAAAAATCCCCCTTCGATGCGCAAGGAATTGGCACCGGGCATGGGCTGGCGCAGAGGAATCCGGCGCAAACGCCGGTATGGCGGGAATCAGTCCGGCCGAGTGACGCCGGGCAAGCGTTTCCAGTCGAAGCAGGCACCGGGATCAATCTTTCTTCCCGGTGCAATATCCGAATGACCTACCACATCGGCAACGGGGTGCCTTTTGCGCAGTGCGTCAATCAGCGCTGCGGCGCACCGGTATTGGGCATCCTCGAAGGGCAGCACGTTGCAGCCTTCAAGCTCGATGCCGACCGAGAAGTCGTTGCAGCCTTCCCGCCCGCCCCAGCTCGAACGCCCGGCATGCCAGGCGCGGCGCGTGGTCGGCACGAACTGCAGCAGCTCGCCATTGCGCCGCACCACGAAATGCGCCGACACGCGCAGCGGCGCGACATCGACGAAATACGGGTGGGCCGCCGGGTCGAGCCGGTTCAGGAACAGCTCTTCTATATAGGGGCCGCCGAATTCGCCTGGCGGCAGACTGATGCAGTGCATCACCACCAGCGACACCGCCTCGCCCTCGGGGCGCGGGTCGGAATTCGGCGATTCGATGCGGCGGGCGGCGGAGCACCAGCCGTCGGCGTCGATGTGGAAATCGGTGGTCATCGGGCGTGGCCGTGCACAGGCAGATCGCGAGCAAGCTCGCTCCCACATCCGGGCTGGACATTCATGGGTGCGCGCCTGCTCGCGACGAGGCGGCCCACATTCCGACGAAGGTTGCAGCCGCACTCAGTCATTGATGCCCAGCCGCTGCAGGCGGTAGCGCAGCGAGCGGAAGGTAACGCCGAGCAGGCGGGCGGCGGCGGTGCGGTTGTAGCGCGTCTTGCGCAGCGCGTCCTCGATGGCGGCGCGCTCCATGCGGTCGAGATAGTCCTGCAGCGACAGTTCGCCGGCCGGCATGTCCGGCACCTCGTCGTCGACCGGCATCAGGCCGAGGTCGGCGGCGTCGATGCGCTCACCCGAACTGAGCGCGTAAGCGCGTTCGAGCACGTTTTCCAGTTCGCGCACATTGCCCGGGAAGGGATAGGCGCAGAGCGCATCGACCGCCGCGCGCGTCAGTTCGGGCTTCTTGCCGTCGGCGGCGGCAATGCGTTCGAGCAGGGTCTGCGCCAGTTGCGGAATCGATTCGCGACACTCGCGCAGGCTGGGCATGCGCAGTTCAAGCACGTTGAGCCGGTAAAAGAGATCCTGACGGAAACGCCCCTCGTCCACCATCTGCCGCAGATTGCGGTGGGTGGCGCTGATCAGGCGCACGTCGGTCGCCTCTTCAGTGCGCGCGCCGACGCGGCGCACCGACTTCTCCTGTATCGCACGCAGCAGCTTCACCTGCATCGCCAGCGGCAGGTCGCCCACTTCGTCGAGGAAGAGCGTGCCGCCGCGCGCCGCCTGGAAATAGCCTTCACGGTCTGCATCGGCGCCGGTGAAGGCGCCTTTCGCATACCCGAAGAATTCGGACTCGACCAGATTCTCCGGAATGGCACCGCAGTTGACCGCGACGAAAGGCCCTTCGCGCCGCGCACCCAGCTCATGGATGAGCCGCGCCGCACGTTCCTTGCCGCTGCCGGATTCGCCGTGGATATGCACCGGCGCGCCACTGCGCGCGAGCTTGGCGATGGTTTCGCGCACCTGCGTCATGGCCGGCGCGTCGCCGACCAGCGCGTCGGTGCCGGCCGGCCGCACCTCGCCGCCGCGCGTCGGCAGGTCGAGCGCCGAACGCACCAGCGCACGCAGCTGCTCGATCGATACCGGCTTGGCGAGATAGTCGAAGGCGCCCGCCTTCAGTGCGGCGACCGCGTTGTCCATGCTGCCGAAGGCGGTGATGACGGCCACCGGCAGGTCGCGGTGGTGTTCGGCGATGTGGCGCACCAGTTCCATGCCCTCGCCGTCGGGCAGGCGCATATCGGTCAGGCACAGCGCGAAGCGTTCCTTGCCCAGCAGTTCGCGCGCTTCGCCGACCGAACCGGCGAGCGACGCGTGCAGGCCCATGCGCGCCAGCGACATGTCGAGCAGTTCGCGCAGGTCGTCTTCGTCGTCGACGACCAGCACCTTCAGCTCCCGCTCAGTCCGCCGCCGTTCCATGATTCGTCCAAGCTCCTGTTCAGGCCGCGCAGGCGAAAGTGCGCACCTGGCGAATTATCCACGAAGTCGAGCGCGGCCCCGTTGGCGTCGCTGAGTTCGCGCGCGATGTAGAGGCCCAGCCCGGTGCCGCGGCTGTGGGTGGTGAAGAAAGGTTCGAACAGGTGCGCGCGGGCGCTGTCGGAAACGCCGGGGCCGTTGTCGACGATGTCGAGCAGCGTCGCGTCTTCGGTCGCGCTGACCGTCAGGCGCACCGCGCCGTCGTCCGGGCCGGCGAAGCGCAGTGCATTGCCGAGCAGGTTCCACAGCACCTGATGCAGATGGCCGCGATCGAACCAGATGCGCGCCGGCGCCCCGGTTTCGATGTGCACGCGCGCTCGCACGCCGGGCTCGCGCATCGCGAATTCGTCGACGAAGGTGCGCACATAGCTGCCCAGTTCGAGCAGTTCCGGCTCGGCGCGATCACGACGCCCCAGTTCCAGCACGTCGCTGACCATGCGGTCCAGCCGCTGCGCGTTGTCGCCGATGATGCGGGTAAGCCGTGCCTGGGTTTCGGCACGCCGCTCTTCCTGCAGCAGTTCGGCCGCCTGGCTGATGGCCGCCAGCGGATTGCGTATCTCATGCGCCATGCTGGCGGTCAGCCGGCCGAGCGCAGCGAGCTTGATCTGCCGCGCCTGCTCGCGCAGCCGCGCCAGATCCTCGATGAACACCAGATGCCCGCCAGCGCCGCCGGCCGGCACGCAGCGCACGCGCAGCGCAGCGGGGCGCGACGGCAGGTCGAGCACGAACACGCGCTCGCGCTCGGGGTCGGCCTGCGCCGCCATCGCCGCGGCAAGCGCCGGCGAATAGTCGGCCAGCATGACCGGGCGCGGCATCAGCGGGTCGAGCAGACGACGCGCCTGCGGGTTGGCCTGCCGCACGTGGCCGAGCGTGTCGACGACCAGCACGCCGTCGTCCATGTCGCGGATCACCCGCTCGTTCACCCGCACCTGCTCGGCCAGATCGCGGCCACGCTCGCGCGCCAGCGACTCGTTGGCGATGACGCGCCGCGCCAGCAGGCGTACCGCGATCGCGGTGGCGAAGAAACCGATGCTGATCGAACCGACATGCACGAAGCCACCGGCGTCGGAACCCAGCGTGACCCACTGCATCGCCTGCTGGAACAGCATGGCCAGGCTGGCCACCGCCGCGTAGAACACCGCCAGCCGGCCCTGCCCGACCAGCGCGGCGAAGGCCAGCACGACCACGTGCATGAAGGGCAGACCGGTGCTGAGCCCGCCGCCGGCGTAGGTGAGCAGCGTGAGGAAGAAGATGTCGGCGAGCACGCCTGCGGTCAGTCGCGCGTCGTCGGTCCGCAGCAGGCGGTCGGCGCCGAGCATGACGCAGACGGCGAACACCCAGTAGCCGCGCGCGGCGCTGGCGAACAGCGCGCCGCGGTAATCGGCAAAGCTGATTTCACCCGGCACGCCGAACACCAGCGCGACCAGCACCGAGGCGATCAGCAGCCGATACAGATTGAAGTAGCGCAGCGAACTCACCCCCGCCACCGGGAGCGCGGCAGCGGCGGCAGCGTCAGACCCGGCCGTTGTGAGCATCGCGATGCTCGGGGCAGCAGAAGTATTGCGCATCGGTGAACACGGCCTCGCCCTCGGGAATGCGCAGACCGCACTCGGCGCACTGCACGATGCGCTCGGCCACCGGCTCGGCAGGCTTGCTCTTGTCGGACTTGGAGCGCGCAGGCTTCTTGAAGAACCACAGCCAGGCCAGGAAGGCCAGGAGCACAAAAAACAGGATGCGGGACATCTCGGGCGACAGCGGGCGGAATGCGGAGGAAAGGCAGCGTACCAGCTTGGCCGGGCAGCCGGCGCAGAAAACAGGAGAGCCACCTCGGAAGCGGGCTTTTTCGCGGGATTCCTGGTCGGGGAGAGACGATACCGAGCCAGGATTCGACGCAAAGATTCGAAGCTCTGGCGCCTGCGTCCGGGGTGCGCGCGTCCACAGACACGGCGGGCGATTATCAGAGGTCTCGGGCGTACAGTTCTGTTACATTCCGGCCGTATATGTACGACTGTCCAAAGCCGAGGAACCCCAATTGAGGCGTCTGACTGACCATCGAGTTTTCCGGCCGCTGCCGTTCGCGATCATTTCCGCAGGTGCATTTCTGTGTGCCTCGGCAAATGCACAGACCCCGGGAAACTGGCCGCTCGACCGTCAGGTCGACGAGGCTTTCCAGCAGGTCATGCGCGCGCCGGCCGACATGGAAGCCGGCTTGAACTATGCCCGCCTGCTCGTGCAGGACGGCAATTACGAGGGCGGGATCGCCGCCATGGAACGCCTGCTGCTCGATCCGGCCGCTCACCCGGCCGTGCGCGTGGAACTGGCCGTGCTGTACTACCGCCTGGCGTCCTACAGCATGTCGGAAGCCCTGCTGCGGCAGGCGCTAGACGACAACCGCCTGACGGGTGAGCAAAGGACCGCTGCGGAAGATCTGCTGCGCGACGTCAGCAAACGCAATCAGGTGTCGCAGTTTGACGGTGTGCTGGTGTTCGGTGTGCGGGCGCAGACCAACCCGGCAGCACGCTCCGACCGCGACACGGTTCTGTCCGGTGGCCTGCCGCTGGCGGTTGCCGCACCGTTCAAACCGAAGTCGGACACCGACCTGCAGGCGACGCTGCGTCTGGACCACCGCTATGACCTCGGCACCCAGAACGAGGCGGCCGTCGTCAGTTCGCTGGTGGCCCAGGTGATCAAATACAGCTCGTCCTCCGGCTCACGGCTGTCGGCCAGTCAGGCGGATCCGTACAACCTCGCGCTGGTCGAGGTGACCAGCGGCATACGCTTCAAGCCTTCCGCCACCGGCGCGCCCGGCCTGACCCTGCGTCCGCACCTCATCGTCGGCACGCTGAGCGCACAGGGACACAAATACCTCGACAGCTACGGCGTCGGCCTCGACGCGGGCTATCTCATCAACGAGCGCACGGTGATCGACGCCGGTTACGAGTACCGCAATTTCGACTACGCATCGCGCATCGACGTGCCGAACGCCAACCTGCTCGGTGGCCCGGACAACCTGTTCCGCGTGCGTCTGACCCGGGAACTGAGCCCGGGCACAGCGCTGAGCGGCGAACTGCGCGCCCGCTTCCATCGCACCGACCGCGATTATTACGACTACGACGGCTACGAAGGGCGGCTGACCTATGCGTTCAGCTACGCCAACCCGTTCGTCGCCAATGGCGGTGCCTGGACGACGTCGATCTGGGGCGGCGTGCATCAGCGCCACTACCAGGCCGCCGATCCGTCCGTCGATCCGACCAGGAAGCGCCGGGATACCGAGTGGCGCATCGGTATCGGCAACACAGTGGCACTGTCGACCGCCTGGTCGCTGCTGATCCAGGTCGAGCACATGGACACCGACGCCAACCTGCCCAACTTCCGCAACAAGAATTCTTCCTTGTTCGGTGCAGCAGCCTATCGCTTCTGACGCGCGTACAGCCATGCGCCTGACATTGAACCGCTACGATTGCACGAGGAACACGCAATGACCCCGCCGATTTCCAAGGACTGGTGGATTGCCGCCGCCCTGACCAGCGCCGCGCTGCCGACCGCCTTTGCGCAGACTGCACCGACGCCCCGCGCGGGCGTCGTGTCCGCCATCACCGCCAGCGCGCCCTCTTCCTCAAACCAGAAGACCGTGGTGGTCGGCGACAACGTCGTGCCCGGCGAAACGCTGCGCACCGGACCGGACGGACAACTGCACGTTCTTTTCCTTGACCAGTCGGCCGTCACGCTGGGCGCCGATTCCGAGCTGGTCATCGACACCTTCAACTACGACCCGGCCACCCGGCAGGGCCAGATCCGGCTGCGCCTGAACCAGGGTCTGCTGCGCGTGGTCGGCGGACACATCAGCAAGACCACCGCGACCGAAATCGCCACATCGCAGGGCAAGGTGGAGATCCGCGGCGGCATCTCCGTCATCGAGTCCCGCCCGAATGGTACGAGCGCCACCTTCCTGTTCGGCCAGCAGATGCGGGCGACTGACAACAACGGCAACACCCAGATCATTACGCGTCCGGGCTTTGGCAGCACCCTCGGTTCCCAGGGCGTTTCAACACCGTCACGCACATCACCGCAACAGCTCACCGCGCAGATTCAGCAGCTGGAAACCCGGCCGAACAGCATCAACCAGGGCAACCCCAATCCTGCCCCCGCCCCCGCCGGCCAGTTGATCAGCACCGGAAATATGCCTGGAGGCGCCAACAACCCGGGTGGTACGTTGGCCAACGACAGACTGAAGAGCGTCGTCGACAACACTGTCGGAAGCAACCCGTCGCAGACCTTGCGCAACCTTCTTTCGGTCGGCCAGCTCAACAACGCTTCCTGAGCACGCGCCTTGCGGGAGCGGGGCGGGTGACCGATCCGGGTCGCCCTGCGACAGACGCTCCCGCCGCCTTCACAACACGGGTAGGCCATGCGCGTCCTGTTTGTTTCCAACTATGCCCATCTGCCCGACCTCACCGGCGGGCTGCAGACCACCACGCACGACCTCTGCCTGGCCATCAAGGCGATGGGCGCCGATGCGGCGGTTCTGTGCGGTCGTCTGCGGACTGACCCTTCTGCCGCCGAACAGCCGGCGAGCGGTGACGAGAGCCTGGGTTACCTCGTGCTGCGCGCCGATGCGCCGGAAAAGGCGCTGCCGATGGCCGCTGCCGCCTGGGGCGCCGATGTCATCGTCGTGCAGAATGGTTTGGCGCTGGCACCGATGGTGCTGGCCAGCCTGACGACCGGACGCCCGACGGCGGTCTATCTGCACAACGTGGAGACGCACCAGCTCGCCGGTCATCTTGCACCGCACCCGTCGCTGCTGTTCCTCGCCAATTCGGCGTTCACCGCACAGCGCTGGCGCACGCTGTACGGCATCGACTGTGCGGTGATCCCGCCGGTCGTAGCGGCCGAGTCCTATGCGAGCGGGCAGACCGGCGACAAGGTGCTGTTCGTCAATCCGACGCCGATCAAGGGCGTCGAAATCATGTTCTCGCTGGCCGCGGCCTGCCCGGAACTGCCCTTCCTCGTGGTGGAAAGCTGGCACATCGACCCGCACTGGCGCGCCTACTGCCTCGACCGGGCGGCACGGCTGGGCAATATCGAATGGTGTGGCCCGACGCGCGACATGCGCGAGGTGTTCGCCCGCACGCGGGTGCTGCTGATGCCCTCGGTATGGGAGGAGTCCTTCGGCCGCACCGTGATCGAGGCGCAGATCAATGGCCTGCCGGTGCTGGCCAGCACGCGCGGCGCGCTGCCCGATCTGGTCGGCGACGGCGGTTTCGTGCTCGCCCCCGAAGCGGCGATCGACGACTGGGCGCAGGCGCTGCGACAGCTTTACGATCCGGTGCTCAGCGCCCGACACAGAGAAGCGGCGCTGCGTCAGGCCGCGGCCCATGTGGTGTCCACGCCGCTCATCGTCGGAGAACTGCTGAGCATGCTTGCCGTGCACGCCAGCCAGTCGCTCATCGACGACAGCGACAGATCAGGTACGACGCTCGACAGCAGCGTCACCCCGGCTGCGCCCGGTTCGCTCCCCGCTGCCCTGCGCGAGGTCGCGCCACGCTCCCCGCGGCGCGAAGACTGCCGCTTCTATCATTCCTGCGATCTGGCCGACGGCGAAGAGGTGGCCGGAGAATGGGATCTGCGACCTGACCCGTTCGGCTATCTGGGCGACATCTGCGTAACCGGTCAATCGGTACTGGAGATCGGTCCAGCGAGCGGCTTTCTGTCCTTCTGCATGGAGATGGCCGGTGCGACCGTCACCTGCGTGGAGCCGCCGATGTCGCATCTGTGGGACATCGTGCCCCTCGAAGGCTTCGATACGCCGGGCTGGCGCGAAACCTTCAGCGAACAGATCGAGATGGTGCGCAATTCGTTCTGGTACCTGCATCGACAGCACGACTCACGGATCAGGGTGTTCGAGGGCGATCCCTACGAACTCCCGCCCGGTTTCGGCCCTTTCGACATCGGCATCCTGGCGTCGGTGCTGCTGCACTGCCGCCGCCCCTTCGACCTGCTGCAGAGCGTCGCCGAACGGGTCCGGCACACCATGGTGGTCACCGAAGCTTACGACCCGGCGCTGGGCGATGCGCCTGCATGCTGGCTGCTGCCGCACACCGGTGTGCCCCAGGTGCACACCTGGTGGCAGTTCACGCCGCAGTTCTTCGTATCGGCGCTGGGCGTAATGGGGTTCACCGAAAGCACGGTCAGCATCCATAAACAGAAGCAGCCGGCCGAGAACAGGGAGGTCGCGATGTTCACGGTCGTGGCCCGGCGGCCGGTAGCGAGCGGCGACCGCGCGCTGCCTTGACGACGCACGCGCCGTGAATGCGACGGAGCTGATCCGGCAGGCCTGGCGGCATTTCGCCGACGGCGAGAAGACGGCGGCCATGCACTGCGCGCAGCAGGCACATGCCACCGATGGCGGGCCGTCGGTCGCCGCTGCGCTGGGCTACTTCCTGCTCGATGCCGGTCGGATGGATGCGGCCGCGGACGTCCTGTTGCCGGCACTGGCCCGCGCTTCCCACTACGCACCGTTGCACTGGTATGCCGGCCTGCTGCACCAGCGCCGCGGCGACGTCGCGCCGGCGATCGAGGCTCTGCGCCGTGCCTGTCTGCTGGATGCCCGTCTGGATGAAGCCGCCTTCACGCTGGCCTGGCTGCTGCAGGACGTCGATCAGGTGTCCGAGGCCGCGATCTGGGCGGGGAAGGCGCTGCAGGCCTCCCGTCAACCGCAACGCCTGCTGCAATCGGCATGGCTGCTGCAGCGGCAGGGAATGCTGAGGGAGGCGATCGAGCTGTACGAGGAGGCCATCGCGGCTTTTCCTCATGGCGCGCCGGAGCAGCGCACACTGCACCGCCACCTCGCGCAATGCCATGCAGCCCTGCACCGCCCCGATCTGGCCGGCCGTGCACTCGCTCGCGGACTCGAACATCTGTCCTTGGACGCCGAGTTGCTGACGGAACAGGCCTGTCACGAGTGGGACCAGGGCCGGCGCGCACACGCGCTCGCACTGGCGCGCAGCCAGGCGGACACCCATCCGGAACGGGCGGACGCCTGGTACCTGCTCGGCGTGCTGCAGCACCGCTCGGGCGATCTCGAAGCGGCTGAGCAGTGCTACGCCGAAGTCCAGCAGCGTGACCCGACGAACGCCGATGCGCTGCTGCGTCGCGCACAGATCCAGTCCGGCTGGGGTCGCGCCGAAGCGGCGCTGTGGCTGGTCGAACTCGTACTGCAGCAACAGCCGCAGTCCTTGCCAGCGCAGGCACTGAAGGTGCAGGCGCTGCTCGACCTGAAGCGGACAGCCGACGCACGCCGGCAGCTGTGGGCACTGCTGCGCACTGCGCCGGGCGAAAGCGAGCTCTGGCGCCTGCTGGCGGCAGTGCATAGCCAGCGACGCCGGGGTGGCCTCGCGCGGCGCGCGCTGGCGCGCGCCCTGCGCCTCGATGCGGACAATGTGGCCGCGCTGCGCGCGCTGGCCTGGCTGGCGCTCGAACAGGGCGAACTGCCGGTGGCGAAGGACGCCATGCGGCGGGCGCTGACGCTCCACCCGGACGATCAGGACACGAGGGTACAGGCCGCCTTCGTGTTCGCCGCTGGCGACGAGCTGGCGCGGGCGGCGGAACTCGCGCAGGCTGCCGTCGCGCACGACCCGCAGCAGGTCGATGCCTGGCGAGCCCTGGCCGAAGTGCGGCTGCGGCAGCGTCGGCTGAGCGAAGCCGAAACCGCCATCGAAACCGCCCTGCTGCTGCAGCCCGATCGCAGCGACAGCCTGCGGCAACTGGGCTGGATACTGCTCGCGGACCAACGCCCGGGCCAGGCTCAGCTGGCCTTCCTGCGCCTGCGCGCGCTGCAGCCGGACGATGTGCTGCCCGTGCTGGAGCTGGCCGAGGCCTGTCTGCGCTGCGGCGATTTCAGCCACGGTCTGGAGGCGGTCGACGACGTACTTGCCCGGCAACCCGGTCATGCCCAGGCCGTGCTGATGAAGGCCCGGTTGCTGACCGAGAGCGGCGACCCGCAGTCGGCCAGCGCGGTACGCGCGCTGGATCTGTGTCGTCGGCTGGCGAGCGAACGCCAGAACGTGACCGGTGCGACCGCCATGCTGGCGCGCCTCGTCGGTCTCGACGCTCCCGGCGCGCGCGCGGCGCTGAAGCAGGCCTCGGTACCGGAACGGCGGGCCGCGCTGCGCGAGGCGCTGGCCGTGGCCATCGCGCGCCATGGTCATGACTGCGTCGACCGTCTGCTCACCGCCGCCGTGGAGGACTGTCCACCCGATCCGTGGGTCGACAGTGCGGCGCTGTATGGCGCAACGCTGTCCGACGCGTCGACGCCGGCCGATCTCGCGCGGGCCGCGCGCGACCTGTACCGCGCACTCAAGCTGCGGGCAGGCCTGGATCGAACGCCGCGGCCGCCCGCGCTGCGTCGGCACGGCGCGCGACTGCGCATCGCCTACGTCGCGGGGCAGCTGCACCAGAGCCTGCTGCACCGGGTGCTCGCGAATCACGACGCCGAACAGGCCGACGTGTTCCTGTTCAGCAACCGTCCGCCGCCGGATCTGCCGCCGCACATCCACTGCGAGCCGCTGGTGGCTGCCCGACTGGCCGCATCGTGCGCGGCGAACCGCATCGACGTCGTGATCGATGCCGGCGGGCTGCATCCGTTCGAGGGCCAGTTCGAACTGCTGCAAGCCTACGCCCGCCGCGTCGCGCCGCTGCAGGTGGGCTGGCTCGGTTGCCCGGTCACGGCCGGAGGGCTGTTCGACGTGCTGCTGACCGACGCTCACGCGGTGCCGGCCGCGCACGAGGCGTTCCACGAAGAGGCGCTGTGGCGGCTCGACGGCGGCCAGTGGTGCTGGGACCCGCCTGTTCATGCACCGCAGCCGCTGCCGCCGCCGGTGCTGCGCAATGGCGTCGTCACCTTCGGCGTCACCGCGCGCGGGCTGCGCATGACCGGCGCCTGCCTCGAAACATGGGCCCAGGTGGTCGCGGCGACCCCGCGATCGCGCATCCACTTCATCGGTGAAGTGGCCAGCGACTGGCCGCAGCGCACGCGCATCCTAGCCGTGCTGAACGCCCACGGCATCGACGGCGCACGCGTGGCGTTCGACCCGCCGCGCAGCCACGCCGGGCTGTTCGAATGGCTGCAGCAGATCGATCTGGTGCTCGACAGCTTTCCAGGCAACGGCGGGCTGAGCCTGTTCGAACCGCTGTGGATGGGCGTGCCGGTGATCAGCCTGGCGGGCGACTGGGCCGGCGCGCGCCAGGGGCTTTCCGTACTGGCCTCGCTCGGACTGGATAGCTGGGTGGCCGACAGCGCGGCCACCTATGTCGACACCGCGACCGCACTGGCCGCCGACGTCGATACGCTGCGACACCATCGCACCACCCTGCGCCAGCGCATGTACGAATCACCTCTGCTCGATGGACGCCGGGTGGCGCGCCAGATCGAGCACGCGTGCGAGCGCATGCTCGATCTGGTTGCCGCAGACGCCGCCGAAGACGACCCGAAGGCACAGATCCGCGCCCGGGCGCGCCGTGCGCTCCAGGTCTGGCTGGACAAGGCGGCAGTCCTCGAATTGCCGACGCTTCCGGCAGGCACGACGCCTGATCTGTCGGTGATCGTGGTCCTCTACAAGCAGGCCGGACTGACACGCATGACGCTGCAGGCGCTGGCCGACCAGCGGGGTGCGGTGTTCGAGACCATCATCGTGGACAACGCGTCGGACGATGAAACGGACTCGCTGCTGCAACGCGTGCGCGGTGCGTGCATCGTGCACAACGCGGAGAACGCCGGTTTCCTGCGCGCCGCCAATCAGGCAGCGGCGCTGGCACGCGGACGTCATCTGGTGTTCCTGAACAGTGACGCCATCCTGCAGCAGGGCGCGCTGGCAGCGGCGCTCACCCGGCTCGACGCCGAGCCGGCGATCGGGGTGCTCGGCGGCCGCATCGTGCTGACGGCGGGCGGATTGCAGGAAGCGGGCAACACGATCTTCCGCGACGGCTCGTCGCTGGGCATCGGCCGCGGCGAAGACCCCTTCTGCCCGGCGGCGATGGCGAGCCGGGCGACCGATTACGTGTCCGGCGTGTTCATGGCGGTGCGCACGCCTCTGTGGCGGATGCTGGGCGGCTTCGACGAGCGCTTCGCGCCGGCCTATTACGAGGACACGGATTTCTGCCTGCGCGCCTGGCGCGCCGGTTTCCGCGTGGTGTATGAGCCGGCGGTGCTGGTCGAACACCTGGAATGGGGCAGTGCCACCGGCGACGAAGCGCCCCGGCAGATGCGCGAGAACCGGCAGCGCTTCGTGGACCGCCATGGCGAATGGCTGAAGGGCCAGCCGGCACCCGCGCCACAGCCGCTGTCGGGCGATCGCTGGCGCTCGCCTGAGGACCATCCGCGCCGCCCGCGCGTGCTCATCCTAGACAACGAGGTGCCGCACATGGTGAAGGGCGGCGGTCTGCCACGCGCCCGCCTGATGCTGCAGGCATTGAGCGACTGGCCGGTCACCTTCTTTCCGCTGTGGCAGGAGGATGATGACTGGCGGGATGTGTACGCGTCGCTGCCCGCGACTACGGAAGTGGCGCTCGGCCACGGCATGGGCCGGCTCGAAACCTTTCTCGACCAGCGTCGCGGTATCTATGACGTGCTCGTGGTGAGCCGCCCGCCCAATCTTCAGGCGCTGTCGCCGCTGTTCCGGCGCAGGCCGGAACTGTTCGCCGGCATGCGCATGATCTACGACGCGGAAGCGCTGTTCGCGTTGCGTGAGATTCCGGAAGCGGCGGTCAAGGGACGCCCGCTGACGCGGGCGGCGGCACAGACCCGTCTGGCCGCCGAGATCGGGCTGGCCAGAGGTGCCGATCAGGTGTGGGTGGTGTCGCAACGCGATGCCCGCCTGTTCCGCGCCGCCGGCCATCAGGTCCGGATACTGAGTCACGCGATATCGACCCGCCGCACGGCGCCAGGGCCGCAGCATCGCAGCGGTCTGCTGTTCGTCGGCGCGCTGCATCCGGACACGCCGAACGAGGACGGTCTGGTCTGGTTCATCACCGAAGTCATGCCGCGGCTGCGCGACCTGCTGCCGCATGCGCCGGTGCTGTCCGTCGTCGGCATCAACCGCTCGCATCGGGTGAGCGATCTTGCCGGCGACGACGTGCAGCTGATCGGTCCGGTGGACAGCCTGGAGCCGCTGTACGACCGCGCACGCGTGTTCGTCGCGCCGGTACGGTTCGCCGGCGGCGTGCCCGCCAAGGTGATCGAGGCGGCCGCCAACGGTGTGCCGGTCGTGGCCTCCGCCGTGCTGGTGCGGCAGCTGGACTGGAGCGCGGGCATCGACATCCAGTCCGCCCGCGATGCCGACGCCTTTGCCCGCGGCATCGCACGCCTGCTGCATGACGATGAACTGTGGGCCCGGCAGCAACGCGCTGCGTGGGATCAGTGCGATGCCCGCTACAGCCCGGAGCGCTTCGGCCACATCCTGCGCGACGCGCTGTCGGAGACACCGCGATGAGCGCCCGTCATCCGCTGGAAGAGCCCACGCTGCGGCGCTTCCGACATCTGATGGCGCACGGACTGACCGACGCCGCGCGCGATTGTCTGCTCGATGCACTGGTCCGCGAGCCCAATCTGCCCGGCGTGCACGTCGCGCTGGCGCGGCTGCGCTGGCCGGGGCCCGACTACCGTTTCTGGCTGGCCTGGTTCCACGCACAGCTGACACCGCGGCTGTATCTGGAAATCGGCGTCGAGAAGGGCGAATCGCTGGCGCTGGCCCAGCCACCGACGCGGGTGGTGGGCGTGGACCCTGCGCCGCTCGGTGACCCGCTGCAGCACTGCCGTGCGAATGCGCGCCTGTACCGCCAGACCAGCGCCGACTTCTTCGCCGCCGTGCCGGCGGACAGCGGGCTGGTGCCCGACGGTTTCGACCTCGCCTTCATTGACGGCGATCACCACTTCGAAACCGTGCTGGACGACTTCATCGCCATCGAGCGCCACGCCGCGCCCGGAGCGGTCGTGCTGCTGCACGACACGCTGCCACTCAACGCGCTCACCGCAGCGCGCGAGCGCCGGACCGGGTTCTACACCGGCGACGGCTGGAAGATCGTGCCCTGTCTGCGGAGCCTGCGTCCTGACCTGCACGTCATTACGCTGCCGACCGCACCGACCGGCCTGACGGTGATCACCCGGCTAGACCCCGGAAACCGCGTGCTGAGCGACCGTCTGCCGCTGATCCGTCAGTCCTACGCGGCGCTGCCGCCTGACCACGCGGTGGCGACGCCGCACGCCGTGTTTTCGCTCGGCATCAACGATACGGACTGGGTGGCGCAGTGGTTGCAGTCCGCACGCGGGCGATGACACACGCGAGGTCCGGCTGCACGCGCCCGGACCGGAAAAGATCATCCTCGGCGCGCAACAATGCGTGCAGCCAGGGCTCGGCCTCGGCGCACATGAAGTTCTGCGCGATTGCGGCCAGCACCACGCGCATCAGTGCGCCGCCATAAGGTCGATGCTCGAACACGTCGAAGTGGTGGTCGAGCAGCGGCAGCACTTCCGACGAGCGGACCGCTTCGGTGGGATCCACGGCAACAACCTCATCCACCGAAGGCCGCCACAGATTGCCTTTGAGCTGTCCGTCGCCCGTCGTGCGAAGGTGGTGCGGCAGCATATCGACCAGCTGGTTCATGAGACGCAATTGTGAGTTCGCGCACTGGAAGCGGTCGGGGCCCACGTATTCGTCGAGGTAGAACCAGCCTGCCGGTGCCAGCAGCTGGGCCACGCCCGCATACAGGTCTTCGAGATTGGCGCAATGGTGCACGCTGGAAATACCCAGCACGGCATCGAAGCTGCCGGGCTCGAAACCGCTCTGCCCCACTGGCAGGCTGTTCATGTCCGCCTGCACGTAACGGATGCGCGCGCCGGCGGCTTTCGCCTGTTCGCGCGCGAGATCCAGCGCCTTGGCGGACAGGTCGATAGCCACGATCTCGTCTGCCCAAGCTGATCGGGCAACCAGGCGCTCGTCCCTGCCCTGACCGCAGCCGAGGAAGAGCACCCGCCGGAGCGGCAGGGGTTGATGGGCTGCGACGACGCTGAAGAACCACTCGAGCGGCTCGACCGATGCGTCGCCGGTGACCTGCTCGTGCAGGCGCGCCTTGACCGCCGGAAGGTGGGTCCAGTGCAGGCCGTGCGCGACCCAGGCGGCGGGATCACCCCAGGCTGCATCCAGCCGGCCGGCGAGTTCGTGGTCGATATCGGGGAGTGGAGTGCTGTGCGACACGGGATTGGGTGAGTGCGGTTTCTTGGAGAGGCCGGTGCGAACCGGCATGCAATAATGCGGCAGAGACGCGGGCGGACGAACGCCGGCCCAGGGCGAGTTTGACACGGCAGCGCGGCGCAACCGGTCCATTCAAGTCGAAAATCACGCGATGAAGCAGCCCCCCGTTGTCGTCCCCGAGTTGTTTCCGTCCGGGCACTTCTATTCGCCCTACCCCGATCCGCAGGAGCTGCGGCGCAACGAGGACCGCCTGTTCGGTACCGTGCCGCGCGAACTGCCTGGCATCGACATGCGTGAGACCGCGCAGTTGGCCCTGCTGGAGCGCTTTGCGCTGCTGTACTCCACCCTCCCGTTCGCCGACCAGCCCACGCCCGGACTGCGCTATCACTACCTGAATCCGGCCTACGGCCATTCCGACGCGATCATGCTGCATTGCATGCTGCGCACGCTGGCGCCGCGACGGCTGGTCGAAGTCGGCTCCGGTTACTCGTCATGCGTGACGCTCGATACGAACCAGTACTTTCTGGGTCGCACGCTGCACACCACCTTCATCGATCCCTTCCCGCAATTGCTGCAGTCCCTGATCAGCCCCGACGATGCGGCCCGTTCCACGATCATCGCCAGCCCGCTGCAGGACGTCGGTATCGACGTGTTCAGGCAGCTTGAAGAGAACGACGTGCTGTTCATCGACTCGACGCATGTCGGCAAGGTGGGCAGCGACGTCAATCGCCTGCTGTTCGATATCTTTCCGGCGCTGGCGCCGGGTGTCGTGATCCATCTGCACGACATCTTCTATCCCTTCGAATATCCGAAGGAATGGATCTACGAAGGTCGTGCCTGGAACGAGGCCTACATGGTGCGCGCCTTCCTGCAGCACAACGACCGTTTCCAGGTGCTGCTGATGAACACTTTCATGTCGCACTTCCACCGCAGCTTCTTCGAAACCCGGATGCCCTTGTGCCTGCGCAACACCGGCGCCAGCCTGTGGCTGCGCAAGGTGGGCTGAGCGTCACTGCTGCGGCTTGGCGTGACCGGTGAGGGCGTGCAGGCGGGCTCCGTCTTCGGTCGCCGCGTGGAGATTCAGGATGCCTTCGGTGCCGTAGCGGCGACCATTCATGTAGCGCTCGATGCGATCGAGCATGCGCGCCGGGTAACGCGCCACACAGTCCTCATCCTTGACGAAGATGGCGACGAAGTCATTCCAGATATCGAGATGCTGATAGGTGGTGAACGATTCCAGCAGTGCCGGTCGATAGCCTGACCGTGTCCCCCAGCGTACGAGCGCCTCGCCTGCATCCGGATAGAAGCGCCAGCAGTCGACCGGATAGCGGTGGAATTCGCCGTTCGACGGCGCGTTCAGGTAGAACAGTCCATCCGGTTTGAGCACGCGCAGCACTTCGTTGAAAGTGAGCCAGAACATGTCGACATGTTCGAAACACGAACTGCTCACCACCACGTCTGCGACGCCGTCGTCGAACGGCAGCCGATAGGGGTCGTCGAGTACCACGTCCACCCCGCGACCGGCGGCGAAGTCCAGCCCCACATAGCGTGCGCCGGGCGGCGCCAGCTGTCGCAGCGAGCCGTTGACGTCCTGCGAACCGATGTCGAGTATCAGCGCCGGTGCGCTGGCGTCGACATAGGTCTCAAAGAACAGCCTGCCGTTCTCCATCGCGCTCGGATGCATGTACTTTCCTTTCAGTCCGCGCGTCGCCGGAGCAGCACGAGGTCCTGTGTGCCGGCCATGGCGGGGATGATGTCCAGCACATCGAACCAGCGCGACCACCGGGTCATGATGTAGTCGGGCGAATGCATCACGTTGCGGTAGTACGAAGGATGGTCGAGCACGGCCTGCAACTGGTCGTTGGCACCGGTATCCAGTATGCCCCTGCGATGCGCTTCGAGATTCAGCGTGGGCGGCGTATCGAAGAACACCATCTGCGCCAGCCCCTGGACCGACAGCAGGAGCAGCGCGCCGGGACGCGTGATGCGACGCAGCTCCGCCAGCCAGGCATCCTGCACCGGCTCGTCGAGGTGGGTAAGCACCGACAGCCCGATCACCAGATCGAACGCGCCATCCGCAAAGGGCGTGGGCGGCATCAGGTCGATGTGGACGAAGCGGGCACCGGGCAGCGTGCGGTCACAGCATGCAACGTTGTCGGCATCGATGTCTATGCCGGTCACCGACGGCGACAGCAGCGACAGGTAGCGGCTCAGCCGTCCCGCGCCACACCCCCAGTCGAGGATGGCCTGGAAGGAGCCGATGGAGCGGTCGAAACGCTCAAGCAGCAGTTGCTCGACGTGCTTGGCGATGGTGGCGCCGCCCAGCCGGAATATCTGCAAGTTGCCCGTGCCGATGACGCGTTCGATCTGCGCTGGCGACGGCATGTCGGGCTCGCGCGCGGGGTCGGCCAGATACCACGCGGTGCGGTACGACAGCCTGTGTTCGCCGAACGGGCCGGTCACGTTCAGGCGGATGAAGCCGTCGGCAAACAGGTCCGGCCTGCCGTCGCGGCGATGCCTGCAGAAGAAGCGCGAGTTCACCGCATGCGGGATGTGCGCGAACGGCGCCAGCAGGTCCGGCGATGCAAGCGCGCGATCGACCTGATCGAAATCTGCACCGTTGATCAGGAAGCGCAGCTGCGCCGGTTCGTTCCAGATCGACAGCGCCCACCCGGATACCGCGATGTCGTCGTCCGTGACGGCGATGTAATCCGGCATCCATCCCAGATAGCGGGCGGCGGCGATCTGGATGTCCGCGTGATAGATGTTCATGCGTGTGTCGTCGAGTATCCGGAGGGCGGGCGCATCGAGGTCCTGCCCTCACCGGGCAGGCGTCGCACACCGGCGCAATCGGTCAGTGGCCGGCGCATTGTTCACGGGCGGACGTGCTCACTGAGGAATCGAGCCGCCCGCTCGATGGCCGGGGAAACCCAGTCGGCACTTTCCAGGCGATTTTCGGCGTAGCACGCGTAGCTGCTTTCAATCAGCTCCCCCCAGGAGATCACCCGCTCGCTATGGATAAGCCGCAGCGCTTCGGCAGGCTTCACTTCGTCACACTCGCCATGCGTGGATCCGGGCAAGCCAGGATAGACCGGCCACAGCAGGGAGTACTTCAGCAGCCAGTCCTCCGGCGGCGGCACCGCCAGAGGTTCGACGTTCACCCGGGCCAGCATCTGCTTTGCCAGTTCGAACAGGACGGACACGGCCGGGTGGTTCGGGCAGTGCATGAAGGTGCGGCGGGCAGCAAAAATGTAGCGGGCGTCGAACCCCAGATTCGAGAAACTATCCAGCAAGGCCTGTCTGTGGTGCGCGAAGTCGCTCACATAACCGAGGCCGGCGTAGACAAAGCGATTGAACAGTGCAGGCACGCGCGTTGCGGGCAGCTTGCAGAGGTAGGCACCGGCGACGATGGCCGAGTGATAGTGGGCAGCGACAGTCTGCACATAGGTGCCGTTGCAGCGGAGCACGCAGCTGTCCGGATGAAACCCGCCGAACACCACCGTGGGAATTGCGATCACCGAACGCGGACGCGCCAGCGACAAGGCGTTCCGCAAGGCCTGCTGAGGCCCCGCGCTGGCAACGGCATACTCCGGCAGGTGCGCGAACAGCACATCCACCTCGTTCGCCAGAGCCATCACGGCCGCCAGCGTCGCCTCGTCACCGTCCTCCAGCTGCTCGACCTGTATCGCATCGAACAGATGATCGGGTGCAAGCGCCTCGAGGCAGTCGAGCAGGCCGCGCGACTGGCAATTGCCGACGATGCCGAATCTCATGGTGCAGTCAGCTGCTCTTCGTCACACCACACCTCGTACCACTGGTCACGCTCCGACCGGGTGGTCTGCGCGGCCGGCGATACGCGCGCCGGTATCTCGGTGGCCGGGCCCTGGGCCAGGTAAAGCCCGGTGAAGTAATCGACCACGTCGCGCACACCCTCAGGGGTCACGTGACGCATGTCTGCCTGAAAGTAGCGCCCCATCGTGTGATGGCCGGCAACGCACTCATAGGACGGAAAGTACGAAGTCAGATCGTCGTCTCGCGTCACCATGTCCGCCACCACGCGCAGTGCCGCCTTGGTGTAGCTGTTGGATACCAGCACATGACGCGGTTCGTAGGTGGCCGCAATGGACACCGGCGACACACTCAGCACCAGTTTCACCGATGGATTCAGCAGGCGCAGATTGCCGATCAGGCGCCGCAGGTCATCCACCATCTCCGGTACCGAAAAATTGTGGAAGCGGCAGTCCGATTCGCCTTCCGGCCCACCGTGCACGCCGGGCGCCAGTGGAAATACGGCGCCATCGACATCGGATACCCATGCTTCGGTCATCCCCAGCGTAAACACGAACACATCGCACTGCTCGAACATCCGGCGTACCGCCGCCAGGTGCGATACGCGGTCCGCAAGCAGATCATCGAGCGTGGCAAAGCCATTCGGCTCGACATTGGGCCGGAACGGATCGACGTAGGCATCACACCAGCGCCAGACGTGCTCGCGAGGCGCGAACAGTCCGTAGGCGCGCTCGAACAGCTGAAGCAGCTGCCGAACGGTATAGATGTTGCCGAAACGTGCCGGGTAGACGCCGAACTGGCGGTCTGCCGGTCCGGTTTCAGTCACCAGATAGTTGAAGCCCCGCGTCGGCAGGAGGCGAGCCAGGTGCTGCGCAAAGCAACTGCCCGCCGACACGATCCTGTCCGTCGCGTGAATCACGAAGCCGTCATTCCCGGCCGAAACCTGCCTCATGTCGAACCCGGGAACGCCAGCGGTGCGCGACCAGAAGGCGGTGTCCGGCAGATCGGTATAGGGATGCGGCATTGCAGTGAGCAGGGCTGTTTGGTTCCGGGTCGCCAAGGCTACATCGAACAGGGCGGTTTTTCGACCTGGGCTGAGCGTTGCGACGCCTTGGACCCGAGAAGCGTCCGACAAAGCGACCGCTGTGAACGTGCATTGCACAGGGCCCGACCGCGGAGAATTGCATGATGCCCTCCCGCTCGAGGAAGGGATTTGCGTGAGCGAGTTTCGCCGAATGGCGGCACTCCGACGTTAGCCACAGAAGGCTTGCCGCACGCGCAGGTCCGGAAAACAAAAAAGCCACCTCGGAAGGTGGCTTTTTCGCGGGATTCTTGGTCGGGGAAAGAGGATTCGAACCTCCGGCCCCTGCGTCCCGAACGCAGTGCTCTACCAGGCTGAGCTATTCCCCGAACCTCACAGCAAACTACCGAGGCAGCTCGTCGTGCCCGTTGCCGTAAGCAACGAGGCGCGCACTTTACTAGAACTTTCTCTCGACTGCAAACGTTGCGAGATCGAGCAGGCTCTGCAGATATTCATTCGCCTGCAGTCCGGCCAATTCCGCACGCGCCAGTTCTGCTTCCTCCCTCGCGCGAACACGGGCAATCTCGAGCGCGCCACTGTCCACCACCGCCTTCAGCACGTCAGCCCAGTCGTCGCGCCCGCCCTCCTCGATAGCATGCCGGACGACGGCAACCTGCTCGGGCGTACCGTTCTTCATCACGTGGATCAGCGGCAGCGTCGGCTTGCCCTCGGCCAGGTCGTCGCCGAGGTTCTTGCCGATCGAACCTTCGTCGCCCGAGTAATCGAGGATGTCGTCGACCAGCTGGAAGGCGGTGCCCAGGTGCATGCCGAAACGTGCAAAGCGCTCCTCGACGTCGGCATCGACGCCGGCCAGCATGGCGCCGAGGCGGCTGGCCGCCTCGAACAGCTTGGCGGTCTTGTAACGGATGACCTGCAGATAGCGGTCTTCGTCGACATCCGCATCGTGGCAGTTCAGCAGCTGCAGCACCTCGCCCTCGGCGATGATGTTGGTCGCCTCGGCCAGCACGGCCTGCACGCGCATGCTGCCGACCGACACCATCATCTGGAAGGCGCGCGAGTAGAGGAAGTCGCCGACCAGCACCGAGGCCGCGTTGCCGAACAGGGCGTTGGCGGTCTTGGCGCCGCGGCGCAGTTCCGATTCATCCACCACGTCGTCGTGCAGCAGCGTCGCGGTATGGATGAACTCGACCACGGCGGCCAGCTCGGTGCGATGAGCCCCCGAATAGCCGCAGGCGCCCGAGGTCAGCAGCACCAGCGCAGGACGCAGCCGCTTGCCGCCGGCACCGATGATGTACTCGGCCACCTGGCGCACCAGCACGACGTCCGAGTGCAGGCGCTCGCGGATGACGCCATCCAGCGCGCGCATGTCGTCCGCAATCAGGCTGTAAAGACGGTTCATTGAAGACAAGGAAGTGCTGCCGGACGCGGAAAAACGCGGATGGTAGCAGCGCGCGAAAACCCGTCAAGCCGTTGATGTTTCGCAGCCTTTGACAAAAAGCCAGCCTCTCGGATATAGTTGTGGATTCCCTTAAACCTTACTGGGGTTACACATGTACGCGGTCATAAAAACCGGTGGCAAGCAGTATCGCGTTGCCGCTGGCGAAAAAATCAAGGTAGAACAGATACCTGCGGATGTGGGCTCGGAAATCGTGATCGACCAGATTCTGATGGTCGGTGAGGGCGAATCGGTCAAGATCGGTGCGCCCCTGGTTGCCGGTGCCAGCGTTCGTGCAACGGTGCTCACTCAAGGGCGCCACAAGAAAGTGACGATTTTCAAGATGCGCCGTCGCAAGCACTACCAGAAGCATCAAGGTCATCGTCAGAACTACACCGAACTGCGCATCGAAGCCATCAACGGCTGAGAATGTTGAAAAATGCGCTGAGCAGGGCTGAGCGTATCCAGGAGAGCATCAAATGGCACACAAAAAAGGCGGCGGCAGTACGCGTAACGGCCGCGACTCAGAATCGAAGCGCCTTGGCGTCAAGAGCTATGGCGGTCAGCTGATTTCGGCAGGCAGCATCATCGTGCGTCAGCGCGGCACCGAGTTCCACCCCGGCGACAACGTCGGCATGGGCAAGGACCACACGCTGTTCGCCAAGATTGACGGCGTTGTGCAGTTCGTCGTCAAGGGTGCAAACCGCCGTCGCGTGGTCACCATCGTTCCGGCTGCAGCCTGATTCCGGCTCGCCTGAACCGAAGCCCTGCCCGCGAGGCAGGGCTTTTCGTTTCTGCCGCCTGCGTACACGGCGGCATCCGGCTCGTATTCGATACTCCAGTCACTCCAGGCACGCGTGAAGCGAAATGAAATTCTTTGACGAAGCGAAGATAGAGGTCATCGCCGGCGATGGCGGCAATGGCTCGGCCTCGTTCCGCCGCGAAAAATTCATTCCGTTCGGCGGTCCGGACGGTGGTGACGGCGGCCGCGGCGGCAGCATCTGGGCGGTCGCCGACCGCAACCTGAATACGCTGATCGATTTCCGCTATACGCGCATGTTCCGCGCCGCAAGCGGCGAGAACGGTCGCGGCGCCGATTGCTACGGCAAGGGCGGCGACGATCGCGAACTGCGCATGCCGGTCGGCACCACGATCACCGATCTGGCAACCGGCGAAGTGATCGCCGACCTCGACCACGACGGTGCCCGCGCGCTGATCGCCAGAGGCGGCCGCGGCGGTCTGGGCAACCTGCATTTCAAGTCGAGTACCAACCGCGCGCCGCGCCAGACCACGCCTGGCGAAGCCGGCGAGCGACGCGAACTGAAGCTCGAACTGAAGGTGCTGGCGGACGTCGGCCTGCTCGGCATGCCGAATGCCGGCAAGTCCACTTTCATCCGCGCCGTGTCCGCCGCGCGCCCCAAGGTCGCCGACTACCCCTTCACCACGCTCGCGCCCAACCTCGGCGTCGTACGGGTCGACGACTCGCGCAGCTTCGTCATCGCCGACATTCCGGGCCTGATCGAAGGTGCGGCCGAAGGTGCCGGTCTCGGCCACCAGTTCCTGCGCCACCTGCAGCGCACCCGTCTGCTGCTGCATCTGGTCGATCTGGCCCCCTTCGATCCGGAAGCCGATCCGCTGCACGACGCGCGCGCCATCGTCGAGGAGCTCCGTCGCTACGATGAATCGCTGTACCAGAAGCCGCGCTGGCTGGTGCTGAACAAGATCGACCTGATTCCCGAGGAAGAGCGCGAACAGCGTGTGCGTGATTTCGTCGAGGCCTTCGGCGCCGAACGAGCGTTCAGCATTTCGGCGATGACACGTCAGGGCTGCGATGCGCTGTGCTACGCCATCATGGATCACGTGGAAGCGACCCGTCCGCCGCCCGAGCCGGAGCCGGACGTGCGCAATCTGGACGCCAGCGAACCGGGCGATGGAGCGGACGATGAGAACGCGCCTTGAGAATGCGAAGCGGCTGATCGTCAAGGTCGGCAGCGCGCTGGTCACCAATAACGGCGCCGGGCTGGACCTCGGCGCGCTGCAGGAATGGGCGCGCCAGATCGCCGCATTGCGCGCCGAGGGGCGCGAAGTGCTGCTGGTGTCGTCGGGTGCCATTGCGGCCGGCATGCAGCGCCTGGGCTGGAGCACACGGCCGAGCGCGATGCACGAACTGCAGGCCGCTGCCGCCGTCGGTCAGATGGGTCTGGCTCAGGCCTACGAAGGCGCCTTCTCGCAGTACGGTCTGGCCAGCGCGCAGATCCTGCTGACGCACGAGGACTTGGCCGATCGCACCCGTTACCTGAATGCCCGCTCGACGCTGTCCACGCTGATGGAGCTCGGCGTGGTGCCGGTGATCAACGAGAACGACACCGTCGTCTACGAAGAGATCAAGTTCGGCGACAACGACACGCTGGGTGCGCTGGTCGCCAACCTGACCGAAGCGGACTGCCTGGTCATCCTGACCGACCAGAGCGGCCTCTACACTGCCGACCCGCGCAAGGATCCGGCCGCCACGCTGATCAGCGAAGGCGAAGCCGACGACCCGCGCTTCGAGTCGATGGCCGGCGGTGCCGGCACCGGCATTTCGCGCGGCGGCATGATCACCAAGGTTCGCGCTGCCCGCCGCGCCGCGCGCAGCGGTGCCGACACGGTCATCGCCAGCGGTCGCGAACCCGACGTTCTGCTGCGTCTGGTGCGCGGCGAAGCGCTCGGCTCCTTCCTGAAAGCAGGCAACACGCCGCTGGCTGCGCGCAAGCAGTGGCTGGCCGATCACCTGCAGCTCGCCGGCACGCTGATACTCGACGAAGGTGCCGTGAAGGCGCTCGGCGAGGGTCGCAGCCTGCTGCCTATCGGCGTGACCGAGGTGCAGGGACAGTTCGAACGCGGCGCGGTCGTCGCCTGCCGCGACAGTGCGGGCAAGGAACTGGCGCGCGGCCTGATCAACTACTCGGCGTCGGAAACCCGGCGCATCGCGCGTCGCCCGTCTGCCGACATCGAGGCACTGCTCGGTTACGTCGACGAACCGGAACTGATACACCGCGACAATATGGTCCTCGCCTGACGCACCCGCAGGGGTGCGTCGGCTTCACGCCAGCGGCAGCGCGAATTCCAGCAAGGTGCCGTGCTCCGGTGCCGGACCGATGGCAAAGCGGCCGCCCAGCGCATCGGCGCGGTACTTCATGCCGAGCAGGCCATGCGAACCGGTCTTGCCGCGCGCACCGGCGGCGATGCCGACACCGTTGTCGCGGATTTCCAGCCTGACGGTCGGCCCCTCGACCGTCAATGCGATGCGCACTTCGGTCGCCTGCGCGTGCTTCCTGATGTTCGTCAGCGCTTCCTGCGCGACGCGGTAGATCGCGATCGCCCTGTCCCGATCCAGCTCCAGCGCCTCCGGCAGTACCAGGTCGACCGCGAACGGCGCCGACGCCCGCGTCTCCTCGGCCAGCGATTCGAGCGCAGGCAACAGACCCAGATGGGTCAGCACGGTCGGCACCAGCCCTTCGATCACACGCCGCTTGATCTGCACGCCCTGCTCCAGGATTTCGCAGACGCGCGACAGCGACTCGACGTCCGGACTGTCCTGCTTGCGCGCCCGGCGCAGCAGCATCGAAGCCTCCATCCGGCTGGCGGTCAATATCGAACCGAGCTCGTCGTGCAGTTCGCGCGCCAGCGCCGATTTCTGCCGCTCGGCTTCGGTCTGCAGGTGGCTGGCCAGTTCCGACAGCTCTTCGGTACGCACCCGCACCAGCGCGTCGAGCTCGTCGCGCGCCGCCCGCAGGCGGTCGGCGATCTGCGCTTCGGCCTGGCTGCGCATCGCATAGGCACGCAACAGCAGGATGAGCATCAGCACGCCGATGGCGATGACGACGATGGCCGCCGCGCGCTGGCGTTCGATTTCCTCGCCCAGCAGCGTCATCTGCTCCTCCAGATAGGCGCGCTCGGTACGCACCAGCGGTTCGAGCGCTTCGCGCAGTTCGTTCTGGTCGACCACCGGCGGCAGGAAGGCGTCCATCACTTCGACCGGGCTCGCGTTCTGCGGCAGCGCCCGAAGCCGCTTCAGCTCCTCGGATTCCGCCGCGGTCAGGCGCTTGACGACGGCGACGCGCTCCTCGTCTATGCCCCGGCGCGCCGCCCAGCCGAGCACGTGGGTGCCCGCCTCGGCGAGACGCTGCACCGTAGCCAGATGCTGCGCAAGATGATCGGGCGACGGCTCCTCGGTGTAACGGGCCTCGGTAGCCGTCGCCTGCGCATTGTCGTAGACCAGATTGTTCAGCGCCGCCAGCGACAGGCGCGAAGCGTCGATCTCCTCGCGTTCGCGCTGCATGCCCTGGAAGGTGGTTTCGGACACCGCGGCGAAAGCCACTCCGATCAGCACCACCAGCAACGCCCCCCAGCGGAAGCGCGCAAGCCGCATCAGCACGCTGTCGGTCAGACGTTCCGCGCCGTCGGTCGCCGAACCGGCTTTGCGCGCCGCGCGCGACAACCCTTCGACGATGGCGCGATGCCGCGCCGCCGCCTTCACAGAGCGTTCCGCGTCAGACATGTCCGACGCCCCCGCCATGGCGCGGACGACAGCCCGCATTGGCCGCCCCGCCTAGGATTCGATCACGCACGCTGGCATCGCCGCCCGTGCCGGCCCTGTTCCTGTTCATCAAGGAGGCTGTCATGCTTCACTATGCCCTTATCTTCTTCATCGTTGCGCTGATCGCGGCATTGTTCGGCTTCGGCGGCCTCGCCGCAAGCGCGGCCGGCATCGCCAAGATCCTGTTCTTCGTTTTCCTCGCGCTGACAATCGCCTCCTTCGTGGTGGGACTGTTCAAGCGCTGAGGCGGATAATCCGCTCAGCTTCCACGACGACCACGCCATCATGCAAAAGAAACGCGTACTTCTCGCTGACGACCACCAGATCGTGCGCAACGGCCTGCGCCAGCTGATCAATGCCGAGGCCGACCTCGAAGTCGGCGCCGAAGCGTCGACCAGTGCCGAAACGCTCACCCTGCTGCGCCAGCAGGACTTCGACGTTCTGCTGCTCGACATTTCGATGCCCGACCGCGACGGCATGGACACGCTGCGACTGCTGCGCACGCACCGCGCCGATCTGCCGGTGCTCATCATCAGTGCCTACGCCGAAGAACAGTACGCGCTGAACATGCTGCGCGCCGGTGCCAACGGCTATATCCGCAAGGATGCCGACGTCGACGACATCCTGACCGCCATCCGCACCGTTCTGCGCGGCCGCCGCTACGTCAGCGACACCGTCGCCGACCTGCTGACGCAGCGCCTCAGCGGCGACGCCGACGCCCCGGCCCACCAGCAGCTGTCGGAACGCGAGTTCCAGGTGCTGCACAAGCTGGCGACCGGCAAGTCGGTCACCGAAATTGCCGACGAACTGTTCATCAGCGTGAAGAGCGTCAGCACCTACCGCAGCCGTCTGCTCACCAAGCTGAACCTGAAGAGCAATGCGGAACTGACCTACTACGCGCTGAAGAATGGTTTGATCGAATGAGTACGTCTGTCGGCTCGCACCTACATCCGGCGCCGCAAGGCGGTGAGATACTTGGCACGCAATCCAATCCCTATCGCTCCACCGACTACGAAGCGCACAGAGCCGTGCAACCGCATCCGTCGTCCGCCACTCCTCCGCTCGCCCGCTCACGCCCGCTGCGCGTGCTGCTGGTCGAGGACTCGCTGCTGATCCGCAAGCACCTGGTGTCATTGCTCGAGGACAGCGAGGGCGTCGTCGTCTGTGGCGAGGTCGATACTGAAGCCGACGCGCTGACCGCCTTGCGTGTCGGCCGCTTCGACGCGGTGGTGGTCGACCTGCAGTTGCGCGAAGGCAGCGGCTTCGGCGTGCTGCAGCACCTGAAGCTGAATCACCCCGACCTTCTCGCCATCGTGCTGACCAACAGCAACACCGCGGCGATGCGCGCGCGCAGTCTGGCGTTGGGCGCTCATCACTTCCTCGACAAGTCGAGCGAATTCGAACGCGTCGCCGAACTGCTCGAAGGCCTGCGCTGAGCGCTCTTCGCGCGCCCTCCCCAACAGATTGACGATGGTCGCTGCGAAGGACTTCTTACGCAGCCCGTCGAGCATCTCCGCACCTCTCATTTCATGCGGAAGTCATCCCCATCCCGTTGCGACGGGAGCGCTGCGGCATAGTGTCGCACCCTGAAATTCCGCGGTTTCGATGCAGCACAATCCCGTCCCGGACGTTGCGTAGCTGAGGCGACGCGCGTGACCTCGCGAGGTCCGCGTTGCGATGCCTGAGTGACCCTCGTCGCCTGAAATCCGCCTGCATTCGCTTCGACTGCAGACATCTACGAGGACGAGAAGCATGAACCGCTTTCTGAATTTCGGCGTCGCGCTCGCGCTGTCGGCCGGCATGACCGTCGCCCACGCCGCAAGCAGCTACGACGTGGTCACCACGTGGTACGAACCCGACACGCAGCCGAACAACACCATTTTCACCGGCAGCTTCGACTACGACGCCGCGACGCGCACGGTCACGAATCTGCAAGGTCAGTTGAGCGAGTCGATGACCGGCATGATGGGCGGCGGAATGACCTGGCTGTCGCTCAATCATCAGCTGGTGTCGTGGTACGACGCGGCGCTCGGCGGCACCTTCGCCGCCGCGTTCAGGAACGCCAGCACCAACACCTTCTGGACCGGCGCCGGTGGCAACGGTTGGTCGCCGGCGTCGGGTATCGCGGCCGGCGGCGTCCACTACGGCTTTCCCGCCACCCGCACCAATCCGGGCAATGCCTACGCACTCATCTTCATTCCCGATGATCCGCTCGCTGCACTGACCCAGGCCCAGATCGACAAGCTGGCCTACGCCGACTGCGCCGCCGGCGGCATGATGGGTGCCGTGTGCATGACCGGCACCAGCGTGGCCGGATACGGCGCCGAGGGCACGATGAGTGGATACCCGCTTTCGCAGACCATTACCGCCGCAGTGCCGGAACCCGAAACCTGGGGCCTGATGCTGGCCGGCCTGACCGTGATCGGCGCCATCGCCCGTCGTCGCCGGACGATCTGACGAGGTCGTCGACCGACACTGCGGCCACCCGGAAGGCGGCGAGGTCCCCACCTCGCCGCCCTTCTGCCATTTCTCCCACACATGACTTCTTCCCGTCAGCGACCGCATTCGCGCCTCGCGATCCTGCTGTTGGGCTCCTGCCCCGCGCTGCTTCCGATCGGCGCCATCGCTCAGTCCGAAGCCGTGTCAACGCCGACGCCGCTTGCCCCCATCCGGGTCGAAAGTGCGCGCGACGAAAGTCCAGTCGGCGTGACGACGCTGCCCTCCTCGGCGCTGAATGCGCTGCGCGCGACCAGCAGCGACACGGCACGGCTGCTGGAGGGCATTCCGGGCGTGTCGACCTACGGCGCGGGCGGCATTTCCAGCCTGCCGTCGATCCGCGGCCTGGCCGACGAGCGTCTGAAGATCACCGTCGATGGCATGGATTTGATGTCCGCCTGCCCCAACCACATGAATCCGGCGCTGTCGCTGATAGACCCGAGCAAGGTCGAGACGGTGGCCGTCTACGCCGGCATCACGCCGGTCAGCGAGGGCGGCGACAGCATAGGCGGCGCGATACAGATCAGGTCCGCACGGCCGAAATTCGCCGCGTCCGACAGCGAAGCGCTGACCGAAGCGAAGGTCGGCACCTTCTTCCGCAGCAATGGCAACGCCCGCGGCCACAGCGTGGACCTGTCGATTGCCAGCACACAGCTGAACGTGCGCTACAGCGAATCCGCCAGCGAGTCCCACAACTACCGGGCGGCGGGTGATTTCAAGAAGGAAGGCTTCTGGAAGCAGCTCGGTCAGCGCCCGGTCGCGGAGCGCGAGGTCGCATCGAGCGGCTATCGCGGATCGAAGAACAGAGAGATCGGGCTGGGCCTCGCGTGGTCGTCGAGCAGCGTCCTTCACCTGACCTTCAGCGAACAGAAGCTCGACTACCAGGGCTTTCCGAATCAGCGCATGGACATGATCTTCAGCCGGCCGGATCCCGCGAACCCTGGCAACTACGTCATTGCGGAGAACACGCCGTCGAACGTGAACCGGACCCTCAACCTGCGCTACCTCGGACAGCACGCCTGGGGCGAACTCGAAGCGCGCCTGTTCCGGCAGACCGTGGCGCACCACATGGATCTGAATCAGGACCGCTTCTTCGGCATGTTCATGCCGATGAAGTCGGACGCGAGCACGCTGGGCGGCCTGCTGAAGGCCAGCATTCCGATGAGCCCTGAACATCTGCTGCGCGTCGGTACCGACTTCCAGCAGTACCGGCTCGACGACTGGTGGCCGCCGATCGGCCTCGCGCCAGGCGCCATGTGCTGCGACGATTTCCAGAACATCCGCAACGGCAAGCGCGACCGCATCGGCGTGTTCTCCGAACTGGAGACCAGCTGGAACGCTGCCTGGCTCAGTCTGCTCGGCATCCGCGGCGGTCTCGTGCATGCGGACGCGGACAGCGTGCAGGGCTACAGCAATGTCTATGCGGCCGACGCCGCCCGCTTCAACCAGCGCGATCGCAGCCGGAACGACACCCATCTCGACCTGACCGCGCTTGTGCGTTACACGCCCGATGCACGGCAGAACTACGAGGCCGGCATCGCGCGCAAGACACGCTCGCCCAGCCTGTACGAGCTTTACCCGTGGTCCAGCTTTCCGATGGCCGCCCTGATGAACAACTTCGTCGGCGACGGCAACGCCTACCTCGGCAACCCTGACCTGAAGCCCGAAGTGGCCTACACCGCGAGTGCGAGCGCGCACTGGCACGACGAAGGCAAGGAACGTTGGGACTTCAAGCTTTCCGGCCACGCCACCTATGTCGACGACTACATCGACGCGCAGCGCTGCCCGCGCGGGCTCAGCGCCCAGTGCAATGCGCTCAACAGCAACGCCGACGACCGCTACGTCATCCTGCAGTACGTGAATCAGCGGGCGATGCTGCAGGGCATCGACGTGTCCGGTTCGACACTGATCGCACAGCATGCGGATATCGGCAAGCTCTATCTGAACGGCATGGCGAGCTACGTAGACGGCCGCAATCTCAGCAGCGGCGACAAGCTCTATCACATCATGCCGCTGCACGCGAAGATCGCGCTGGAACATCGTTCGCAGCAGTGGACGAACACCCTCGAAGTGCATTCGGTTTCAGCCAAGGACGAGGTGTCGCGTGTCAGGAACGAGGTGCAGACCCCGGGCTATACGCTGCTCAACCTGCGCAGCAGCTTCGCGTGGAAGAACGGCCGCCTCGACCTCGCGCTGGAGAACGCGCTGAACAGGTTCTACCTGCTGCCGCTGGGCGGCGCCTATCTCGGCCAGGGCAATTCGATGACCACCGCTGGCATCCCCTGGGGCATGTCGGTTCCCGGTCGGGCGCGATCACTCAATGTCGCGCTCAACCTGAGCTTTCAGTAATGTCGGGCGGCGGCGAGATCCGGGTCGTTACGAGGGTTGTCGCGCATCGCCGCGCGCAGATCCCTCGGCGGGCAGATGGCCGGTGATGAGGTCGAAGGGCGCGATCAGCGTTTCGCCGGCGGCGCGCACAACCAGGCGGGCCCGCCAGCGCATCGCGCCGGTGGCGCAGATCGGCAGGGTGACGCTCGCCTCGAAGCCGCCGGTCGGCCGTGGCGCCAGCACCTGCCTGAACAGCCCCATATTCATGTCGGCGCCCTCGAACTCGAGCTCGACCTGGCGGACATCCACATCGCTGAGCGCCAGCGACGCGACGAAAGGCGTACCGGCCGGAACCGGGCGCGGCGTCACCGTCAGCTCCAGCCAGCCTCCTCGGTCGAGCGCCACGCGGCAGGGGCCGCTATCCAGCCGGCAGGGCGGCGACGCGAGCATGCGCGGCACGGCGTCCTCCATGAAGTCGCGCCTGCTGCCGACGATCACGATGCCGATCAGCAGCGCCACAATCAGCACATGCGGCAACGACTTTCGAATCAGGGCGGGCTTCATGCTGTATGCGGTCCAGAAGCGTGGCATGTCGAAAGCGGTGAGTGTGCACCAGGCGCCGTCAGCGCGGGCGGCACACGCACGCAGATCGATTGAAGCACCCGCAGCGAATCCATAGACTGAACGCATGCCCCCGCACAGCACTGCCTTGCCATCCGCACCGCTGCCCGCGCAAACGCCGGCGCGGCCGCACGACCGGCTGCTTCCAGGGTTGATCAGGGCGCGCTGGTGGGCGCTGGGCGCACTGCTGTTGCTGCTGGCCATCGCCCCCGGACTGCTCGACCTGCCGCTGCCGCAACAGCCGATGTTGGCCATTCTCGCCGCGGTGGGCCTGTGGAACGGTCTCATGCACTGGCAGTTGCACCGCAGCGCCGGTGCACCGGATGCCACCGGCTGTCTGCTGCAGCTGTGCATCGACCTGCTCGCCTTCGCCTCGCTGCTCTATTTCAGCGGCGGCGCCACCAATCCGCTGGTGTTCATGCTGCTGCTTCCGGTGGTGCTGTCAGCACTGCTGCTGTCGCGCGGCGCGGTACTGACGATCGCCGCACTGGCCATCCTGCTCTATTCGCTGCTGATGGTGCAGTTCATCCCGCTCGAGCTGGGCGATGCCCGGCGCGCGACGACGCTGCACCTGTCCGGCATGTGGCTCACCTTCGTCGTGTCGGCCGCCATGCTGGCCTGGTTCGTCATGCGCACAACCGATGCACTGCGTCGACGTGACGCGGAACTGGCGCGCGCGCGCGAACAGACCTATCGCGACGAACGCGTGCTGGCACTTGGCGCGCTGGCGGCGGGCGCCGCACACGAGCTCGGTTCGCCGCTGGCCACGCTGGCCGTGCTGGTCGGCGAGATGGAGCGCGACACGCCGGCGGATACGACCGCAGCGGCCGACATGAAACTGATGCGCGAACAGATCGCCTACTGCAAGCGCATCATCACGCGCCTGACCGAGCAGGCCGGCGACCAGCGCAGCGAGGGCGCCGAGTCGATGCGCTGCGACGCCTGGCTGGAAGGCCTGCACGCCGCATGGCGCAGCCTGCGCGGTGAATGCGACACCACCTTCACGCTGCTGGGCAGCGGCGAGCCGCCGCTCATCGTGATCGAGCCCACGCTGGGCCAGGGTGTGGTCAGCGTACTCGACAACGCGCTGCGCGCCGGCGCGCCGGTCGACCTGGCACTCGACTGGAATGCCGAGGAAGTGCGCATCGAGGTGCGCGACTGCGGACCGGGCTTCTCCGACGACGTGCTGCGCAAGGCCGGACGCCAAACCTTCGGTGACGCCGCCCAGGGCAGCGGCATCGGCCTGTTGCTGACCACCGCCAGCCTGGAGCGCATGGGCGGCACGCTCGAATTGGACAACCCCCGGACCGGTGGCGCGCGGGCGACGATCCGGCTGCCTCTCGCACGCATAGGCCTTCATGTCTGAATCGATACTGGTCATCGACGATGACGAAACGTTCAACGCAGTGCTGGTGAATGCACTGCGCCGGCGCGGGCTGGACGCCCACGGGTGTACCGACCCCGCCACTGCGCTTGCCGTGGCCGCGCGGCAAAAACCCGCCCGCGTCGTGCTCGACCTGAACCTGAATGGCACGTCCGGCCTGTCCCTCGTCCGGCCGCTGCTCGATGCACTCCCCGAACTGCGCATCGTCGTGCTCACCGGTTACGCGAGCATCGCCACCGCGGTCGATGCGATCAAGCTGGGCGCCTTCCAGTATCTGGCCAAGCCGGTCGAGGTCGACGCCATCCTGTCGGCCTTCGACTGCGTGGTCAGCGCACCTGCCGATGACATGCTCGATGCCGAGCCGCTGTCGGTCGGACGCCTCGAGTGGGAGCACATCCAGCGCGTGCTGAAGGAACACGACGGCAACATTTCCGCCACCGCACGCGCATTGAAAATGCATCGCCGGACGCTGCAGCGCAAGCTGCTGAAGCGCCCGGTCAAGGCCTGACGCGAAGGGCCGCGCGTCGGCCCTTCCGCCTGCACATCAGTGATGGACGTGACCGGCGGCGGGCTGGATGTCGAGCGCCGCAGCCGGCATCTTCAGATCGCGCGTGGTCTGCCCCTCGGCGGGAATCTGCGACCAGTCGTTCACGCCCTGTTCGCACACCTGCATCACCTTGAACCAGCGCCGTCCCGCCGCGTCGGGCAGCTTCATCATCAGCGCGAACTCGTCGTAGTGTGCGTCGGCCAGCGGGCCGCCGCGCCAGCTCACTTCGACCACGGCCTCGGTGACCGGCTTGCCGTGATTCATCAGCGGCTGCGCCAGCTTCTCGCTGCGCGTGCTGACCGTCCAGCCCGGCTTCACCATCGGTTTCACGCTGGCCATCGGTTCAGGCAGCGTCACCGTCAGTGCTACGGTGGCCGAACCTTCGCAGCCGTGGCCGACGCGGAACACACCCTTGTAGTAGCTGCCGGCCGTCGCGACCTGCTGTTCGAGCACGACGTGTGCGCTGGCGACGATGGGTGCGGCCAGCAGCGCCAGTGCGCAGATCCTGATCTTCATGCTTACATCCTCCATTCGATGCCGGCATAGACGGCACGGCCGTCCCCCGGCAGGTAGACGTTGCGCGCGGCGGCGGCCAGCGCGCTGAAATCGCGCACCACATTCGTGGTCGCGGCGTAGCGGCGGTCACCGAGGTTGCGTCCTTCGATGAACCACGACAGCTGGCGGCCGACCTGCTGCTGCAGGCGCAGGCCGAAGATGGCGTAGTCGTCGGCGAACTCGGTATTCGCCATATCGACCGCATAGCGCTGCGGCGACCATTCGGCGCTGGCCGCGATCTTCAGCGGACCGCCCGGCGCTGCCGAGAAGCGGTAGCCCAGTTCGCCGCGGAACAGCGTGCGCGGCACGCCGGGCAGGCGGTTGTCGCCGAACAGCGCGTCGCCGTCGAAGCGGAAGTCGTTGTAGAGCAATGCCTGACGCCACTCGAAGCCGCCGCCGAACTGGCCGTTGGCGGCGAACTCGATACCACGATGCAGCGTGCGCGGCACATTCAGTGTGGTGTTGACCGGCGTGCCACCGAGGTTCAGCGAGTAGGCCAGCAGCTCGTCGGTCACCTTTGCGCGGTAGAGCGCCAGATCGACCGCGCCCCAGCCGAAGCTGCCGCGGCCGCCCACTTCCCACGTGGTCGCACGCTGCGCGCGCAAGGAATCGATCACCGCGGCGCCGCCGGTCAGCTCGCCGAAGGACGGCGGCTCGAAACTGCGCGACACGTTGCCGAACAGCTGCACCGCCGGCGACAGATTGTGACGGATGCCGAACTTCGGACTCCAGCCTTCGTAGGAGCGGCTGAAGCTCTCGTCGGCACCGCCACAGACCAGCGGGCCGCCGGTGAAGCACAGGTCGCGGCTGCGTCGCCGCGCATTGGTGTACTGCGTTCCGACTACCGCGGTCCAGCCTGGAACGAAGGTGAACTGATCCTCGACATAGGCCTCGACATTGCGTGCCGACGTGTCGAGCTTGTTGGTGCGGGCGCCGCGCGTGCCGCCGATGTTTGTCCAGCGGTCGTCGTCGGTGTCGCCACGCGAGCTCGCCAGGCCGGCGACCAGGCGGTTCGGCCGGCCGGCCAGCGTGCCGTCGGACACCATGCGCAGTTCGGCACCGAAGTCCTTGCTGCGCTGGTCGAGCACCTGGAAGATCGGGTGGAACAGGTCCTTGTCGGCGTAGTAGGCCGACAGCTCGAAACGCAGACCGTCGGCCGCCTGCCAGACGGTGCGATTGGACACACGCCACAGATCGATGTCGCGCTTCTGGTTGCCGGTAACATTGCCGGCGGCCGCCTGGCGCGGATTGTCACGCAGTTGCTGGCGCGTCAGGTTGCCCGGCAGTTCCGAGTCGCTCTGCGCGGCCTGCACGAAGAAGCGCGTCTCCAGCGACGGCGCGAGCAGCACGCCGATATTGCCGACCAGGCGCTGCGTGTCCTGCCTGGCGTGATCGCGGAAGCCGTCCTGGGCGAAGCTGGTCGCGCTGAAATAGCCGTCGACGCGCCCGGCCGCGAAGCCGCCAGCCACCTGGCTGCGCAGGTAGCCGAAGGCGCCGGTCTCGGCGCGCACCGTCAGTGCCGGCGCATCGTGGCCGGTCGGCGACACGTAGTTGATCGCCCCGCCCAGCGTGCTCGATCCGTACTGCAGTGCATTGGCGCCGCGCCACACTTCGATGTAGCGCGTGGCCAGCGGCTCCAGCACCTGGAAATCGCCACCGCCGTCGGCCAGATTGATCGGCACGCCGTCCTGCATCAGCTTGATGCCGCGCAGGTGGAAGGTACGCTGCAGTCCGGAACCGCGGATCGACAGCCGCGATTCCTCGGAGCCGAAGCGCGGCTGCACGAATACGCCAGCGCTGTAGCCGAGCGCGTCCTGCAATGTGGATACACGGGCGTCGCGGAAGCTGGCGGCGTCGATCACGGCGGCGCCGCCCGGCGTCAGCGCCAGCGCGGCGCGCGCTTCGTCGATGCCGGGCAGCGTAGCGGTGTCGATGCGTCGTGCCTCGACGCGCACGGCGGGCAACTGCAGCGCGCTGTCGGCGAAGACAGCCGGTGCGGCCGCCAGCGCGGCGAGGGCGAGCGGAATGCGTTTGAGACGCGCGCGCACAGGCGCGGTCGCATGGGACGACGGAAACATGACGGTACTTTCGAATGGAGTGCGTCGCGCCGCGCGCGGGCGCAGGACGGCGACACGGAACGCGCGACGGCGCTCAGGCCGTTACGCGGACGAAGGCGAGGGAATCAGGCGAGCGCAGGCGGAGCGCGTGGGGAAGGCGCCAGCAGCGTGGCGGCGGTGACGGCAGCAGAGAGCGCCGGCGGCGGCGCCTGCCGCTCGGCATGCAGCGCGAACACTGCATGCGCCGCTTGCGTCGGCAGCACCGGCAGCGATTGCGCGACGCACCAGGGGCAATGACCGACCTTGCCGCCTTCGTCGTCACCCTGTTCCGCGGCCGATGCCGATCCGATGCCGAAAGCGGTACAGATCTGCGCCATGCCGGTCGGATCGGCCGACTGCTGCCAGCGCATCAGCGTGGGCAGCAGCGCCTGCGCGCACACTGCGAACAGCGCGAGCATCAGGGCGAGGCGGAAACGGGGGCGGGCGGGCGACATGGGCGCGGATGGTAGCCCGCGAGCGCCCTGCCGTGCAACACAGGCGGCCGGCGCACGCTGCATGCGTTAACATGTCGCGTCCGGCGCTGCCGCGCCCTGGTCCGAGTCACGCCAGAAAGTCCCCTTACTGATGATCCGAAAGTTGCTGCGCCGGATATTCCGTCGCCCCGAAGACAACGCCCGTACGCAGGCCGCGAGCAGCGGCCCTGTCCATATTCCGCGCGCACAGCACGGCATCGCGCGCGAACAGCTGCTGCCGGCGGCGCGCAAGGTGTGCGATTCGCTGCAGGCCGAGGGCTACCAGGCCTATGTGGTTGGCGGCGCGGTGCGCGACCTGATCGCCGGCATCGAACCCAAGGACTTCGACGTCGCCACCAGCGCCACGCCGGAACAGGTGACCGCGGTGTTCCGCCGCGCACGCATGATCGGCCGCCGCTTCAAGATCGTGCATGTCATGTTCGGCCGCGACACCATCGAGGTGACCACCTTCCGCGGCGACTCCGACGCGGTGACCGACGAACATGGCCGCATCCTGCACGACAACGTGTTCGGCACGATGGAAGAGGATGCCGCGCGCCGCGACTTCACGGTCAACGCGCTGTACTACGACCCGGCCACCGAAACCGTCGTCGACTTCCACCACGGCGTGGCCGATCTGAAGCAGAAGACGCTGCGCATGATCGGCGACGCGCCGCGCCGCTACCGCGAAGACCCGGTGCGCATGCTGCGCGCGGTGCGCCTGGCGGCCAAGCTCGGTCTGGTGATCGACCCCGACGCGCGCGAGCCGATACGGTCGATGGCCAGCCTGCTCGAAAACGTGCCGCCGGCCCGCCTGTTCGACGAAATGCTGAAGCTGCTGACCAGCGGCCACGCGGTGCGCTGCGTGCGCCAGCTGCGCGAGGACGGCCTGCACCACGGCCTGCTGCCGCTGCTCGACGTCATCCTCGAACAGCCGATGGGCGAGCGCTTCGTCATGCTGTCGCTGGAGCGCACCGACGAGCGCGTGCGCGAAGGCAAATCGATATCGCCGGGCTTCCTGTTCGCCACGCTGCTCTGGCACGAAGTGCTGGCCGACTGGGAGAAGCGCAAGCAGGCGGGCGAACCGTCGATTCCGGCGATGTTCGAGGCGATGAGCGCAGTGCTCGACCAGCAGGCGGAGAAGCTCGCCATCACGCGGCGCATCGCCACCGACATTAAGGACATCTGGCTGCTGCAGCCACGCTTCGAACAGCGGGCCGGCAAGCGCCCCTACCGCCTGCTCGAACTGCCGCGCTTCCGCGCCGCCTACGACTTCCTGCTGCTGCGGGCGGGCAGCGGAGAGGTCGAACAGGAACTGGCCGACTGGTGGACCGACTTCGCTGCCGCCGACGGCCCGACGCGCGAATCGATGCTGCGCCCGGAAGAAGCGCCGAAGAAACGCCGCCGCCCGCGGCGCAAACCGACGGCCGGCGCGGCCGCGGCCGAGTGATGCTGCCGCAGTTGCCGGCGTGGACGCAGGCGGCCGGCCTGCTCGTCGCGTCGAACGTGTTCATGACCTTCGCCTGGTACGCCCACCTGCGCGACCTGAACCACCGCCCGTGGTGGTACGCCGCGCTGTTCTCCTGGGGCATTGCACTGTTCGAGTACCTGCTGCAGGTGCCGGCCAACCGCATCGGCCACACGCAGCTGTCACTCGGCCAGCTCAAGATCATGCAGGAGGTGATCACGCTGAGCGTATTCGTGCCCTTCGCCGTGTTCTACATGAACGAACCGCTCAAGCTTGACTATCTGTGGGCCGCGCTGTGTATGCTGGGCGCGGTGTATTTCATCTTCCGCTGATCTCCCGATCCGCTTCCCCGACCGGAATTCCCCATCGATGCTGGACAAGGCACGCTACATCGTCGTCGAAGGGCCCATAGGTGTGGGCAAGACCTCGCTGGCCCGGCGGCTGGCGGACCACCTGCAGGCGCCGACGCTGTTCGAGAAGCCGGAAGAGAATCCCTTCCTCGGCCGCTTCTACCAGAACATGGAGCGCTACGCGCTGCAGACCCAGCTGTTCTTCCTGTTCCAGCGCATGGAACAGCTGCGCGAGGTGATGCAGGACGACCTGTTCTCCGGCCGTCTGGTGGCCGACTTCCTGATCGACAAGGACCCGCTGTTCGCGTCGATGAACCTGACCGACGACGAGTACGCGCTGTACCGGCAGATCTACGCCTCGCTGAAACTGCAGGCACCGGCGCCGGACCTGGTGATCTACCTGCAGGCCGACGCCGACACGCTGGCCGAGCGCGTGCGCAGGCGCGGCCTCGACGCCGAACGGCGCATCAGCGAAAGCTATCTTGCCCGCGTGGTCGAGCGCTATGCGCGCTTCTTCTACCAGTACGACGCCAGCCCGCTGTTCATCGTCAATGCCGAGGAACTGAACCCGGTCGACAGCGACGACGACTTCGCGCTGCTGGTCGAGCGGCTCGGCCAGATGCGCTCCTTCCGCGAATTTTTCGGATACGCCTCATGACCTATATGCGCGACACCGACCCGGCGCGCCGCCCGGTCACGCTGAACACCCTGCTGCGCATGCGTGCGAACGCCGAGCCGATCGCCATGCTCACCTGCTACGACTCGACCTTCGCCGCCGTGTGCGATGCCGCCGGCGCCGAAGTGCTGCTGGTCGGCGACTCGCTCGGCAACGTGCTGCAGGGTCACGACACGACGCTGCCGGTCACGCTGAACGACATGGCCTATCACACCGGCTGCGTCGCCCGTGGCCTCGCCAACGTCGGTGGCCGTGCTTTCCTGATCACCGACCTGCCCTTCGGCAGCTATCAGGAGACGCGCGAACAGGCGATGCGCTCGTCGGTGCAGCTGATGACCGCCGGCGCGCAGATGGTGAAGCTCGAAGGCGGCGCCCACATGGCCGACACCGTGCGCTTCCTGGTCGAGCGCGGCGTGCCGGTATGCGCCCACCTCGGCCTGACGCCGCAGTCGGTGCATCAGCTCGGTGGCTACCGCGCCCAGGGTGTGACCGACGCCGCTGCCGCCCGCCTGCTGCAGGACGCAAAGGAACTGGAACAGGCGGGCGCGACGATGATGGTGCTCGAAATGGTGCCGGCCCGCCTTGCCGCCGAAGTGACCACGAGCACGCAGCTGATCACGATAGGCATCGGTGCCGGCGTCGACTGCAGCGGCCAGGTACTGGTGCTGCACGATGTGCTCGGCCTGTTCCCGGGCCGCCGCCCGCGCTTCGTGCGCAACTTCATGCCGGGCGCCGACGACGTGCATGACGCACTGAGCCGTTACGTCGCCGCGGTAAAGGACCGCAGCTTCCCCGGCCCCGAACACTGCTACTGATCCAGCGAGCCTCCCCGATGCAGATTCACTCGACCATCGCCGGCCTGCGCGCCGCGCTCGATGCAGAACGCGCACGTGGCGCGCGTATCGCCTTCGTGCCCACCATGGGCAATCTGCACGAGGGCCACGCCTCGCTGATGCGCCAGGGCCGCGACCACGCCGACGTGGTGGTGGCCAGCGTGTTCGTAAACCGGCTTCAGTTCGGCCCGAACGAGGACTTCGACCGCTACCCGCGCACGATGGAAGCCGACTGCGCGCGCATGCAGGAGGCGGGGGTGGCGCACGTGTTCGCACCGTCGGAGAGCGAGCTCTACCCGCAGCCACAGACGATGCGCGTAGTGCCGGACCCGGTGCTGGCCGACATCCTCGAAGGCGCTTTCCGGCCCGGTTTCTTCACCGGCGTGGCGACCGTGGTGGCCAAGCTGTTCAACATCGTGCAGCCGCAGGTGGCCCTGTTCGGCAAGAAGGACTATCAGCAGCTGATGGTGATCCGCCAGCTGGTGCAGCAGATGGCACTGCCAATCGCCATCGTCGGTGGTGAAACACTGCGGGCCGACGACGGTCTGGCGCTGTCTTCGCGCAACGGCTACCTGTCGGCGACCGAAAGATCGCAGGCAGTGCAGCTGTATCAGGCTCTGGTGGCCGCACGCGACGCATTGCGCGCCGGAAACCGTGACTACACGCGGATCGAGGCCGACGCCATGGCATTTCTCCAGGCCCGTGGCTGGTCTCCACAATATATTGCGGTGCGACGACAAGCCGACTTACAATCGCCGGCCGCTCACGAATCCAGTCTGGTGATCGTGGCCGCCGCCCTGCTCGGGACGACGCGCCTGATCGACAATCTGGAAGTGTAGGTCGCCACGATGCGCTCAAGCCGGTGGCGTTCCAGTAGCGCACTGTCGCGCACGCCTTTGCGTGCGCGTGTTGTCTGAACAGCGCGATATCGAAGGAGCGCCCATATGCAACGCACCATGCTTCAGTCCAAGCTTCACCGGGTCACGACGACGCATTCCGAGCTGCACTACGAGGGCTCCTGTGCGATCGACCAGAATCTGCTCGACGCCGCGGACATCCGCGAGTATCAGGCGATCGACATCTACAACGTGACCAACGGCGAGCGCTTCTCGACCTACGCGATCAGCGCCGAGCGCGGATCCGGCATCATTTCGGTCAATGGCGCCGCCGCGCGCAAGGCTGCCGCTGGCGACCTGCTCATCATCGCCTGCTACGCCCAATACACCGAACTGGAACTGGCCCGCTACGAGCCCAAGCTGGTGTACGTCGATGGCAAGAACAACATCGTGAACCAGCGTGGTCACATTCCGGTGCAGATGGCCGGCTGATCGCCGCCCTGCCCGTCATCAAGGCCCGCCCCGCGCGGGCCTTTTCATTTGGCCCGATGTGAAACAATGCGGCCTCCCCGCACCCGAACACCGCGATGAACCTGCACCTGCTCCGCATCTTCCATACCGTCGGCGAACACGCGAGCTTCTCGCGCGCCGCCGAGCACCTTGGCATCAGCCAGCCCGCCGTATCGAAGGCGCTGCGCGAACTGGAAGACCAGCTCGACGTGGTGCTGATCGAGCGCGGCGCGCGCATCGTGTCGCTGACCGAGGCGGGTCAGGTACTGTTCGAGTACGCAGGCGGCATCTTCGCGATGGAGCGCGCCGCGCTCGAAGCGCTGCAGGCCTATTCCAACCTGGAGCGCGGTCGACTGCGCATCGGCGCCAGCATGACGGTGGCCGGTTACTGGCTGCCGGGCTACGTCGCCGATTTCGCCCAGGCGCATCCGGGCATCACGTTGAGCCTGACCAGCGCCAACACGCAGACGGTGGCTGACCGGCTGCTCGCCTGCGAAGTCGACATCGCGCTGGTCGAGGGCCCGGTCGAGGACGAGCGGATCGAATCCCGCCCTTGGCGCGACGAAACCCTGCTCATCGTCGCGCCGCCCGACAGCGCGCTGGCCAAGGCCGGCACGGTCAGCGCCGCCGACCTGAGCGCCGTCACCTGGGTGGTGCGCGAGCACGGCTCCGGCACCCGCGAAGTAATGAACCGCTGGCTGGACAAGCTGGGCATCGTGCCTGCTCGCACGATAGAAGCCGGCAGTACCGAGGCGGTCATCCAGACCGTCGCCGCCGGCGGCGGCGTGTCGATGGTGCCGCGCGTCAGCTCGGCCGACCAGATCGCGCTCGGCAAGGTCGCCACACTGACGCTGCCCGGTGTGCAACTGACGCGCCAACTCTACCGCCTGCGCCTGCCGCGCCGCCCGCTCAGCCCGGCCGCGCTGGCCTTCGAGGCGATGATCGCGACCGACTGAACGAGTAAGCGCGCGCGGAGAACGCCTGCGCGCCGAACACCCTTCTTCAGCCAAGGCTATTAATACGAATCATTCCTGTTCACATACGCAGTTACATGGTGTCTAATTCCGGGCCAAGCAATCGAGTGGCTGGTCCGCAATCATGATTATTCTCGCCATGTTGACGTGCGCGCTGTGTGCCGTCGCCTGTTACATCTGCAGCCCGCGGCAGGTGCTGCTGCACCGCCGCCCTCCTCTGTCCTGGCGACTTGCCGCCTGCATCGTGCCCGGTGCACTGTCGCTGTGGGCATGGGCCGAGGTGCTCGGCCCGGTCGCCGGCCCCTGTGCCGGACTGGTCGCCTGGATGCTGATGCTCGCCACGCTGCCCTGGGCGCTGCTGCCCGGACAGTCCGCACGGGAGCCATCGTGATGTGGGGTCGTTTTGCCGCCGGCGCGCTGCTCGGCATTCCGCTCGCCGCCGCACTGACCGGGCTGATCGCCTGGGGTTGGCCCGGGCGTTGGCAGGACGTACTGGTGCCGTCGCTGCAACTGTTCTTCCCGCTGTGGACCGCCATCGCCTGCGCCGCCGTGCTGTTCGCCGACACCCGCAGTGCCTGGCTGCGCATGCTGTCCCTGAACATCGCGGCCGCAGGTCTGCTGACCATCGTACGACTTGGAGGCGCGCTGTGAAGTCATCCACCCTCCGACATTTCTCCGCCCTGCACACGTGGACCGGCCTGATCGCCGGCTTCGCGCTGTTCGTCGCCTTCTACTGCGGCGCCATCACGGTGTTCCATGAGGACCTGCACCACTGGCAGAGTCCGGAGCACCGCCATACCGCGCAGGCGGTCACGACGGACGAACTGCCCGCCCTGATCGACGGCATGGTGCGCAAGCATCCGCAGGCGGCCGCCGACTTCTTCGTACAACTGCCGTCGCCCAGCGCGCCGTCGCCGGTCGCCTACTGGAAGGAGGACGGCGAATGGACGCACGCGCCGCTGCGCGTCGCCGCCGGACTGGAAGACGAAGCGCCGCATTCGGGCCTGGCGGATCTGATCAACAGCCTGCATTTCTCGCTCGGGCTGCCGGTCGCCGGCATCTATGTGATGGGCATCGTATCGATGATGTACGGCGTGGCACTGGTGTCGGGCGTGCTCATCCACCTGCCACTGCTGCTGCGCGACCTGTTCGCACTGCGTCCGGGCCGCAACCTGAAGCGCTTCTGGCAGGACGCGCACAACGCGATCGGTGTCTGCAGCCTGCCTTTCCACATCGTGTTCGCGATCAGCGGTGCGCTGCTGTGCCTGTCGGCAGTGCTGATCGCGCTGATGAACGTGCCGGTGTTCGGCGGCGAACTGCCGCTCGAGATCCGGCGTGCGACGCGAGTGTCCACCGGTGCAGATGCATCGGGCGAGGCGTCGCCGATGCAGTCGCCTGCAGCGCTGGTCACGGCCGCGCGCGCGGCCGCGCCTGAATTCGAGCCGAAGTGGCTGCGCTACTACCAGTACGGCGACCGCGCCGCTCAGGTCGAGGTGAGGGGCACCAGCCCGCGTGCGCTGGCAGTATCCGGCGGCGTGGCGCTCGAAGCGGCTACCGCCCGCGTACTGAACGTGCAGACCGGAGGCCGCAACGATGCCAATCATGCTGCCTACGCCGGCCTCTACGCGCTGCACTTCGGCAGCTATGGCGGCGCCATCGTGCAAGGTCTGTACGGCCTGCTCGGTCTGGCCGGCGCCTTCCTGTTCTTCAGCGGCAATCTGCTGTGGATAGAGGCAAGGCGCAAGCGCCAGCAGGTCGCTCAACCGACGCATCTGGTGCGCATGGCGCAGGCAACGATAGGCGTCTGCGTCGGCTGCTGCGCTGCGGTGTCCGCAGCCTTCGTCGCCACCCAGATCGCGGCCGCAATGCCGGGAGCCGACCGCGAACTGATCGAGAAGAGTGCCTGCTTCGGCGTGTTCTTCGCCGCGCTGGCGTGGTCCTTCGCGCGCCCGCCCTCGCGCGCAGCGTTCGAACTGCTGCTCTTGACCGGGGCATTGACGGCCGCGATTCCGCTCAGTCACGGCGCGCTGACCGGTGACCATCTGCTGCGCAGCGCCCTGCTCGGCGACTGGGTGCTGCTCGGCATCGACCTGTGCGCGCTGCTGATGGCGGCCGGCTATGTCTGGCTCGCCGCGCTGACACGAAAACGTGCCCTGGACGGTGATCCGAACAGCGTCTGGGCCGCCCCCACCGATGGAACCCAGCCAATGCGCCAGGCCATTTGAAAACCGCGCCGGCGCGCTGTCGCCGGCCATTCGATTCAAGATTCCGGAGAAGCCATGAAACGAGTTCCCCGCGCAGCGATGCGCCTGGGGCCGGTCAGTCTCGCGCTGCTGGCCTGGACGCACGGCGCCCACGCCGCCGACGTACCCACCCTGCCGGCCGTCAAGGTCGAGGACGCGCGCGCCACCGAAAAGGCCGACGGCCCGGTCCGCGGCTACGTCGCAAAGCGCAGCGCCTCGGCCACCAAGACCGACACGCCGCTGGTCGAAACCGCTCAGTCGATCTCGGTCATCACGCGCGACCGGCTGGAAGCGCAGTCGGTGGTGTCGGTGCAGGACGCGCTGCGCTACACCGCCGGCGCTCGTGCTGAACCCTATGGACTGGACAATCGCGGCGACTGGGCGCAACTGCGCGGCGCCAGCTTCACCCAGTACCAGGACGGCCTGCGCATGCTGTTCGGCAGCTACAACAACATCCGTCCGGACGTCTACACGCTGGAGCGGGTCGAGGTGCTGCGCGGCCCCTCCTCCATCATGTACGGCCAGGGCAGTTTCGGCGGCACCGTAAACCTGGTGTCGAAGCGCCCGCTGGCGGAGGCCCAGCACGAAGTGCAGGCGGTCGTCGGCAACAACGGCCTGAAGCGTCTGGCCGTCGATTCGACCGGCCCGCTCGACAGCGAAGGCAAGTGGCTGTACCGGCTGGTGGCGGTCGGCCAGGATGCGGAGACCCAGGTCGACCACACACAGGACGACCGCATGGTGTTCATGCCCTCGCTGACCTGGCGCCCGAGCACCGATACCGAACTGACGGTGTGGGCCAATCTGCAGCGCGACCACACGAACACGACGCAGTTCTTCTTCCCGCACCAGGGCACCGTGCTGCCGGCGCCGAACGGCCGCATTCCGTTCCGCACCAATATCAGCGAACCGGGATTCGACCGCTACATCGGCGAGCAGCAGGCCTTCGGCTACCGCTTCGAGCACCGCTTCAACGACGCGCTGACATTGCGTCAGAACGTGCGCCATTCCGACAGCCAAGTCACCTACCAGTCGGTCTACAGCCGCTTCGGCCCAGCCCCCGTACTGAACCCGGACGGCCGTACGCTGAACCGCACGATCTACGTGTCCAAGCCCGAGGTCGAGGCGCTCACCGCCGACACGCAACTGCAGGCGAACTTCTCGCACGGACCGTTCGAGCATACGGTGCTGTTCGGCTTCGACTTCCAGCGCGTGCTCACCAGCTCGGTAATGGGTCGCGGCAACGCGCCGGCGATCGACGTCTATGCGCCGGTCTATGGCAACTACACGGTGCCCGCGCTGGCGCGGCAGCCGGACACCCAGCTCTACCAGAGCGGCTTCTACCTGCAGGAGCAGCTGAAGATAGACCGCCGCTGGATCGCCACCATAGGCGCACGCCGCGACTGGGCGCGCCAGAACAACGATCTCGACGCGGCGTCGGCGCGCATTGACACGCACGCCACCACCTGGCGTGCCGGCCTGCTGCACCTGTTCGACAACGGCTGGGCGCCCTACGTGAGCTATTCGGAATCGTTCAACCCGAGCGCCGGCTTCAACTTCTACAACGAGGCCTACAAGCCGCTCGAAGGCGAACAGTGGGAAGTCGGCGTGAAGTACCAGCCGCCGGGCAGCCTCCTGTTCCTGACGCTGGCCGCCTACGAGCTGAAGGAGAAGAACCGCCTGACCGCCGACCCGAACAACGCGCTGAACCGCATCCAGGTCGGCGAGGCGACGATACGTGGCGTCGAGGCGGAAGCGCAGGCCAGCCTCGCAGGCGGCGTCGATCTGATCGCGACCTACACCTACACCGACAGCGAGATCACCCAGAGCAACGCGGCGGATCTCGGCAAGCGTCTCGCCAGCATTCCGGAACACATGGCGAGCGCCTGGGCGGTGAAGCGCTTCACCGCCTTCGAGCTGCCCGGTCAGTTCGAGGTGGGCGGCGGCGTACGCTACATCGGCGCCAGCTGGGACGGCACCGACAGCCTGCGTACGCCTTCGATCACGCTGATGGACGCATTGCTCGCCTACCGGACAGGCCAGTGGCGCTATGCGCTCAACGTCGACAACATCGCCGACCGCGAGTACTACACAACCTGCCTGTCACGCGGTGACTGCTTCCTCGGCACGCTGCGTACGGTGCGCGCTTCGGCCACCTATCGCTTCTGATCCGCGGCGGCTGCGGCCCGGCCGGGCCGCAGCACGGTGTCAGGCCAGCGCCCGACCCACCACCTCGGCCACGTCGGCCGACAGCCCCTGCAGGTCGCGGATGCTCTCCAGCGCCTTGCGTGCGTGGGCCTGACGGCCGTCATCGAAGCGACGCCAGCGGTCGAAAGCCCGGGCCACCCGCGACGCGACCTGCGGATTCACCGGGTCCAGTTCGCGGATGACGCCGGCGGCGTAGGCGTAGCCGGAGCCGTCGGCGGCGTGGAAGTGCAGCGGATTGGCGGCGCAGAAGGTGCGCACCAGCGCATACACCTTGTTCGGGTTCTTCAGGTCGAAGGCCTCGTGCGCCATCAGCTCGCGCACGCGGGCGCGGGCGTCCGGCAGCGGCGAGGTCGCCTGCACCGCCAGCCACTTGTCCACCACCAGCGCCTCGTCCTTCCAGCGTGCATAGAACTCGTTCAGCGCCACTTCGCGCAGCGGTGTTTCGCTGTGCGCCAGCAGCGAGAACGCGGCGAACTGGTCGGTCATGTTGTCGGCGTCGCGGAACTGCGCCAGCGCGCGCAGCTGCAGCGCACTGTCGTCCAGCGTCATCAGGTAGCCGAGCGCGAGGTTGCGCAGTGCGCGCCGGCCCATCGCCGCCGGTTCCGGTGCGTAGGCGCCCGACACGACATGACGCGCCAGCAACGCCTCGAACTGCGGCCGCAGCCGCTCGGCCAGCGTGCGCCTGAAAAACGTGCGCACGCGGTGGATTGCGTCCGGGTCGATCACCGCCATCTGGTCGCCCAGCCAGGCTTCGGATGGCAGCGTGAGCGCCTCGGCAGCAAAGGCCGGATCGGCGTCCGCCTGTGCCAGCACCGCAGCGAAGGCATCGACGAACAGATCGGGCACCGTGGGCTCACTGCGGGCTTGCACCTGCGCCACACCGGCCAGCATCAACCGCGTCGCCAGCCGCTGGCCGGCCTCCCAGCGGTTGAATTCGTCACTGTCGTGCGCCATCAAGGTCGCCAGCCCGACATCGCCGTAATCGAAATCGAGCGCCACCGGTGCCGAGAAATTGCGCAGCAGCGACGGCAGCGGCGCCGACGCGAGCGCATGCGACGACAGATCGAACTCGAAGGTCTGCGTCGCCTCGGTCAGTGACAGCACCGTGGTCGGCAGGATTTCGCGTCCATCCGCACTCAGCAGACCCAGCGCCACCGGAATGTGCAGCGGGCCGCGAGCGAACTGCAGCCCCTCCTCAGCCAGACGTTTCTCGTAGGCGGTTTCCGGGTTCGACTGGGTCAGCGTCAGCGTCCATCGTCCGCTGGTGGCATCGAAGGCGGCTTCGGCCTTCAGCCGCGGCGTACCGGCCTGTTCGTACCAGCGGCGGAACTGGGTCAGATCGACGCCTGATGCGTCCTGCATCGCCGACACGAAGTCATCGCAGGTCACTGCCTGTCCGTCGTGCCGCTCGAAATACAGATCCATGCCGCGACGAAAACCATCCTCGCCGAGCAGCGTGTGGATCATCCGCACCACCTCGGCCCCCTTCTCATAGACGGTGGCGGTATAGAAGTTGTTGATTTCCTCGTAGCTGGCGGGTCGTATCGGGTGCGCCATCGGCCCGGCGTCCTCCGGGAACTGCGCCGCGCGAAGCCCGCGCACTTCCTGGATGCGCTGTACCGGGCGCGAGTATTCATCCGACCCGTATTCCTGGTCACGGAAAACGGTCAGGCCTTCCTTCAATGACAGCTGGAACCAGTCGCGGCAGGTGACGCGGTTGCCTGTCCAGTTATGGAAATACTCGTGCGCAACCACGCGGTCGATGTTCATGTAATCGACGTCGGTGGCGATGTCCGGCCGCGCGAGCACGTACTTGGTATTGAAGATGTTGAGGCCCTTGTTCTCCATCGCCCCCATATTGAAGTCGCCGACGGCGACGATCATGTAGCGGTCGAGGTCGAGCTCCAGGCCAAAACGCTGTTCGTCCCAGCGCATCGACTTCTTCAGTGCATGCATCGCGAAATCGCACTGGTCCAGCTTGCCCGGCTCGACATAGATCGCCAGATCGACCTTGCGGCCGGATGCCGTCGTATAGCTGTCGTCGAGGCGGTCGAGCTTCGCCGCGACCATGGCGAACAGGTAGCAGGGCTTGGGGAAGGGATCGACCCAGCGCGCCCAGTGGCGACCACCCTCCTCGTCGCCGCTCGCGACCAGGTTGCCGTTGGCCAGCAGGTCTGGGAAGCGCGCCCTGTCGGCGTGCAGCGTCACGGTGTAGCGTGACATGACGTCCGGACGGTCCGGGAACCAGGTGATGCGACGGAAGCCTTCCGCCTCGCACTGCGTGAAGTAGCCGTCCTTCGAGCGGTAGAAGCCGGACAGCGTGGTGTTCTCGTCCGGTTTGATGCGCACCTGCGTCGCGACACGGCAACGGTCGGGAAGATCGGCCAGTTCGAGTCTGCCTTCGCGCACGAAGGAGGCCGGCGCGGGCAGCGCGCGTCCATCGACGCTGAGCTGCAGCAGTTCAAGCGCCTCCCCGTCGAGCTGCAGCGGTGCGCGTGGCACCGATTCGTTGCGGCGCAACATCATGACGGCAGCAACCAGGGCCGTACCGTCGTCGACGAGGGTTACGTCGAGTTCGACCTCGTCCACCCACCAGGCGGGAGCGACGTAATCACGAAGGTGGATGGCGCGCGAAAAAGAGTTCTTCATTTGTTAACTTCCGTGTCGATAACACCAGAGGTGCAGGTTCGGACAAGTTCCGGGTTGCGGGATTCCCTCGGTCTGCATCAAGCCCCACGGCCGTTTGCGGCGCATCGTGTCAAGCGCGCGTGGTGTGACGGAGGTCGAGGAAGCGGAGATCGGAGGAAAAGTAGTATCCGGGTAAACCCTTAGTCCGGGTGACCTAAGTTCCAAAGAATGACACATCGCAGCATTACCATCGAATCAACAACTCAAAAGGTATGCCATGGGTGCAAGTCTGAACGAAGGGGGCATCGTCGCGCGCCAACAAGGCGCAGGCGAAGAACTGTCCCCGGCCCGTACGCGGGCGAGCTGGCCGCGCTTCTCGGCGAATGCCGCGCATCATGACAGCACGTCCGCGCACGATGCAGCCCCGGCTGCTCCGGGCCTGCGCAACTGGACGGCTGGCGAACTGGCAGCGCTGCTGTGTGAGTTCCTGAAGCGGGAACACGCCGCTCTCGCCGCCTGCCACGGCCAGCAGGTCGAATCCGACTGGATCCCGCTGGCACGCGCCCTGGCCATCCGCCTGTCCGAAGCACCGGGCATGTCGCTCGCCACCAGCCCGCTGAAGACCCGTTTCCTGCTGCGCGAACAGATCGGCGCCTGGCTCGTGCATACGGCACTGGACGCCAGCGCAGCGCACACCGTGCGCATCGCGCTGCCCGACACCTGGAGCAACGGCAAGGTGCTCGCCTACCTGTTCCGTCACGAAATCGCACCGATGCACCACGTCACCGCCGCGCTGCGCAGTCTCAGTGTCCCACTGGCGCTGAGTGAAGAAGTCGCTGGCGACAGCCTGCAGGTGAATGGCTGAGCGCACATCGCGCTGATCAAATCGAAGGGGTTGCCGCCGCGAGGCCGCAACCCCTTGTTTTTTCATGGAATCCAGCCGCACAAAACAAAAAAGCCAGTTCGCAAGAACTGGCTTTTCTGTTTCATTTCACTGGTGCCGCTGACCGGAATCGAACTGGTGACCTTCGCATTACGAATGCGCTGCTCTACCGACTGAGCTACAGCGGCAATAAAGAGCGCGCATGATAGCCGCTGAAGGGCTCAAAATCAATTCAGGTAGCGCAGAAAGCGGTAATTTCGCCGCACTCAGACGCCCGGACGCACGCGCACGACGATGTCTACACCGTCGGCCACCATGCCCGGCGGCAATTGCGGCATGCCCTCGATGCGCAAGGTGCTGTTCGGAATATCGGTCAGGCAGCCGGTCACGACGTCGTACAGGTGATGATGCGGTTCGGTGTTCGGATCGAAGAACACCTTGGTCGGATCAACGATCACCTCGCGGATCAGCCCGGCCTCACGCAACACCTTGAGCGTGTTGTAGACGGTCGCCTTCGACGCGGACGGGGAAGTCTCGTTGACCATGGCCAGTATCTGGTCGGCCGACAGATGCTCCATGCGCGAGAACAGCACGCAGGCGATGTCGATGCGCGGCTGCGTCAGGTTGATGTCGTGAGCGCGCAGCAGATCAATGGTCTGTTCGCGGTTGAGCGGAGATTTCATGGTTTCGAGTATATGAAACGGAGTGCCGTCACGCAAAGCCCGATCACGGCTGAGCCAGTTCCTTCGGCAGCGGAAAATTCACGTTCTCCGGCGTGCCATCCAGCGTCCTGACCGATGCCGCACCCAGTTCGCGCAACCGGGCGATCACCGCATCCACCAGCACTTCGGGTGCCGACGCCCCGGCGGTGACGCCGATGCGCTTGCGTCCTGCCAGCCACGCGGGATCAATCTGGTTGGCGTTGTCGATCAGGTGCGCCGGTACGCCGAACTGCTCTGCCACTTCGCGCAGGCGGTTGGAATTGGAACTGTTGGGCGAACCCACCACCAGCACCAGATCGCTGCGTGGCGCCATGAACTTGACCGCATCCTGACGGTTCTGCGTCGCGTAGCAGATGTCGTCACGCTTCGGACCGACGATGGTCGGAAAGCGGGCGCGCAGCGCGTCGACGATGATCTGCGCGTCATCGACCGACAGCGTGGTCTGCGTCACGTAGGCCAGCTTGTCCGGGTCGGTCACTTGAAGTGACTGCACGTCGGCCACGGTTTCGACCAGATACATGCCGCCCTCCGACTGCCCCATGGTGCCCTCGACTTCCGGGTGCCCCTTGTGGCCGATCATGACGATCTCGCGGCCGGCGTCGCGCATCTTGGCCACTTCGACGTGCACCTTGGTCACCAGCGGACAGGTCGCATCGAACACGCGCAGGCCACGCGACGACGCATCGTGACGTACGGCCTGCGGTACACCGTGCGCGCTGAAGATAAGCGTGGCGCCCTCCGGTACCAGCGTCAGATCGTCGATGAAGATGGCGCCCTTGGCGCGCAGGCTGTCGACGACGAACTTGTTATGCACGACTTCGTGGCGCACGTAGATTGGCGCCCCGTACTGCTCCAGCGCGCGCTCGACGATGGCGATCGCGCGCTCCACGCCGGCACAGAAGCCGCGCGGATTGGCCAGCAGCACGTCCATGTTCTCGCCCTCAGGAGACACCGATCACCTCCACCTCGAAACGCACGGCGCGGCCCGCCAACGGGTGGTTGAAATCGATCAGCGCGGACTGCTCGTCCAGTTCGCGCACCAGCCCGGGAAACTTGTTGCCGTCGTTATCGGTGAATTCGATCACCGAATGCACGTCCAGTTCGATGTCGGCCGGGATGTCGCGACGCGCAAAACGCTCGACCAGATCGGCCTTGTGCTCGCCGAATACCTCGCCCGGCGCCAGCTCGAACACATGGTGGCTGCCCACTTCCAGCCCGGCAAGACGCGCTTCGAGCGCCGGCGCCAGCTCGCCGCCTCCCAGCTGCAGCGTGGCCGGCGTCGATTCGAAGGTGCTGATCAGCGCCTGACCACCTTCCGGCAGCGCGACGCGGAAGTGCAGCGTGACCAGGCTGTCGGGTTTGACGGTGTCGTTCATGCTTGTTTCTCCGCGCGGGCGAAGCGGTCCGACAGACCGAACTGGTCTGCCAGCATCAGCACCACGCCCGCTGTGATGGCCGAGTCAGCCACATTGAAGGCCGGGAAGCCTCGGCTCCCGGCATGAAAATACAGGAAGTCGACCACGGCGCCGAGCACGACGCGGTCGATCAGGTTGCCGATCGCGCCGCCCAGTATCAGTGCCAGACCGAGCGGCAACACCACTTCGGCGACGTGCTTGCGCATCAGCATGATCAGCCAGATCGACACTGTGGACGTCAGTACGATGAAGAACCAGCGCTGCCAGCCGTCATGGTCGGCCAGGAAGCTGAAGGCGGCACCCGGGTTGTACACCAGCACCAGATCGAAGAACCAGGTGACCGACCAGCTCTGGCCATAGCTCAGCCACTGCGTGATCAGGTATTTGGTGAGCTGGTCCACCCCGACCACGAAGGCGGACAGGGCGAGCCAGCCGGCAAGGCGTGCGTTCATCGGCTTCCGTTCAGGCGTGTTCGCGGGCTTCGCCCGCACCGTGCAGATTGGCATCGCAACGGCCGCACAGTTCCGGATGTTCGGCATTGCTGCCGACATCTGCGCGGTAGTGCCAGCAGCGGGCGCACTTGGCGTGTGCGCTCGGCGTCGCCGTGACGCCCTGCTCCGCCTCGCTCGCCACCTTCTTCAGCGTCGCGGCCGAGGTGATCAGCACGAAGCGCAGATCGTCACCCAGCGACGCGAGGTCGTCGTGCAGTTCGCCGGCAGCGCGCACCTCGACTTCGGCCTGCAGCGACGAACCGATGCCGCCTTCCGAGCGCAGCGTTTCCAGCACGCGGGCCGATTCGGCGCGCAAGGTGCGGATGCGTGTCCAGCGCGCCATCAGTGCGGCTTCGTCCGCCTGTTCCGGCAGTTCGTGCCAGGTGGTCAGCATGACGCTGTCGGCCGACTTGTCGCCGAGTACGGTCCAGATTTCCTCGGCGGTGAAAGACAGCACCGGCGCCATCAGCCGCACCAGGGTGTGCGTAACGTGCCACAGCGCCGACTGCGCCGAACGGCGGGCGTGCGAGCCGGGTGCGGTGGTGTAGAGCCGGTCCTTCAGCACGTCGAGGTAGAAGGCGCCGAGGTCTTCCGAAGCGAAGTGCTGCAGCGCCTGCACCACGCGGTGGAATTCGTACTGGTCGTAGTCGGCGGTCACGCGCGCCTGCAGGTCGCGGGTCAGCGCCAGCGCATATCGGTCGATGGTGAGCCACTGGTCCGCCGGCAGCATGTCGGCCTGCGCGTCGAAGTCGGCGATGTTGGCGAGCAGGAAGCGCACCGTGTTGCGCAGCCGGCGGTAGGTTTCGACCACGCGGTCGAGAATTTCCTTCGAAATCGACAGCTCGCCCGAATAGTCGGTCGAGGCCAGCCACAGGCGCAGGATTTCAATGCCCAGCTTGTTGCCCACCTCCTGCGGCTCGATGCCGTTGCCGAGCGACTTCGACATCTTGCGGCCCTGCGCATCGACCGTGAAGCCGTGCGTCAGCAGCGCCTTGTACGGCGCCTGGCCGTCGATCGCGCAACCGGTCAGCAGCGACGAGTGGAACCAGCCGCGGTGCTGATCCGAACCTTCAAGGTAGAGGTCGGCCACCGGGCCGCCGTCGGTGCGCGCCAGATCGGCGTGCGAGCCGCGCAGCACGTGCCAATGGGTGGCGCCGGAATCGAACCAGACGTCCAGCGTGTCGCTGATCTTCTCGTACTGCGCCGCGTCGGCACCCAGCAGTTCGGCGGCGTCGAGGTTGAACCAGGCGTCGATGCCTTCGGCGTCCACGCGCTGCGCCACCGCTTCCATCAGTTCGACCGTGCGCGGATGCAGTTCGCCGCTTTCGCGGTGGATGAAGAACGGAATCGGCACGCCCCAGTTGCGCTGGCGCGAAATGCACCAGTCCGGCCGATTGGCGATCATTGCTGCCAGCCGCGCCTTGCCCCAGTCCGGGTAGAAGTCGGTGTTCTCGATCGCGGCCAGCGCCGATTCGCGCAGGCTGGGGCCGCCCTCGGGCTTCAGGTCCATGCCGACGAACCACTGCGCGGTAGCGCGGTAGATCAGCGGCGTCTTGTGGCGCCAGCAGTGCATGTAGCTGTGCTGGATCTTTTCGTGCGAGAACAGCGCGCCGACCTCGGCCAGCTTGTCCACGATGACCGGGTTTGCCTTCCAGATGTGCAGGCCGCCGAAGAAAGGCAGCGATTCGGCATACACGCCGTTGCTCTGCACCGGGTTCAGCACGTCGGCCACGGTCAGGCCGTTCTTCATGCAGGAGTTGAAGTCATCCACGCCATAGGCCGGCGCGCAATGCACGATGCCGGTACCGGCGTCGATGCCTACGTAGTCGGCCAGGAAGACCGGCGACTCGCGCTCGTACAGCGGATGATGGAAGGCGATGCGCTCCAGCTTGTCGCCGGTTGCGGTGGCCAGCACGCGGCCTTCGCGGCCGAAGCGCTTCAGGCTCTGTTCGACCAGCGCCTCGGCCAGCACCAGACAGCCGGCGTCGGTCTGCACCAGCGCATACACATGCTCCGGGTGCATGTTCAGCGCCTGGTTGGCAGGAATGGTCCACGGCGTGGTGGTCCAGATCACCGCATGCACGCTGCCCGCCGGCAGTTCGGCCAGACCGAATGCGGCGGCCAGACGGCCGCGCTCGCGCTCGCTGATCGGGAAGCCGACGTCGACCGCCGGGCTGCCCTTGTCCTGGTACTCGACTTCGGCTTCGGCCAGCGCCGATCCGCAGTCGAAACACCAGTTCACCGGCTTCAGGCCGCGATACACCCAGCCCTTCTTCACCATTTCGGCCAGTGCGCGGATTTCGCCCGCCTCGTTGCCGAAATCCATCGTGCGGTAGGGGCGGTCCCAGTCGGCCAGCACGCCAAGGCGGATGAAACCCTTCTTCTGGATCTCCACCTGCTCACCGGCGAAGGCGCGGCACAGCTTGCGCACCTCGGAGGCCGGCAGATTCTTGCCGTGTTTCTTCTCGATCTGGTGCTCGATCGGCAGACCGTGGCAGTCCCAGCCCGGCACGTAAGGCGCGTCGAAACCTGCCAGCGTCTTCGAGCGGACGATGATGTCCTTCAGGATCTTGTTCACCGCGTGGCCGAGGTGGATGTCGCCGTTCGCATACGGCGGGCCGTCGTGCAGCACGAACTTCGGACGGCCGGCGGCCTTTTCGCGGATGCGCTTGTAGAGCTGGGTCTGCTGCCACTGCTGAACCCAGCCGGGTTCGCGCTTGGGCAGGTCGCCGCGCATCGGGAAGGCGGTGTCGGGCAGGTTCAGCGTCGTGCGGTAATCAGCCATCTTGATCAGCCAGGTTCAGTCTTCGGAAATCGGATTTTCGGCGAACCACCTGCGGGTGTTCGCCACGTCCTGCGCGATCGCTTCGCGCAGCGCCTCCAGGCCTTCGTAGCGCGCTTCGTCGCGCAGCTTGTGGCAGAAGCGCACGGACACGTGCTGGTCGTACAGGTCGACCTCGCGGTCCAGCACATAGACCTCGCAGGTCGGCCGCAATCCGTCGGCAATCGTCGGACGCACGCCCACGCTGGCTGCGCCCGGCGCATTCAGCAGCCCGCCACCGGTGACGGTCGCCGCATAGATGCCGGACAGCGGCAGCGAACGGTGCTTGAGCTGGATGTTGGCGGTCGGGAAGCCGAGCTGGCGACCGATCTTCTGTCCGTGCTCGACGCGACCGCTGATCGCGTACGGGCGGCCGAGCAGGCGTTCGGCACGCGCCAGATCGCCCTGCTCCAGCGCTTCGCGCACGGCGGAACTGGAAGCGCGCTCGCCACCGATCTCGACGGTCTCCATGCTCGCCACCGAGAAGCCATGCAGTTCGCCGGCCGCGCGCAGTCGTTCGAAATCGCCTTCGCGGCCGCGACCGAAGCGAAAATCGTCGCCGATGATGAGGTGGCGCACGGCCAGTCCGCGCACCAGCAGTTCGTCGATGAAGGCCTGCGCACCGAGCGCGGCGAAGCGCGCGTTGAAGCGGCACACATAGACGCGATCGACGCCTGCCCGGCGGAAGAGCTCGAGCTTTTCGCGCAGGCTGGTGAGCCGCGTCGGCCGCCGCTCGTGCATGAAGAACTCGCGCGGGTGCGGCTCGAAGGTCATCACCGCGGCCGGCACGCCGAGCGCGCGCGCCTTCTCAGCCAGTTGCGCGAGCAATGTCTGGTGGCCGAGGTGCACGCCATCGAAATTGCCGATGGTCAGCGCGACCGGGGTGTCTGCGACGGACGGGATTGCGCGGAAGACCTGCACGAAAAGAGGGATGCGCGTGAAAAACGCGCAAGTATACCTGTGCACGTCGTGGTGCCGGGAGGGGGACTCGAACCCCCACACCTTGCGGCGGCGGATTTTGAATCCGCTGCGTCTACCGATTCCGCCATCCCGGCAGGGAAGAGGGCCGGATTATGCGGGCGACCGACGCCGTCCGGCAAGTCGCCGGGCGGTACAATGCGCGGTTTTTCGCGCTTCTCCGCCCCGTCCGACGCCGTGCTCAAGCTCTCCGACTTCGATTACGACCTGCCCGACGAACTGATCGCGCAGGCGCCACTGCCCGAACGCAGCGCCAGCCGCCTGCTGGTCGTCGGCCGCGACGCGCCGACCGACGCCAGCATCCGCGACCTGCCGCAATGGCTCGACCCCGGCGATCTGCTGGTGTTCAACGACACACGGGTGATGCACGCCCGCCTGTACGGACAGAAGGACAGCGGGGGTCAGGTCGAGGTATTGATCGAGCGGCTGACCGGCGAGCACGAGGCGCTGGCCCAGGTACGCGCCAGCAAGACGCCCAGACCCGGCAGCCGGTTGCGCATGGAGAACGCCTTCGACCTGGAGGTGCTGGGACGCGATGGCGAGTTCTTCGTGCTGCGCGGTCCGGCCGACGCACCGCTGCTCGATCTGCTGGAGCGCCACGGCCGCCTGCCGCTGCCGCCCTACATCGACCGCGCGGCGGCGGAAGCCGACGAAGAGCGCTACCAGACCGTGTTCGCGCGCGAAACCGGCTCGGTCGCCGCACCCACCGCCGGCCTGCATTTCGACGAGGCGCTGCTGGCCGCGGTCGCCGCGCGCGGCGTGCGCATCGCGCGGGTGACGCTGCACGTGGGCGCCGGCACCTTCCAGCCGGTGCGTGTCGAAAACCTGGCCGAGCACCGGATGCACAGCGAACGCTTCCAGCTGTCGGCCGACACCGCGCAGGCCATCGCCGACACCCGGGCAGCCGGCGGGCGAGTGGTCGCCGTCGGCACCACCAGCCTGCGCTGCCTGGAATCTGCGGCGGCCGCCTGCGGCGACGGCCCGCTGGTCGCCTGCAGCGGCGACACCCGGCTGTTCATCACGCCCGGCTACGACTTCCGCGTGATCGACGGCCTGCTCACCAATTTCCACCTGCCGAAGTCGACGCTGCTGATGCTGGTCTCTGCGCTGGCCGGCCGACGCCGCATCTTCGCGGCCTACGCGCACGCGGTGGCGCAGCGCTACCGCTTTTTCAGCTACGGCGACGCCATGTTCATTCCGGCGCGCATGAAGGATTCCGATGAAGTTTGAACTGCTCGCCACCGATGGTCTCGCCCGCCGCGGCCGCGTCACGCTGGCGCATGGCACTGTCGACACGCCCGTCTTCATGCCGGTCGGCACTTACGGCACCGTCAAGGGCATGGACCCGGCCGAATTGCGGGACATGGGCGCGCGCATCGTGCTCGGCAACACCTTCCACCTGTGGCTGCGACCGGGCACTGACATCATCCGCAAGCACGGCGGCCTGCACCGCTTCATGGGCTGGGACCGGCCCATCCTGACCGACTCCGGCGGTTTCCAGGTGTTCTCGCTCGGCGCGCTGCGCAAGATCACCGAAGAAGGCGTGCGCTTTGCCAGCCCGATCAACGGCGACAAGCTGATGCTGACGCCGGAGGAGTCGATGCGCATCCAGCACGATCTGAATTCCGACGTAGTGATGATTTTCGACGAGTGCACGCCCTACCCGGCCGATCACGCGACGGCGGCCGAGTCGATGCGGCTCAGCCTGCGCTGGGCACAGCGCTCGCGCGACGCGCACGACACGCTGGGCAACACGAATGCGCTGTTCGCCATCGTGCAGGGCGGCATGCATGAAGACCTGCGCGACGAGTCACTCGCCGGACTGAAGGACATCGGTTTCGACGGCTACGCCATCGGCGGCCTGTCGGTCGGCGAGCCGAAGGAGGACATGCAGCGCATCCTCGCGCACACGGCGCCCCGGCTGCCGCAGGATGCGCCGCACTATCTGATGGGCGTCGGCACGCCGGAGGACATCGTGCATGCGATCGGCTACGGTATCGACATGTTCGACTGCGTCATGCCGACCCGCAACGCGCGCAACGGCTGGCTGTTCACCCGCTACGGCGACATCAAGCTGAAGAACGCGCGCTACAAGGACGACACCGCGCCGCTCGACGCCTCCTGCGAGTGCCACACCTGCACGCACTACACACGTGCCTACCTGCACCACCTGCACCGCTGCAACGAAATGCTGGGCGCGCGCCTGAACACGCTGCACAACCTGCACTTCTACCAGCAGTTCACGCGCGAAGCGCGTGAAGCGATCGAAGCCGGCCGATACGCTCAGTGGTCAGCTTCCTTTCTGGCCGAACGCATGCGCGGTGTCTGACCCGCGCAATGGCCGATATGTGAGCAAATCCTGCCCATCCGGGCATGTAGGACGCGACTGATATACTCGCGAGCTTTCCAATAAGTCCAACCGGAGACCACCGTGCTCATTTCCCCCGCCTACGCGCAAGCCGCTGGCGCCGCCGATCCCACCGGCGGCATCATGGGCCTGCTGCCCATCGTCCTGATGTTCGTCGTGCTGTGGTTCCTGATGATCCGCCCGCAGATGAAGCGCGCCAAGGAACACAAGTCCATGGTCGAAGCGCTGGCCAAGGGCGACGAGGTCGTCACCCAGGGTGGCGTCGCCGGCCGCATCGTCAAGGTGAGCGACAACTTCATCACCGTCGAACTGGCACCGAACGTCGAAGTCGCGGTGCAGCGTCAGGCTGTATCGACCGTGCTGCCCAAGGGCACGCTGAAGGCGCTGTAAGCCATTCCGGCCCGGCCGGTGGCGAGCGCCACCGGCATTTCCCCTCCTGATTCCCGCCTCGCAATGAACCGCTACCCGCTCTGGAAAAACGCGCTGGTGATCGTGGCGCTGCTGCTCGGGCTGATCTACACGCTGCCCAACTTCTACGGCGAAGCCCCGGCCGTGCAGGTGTCGACGGCGCGCACCGGCGTCACCATCGACGCAGAACTGATGTCGCAGGTCGAGAACACGCTGAAGCAGGCGTCCATCGCCCACACCGGCCTGACACTGGACAACAGCGGCGTACGCGTGCGCCTGGCCGATACCGACACCCAGCTGAAGACACGCGACGTGCTCGAAAAGGCGCTGAACCCGGACGCCAATGACGCCCGCTACGTCGTGGCGCTGAACCTGCTGTCGAAATCGCCGACCTGGCTGCGCTCCTTCGGTGCGCTGCCGATGTACCTCGGCCTCGATCTGCGCGGCGGCGTGCACTTCCTGCTTCAGGTCGACATGAAGGGCGCGCTGACCAAGCGTGTCGATTCGATGGCGTCCGACCTGCGCACCCAGCTGCGCGAGAAGAACATCCGTCATGGCGGCATCAACCGCGAAGGCGACACGCTCGCGCTGCGTTTCCGCGACGCCGCCGGCCGCGACGCCGCGCGCGGCACGGTCGAGAGCGTGCTGCCCGACATGGCCTGGACCACCAGCGAATCCGGCGGCGACTTCGTGCTGACCGGCCGCATGAAGGAAATCGCCGAGAAGGACATCCGCGAGTCGGCGATCAAGCAGAACATCCTGACGCTGCAGAAGCGCGTGAACGAACTGGGCGTGGCCGAACCCATCATCCAGCAGCAGGGCGCGGACCGCATCGTCGTCCAGCTGCCCGGTGTGCAGGACGTGGCCAAGGCCAAGGACCTGATCGGCCGCACCGCTACGCTGGAGGTTCGCCTGGTCGACCAGGAGGCGATGCTCAGCGGGAATATGGACGGCCTTGAGGTCTATCCCGAGCGCGCGCGCAACGGCATCGTGACCCAGGTGCCGGTGAAGAAGCAGGTCATCCTGACCGGCGAGCGCTTCGAAACCGCGCAGTCCTCGTTCGACGACGCCAATCGCCCGGCCGTCGCCGTGAAGCTCGATTCGACCGGCGGCCGCATCATGCGCACGGTGACCCGCGAGAACCTGAAGAAGATGATGGCCATCCTGCTGTTCGAGAAGGGCCGCGGCGAGGCGATCTCGGTGGCGACCATTCAGGGCGAGTTCGGCGACCGCTTCCAGATCACCGGCCAGTTCAGCCCGCAGGAGACAAATACGCTGGCCATCCTGATCCGCTCGGGCGCGCTGGCTGCGCCGATGGACATCATCGAGGAACGCGTGATCGGCCCCTCGCTCGGCGCCGAGAACATCGAGAAGGGCTTCAACTCGACGATGTGGGGCTTCCTCGCGATCGCTGTGTTCATGATCGGCTACTACATGGTGTTCGGCTTCATCTCGTCCGCCGCGCTGGCCGCCAACCTGCTGTTCCTGATCGCGCTGCTGTCGCTGCTGCAGGCCACGCTGACACTGCCCGGCATTGCCGCCATCGCGCTGACGCTGGGCATGGCGATCGACGCCAACGTGCTGATCAACGAGCGCATCCGCGAGGAACTGCGCCTCGGTGTCAGCCCGCAGGCGGCGATCACCGCCGGCTACGAGCGCGCCTGGGCGACCATTCTCGACTCCAACGTCACCACCATGATTGCCGGCCTTGCGCTGCTCATCTTCGGCTCAGGCCCGGTGCGCGGCTTCGCCGTCGTGCATTGCCTGGGCATCCTGACCTCGATGTTCAGTGCCGTGGTGGTATCGCGCGCGATGGTGAACATGGTCTATGGCCGTGCCCGCAAGCTCGAGAAGCTGTCGATCGGCACCGTCTGGAAACCGGGCGCAGGCGCCTGAACCGCATACAAGGAAAGCTGAACAGCCATGGAATTCTTCCGTATCCGGCGCGACATCCCCTTCATGCGCCATGCGCTGGTGTTCAACGTCATTTCGCTGGTGACCTTCCTGCTCGCGGTGTTCTTCCTCGCCACGCGCGGCCTGCACCTGTCGGTTGAGTTCACCGGCGGCACGCTGATGGAAGTCGCCTACAGCGAGGCGGCCGATCTGAACGCGGTGCGCAAGTCATTGACCGACAGCGGCTTCAGTGACCCGCAGGTGCAGAACTTCGGCACCGCACGCGACGTGCTGATCCGTCTGCCGCTGGTCAAGGACAGCGACTCGGCCAAGGTGAGCCAGCAGGTGATGGCCACACTGTCGGCCGGTGAAGGCGCGAAGCCCGAACTGCGCCGCGTCGAGTACGTCGGCCCGCAGGTCGGCAAGGAACTGGCCGCCGACGGTTCGCTGGCGCTGATGCTGGTGATCATCGGCATCATGATCTACCTGGCGATGCGCTTCGAGTGGCGCTTCGCGGTGTCGGCCATCATCGCCAACCTGCACGACGTGGTCATCATCCTCGGCTTCTTCGCCGCCTTCCAGTGGGAATTCTCGCTGCCGGTGCTGGCTGCGGTGCTGGCCGTACTGGGCTATTCGGTGAATGAATCGGTGGTGGTGTTCGACCGCGTGCGCGAAGTGTTCCGCAATGCACGCAAGCGCACGATGAGCGTGCCGGAAGTGCTGGACCACGCGATCACCAGCACGATCTCGCGCACCATCATCACCCACGGTTCGACGCAGATGATGGTGCTGTCGATGCTGCTGTTCGGTGGCGAGGCGCTGCACTACTTCGCAGTCGCGCTGACCATCGGCATCTGCTTCGGCATCTACTCGTCGGTGCTGGTCGCCAGCCCGCTGGTCATGTGGCTGGGCGTCAAGCGCGAGCAGCTGGCCAAACCGGTCAAGCAGAAGCAGGAAGCGGTGGTCTGAGCACAGACCCTGCACCCAAAAAAGAAACCCGGCCGCGGCCGGGTTTCTTTTTGTCTGCCCGTTCCTATCAGGGCTGGGCGAACACCTGCTTCACGCGCAGGGTCTGGCCGTTCTCGATCAGCGCGATCAGGCGGTCTATGTTCGGGTGCTTGCCCGGGTTGGCCCTGGCATCGACGGTGTGCTCGGCGTAGATGTCCAGCGCCTGCTTCGCCGCATCCGGCGTGATGGCACCGTGCAGCTGCGCGAGGTGGTTGTAGACCGCCAGCGAGCCAGCCTGGCCCGGCTTGTTCTCGATGGTGGCGACCACTTCACCGGCCGCGTCCAGAAGCTGCAGCGCCGACAGATGCGACACGCCGGGCAGCGTCTTCAGGGTTTCCGCAAAACTCATCTTCGTCTCTCCGCAATCGATCAGATGGCGCGGGCCAGACGGGCCGCGTCGCCGATATAGCTCGCCGGCGTCATCGCCAGCAGACGGTCGCGCTCGGCCTGCGGCAGATCGAGCTTGGCGATGAAGGCCTGCAGGCCTTCGCGCGTGATGCCGCGGCCGCGCGTCAGTTCCTTCAGCTGTTCGTACGGATTGGGGATGCCGTAGCGGCGCATCACCGTCTGCACCGGCTCGGCCAGTACTTCCCAGCAGGCGTCGAGGTCAGCTGCCAGCGCGGCCGGTTCGGCCAGCAGCTTGCCCAGACCGCGCGACAGCGAATCCAGCGCCAGCACGCTGTAGCCAAAGGCCACGCCCATATTGCGCAGCACGGTCGAGTCGGTCAGGTCACGCTGCATGCGCGACACCGGCAGCTTTTCCGACAGGTGGCGCAGCACTGCGTTGGCCAGGCCCAGATTGCCTTCGGCGTTCTCGAAGTCGATCGGGTTCACCTTGTGCGGCATGGTGGAACTGCCGATCTCGCCCTCCTTCAGCTTCTGCTTGAAGTAGCCGAGCGAGATGTACATCCAGAAATCGCGTGCGGCGTCGAGCAGGATGGTGTTGGCACGGCCCATCGCGTCGAACAGTTCGGCCATCGCGTCGTGCGGCTCGATCTGGATCGTGTAGGGGTTGAACTCAAGGCCGAAGGATTCGATGAATTCGCGGTTGAACTGCGGCCAATCGACATCCGGGTAGGCAGACAGGTGGGCGTTGTAGTTGCCGACCGCGCCATTGAACTTGGCCGTCAGGCTGACCGCGGCGACGCGCGCGCGGGCGCGCATCAGGCGCGCGGCGATATTGGCCATTTCCTTGCCCAGCGTGGTCGGGCTGGCCGGCTGGCCGTGCGTACGCGACAGCATCGGAACGTCGGCCAGTTCGTGCGCCATGCCGCGCAGACGCTCGATCACTGCGTCGAGTGCAGGCAGCAGCACCTCGGTGCGCGCCTCGTTCAGCATCAGTGCGTGCGACACGTTGTTGATGTCTTCCGAGGTACAGGCGAAGTGGATGAATTCGGACACGCCGGTCACTTCGGCGTTCTTCGCCAGGCGTTCCTTCAGCCAGTACTCCATCGCCTTCACGTCGTGATTGGTGCGCGCCTCGATGGTCTTGATCGCGGCAGCGTCATCGACACCGAAGTCGCGAATGACCGTATCGAGCTCGTCCAGCGTGGCCTGCGAGAAAGCCTTCACCTCGGCGATCTGCGGGCTGGCGGCCAGCGCGCGCAGCCAGGCGATCTCGACGCGGACGCGATTGCGGATCAGGCCGTACTCGCTGAAATGGCCGCGCAGCGGGTCGAGCTTGGCAGCGTAGCGGCCGTCCAGCGGCGACAGCGCGGAAAGGGTGTGGGCACTCATGAGGAAACCTGCGGAAAGAAGGGAAAGGAATTGCCCGACGCACACGCGTCGTGCAACGCAGCACGAATTTTATCATGTGCTTACGGTGGCTCCGGCGTGGCCACCGTAAGCGGGACGCTATAATTCCGACGTCGTCAAACGGTGCTGTCCATGAAACTCGTCGGTTCCCTCACCAGCCCCTACGTGCGCAAGACGCGCGTCGTGCTCGCCGAAAAGAAGATCGATTGCGAATTCGTGATCGACTCGCCCTGGGTGGACAACAGCGGCGTGCCCGATCTGAACCCGCTGGGCAAGATTCCGGTGCTGCTGCTCGATGACGACACCCGCCTGTTCGATTCGCGCGTGATCGTCGAATACCTCGACGGTGTGGCGCCGAACAACAAGCTGCTGCCGTCGACCGCGCGCGAACGCGCGCTGGTCAAGCGCTGGGAGGCGCTGGCCGACGGCATGACCGACGCCGCAGTGACCATCGTGCTTGAGCGCCGCCGTCCGGACGACGAACGCAGCGCGGGCTGGATCGCCCGCCACCGCGTCAAGATCGATCGCGCGCTGGTCGCCCTGGCGGAAGACCTCGGCGACGGAGCCTGGTGCCACGGCAACGGCATCTCGCTGGCCGACATCGCGGTCGGTTGCGCACTCGGTTACCTCGATTTCCGCATGCCCGAGCTGGACTGGCGCGCCGCCCATCCCAATCTCGCCCGCCTGCAGGAAAAACTGATGCAGCGCCCCTCGCTGGCCGACACGGTGCCGCACGAGTAAGCGACAACGGTCCGGCGCACCGCGCCGCCGGACCTCGAAGGCGGCGCTCAGGCCGCCGGCGTCGCCCCGGTGATGATGCCGCCGCCGAGGCACACCTTGCTCTCGTAGACGACGACGCTCTGCCCCGGCGTCACCGCCCACTGGGGCTCGGCGAACACGATTTCGCAGCGCTCGGCATCCACCGCGTCGATGCTGCACGGCGCGTCCGGCTGGCGGTAGCGCGTCTTCGCCGCATACACCCAGTGCGTGTGCGGCGGGCGTCCCGACACCCACGACAGATCGCTCGCCACCAGGCTGCCCGACAGCAGGGCCGGGTGGTCATGGCCACGCACGACGTAGAGCACGTTCTTCTCCATGTCCTTGCGCGCCGAATACCAGGCTTCGTGCTCGCCGGCGTCGTCCGCCATGCCCTTCAGGCCGCCAATGCCCAGGCCCTTGCGCTGGCCTATCGTGTGATACATCAGCCCATCGTGCCGGCCGAGCACGCGCTCGCTGTCCAGGTCACGGATCTCGCCCGGCGTGACCGGCAGATAGCGCTGCAGGAACTCGCGGAACGGCCGCTCGCCGACGAAACAGATGCCGGTGGAATCTTTCTTCGCCGCGTTCGCCAACCCGGCGTCGGCTGCGATGCGACGCACGTCACGCTTGTACAGGTGGCCAACCGGGAACATCGTGCGCGACAGCTGCGCCTGGTTCAGCCGGTGCAGGAAATAGCTCTGGTCCTTGGTACCGTCCTCGCCCTTCAGCAGCTGAAAGCTGCCGTCGAACTCCCTGACCTGCGCATAGTGGCCGGTGGCGATGCGGGTCGCACCCAGTTGCATCGCGTGGTCGAGAAAGGCGGTGAACTTGATCTCTGCGTTGCACAGCACGTCAGGATTCGGCGTGCGGCCCGCCTGGTACTCGCGCAGGAAGCTGGCAAACACGCGGTCCTTGTACTCGGCCGAGAAATTGACGACTTCGAGGTCCATGCCGATCACGTCGGCCGCCGATACGGCATCGATCAGGTCCTGCCGCGTCGAACAGTATTCGTCGGTGTCGTCGTCTTCCCAGTTCTTCATGAACAGGCCGACCACCTTGTAGCCGGCCTGCTTCAGCAGCAGCGCCGAGACCGACGAATCGACGCCGCCGGACATGCCGACGACGACGGTTTCGCCATTTCCGGGTGCGATACCCGCCAGTGCCTCATTCATCCGGGTAACCCCCATCCTTCCATGTTTCGATGTCCATCACGACCGCCGGCTCGGCGTGGTCGCGAAACCAGGTGTCGACCGCCCAGCGGCCACCACCGTCGTTCTGTTCAATTGTCGCGCTGAAGTGCTGCATGATGAGCCAGCTGCGTCGCCGCTCGATGCCGGCTGCGCGGTGGAAGCGCAGCGCGCCAGCCGCCTGCAGCGCTTCCAGCATGCGCTCCGTGGTGTGCGCATGATCGATGCAGTCCATGCGCCCGTAGGCGCCGTCGTCGAGGAAATCGCCTGCGCGGTCGACGTGAATGGGCGTCTGTTCGCCCGCCCAGCGGTACATGCGGGCGATGGCATCCTGCAGCCGCAGACGCTCTTCCGCCGCATCGTTCGCCAGCTGCAGTTCATTGCGCAGCGAACTGATGTGCGCCTCACTGTAGAGCACGGTCTGCGTCGTCAGGCAGCTGTAGTTGAAGCAGACGTCGAGGGCGGTCGCGTGATCCGCGCGTGCGGCCGTCACGCTCAGCAGCAGCGTCAGCAGGCAAGCGGCACGACGCATCAGGAAAAATGCCGCACGACCGTCAGCGGCAAACGGACGCCGGCCAGCCAGTCCTGCACGCAGGCCCACACCAGCGGACTGCGGTGCCGGGCGCGACTGGCTTCGATTTCGGCCGGCGTCATCCAGATCGCGCGGACGATGCCGTCGTCCAGCGCGCGCCCGGCGATCTGCTCTCCGGCGTCGCCGGCAAAGGCGAATCTCAGATAGGTCACTTCGCCGTCCGGTCGCCGCCACTGGTACACGCCGACCAGTTCGCGCGGCTCGAAGGGGTGGGCCGTCTCTTCCATGGCCTCGCGGGCACAGGCCTCGACCAGCGATTCGCCCTCTTCGAGATGACCGGCGGGCTGGTTCAGCATGAGTCCGCCGGAGGTGTGCTCTTCCACCATCAGGAAGCGGCCGCGGTCTTCCATCAGCGCGGCCACCGTGACGTTGGGTTTCCAGATGCGTTCGCTCATGCGGCGATTTTAACGCGGCGGGCACGCCAGGACCGCCGCCGAACGGCCTGCTTCGGCTAAAATCGTTGGTTTACCGCAATCTCTGGAGTGTTTCCCATGTCGATGGCCGACCGCGACGGTTTTATCTGGTACGACGGCAAGATGGTGCCCTGGCGCGAGGCCACCACGCACGTACTGACGCACTCGCTGCACTACGGTCTGGCGGTCTTCGAGGGCGTACGCGCCTACAACACGGAAATCGGCACCGCCATCTTCCGTCTCAAGGAACACACCGACCGGCTGTTCAATTCGGCGCACATCTACATGATGAAGATGCCGTACAGCCGCGAAGAGTTGATGGAAGCGCAGCTCGAAGTGGTGCGCGCCAACAAGCTGGAATCCTGCTACATCCGCCCGATCGCCTTCTTCGGCTCGGAAAAGATGGGCATTTCGACCCGCGGCGCATCGGTGCACGTGTCGATCGCCGCCTGGCCCTGGGGCGCCTACCTTGGCGAGGACGGCCTGAAGCGCGGCATCCGCGTGAAGACCTCGTCCTACTCGCGCCATCACGTCAATGTGTCGATGTGCCGCGCCAAGTATTCCGGCACCTACGCGAACTCCATCCTCGCCAATATGGAAGCGACCGAACACGGCTACGACGAAGCGCTGCTGCTTGACGTCGATGGTTTCGTCGCCGAAGGCGCGGGCGAGAACCTGTTCGTGATCAAGGACAACAAGATCTACGAACCGGAAATCGCATCGGCACTGGTCGGCATCACGCGTGCGTCGGTGATCGAGATCGCCGCCGAACTGGGCTACCAGGTCGTGTCCAAGCGCCTGACCCGCGACGACATCTACACCGCGGACGAAGCCTTCTTCACCGGCACCGCCGCCGAGGTGACGCCGATCCGCGAACTGGACGGCCGCATCATCGGTGCCGGCACCCGCGGCCCGGTCACCGAGAAGATCCAGGCCCGCTTCTTCGACGTGGTAAACGGCCGCGCGCCGGAATACCATCGCTGGCTCACCAGGATCTGAACCGGTGCGCGGCCCTTGCCGCGCACCTTTCCCGTTCCGCGGCGCCTGCGCGCCCTCTCCCTGCCCGGAGCACATTGAAATGACCCAAGCCGGTAACGATTCCAGCCGCGACCACGCACGCGAAATCGAAGTCAGCGCGAACGACCTTCCGCTGCATTGCCCGCTCCCCGGTGCGCCGCTGTGGGCGCGCCACCCGCGCGTCTTCCTCGACGTGACCAAGACCGGGCAGGCCGCCTGTCCATACTGCGGTACCCGCTACAGCTACCACGGTCCGGCGATCGCCGGCCACTGAGCGGCGCGCGGATGGAAGTCCAGCGCAAGACCTTCTTCGCGTCGGCCCAGGAGGCGGAAACCGCCTTCTACGACGCGCGCAACCGCGGTGACATCGAAGGCATGATGGCCGTGTGGGCCGACGAGGACGACATCGTGTGCATCCTCGCCGGTTGCCAGCGCGCCAGCGGCTACGAGGCTGTGCGCGAAGCATGGCGGCGCAGCTTCGCCGCCGCGCACGCTGATGTGCGCATCGGCAATGCGCTGGTCATCCAGGGCGCGCTGCAGGCCATCCACAGCGTGCAGGAAACGGTCACCGTGGCGGGCGAGCGCCAGCCGCGGCCACTGCTGGCGGTGACCAACGTCTACGCACGCGGGCCGCTCGGCTGGCATATGGTGCTGCACCACGCATCGCCGCTGCCGGCCGCGCACGACGTCGGCGACGCGCCGAAGATTCTTCACTGACACCGCGCCCGGCGTGACCGCCCCGCCGCCCTTCCGTCCGGCATCGTGGCTGCCCGGCGGCCACGCACAGACCATCTGGCCGCGCTTCATCCCGCAGGCCACGCCGACGCTCGTACGCGAACGCCTCGACACGCCGGACGGCGATTTCGTCGATGTCGACTGGCTGCCGCGGCAGGCCGCCCAGCCGCTGGTGCTTCTGTTTCACGGGCTCGAAGGCAGTTCCGGCAGTCATTACGCGAAGGCGCTGATGCATGCGCTGGCCGCGCGCGGCTGGAACGGCGCAGTCGTCCACGCGCGCGGCTGCTCGGGTGAGCCGAACCGGCTGCTGCGCGCCTACCACTCGGGCGACAGCGCCGAACTCGACTGGCTGCTGCCGCGTGTCGTACCGCGCAACGAAGGCCGACCGGTTTACGCCGTCGGCGTGTCGCTGGGCGGCAACGTGCTGTGCAAATGGCTGGGAGAACAGGGGCAGGCGGCGTCGAAGTGGCTTACCGCCGCCGCCTCGGTCTGCGCACCGGTCGACCTGGGCGCCGCCGGCCGCGCGCTGGACGAGGGCTTCAACCGCGTCTACACGCAATACTTCCTGCGCACGATGAAACCGCGCGCGCTGCTCAAGGCGCAGCGTTTCCCCGGCCTGCTGGACGAGGCGGCCATCGCCGCCTGCAACTCGATCCGCGCCTTCGACGACGCGGTCACCTCGCAGATCCACGGTTTCCGTGACGCCGACGACTACTGGACGCGCTGTGCATCACGCCCGCTGCTGAAGGCGGTGCGCACGCCGCTGCTGCTGCTGCAGGCGCTGAACGATCCGATGGTGCCCGCCTGGTCGCTCGCTACACCCGATCTGCTGTCGTCCGACGTGCGACCGGAATACACCGCGCAGGGCGGCCACGTCGGCTACGTCAGCGGCGCGCCGAAGGGCCGGCTCGACTGGCTGCCGCAGCGCGTGCTGCACTTCTTCGATACTGGCGCCTGATCCCGATCGTCCGGGCGAATGAGCGGAACCGCCGTCAGGCGGCACCCGCAACCATGCTCAACGCGACCGCCTCGGCCACCTCGATGCCATCGACGGCCGCCGACAGGATGCCGCCAGCGTAGCCCGCCCCCTCGCCCGCCGGATAGAGGCCACGCGTATTCAGGCTCTGGTAGCTGACCGGATCACGCTTGATGCGGATCGGCGACGAGGTCCTCGTCTCGACACCGGTCAGCACTGCATCATGCATCGCGAAACCCTTGATCTGCCGGTCGAAAGCCGGCAAGGCCTCGCGCATCGCGGTGATCGCATACTCGGGCAGAGCGGTAGCGAGGCTACCCAGCGTGACCCCCGGCTTGTAGCTCGGCTCGACGGCGCCCAGCGCCTTCGATGGCCGGCCGGCGACGAAATCGCCGACCAGTTGCCCGGGCGCGCTGTAGTCGCCGCCACCCAGTTCGAAAGCACGGGATTCCAGCGAACGCTGGAGGTCGATGCCGGCCAGCGGATGACCGGGGTAGTCCTGCTCGGGCGAAATGCCGACCACGATGCCGGCGTTGGCATTGCGTTCGTTGCGCGAATACTGGCTCATGCCGTTGGTGACCACGCGACCCTCTTCCGACGTTGCAGCGACCACGGTGCCGCCCGGACACATGCAGAAGCTGTAGACCGAGCGGCCGTTCTTCGCGTGATGCACCAGCTTGTAGTCGGCCGCGCCCAGTACCGGATGACCGGCGAAGTCGCCGAAGCGCGCGCGATCGATCAGGCTCTGCGGATGCTCGATGCGGAAGCCCACCGAAAACGGCTTGGCCTCGACGTAGACACCCTTCTCGTAAAGCATGGCAAAGGTGTCGCGCGCGCTGTGGCCGATGGCCAGCACCACGTGGTCGGTGGCGATCTCACTGCCGTCGGCCAGCTTGACACCGCGTACTGCGCCGTCCTCGATGACGATGTCTTCCACCCGCGCCTGGAAGCGGATTTCGCCCCCCAGCGACTCGATCTCGGCGCGCATCTTCTCGACCATGCCGACCAGGCGGAAGGTGCCGATATGCGGCTTGCTCACGTAGAGGATTTCGTCCGGCGCGCCGGCCTTGACGAATTCGGTCAGCACCTTGCGACCGTAATGCTTCGGGTCCTTGATCTGGCTGTAGAGCTTGCCGTCGGAAAAGGTACCGGCGCCGCCCTCGCCGAACTGCACGTTCGACTCCGGATTGAGCACCCGCTTGCGCCACAGGCCCCAGGTGTCCTGGGTGCGCTCGCGCACCGCCTTGCCCCGCTCCAGCACGATGGGGCGGAATCCCATCTGCGCCAGCAACAGCGCGGCGAGGATGCCGCACGGCCCCATGCCGATCACCACCGGCCGGCGGCTCAGGCCGTCGGGCGCGTGGGTAACGAACCGGTATCGCGTGTCCGGCGTCGGCTGCAGGTGCGGTGACGGCTTCTGCGCCCTCAGCACCGCCGCCTCGTCGCGCAGTTCGACGTCCAGCGTGTAGATCAGGTGGATGGCCGAGCGACGGCGGGCGTCGTAGCCGCGGCGGAACACATGAACGGACAGCAGATCGGCATCGGCGATGCGCAGCCTTTCCAGCACGGCGGCGCGCAGCGCTTCTTCCGGGTGATCGAGCGGGAGTTTTATTTCGGTCAGTCTGAGCATCGAGGCAGGGCCTTGTCTATAAGCCAGCCCGGCAGTTTACCCGCTCGCCGGTGCAGACCGGAAACGGCGCGCATTAACCAGCATGCCTTTCGCCGCTCAGGCCGCGCGCGCACTCGCGCACATCGATGCGCCCGGCGCGCAGGCGTTCGCCGATCAGCGTGGCGGCGGTCATCGCCTCGGCTTCGCCGCACATGAACACGTCCACCGCGGCGTAGCCGTGTTCCGGCCAGGTGTGGATGCTGATGTGCGACTCGGCCAGCAGCAGCACGCCGGTCACGCCCTGACCGGGGCCAAATGGGTGAAAGCGCGCGCCGAGCACACGGGCGCCGGCAACGCGGGCCGCCTCGCTCAACACGGCTTCGATCCGCGTGCAATCCTCAAGCCGGGCCGGCTCGACGCCATACAGGTCGAGCAGCACGTGCAGGCCTATCGGCGGCACGCTCATTTATGCCCCGAGCCCCAGGACGAACCCGATCCGGAGCTGGACGAGTACGAGCGCGAACGACCGCCACCGTCGTCGTCTGCATTGATGGCCAGGCTGATCAGCAGCAGCACGAGCGCGTAGATGCCGTAGAACACCCGCATGGTCAGTCGAATTCCTTCACGGTCAGCGGCAGCCACAGCAGATAGAGCGCAATGCCGGTCACCACCAGCGCATCGAAGTTGAAGGGCAGGATGTAGCGCAGGTTCAGCAGGCCGATCAGGCCGGTGAAGGTCCAGGCAAGCGGCTTCAGCGTGGCCTTGCCCGCCGCATCGAGCAGCATCGGCTTTTCCGTGTTCGGGCCGGCGGGCGCCGGTGCGATGGACGCCAGCCTGCGGCCCGCCCAGCTGGCAACCTGATCCAGCGACACCGGTTCGGCCAGCGACCAGCCCATCTCGTGCTGACTGCGCTCCAGATTGAGCACCCGGTCGCCCTGCACGTATTCACCGATCTCCGTGCGGTCGCCGGCACGCCCCCGCCACGGAAAGGCACCCACCACCTGACGTACTTCCGCCACATAGAGGTAGCGACGCACAAAGGCCTTGCCGCCCAGCGTCGCCGCGGTGGCGGTGAAGCTCTCGGGCCAGGCGTTCAGTACGCGGGCGCGCTGCCAGCCCTGGCGGGTTTCAACCAGCCAGGAGAATCCGGCCTGCGGCGCGTACAGCAGGTATTCGAACCACTCGGGTTCAGACGCGTCGGCCGGCACGCCGCAGCGCAGCCAGCCCATCACCCGCCAGGCCAGACCTTCGATGGTCAGCGTTTCGCCCGCCTGCAGGGTGGCGCTAACTGCGCGTTCGTCCGCCGCCTGACGGCTGATCACTTCGGCCTGACCGGCCGCCAGCGAAATCTGCGACCGGCAGGACGGACAGGTGAGGTGCTGGGTAGCACCGGGCACCACCGCGGCCGGCGCGCCACAGGCCGGGCAAATGAGCGTGGCCACACCGCCCTGCAGCCGCCCTGCGCGCGCCGCGACGGCGTCCACATCCCGCAGACGCTGGGCGTACAGACCGGCCAGCGACACGGCACGCCCGCGGTAGCAGACGGGCGGCAGATCGGAATAGTCCAGCGTCAGGAATTCGTCGCGATGGCGGTAGTCGATCACCCGCGCCACCCAGCGCGCATCGACCGGAAACGGCAGCTCGCCCTCGGCCGCGACGCACTCCGCCTTGCGGATGTCGGACGCATGCCAGAAGGTGCCCCCGTGCGACCAGCGGTTGCCCGGCTCGACCTTGTCGAACAGCGGTGGCCCCACCGCATCGCCGTCCGGCCGCGCAATGACGAACTGACCGGCGAAATCGCCCAGCCAGCCACTGCTGCCGTCGTCGAACAGCAGATACCACTCGTTCCACACGCCGTGCTCGTAGCGCAGCTGGATGCGGCCGACCACGGTGAAACCCTGACCGGCGTACTGGCCGCTGGTCATGATCTGCACCGGCGAGTGGTCTTCGATCAGCGCCGCCTGCTTGCCGATGTCGCGCACCGCGTCGGCGTCGCGCAGCAGCGTGGTGCGGCAATAGCCGCACACTGCCATGCGCGAAGCGGCCGAACGGAACTCGACCGGTGCCCCGCAGCCGGGGCAGGCCACCTGATACATCGCCATGCGGAGGGTCAGCCGCCGGTGATCTGCTTGATCACTTCGGCCTTGGCCGTGTCATAGTCGGCCTGCGTGATGAGCCCACCGTCGAGCAAGGACTTCAGCTTGCCCAGACGGACCTCGGGCGCATCGGTCGCTGCCGCGGGTGCGGCCGGCGCACCGGCCTGTGCGTTGCGCATCGCCTCGGTCATCACCTGCCCCATCGTGAGGCCGGCACCGAGGCTCGCGCCGATGCCGGCCAGCCCGCCCTCGTTCTGCGCGGCCAGCGGAATCGCGTTGGCGGTCTGATACTGGGTGTAGGTGGCCATATTGCCGACCATGCCCATCGAAATCCGGGTGTCGAGTGCCTTCTGCAGTTCTTCCGGCAGCGAGATGCTCTCGACCGCGAAATTGTCGATCGCCACGCCGTAGCGCTCGAACACCGGCGTCATCGCCGCCTTCACCGCGTCCGACATCACGCCCAGATTGGCCGCCATGTCGAGGAAGGGCGCAGCGGAATTGCCGAGGGTGCTGCTCATCGTCGACACGACCAGATTGCGCAGCTGCATTTCGAGGTCGTCGACCGTGTAGGTGTCGCGCGTGCCGCTTATTTCGGTGAAGAACTTCTTCGGGTCGGCCAGCTTGTACGAGTACATGCCGAAGGCGCGCAGCCGCACCATGCCGAAATCCTTGTCGCGCACCGTGACCGGCTGCGGCGTGCCCCATTTGCGGCCGAGCTGCAGGCGGGTGCTGAAGAAGTAGACGTCGCTCTTGAAGGGCGACTGGAACAGCTTGTCCCAGTTCTGCAGGTAGGTGAGGATGGGCAGCGTATTCGTGTTCAGCGTGTGCAGGCCGGGTCCGAACACGTCGGCCACCTTGCCTTCATTGACGAACACCGCCATCTGCGACTCGCGCACCGTCAGCTTCGCGCCGTACTGGATTTCGAAGTCCTGCATCGGGTAGCGCCAGGCCAGCACCCCATCGCCGTCCTCGTTCCACTGCAGTACGTCGATGAACTGCTTCTTGATGAAATCACCGATACCCATCGTCGACTCCTCTCAGTTGTTCCACTGTTCGTCACCTTACAACGACGCCTGAACGGGGCCCGCGCCGCCCGCAGGGCCGCCCCCAAGGGCGAGCGCAGCCCCCTCGGGGGGCAGCGAACGCAGTGAGCGTGGGGGCCTTCATCTCAGGAAAGACAGGCGGCATTGATCACGCCGACCACCAGCGACACCGTGCCCATCAGCGCACCCATCGCCATATTGTTCGCTTCGATTGCCGCCTTCATTTCCGGCAGGCTGCGCTCGATCAGCAGATAGGCCGCCACCTGCACCACCGCCGCCAGCGTGCCCCAGGCGACGAACATCAGGTAGTGGTCGTTGTGCAGGATGCTGGACGCGACGGTCAGCGAGAAGCCAAGGATGGCGCCGGCCAGCGACAGCGCGGCAGCGGTGCAGCCGCGGCGGATCAGCGGCATTTCGTGGAAGGGCGTGAAGCGCACATAGACGGCTGCGAACAAGCCGACCATGATCAGCCCGGACAGCAGGTGCTTCAGATAGAGGTAGAACTGATCGACCGGCAGTTGCGGCATGATTGCGCGTCTCCAACCTTCTCCGTGGTCTGTGCGCACGCACTCTAGCCGCTGCCCCATGCCGCCGCAATCCCGCCCTGAACCCGATCTGCATGGCACCGCGACACCCGGCACGGACGCTGGCTCACACCACCCCGGGCTCATCGTCGCGGTTTTCGTCGTCGCCTCATGCGGACTGGCCTATGAACTGATTGCCGGTGCGCTGGCCAGCTATCTGCTGGGCGAATCGGTGCTGCGTTTCTCGACCATCATCGGCGCCTACCTGTTCGCCATGGGCATCGGCTCCCACCTGTCGAAGTATGTGGACGAAAAGGTCGTGCTGGCCCGCTTCATCGACATCGAACTGATGGTGGGCCTGCTCGGCGGCCTGTCGGCCTGCGCGCTGTTCCTGATCTATGCCTGGGCCGGCAGCCCCTTCCGCGTGTCGCTTTACGCCATCGTGCTGCTGATCGGCGTGCTGGTGGGCATGGAAATCCCTCTGGTGATGCGCCTGCTGCACCAGCGCAAGCAGGCTTTCGAGGCACTGGTGAGCAAGGTGCTCACCTTCGATTATCTCGGTGCGCTGGCGGTGTCACTGCTGTTCCCGCTGGTGTTCGCACCGCTGCTCGGACTGGCGCGCACGGCGGTGGTATTCGGCCTGCTCAACGCCGGCATCGGGCTGTGGGTGACCCACCGCTACCGCGCCGAACTGCCACAGGCGCGCGCACTGATGCTGCGCGGCTGGCTGGTGCTGGCGGTGCTGCTTGGCGCACTGGCCTGGGCGCAGAAGCTGACCGATGCGGCCGAGGCCGGCCTCTACGGCGACGTCATCGTTCATCAGGAAACCACGCCCTTCCAGCGCATCGTGCTCACCCGCTGGCAGGACGACACCCGGCTCTACCTGAACGGCAACCTGCAGTTCTCCACCCGCGACGAGCACCGCTACCACGAAGCGCTGGTGCACCCGGCACTGGCCGCGCTGCCACACGCGAAGCGCGTGCTGGTGCTGGGCGGCGGCGACGGTCTGGCGGTGCGCGAAGTGCTGAAGTACCCACAGGTCGAGCAGGTGATGCTGGTCGAACTCGACCCGGCGATGACCCGCCTGTTCCGCGACACCGACGATCTGGCCGCGCTGAATGCCTACGCACTGCGCGACGCGCGCGTGAGCACCGTCAACGCCGACGCCGCACAGTGGCTGGAGACCGCGCCCGGTCCCGGCTGGGACCTCATCGTCGCCGACTTCCCTGACCCGTCGCACTACGCGCTGGGCAAGCTGTACGCGGTACCGATCTACCGCCTGATGACGCGCCATCTGGCACCCGGCGGACTGATCGTCGTGCAGTCCACCTCGCCCTGGTACGCGCCGCGCGCCTACTGGTGCGTGGACGCCACCTTGCGCGAGGCCGGCCTGCACACCGCGCCCTATCACGCCAGCGTGCCCAGCTTCGGCGACTGGGGCTTCATCATCGCCGGCCGCGACGCAGGCTACCGGCCACCGCTCGCCCTGCCGGCCGGACTGCGCCATCTCGACGCACCCACGCTGGCGCAAATGTTCGACTTCCCGCCCGACATGCGCGCGCCGGCGGTCGAGCCGAACCGGCTGAACACGCAGATGCTGGTGCATTACTTCGAAGAAGACTGGTCGCGGCAGATGCGATGAAGCGACGCAGCTTCCTGACCGCGGCTGCCAGTCTGCCGCTGTTCGCCGCCTGCGGCGATGTGCGCACGCCGCCCGCGATCAGCGTGCTGCGGCCGGGCATGCGCGAGGGCCACGCTCTGCGCGACACGGCCGCGCTGCCAACGCCATCCGGCGAACTGCGCTGCGCGGTCGCCATTCTCGGTTCCGGCGTTGCCGGGCTGACCGCCGCCTGGCGACTGGCGCGCGAAGGGCAGCGCGACGTGGTGCTGGTCGACGGTCCGGAGCCCGACGGCAATGCGGCCGCGGGCGCGCTCGGCGGCATCGCCTGCCCGCGCGGTGCGCACTACCTGCCGCTGCCCGGCCGCGAGGCGACTCACGTGCGCGACATGCTGGCCGATCTCGGCGTGCTGTGCGGCGCCCCGGGCGCCGCCGCGCCCGAGTACGACGAACAGGCTCTGGTCCATCCGGCCGCCGAACGCACGTTCGCGGGCGGCCTCTGGCACGAAGGCCTGCTGCCGCGCTCGACGGCGGACGACGTCGCCGCAGCCGACCGCTTCGAGGCGGCGATGCGCGACTGGGCTGCGCGCCGCGGCGCCGACGGCCTGTTCGCCTTCACCGTGCCGCTGGCCGCCTGTTCGCGAGACGTCGCACTGCGTGCGCTCGACCGCGTCAGCTTCGCATCCTGGCTCGACGCGCAGTCGCATCGCCACCCGGCGCTGCGCCGCTACATCGACTACGCGATGCGCGACGACTACGGTGCGCCGGCCGGCGCGATCTCGGCCTGGGCCGGCCTGCACTACTTCTGCAGCCGGCGCGGCGAAGCCCGCAACGCGGAAGCCGGCACGGTACTGACGTGGCCGCAAGGCTTGTCGGCATTGACCGCCGGCCTGCGCGCGCGACTCGGCAACACGCGGACTGTGGCCGGACACGCCGTCCAGCTGCGCGGCGGTCGCAGCGCGGTGAACATCACGGTACTCGCGCCTGACGGACGCAGCGTGCTGTTGCAGGCCGGGCACGCGATCTGCGCGATGCCGCTGCACGTCGCCCACCGGATCGACCCCGAACTGACCGCCAGCCTGCCACGCGAAGCGCTGCCGCCAACCGCGCCCTGGCTGGTCGCCAACGTGCTGCTCGATGGCTTTCCACACGAGCGACCTGGCGTCGACCTGGCCTGGGACAACGTAGTGCACGAAGGTCGCGGCCTCGGTTACGTGGTCGCTACCCACCAGCTCACCCGTGTCGCTCGGCCACCGGCAACCGTATTCACTGCTTACCAGTCGGGCTGGACAGACGCGGCCGAGGCACGCCGCTGGCTGGCTTCGGCTGACGGCGCGGCACTGCTGGACCTCGCTCTCGCCGACCTCGACCTCGCCTACGACGCCCGCTGGCGTCGGCGCATCCGGGCGGTCGAACTGGTGCTGCGCGCGCACGCGATGGCGATACCGCAACCGGGCTTCATCGACGCGCCGGCGCGCGCGCTGCGTGACCGCGGCGGGCGCGTGCTGCACGCCCACGCGGATGTCAGCGGTCTGTCGCTGTTCGAAGAGGCGGCGTGGTGGGGAGATCAGGCCGCACGGACGCTGCTCGGCCGCCACTGAGGCGCTCCACCTCGTCGCACGAGACGGCCGGCAGCCAGACATCGATCTGGAGAGAGGTTTCGGCCGCGTCGGTCGCATCCGCCGCGCGGGCCTCCACCCGGCCGCCGTGCAGGCTGACGATTTCGCGGCAGATCGCAAGGCCGGCGCCGGTTCCACCGCCTGGCGGACGCTGCGTCGCGGCAGGACCGAACGGATCGAACAGGCTGTCCAGCTCCGCTTCCGTCATGCGCAGTCCCTTGCTGCGCACACTGACCGTGACGCCGCTGTGTCCGTCACGCGACGTGGGCGACAGGAGCACGCCGACCGGGCTGCCCGCCGACGAGCGGCGGATCGCGTGTTCGAGCAAGGTACGCAGAGCCTGCTGCAGCCGCACCGGGTCGGCGTCGATCATCATGCCGTCGCCGCCGACGTGCGGCGTCACGTTGATCTGCTGTCGGCCGGCACAGGCACGCAAGGCCTCGTCAAGCAGCTCGCGCGGCGCGAACAGGCTGCGCTGAAGGCACAGCGTGCCGGCACCCAGGCGCGACAGGTCGAGCAGTTCGTCGACCTGAGCCAGCAGTCGCTCGCCGTTTTCGCGGATCACTCCGAAGCGGTGGCGAGTGACGTCGCACAACGGAGGGCGGTCGCGCAGCGCGATGCGGGCGAAGCCCAGAATGGCGTGTATCGGCGTGCGCAGTTCGTGCGACACGCCGGCGAGGAAGGCGCTCTTCGCACCATTTGCCAGTTCGGCCGTGCGCTGCGCGGCAGCGCTGTCCTTAAGCTGCATCTCGACCAGCTCGGTCAGCCGGTCGCGGTGGCGCATCAGTTCGGCTTCGGCATGCTGACGCGCCCGTTCGCGCAAACCGGCTTCGAGAATGAGCCCGAAGGTGCTCGCCGCGCCCTGCACGCTGGCCAGACGGTCGTCGTCGATCCGACCATCGCTCGCCGCCAGACCGATCAGGCCGGTCAGCAGTTCGCCACGGGTTACGGCGATGCAGAGCAGCCCGCGCCCGGCAGCCGAGTCGGCACCGGCGGCGACGATGCTGCCGGACACGCAGCTGCGGCCACCCGCCTTCAGCACGCCTTCGATCAGGTCGGCGCGCTCGCTGAGCCAGTCGGTCTCGCGGCAGGCCAGCAGGCCGATGTGCGCCGTGCCGTTCGCGTCGCGGGCGATTTCGCCGAGAAAGCCGTCGTCGCAGCCGGACAGCTCGCACAGGATGTCGAGCATGCCGGCGAACACCGCGTCCGCCGGCTCGCCGGCGATGAAGCGCGCCTGCAGCCTGCCAAGCATCGCGAACTGGTCGCGGCTGCGCGCCAGTGCAGCTTCGACGCGCTTGCGCTCGCTGATGTCGCGCGCGTAACCGACCGTGCCCAGCAAGCCGCCGTCCTCGTCCAGCACTGGCGCCGTCCATGCCTCGAACCACTGGCGTCGATCGCCGCTGTCGATGATGGACTCCGAATACTTCTGTGTCCGGCGCTGCAGCACCTCCATGTCCTCCACGCGATAGGCGGTCGCCTGCTCAGTCGGCCACAGATCGTCGTCGTCGAGGCCGCGCGCATCGTCCGGGTGGGTCAGCCCGCCAGCCTCGGCCAGCGGCCGGTTGACGGCGAGGAAGCGCAGATCGCGGTCCTTCAGCCACACCATGAAGGGGAAATTGTCGAGCAGCGCCCGCTGGTAGCGCATCGCGCGTCGCAACTCGCCCTGCATCCGGTACGGCTCGCTCATGTCCTGGACGATGCCGGCCAGACGAGGCGCGTCGCCCTCCTGTCCCGACTCCAGACGGCCCTCGAACAGTACGCGGCGCACTTCGCCCCGGCCGTCGGTCAGACAGACCTCGGTCCGGTGACGCGCGCCCGCCAAGGCGGCGCGCCAGGCCCGCTCAAGCTGCCCCCTGTCCTCGACGGCAACATGGCCGAGCAGATCGTCGAAGCCGCGCACGCGGGTCGCGTCCAGCCCAAGAATGGCGAGCGCCCGTGGCGACCAGTCGAAAGCCCCTGCCTCGTGTTCCCAGGTGCCGGTGCGCCCAAGCGTCTGCGCGCGTTCGAGCACGCCGTGCAGGTGATCGAGTTCGCGCCGTGTGGCGTCCAGCCTCGTCCCGGCCGCCCATAGCGCGACGCAGGCGATCAGGGTCGGCACCAGCGTCAGCGCGACGCCGGACCCCGCCGAGCGCGCTTGTACCGCGGCGCCGAAAAGATGCGACAAATCGGCCGCCAGCAGTCCGGCTGTCAGTGCGAGCAGCAGGTAGGCCAGCCAGTGGCGGGCGATATGGCGACCGACATGGAACAGCGAGTTCATCGGCACGGTAAGGTCAGCGGGGTTCGGGCGACCTGTATTGAACGGCCGCCGACCGGCGAATCTTGAGCCTTGGCCGGAACGGCAGGACGATGTGAAAGGCATCACGGACTGCAGCCGGGTCCGGCGCATGAAATCGCCATGCACGATGCGCGCCGAAGCGCCAGCGCGCTAGACTGCCCATCAGCATCAGGACATGCAGGAGGCGCATTTGCCGTCCGCCGACACCCCGCAGCCCAAACAGATCCCGAACGACAGACGCGTCCGCCACCGCATGGATGCGAATGCGCGCAGCCTGTCGCCGGGTAATCGCCTGTTCCTGCTGTGGCCGTTGATCGCCATCGTGCTGTTGCTGCTGGCGCTGGCCGCGCTGAGCATGGAAATCATGTCCGGCGCCCGCGCCTATGTCAGCGGCGAGAGCCTGTGGAGCAAGGGGCAGAAGGCGGCGGTGATGCACCTGCTCGATTACGTCGCCTCGGGCGACCAGGCCGACTACGCCGACTACCGCCGCAACATCGGCGTCACGCTCGGTGACCGCCGGGCACGCGAAGCGCTCGACCGACCGGACCCTGACCGCGCCGCCGCAGCCGAAGGCTTCCTCGATGGCGGCAACGACGCGGGCGACGTGCCCAGCCTGATCCGCCTGTTCGTCTGGTTCCGCTGGGCGCCACCGATGCGCGAGGCAATCGATCTGTGGACCGAAGGCGACCGGCTGATCGGCGAGATCGACACCGTGGCGCGCGTGGCCCACGGCCAGATCAGCGGCGGCGGCCTGACGGCCGACGAGCGCACGGTGCTGACGATGCGCGTGCGCCAGCTCGATGACGATCTGGAGTCAGTGGCCGTCCGCTTCTCATGGACGCTCGGCGACATTTCGCGCCGCATACACCGCGGCCTGAATGTTGCCATGCTGGTGGCCAGCAGCCTGTCGCTGGTCGTCGGCGTGATGCTGACGCGTCGCATGCTGCGTGAGTCGCAGCAGGTCGAACTCGATCTGCGAACGAGCGAAGCCAGCCTGCGCGAGGCTCAGCGCCTCGCTGAAGTGGGCAGCTGGTCGCACCGCGTCGATCGTGGGCAGACCGAGTGGTCGGACCAGGCGCGGCGCATGCTGGGAGGCGAGGACGGCGGCTGGATGCCCGCGTGGGGCGACTATCTTGACCGCATCGCCGATGCCGATCGCGGTCGCATCGAAGCGGCATGGAAGGCGGCGCGCAGCGAGGGCCGGCCGTATGAGGCCGAGTACCGCATCCAGGTCCCGGGCCGCGGTCAGCGCTGGATACATGAGCGCGGCAATCCGGTCAGCGACGCCAGCGGCGAGGTGGTCATCATCGACGGCACGGTGATGGACGTATCCAAACGCCGCGACGCGGAAGAGCGCGTCCGCCAGCTCGCCCATTACGACGAGCTGACCGGCCTGCCCAACCGCACCCTGTTCCAGATCGAACTGCAGCGCGCGCTGGTCGCCGCACACGCGCTGGACACTCGGCTCGCCCTGATGTTCATCGACCTCGACCGCTTCAAGATCATCAACGACACGCTGGGGCACGACGCCGGCGATCTGGTGCTGGTCGAGGTGGCGCAGCGCCTGCGCGCCTCGCTGCGCGACACCGACATCGTCGCCCGCCTCGGCGGCGACGAGTTCGTCGTGCTGATCGAAGGCATCGAAGCCAACAGCGAGGCCGCCGCCGTTGCGCAGAAGGTGCTCGAACAGATCGGTCGTCCGATCGCCATCGACGAGCGCGACTACTCAGTGACCGCCAGCGTCGGCATCAGTCAGTACCCGAGCGACGGTCAGGACGTGCAGACCCTGCGCAAGAACGCCGATCTCGCGATGTATCGCGCCAAGGAAAAGGGTAAGAACCAGTACGAGTTCTACTCCGTATACATGAGCCGGCGCTCGTCGCAGCAGCTGGCGCTGGAGGCGGATCTGCGCCAGGCACTGGAACGCGGCGAACTGGTCGTGCATTACCAGCCGCGGGTGCGCGTGGCAGGCGGCGCGGCACGTATCGTCGGCTGCGAGGCGCTGCTGCGCTGGCAGCACCCGCAGCGCGGCCTGCTGCCGCCCGGCCAGTTCGTAGGCATTGCGGAGGAAACCGGCCTCATCGTGCAGATCGGCCTGTGGGTGCTCGAAACCGCCTGCCGCCAGAACGCCGCGTGGCGTCAGGCCGGGCTGCCGCCGATCAGCGTGTCGGTCAATGTATCGGCCCGTCAGCTGGCCGATCGCGGCTTTGCCGACCAGGTCGGCCGTGTGCTCGAACACAGCGGCATGGCCGCTGACGCGCTGGAACTGGAAATCACCGAAAGCCTGCTGATGGATCACCCCGAGCGTTCGGTCAAGCTGCTGCACGCACTCAACGCGCTTGGCGTGCGCATTGCCATCGACGATTTCGGCACCGGCCACTCGTCGCTCGCCTACCTGAAGCGCTTTCCGATCGACTGCATCAAGATTGACCGTGCCTTCGTTGCCGATCTGCCCGACGAAGCGGACGCCTGCTCGATCGCCCGCGCCATCGTCGCGCTGGCACACAGTCTGCAGCGGTCAGTGGTGGCGGAGGGCGTCGAAACCACGGCACAGCGCGACTTCCTGCTGCAGCAGGGCTGTGACGAATTCCAGGGCTTCCTGTTCAGCGCGGCGGTGGACGCCGACACCTTCGTTACGTTGCACAAGACCGCGGCCGAGCCGGCAAACGCCTGATCGCCCGGGACTGCAGGTTGCAGTGCGGTAGAATCCGCGCCGGAAGTCCGCCGGGCAACCGCGGCGCGCAAGCGCGGAGGAAAGTCCGGGCCCCGCAGAGCAGGATGCCGGCTAACGGCCGGGCGCAGCAAGCCGCGTGAAAGCGCGGCCCAAGGCGACGGAAAGTGGAACAGAAAACATACCGCCGATGGCCGCAAGGCACAGGCAAGGTTGAAATGGTGCGCCTTCGGGCGGGCGGCAACGCCGGGTAAGAGCCCACCGCGTGTGCGGCAACGTGCACGGCATGCAAAACCCCATCCGGGGCAAGGCCAAATAGGGAAGCCATGACGCGGCTCGCGTCGCTTCCGGGTAGGCTGCTCGAGCGGCGTGGTAACACGTCGCCCAGATGAATGGTTGCCGGTGCGTTCGCGCACAACAGAACCCGGCTTACAGGCGGACTTCCACTCCTGCCGGGTCCGTCCCCGCATTTCCCCCACTCGGTTGCACACCCGCCCCACTTTCGTCCACTTCGCCCCACGAAGCGGCATGGCGCGGGCATTTGCTCACACCGCACATTCACTTCATTTTCTATCCCATTAAAAACAAAGGGTTTTTATTTCGCAACTTTGTGGAATATTACCGCTAAGTCCTTGTTGCAGAAATAGATTTGGCGCATTCCAGCTATTGACCACCCGCAGCTTGATGGCTAAAGTGGAGCAATATTGGATAAGAAGTGGAGTGATTGTGGGAAAGACGACTCTGACCGCCACTCCAGCCCGTCGCTGCTGACGGGCTTACACGGGCACGCGCATGTTCTACGGGACGACCCGCCTCACCATGGATGACAAGCACCGCATCGTCATCCCCGCTCGTCCGCGCAAGAAGCTGATGGACATGTGCGAGGGCGAGGTGGTGATGACGGCGCGCACCCGCGAGCACATCCTTCTCTATCCGCTACCCGAATTCGAGGCCCTGCTCGCCCGCCTCGACCAGCTGCCCGACCTCGATCAGGCCAGCAACGACTTCAAGCTCAGCTTCACCGCCAATGCGCGCGACGAGTCCATCGATCGCGCCGGCCGCCTGCTGCTCGGCGCCGACCTGCGCGAACGCGCCGGCCTGACCAAGGGCGTGATGCTGGTCGGCCGCGGCAACCGCTTCGAACTGTGGGATGAAGGCCGCTGGAACGCCGAGGCGGCTGCGCGCGACGCCCGCGAAGGCGCAGTGCCCCTGCCGTCTGAAGTCATCAGTTCCTTCAGGCTCTGAGAATGTTGCCCCCACGCTCACTTCGTTCGCTGCCCCCCGAGGGGGCTGCGCTCGCCCTTGGGACGGCCCGGCGGGCGGCGGTCGTGCCCCCACGCTCACTCCGTTCGCTGCCCTCCGAGGGGTCGGCGCTTCCTTCCTCGCAGAAGTTCGGGCGGGGTTGAGATGGAACATATCCCCGTACTGCTCGCCGAGGCGCTCGACGCACTGGCGGTGCGTCCCGATGGCGTCTACGTCGATGGCACTTTCGGTCGCGGCGGGCACAGCCGCGCGCTGCTCGCGCGCCTGGGTCCGGGTGGCCGGCTGATCGCGCTCGATCGCGATCCGTCGGCCATCGCCGCCGGTCAGGCCATTACCGACCCGCGCTTCACGCTGGTGCACGCGCGCTTCGCGGAAATGGGTGCAGTACTCGAACAACTGGGCGTGCACGGCGTGGATGGCGTGCTGCTCGACATCGGCGTGTCGTCACCGCAGCTCGACGAAGCGGCGCGCGGCATGAGTTTCAGGCAGGACGCACCGCTGGACATGCGCATGGACACCAGCCGGGGCGAAACAGTGGCGCAGTGGCTCGCCCGCGCCGACGAAGCAGACATCAGGGAGGTCATCAGGGACTATGGCGAAGAACGGTTTGCTTCAGCGATTGCAAAGGCGATTGTTGCTGCTCGGAGCGAGCGGCCTGTCGACACCACATACCAGCTTGCCCAGATCGTGGCGGCCGCTGTCCGCACGCGCGAGGCGGGCCAGCATCCGGCGACGCGCAGCTTTCAAGCTCTACGGATTTTCATCAATCAGGAGCTTGAAGAGCTTTCGCTAGTGCTGCCGCAGGCGCTGGCCGCGCTCAGACCGGGCGGCCGGCTGGCGGTGATTTCCTTCCACTCGCTGGAAGACCGCATCGTCAAGCGCTACATGGCCGACCAGGCCTCGCCGCCGCAGCCGCCCCGCAACCTGCCGCTGCGCGCCGACCAGCTGCCGAAGCCGACGATGAAACTGATCGGCCGCTTCCGCGCCGGCAACGACGAAGTCGCGCGCAATCCGCGCGCGCGCAGCGCCACGCTGCGCGTGGCCGAGAAGGTGGCCTGACGTGCTGCGCCTGAACTTCGTACTGATCGCCACGCTGGTCATCAGCGCCATCGCGCTGGTGTCGTCACAGCACCGCTCGCGCGCGCTGCACACCGAACTCGAGCGCGAGCTCACCCGCATGCGGGTGCTCGAAACCGAGTGGGGCCAGCTGCAGATCGAACAGGGCTCGCTGGCGGCGCACGCGCGCATCGCCGGTCTGGCCGAATCCAAGCTCAAGATGCGCGCGCCCGAACGCGATCGCGTCATCGTCATCGACCCATCCGAGGCCGGACAATGAAGTTCGCCCACAACCCGCTGCTCGCCGAACTGCTGCCCGCCTGGCGCGCCCGCCTGATGCTGGTGGTCATGATGGCGCTGTTCGGCGGTCTGGTTGCCCGCGCCTTCTGGCTGCAGGTGGTCAACGACGAGTTCTATCAGCGCAAGGGCGAGGAACGCTTCTCGCGCGTACTGCCTACACCGGCTTCGCGCGGCCGCGTGCTCGACCGCAACGAGCAGGTGCTGGCAATGAGCACCCAGGTGTCGGCCATCGTCGCCGAATCGCGCCCGACGCGTACCGATGCCAAGGCCAACCCGCGCGACATCGGCGCCGAGAAGCTCACGCCGGCGCAGATCCGCCAGCTGGCGGATCTGCTCGGCATGGATCACCGCGAGGTCGCGCGCAAGATTCCGGAAAACCGGGGGCGCAGCTACCTGAAGCGGCAGGTGCCGCCGGACGTCGCGAAACAGGTGCTGGCACTGAAGCTGCCGGGCATCCGCTCGGAACCCGAATACCGCCGCTACTACCCGCACGGCGAGGTCAGCGCGCACGTGGTCGGCTTCACCGGCATGGACGACAACGGTCTCGAAGGCATCGAACTGGCGATGAACCGTCCGCTCACCGGCAAGGTCGGTTCGCGACGCGTGATCACCGACGCCCGCCGCAACGTGGTCGAGGACGTCGAAGTGCTGGCGCCGCCGCGCGACGGCGGCGACGTGCGGTTGGCCATCGATACCCGTCTGCAGTTCCTGGTGCACAGCCGGCTCAAGCAGGCGGTCAGCGAACACAAGGCACGCGCGGGCAGCGCGGTGGTGGTCGATTCGCGCACCGGCGAGGTGCTGGCGCTGGCCAACTGGCCGACCTACAACCCGAATAACCGCGAGCAGCTGTCCGGCCCGCCGCTGCGCAACCGCGCCTTCACCGACACCTACGAACCGGGTTCGACGATCAAGCCCTTCATCGCCGCGATGGCGCTGGAAAGCGGCCGCTACACCTTCGACACGCCAGTCGATTGCGCCGGCAAGCTCACGTTCGGCCGTCACTCGATCGGCGACGCACACCCGCACGGCACGCTCAGTCTGGCCGAGGTGATCCAGAAGTCGTCGAACATCGGCGTGGCCAAGATCGCCGGCACCTTCAAACCGTCCGAGATGTGGCAGACCTACGATCAGCTCGGCTTCGGCTCGCCGCTGCGCCTCGGTTTCCCCGGCGAAGCCGGTGGCCGCCTGCGCCCGGCAAGCAGCTGGAAGCCGGTCGAGCAGGCCACGATGTCGTACGGCCACGGCATGTCGGTCACGCTGATGCAGATGGCGCGCTCCTATCTCGTATTCGCCCGCGACGGCGACCTGATCCCGCTGTCGCTGACCCGCGTCGACACGCCGCCGATCAACGGCCTGCAGGTGTTCTCGGCACAGACCGCGCGCGAAGTGCGGCGCATGCTCGAAATGGCCGCCGGCGCCGGCGGCACGGCGCCGAAGGCACAGATTCCGGGCTATCGCGTCGCTGGCAAGACCGGTACCGCACACAAGCTCGAAGGCGGCAGCTACGCAAACAAGTACATCGCGTCCTTCGTCGGCTTCGCGCCGGTGTCCGACCCGCGCTACATCGTTGCGGTGATGATCGACGAACCGTCCAACGGCATGCACTACGGCGGTCAGGTCGCCGCCCCGGTGTTCTCCGACATCATGAACGCAACGCTGCGCGCGACCGGCGTACCGCCGGACGCGCCGGTGCCCGTGCTGCAGATGGCGCGCAACAGCGCCACCGGCAAGGAGGGCTGGTGAGCACCGTCAGCGCTTCCGCCATCATCGCCCGCGTGCGCGACACGCTGTCGCGCCGCGGCGTCGTGCCGCGCGCGCTGCGCGCCGATTCGCGTCAGGTGCAGGCGGGCGACCTCTTCTTCGCCCTGCCCGGCCAACGCACCGACGGCCGTCGCTTCATCGACGCCGCCATCGAGCGCGGTGCCTGCGCGGTGCTGTGCGAAGCGGGCGGTGCGCCGACAGCCGCCGCAGTGCCGGTGATAGAGGTCGATTCGCTGCGCAGTCACGCCGGCGCGCTCGCCGACGATCTGCTCGACCGCCCCTCCTCCGCGCTTCACGTGATCGGCGTCACCGGCACCAACGGCAAGACCTCGGTCAGCCAGTGGGTCGCCCAGGCCATGGATCTGCTCGGCACCCGCTGCGGCGTCATCGGCACGCTGGGCAGCGGTCTGCCCGGCCAGCTGTCGGAATCGGTCAACACCACGCCGGACGTGGTCAGCGTGCATCAGACCCTGGCCGACCTGCGTGCCGCGGGCGCCAGCGCATGCGCGATGGAAGTGTCGTCGATCGGCCTCGACCAGGGACGCATCGACGGCGTCCGGATCCACACCGCGGTGTTCACCAACCTGACCCGCGACCACCTCGACTATCACCCGGACATGCAGCATTACGCGGCCGCGAAGGCCACCCTGTTTTCCCACCCCGGCCTGTGTGCCGGGGTGATCAATACCGACGACGCTTTCGGCCGCTCGCTGGCCGGCGAAGTCGCCGCGCGGCTGCCGGTCACCGGCTGCGCGCTCGACGCCGAGCTTCCGCCCGGCGTGCGCGGACTGCGCGCCCACAACGCCGATCTGGCGCACGGCCTGCGCTTCGACATCGAGCGCGGCAACGAGCGGGCGCATGTCGACGCCGCCCTGGTCGGTCGCTTCAACATCCAGAATCTGCTCGCCGTCACCGGCAGCCTGCTGCATGCCGGCGTATCGCTGGCCGATGCCGCACGCGTCGCCGGGCAGCTGCTGCCGCCGCCCGGCCGCATGCAGCGGCTCGGCGGCCATGGCGAGCCGCTGGTCGTGGTCGACTACGCACACACGCCGGACGCACTGGAGCAGGCTCTGCGCGCGCTGCAGCCGGTGGCCGAAGCACGGCGCGGCAGACTGCTGTGCGTGTTCGGCTGCGGCGGCGACCGCGATCCAGGCAAGCGGCCGCTGATGGGCGCCGTCGCCTACGAACACGCTGCCCGCACCTGGATCACCTCGGACAATCCGCGCAGCGAAAACCCGGACGCCATCCTCGACGACATCGCTGCCGGGCTGCCGGCCTGTGCCGACGTGCTGCGCGAGGTCGATCGCGCGCTCGCGATACGCGCCGCCATCAGCACCGCCGACGCACGCGACGTCGTGCTGATCGCCGGCAAGGGACACGAGCACTATCAGGAACGCATGGGCGTGCGCACGCCCTGGTCCGACGCCGACCAGGCCGCTGCCGCCCTCGCCGCCCGCGGAGGCGTGCAATGAACGCGCTGTGGAAGGCCTCCGACGTCGCTGCCGCCTGCGGCGGCACGCTGAGCGGGCCCAACGTCGACATCGCCGGTTTCTCGACCGACAGCCGCGCGGTGAAGGCCGGTGACCTGTTCGTCGCGCTGCGCGGCGAACGCTTCGACGCGCATGACTTCATCGCCGACGTGCAGACAGCCGGTGCCGCCGCCGCGGTGATCGCCGCCGACTGCGCGCACACCACGGGCACGCTGATCCGTGTCGCCGATACCCGCACCGCACTGGGCGACATCGCCCGCGCCTGGCGCAACCGCTTCACGCTGCCGCTGATCGGCGTTACCGGCAGCAACGGCAAGACGACGGTGAAGGAAATGATCGCCGCCATCCTGCGTGCGCACGCGGTCAGCGTGGGCTGGAATCCGGATGTCGCGGTACTGGCCACGCGCGGCAATCTGAACAACGACATCGGCGTGCCGCTGATGCTGTTCGGCCTGCGCGCGACGCACCGCATGGCGGTGATCGAGATGGGCATGAACCATCCCGGCGAGATCGCGTGGCTGGCAGGCATGGCGAGGCCGACCGTCGCGCTGGTGAACAACGCACAGCGCGAACACCTCGAATTCATGAACAGCGTGGCCGAAGTCGCACGCGAGAACGGCGACGTGTTCGATGCACTCGGTGCGGACGGCATCGCCGTGGTCAATGCCGACGACGATTTCGCCGGCTACTGGTGCGGCCGCAACGCGGCACGGCGCGTGCTGCGCTTTGGTCTCGACCACGCCGCCGAAGTGTTCGCCACCGCCACGCCGGAAGGCCTGGGCTACCGTCTCGACCTGCGCGGCGCCTTCGGCACCGCCCGCATCGTGCTGCGCGTGCCCGGCCTGCACAACGCACGCAACGCGCTGTGCGCCGCAACTGCCGCGCTGGCTGCGGGTGCCGACATGGCCGCCGTGGTGTGGGCGCTGAACCGCTTCGAAGGCGTCAAGGGCCGCCAGCAGGTACGCGTCGGACTGGCCGGCAGCACGGTGATCGACGACAGTTACAACGCCAACCCCGATTCCGTGCGCGCCGCCATCGACGTACTCGCCTCCGCATCAGGCCGGCGCATCCTGGTGCTCGGCGACATGGGCGAGGTCGGAGACCAGGGCCCCGAATTCCACCGCGAAGCAGGCGCCTATGCGCGCGAACGCGGCATCGACGCGCTGCACGCGCTCGGTGAAGCCTCCACGCACGCCGTCGCCGCCTTCGGCACCGGCGCCCTCCACTACGCTGATCACGCCTCGATCGCCGACGCGCTGCGTCCGCAGCTCGACGCCCGCACCACGGTGCTGGTGAAGGGTTCGCGCTTCATGCGCATGGAACGCGTCGCCGAGGCGCTGCTCGCACACACCGGACAGGACAACCATGCTTCTTGAACTTGCCCGCTGGCTGGCGCAGGACATCCGCGCATTCAACGTTTTCAACTACATCACGCTGCGCGCCGTGCTGGCGATGATGAGCTCGCTGGCCATCTGCTGGATGTTCGGCCCGATGCTCATCCGCAAGCTGACCGAGTACAAGATCGGCCAGGCGGTGCGTGACGACGGACCGAAATCGCATCTGATCAAGGCCGGCACGCCGACCATGGGCGGCGCCCTGATCCTGATCGCGCTCGGTGTCACCACGCTGCTGTGGGCCGACCTGTCGAACCGCTACGTCTGGGTGGTGCTGGTCGTCACGCTGGGCTTCGGCGCCGTGGGCTGGGTGGACGACTGGCGCAAGGTGGTGCATCGCAACCCGAAGGGCCTGCCGGCCAAGCCCAAGTTCTTCTGGTCCTCGGTGTTCGCCGCCGGGGCGGCGGTGTACCTCGGTCTGACCGCCCAGGTACCGGCCCAGCTCGAACTGATCGTGCCCTTCTTCAAGACCGTGGCCTACCCGCTCGGCGCCATCGGCTTCATGGTGCTCACCTACTTCGTCATCGTCGGCACCAGCCACGCAGTGAACCTGACCGACGGCCTCGACGGCCTCGCCACGATGCCGGCCGTGATGGTGAGCGGCGCGCTCGCGATCTTCGCCTACGTCGCCGGCAACGCGGTGTTCTCGCGCTATCTGGGCGTGCCCTTCATTCCCGGCGCCGGTGAGCTGGCCATCTTCTGCGGCGCGCTGTGCGGCGCCGGTCTCGGCTTCCTGTGGTTCAACGCCTACCCGGCCGAAGTGTTCATGGGCGACGTCGGCGCGCTGGCGCTGGGCGCCGCGCTCGGCACCGTGGCGGTGATCGTGCGTCAGGAAATCGTGCTCTTCATCATGGGCGGCCTGTTCGTTGCCGAAACGCTGTCGGTGATGATCCAGGTGCTCTACTTCAAGTGGTCCGGCGGCAAGCGCATCTTCCGCATGGCGCCGCTGCACCACCACTACGAACTGGGCGGCTGGAAGGAAACGCAGGTGGTCGTGCGTTTCTGGATCATCACGCTGATGCTGGTTCTGTTCGGCCTCTCCACCCTGAAGCTGCGCTGATGAGCCTTCTCGGAACCCACGTCCTCGTCCTCGGCCTCGGTGAATCCGGCCTGGAAATGACGGCCCCCACGCTCACTTCGTTCGCTGCCCCCCGAGGGGGCTGCGCTCGCCCTTGGGGCGGCCCGGCGGGCGACGCGATGGAGGCGCGGAAGTGAGTCTCCTCGGCACCCACGTCCTCGTCCTCGGCCTCGGTGAATCCGGCCTGGCCATGGCACGCTGGTGCGCCCGCCAGGGCGCCGAGCTGCGTGTGGCCGACAGCCGTGCCGCGCCGCCCGGGGTCGAGGCGCTGGCACGCGACATTCCGGCGGCTGAACTGCGCTGCGGCCAGTTCGACCACAGCCTGCTCGACGGCATCGCGCTGCTCGCGCTGTCGCCCGGTCTGGCGCCGCACGAACCTCTCGTACAGGAGGCGAAACGCCGCGGCATCGAAGTGGTCGGCGAAATTGAACTGTTCGCGCGCGCGCTGCGCGACCTCGGCTGGCGCGAACGCACGAAGGTGATCGCCATCACCGGCACCAACGGCAAGACCACGACCACGACGCTGACCGGCGCGCTGTGCCGCGCCTGCGGCCTGGTCACCGAGGTGGCCGGAAATATTTCGCCGGCCGCACTCGACGCTTTGATGCGCGTGCTCGACGCCGGCACGGTGCCCGACGCGTGGGTACTCGAACTGTCGAGCTTCCAGCTCGAAACGACCGACACGCTGGACGCCGACGCAGCCACCGTACTCAACGTGACGCAGGACCACCTCGACCGTCACCCGGGCGGCATGCCTGCCTACGCGGCCGAGAAGGCACGCATCTTCGGCGCGCACACGGTGCAGGTGCTGAACCGCGACGACCCATGGGTGGCGGCGATGCGCCGCGCCAGCGCGCGCGTCATCGCATTCGGCGACGGTGCACCGGCCGCCGGCGACTACGGCCTCGCCGAGCGCGACGGCGTCTGGCTGATGCGCGGTGCAGAGCCGCTGCTGGCACTTGACGACATGAAGCTGGCCGGCCGCCACAACGCACACAACGCGCTCGCCGCGCTCGCCCTGTGCGAGGCGATCGGCCTGCCGCTGGACCGCTGCGTCGGCGCACTGCGTGACTTCACCGGCCTGCCGCACCGCGTCGAAACCGTGCTGGACGCTGGCGGCGTGCGCTTCATCGACGACTCCAAGGGCACCAATGTCGGCGCCACGGTGGCGGCCATCGAAGGTCTCGGCCGACCGCTGGCCATCATCCTCGGCGGCGACGGCAAGGGACAGGACTTCGCCCCGCTGGGCCCGGTATGCGCACGCCACGCGCGCTTCTGCGCGCTGATCGGCCGTGACGCGCCAGCCATCGCCGAAGTGCTCGCCGCCCACGGCGTCTCTCACCGCAGCTTCGCCACGCTGGAAGAAGCCACCCGCGCCGCCTTCGCCGCCGCGCAGACGGGCGACGCGGTGCTGCTGTCGCCGGCCTGCGCCAGCCTCGACATGTTCCGCAACTACGCACACCGCGCCGAGGTGTTCATCACCGAAGCGCGTCGCATCGCGGCCGAAGGAGCGCGCTCATGAGCGGCAGCATGCGACTTGATTCGTCGCGCTTCGGCGAGTCGCCGAAACCGGCCGAACTCGACCCCTGGCTGCTGTGGCCGGCGGTCGCCCTGCTGCTGATCGGCCTCGTCATGGTGTACTCGGCGTCGATCGCCGTTGCCGACAGCAGTCGCTTCACCGGCAACAAGCAGGAGTTCTTCCTGATCCGCCAAGCGGTGTTCCTCGCGATCGGCGGCGTCGCGGCGCTGATGGCCTTTCAGGTGCCGATCCGCACCTGGCAGGCGTGGTCGATGTGGCTCTTCCTCGGCGGCATCGTGCTGCTGGTGCTGGTGATGATCCCGGGCATCGGCAGCGTCGTGAACAACTCGCGCCGCTGGATCAATCTCGGCCCGGTGAACCTGCAGCCGTCCGAACTGGTAAAGCTGTTCACCGTGCTCTACGCCGCCAGCTACATCGTGCGCCGGCTGCCCGAGATGCATTCCTTCCGTCGCGCTTTCGTGCCGATGACCCTGGTCATCCTGCTGGTCGGCGCGCTGCTGGTGGCCGAACCCGACTACGGCGCCTTCGTCGTCATCGTGCTGATCGCCTTCGGCATGCTCTTCCTCGGCGGCATCAACGGCAAGCTGTTCTTCTCGCTGGGCGTGGTGGCGCTGGTCGGCTTCGCGCTGATCATCCGCTTCAACGAACTGCGCTGGGGCCGCTTCATCGCCTTTCTCGATCCGTTCAACAACGACCCGCTGGGCAAGGGCTACCAGCTCACGCACTCGCTGATCGCCTTTGGCCGTGGCGAGTGGTTCGGCGTCGGCCTCGGCGGCAGCGTCGAGAAGCTGCTCTACCTGCCCGAAGCGCACACCGACTTCCTGCTGGCCGTGATCGGCGAGGAACTGGGGCTGGTCGGCGTGGCAACCGTGATCGGCCTGTTCGCGCTGGTGGTGCACCGTGCCTTCGCCATCGGCCGGCGCGCCCTGCTGCTCGAACGCGCCTACGCCGGGCTGGTCGCCCAGGGCGTCGGCATCTGGTTCGGCGTGCAGGCCTTCATCAACATGGGTGTGAACGTGGGCATCCTGCCGACCAAGGGGCTGACGCTGCCGCTGATGAGTTACGGCGGCTCGGGCATCCTGGTCAATTGCGTCGCGCTGGCCATCCTGCTGCGCATCGACTGGGAGAACCGTCGATGAGCGGCACCGCGCTGATCATGGCGGGCGGCACCGGCGGCCACATCTACCCGGGCCTCGCGGTGGCCGACGAACTGCGCGCGCGCGGCTGGCGCATCGTCTGGCTGGGCAACGCAGATGGCATGGAAGCGCGCATCGTGCCGCCGCGCGGTTACGAACTGCAGAGCATCCGCTTCACCGCGCTGCGCGGCAAGGGCCTGCTGCGCAAGCTCATGCTGCCGCTCAATCTGCTGCGCGGCTTCTGGCAGGCGCTCGGCGTGCTCGGCCGCGTGAAGCCGCAGGTGGTGCTCGGCCTCGGCGGCTACGTCACCTTCCCCGGCGGCATGATGGCCGCACTGCGCGGCATTCCGCTGGTGCTGCACGAACAGAATTCGGTCGCCGGACTGGCCAACCGCGTGCTGGCCGGCGTCGCCGACCGCGTGCTCGGCGGCTTTCCGGATGCACTGCCGAAAGCCGAGTGGACCGGCAATCCGGTGCGCGCCGACATCGCCGCGCTGCCGTCACCGGCCGAGCGCTTCGCCGGTCGCAGCGGTCCGCTGAACATCCTGGTGGTCGGCGGCAGTCTGGGCGCCCAGGTGCTGAACGACACGGTGCCGCAGGCACTGGCGCAGATTCCCGAAACCGAGCGCCCGCAGGTGATCCACCAGGCAGGCGAACGCAATATGCCGGCGCTCGAGGCAGCCTACGCTGCGGCAGGCGTCCGCGGCACGCTGCAGCCCTTCATCCAGGACATGGCCGGCGCCTACGCGCAGGCCGACCTGGTCATCTGCCGCGCCGGCGCGCTCACTGTCGCCGAACTGGCGGCGGCCGGCGTCGCCTCGGTGCTGGTGCCGCTGCCGCACGCGGTCGATGACCACCAGACCGGCAACGCGCGCTTTCTCTCCGACGCCGGAGCGGCTGAACTGATGCCGCAGACGGCGCTGAATGCCGGCTCGCTGGCCACCTTCATCCGTTCGCTCGACCGCGCCCGCCTGCTCGACATGGCGCAGCGCGCACGCGCCCTCGCCCGCCCCGGCGCGACCGCCCAGGTGGCCGACATCTGCGCAGCACTCGCGCAAGGACAACAGAAATGAAACACAAGATCAGCCACATCCATTTCATCGGTATCGGCGGATCCGGCATGAGCGGGATCGCCGAAGTCCTGCTGAACCAGGGTTACGTGGTCAGCGGTTCGGACATCGCCGACAACGCGGTCACCCGCCGCCTCGCCGCGCTGGGCGCCCGCGTGGTGCAGGGTCACGCCGCCGACAACATCGCCGGTGCCGACGCAGTGGTCACCTCGACTGCGGTCAGCGCCGACAACCCCGAAGTCGTACGCGCACGCGAGCGGCAGATTCCCATCGTGCCGCGTGCGCAGATGCTGGCCGAACTGATGCGCATCAAGCAGGGTGTAGCGGTCGCCGGCACCCACGGCAAGACCACCACCACCTCGCTGATTGCCAGCTGCCTGGCCGAAGGCGGACTGGACCCGACCTTCGTGATCGGCGGCCGGCTCAATTCGGCCGGTGCCAATGCGCGCCTGGGCACCGGCGAGTTCCTGGTGGCCGAAGCCGACGAGTCGGACGCCTCATTCCTGTTCCTGTCGCCGGTCGTGTCGGTCGTGACGAATATCGACGCCGACCACATGGACACCTATGGCCACGACTTCTCGAAACTAAAGCAGGCCTTCGTCGACTTCCTGAACCGGCTGCCCTTCTACGGCGTCGCGGTGCTGTGCGCCGACGATGCGAACGTGCGCGACATCATTCCGCAGGTGCCGAAGCAGATCATCCGCTACGGCCTCGACCCGAATGCCCAGGTGCGCGCCGAGAACGTGCGGGCCGATGGCACCCGGATGATCTTCGACGCAGTACGCGTCAATGGCACGACCACCCGCATTCCGGTCGAGCTGAACCTGCCCGGCCTGCACAACGTTCGCAACGCGCTGGCCGCGATCGCCGTGGCCAACGAGGTCGGCGTGTCGGACGACGCCATCGTCCGCGCGCTCGGCGAATTCAAGGGCGTCGGCCGCCGTTTCACCCGGCACGGCGAAATCGCGCTGCCGGCCGGCGGCAGCTTCACGCTGGTCGACGACTACGGCCATCACCCGGTCGAAATGGCCGCCACGCTCGAAGCGGCGCGCGGCGCCTACCCCGGCCGGCGCATCGTGCTGGCCTTCCAGCCGCACCGCTACACGCGCACCCGCGACTGCTTCGAAGACTTCGTGCGCGTGCTGTCGGGCGCCGACGCGGTGGTGCTGACCGAAGTCTATGCCGCCGGCGAAGCGCCCATCGTCGCCGCCGACGGCCGGGCGCTGGCGCGCGCGCTGCGCGTCGCCGGCAAGGTCGAACCGGTATTCGTCGAAGACATCAACGAGTTGCCGCAGACCCTGCTCGACACGGTACGCGACGGCGACGTCGTGCTCGGCATGGGCGCGGGCTCCATCGGGCAACTGCCCACCAAATTCGCACAGGACATCCAGAAATGAGTACCCACGACACCGCCGCACTGGGCAAGGTCGCCGTGCTGTTCGGCGGCAGCTCCGCCGAACGCGAAATCTCCATCATGTCGGGCAGTGCGGTGCTGGCCGCGCTGCAGGAACAGGGCGTGGACGCCCACGCCTTCGATCCGGCCGAGCGCGACCTGTGGGAACTGAAGCGCGACGGCTTCGACCGCGCCTTCATCGCGCTGCACGGCCGCGGTGGCGAGGACGGCACGATACAGGGCGCACTCGAGTGCCTCGGCATTCCCTATACCGGCAGCGGCGTGATGGCCTCTGCCATCGGCATGGACAAGTGGCGCACGAAGATGGTGTGGCTGTCGGCCGGCCTGCCGACGCCGCGCTACAAGCTGCTGCACGCCGGCAGCGACTTCCGTGCCGTGGCGAACGAGCTCGGTCTGCCGCTGTTCGTGAAGCCCGCGCGTGAAGGCTCCAGCGTCGGCGCCACCAAGGTCACCCGCATCGAGGATCTGGAAGGCGCCTACGAAAAGGCCGCGCGCTGCGATCCGCTGGTGCTGGCAGAACAGTTCATCAGCGGCCGCGAGCTGACCGCGCCCTTCCTCGGCGACATGGCACTGCCGCTGATCCGTATCGAAGCGCCGCAGGGCAACTACGACTACCAGAACAAGTACTTCACCGACGACGTGAAGTACCACTGCCCGAGCGGGCTGGACGCCGACCTCGAACAGGAGATCCAGGATCTGGTGATGCGCGCTGCGCGGCTGATCGACTGCCGCGGCTGGGGCCGCGCCGACCTGATGCTGGGCGAGGACGGCCGCCCCTGGCTGCTCGAAATCAACACCTCTCCGGGCATGACTTCGCACTCCTTGGTGCCGATGGCCGCACGTGCGGTCGGCATCGAGTTCGGCGAACTGTGCCTGCGCATCCTGGAGTCGGCCCGCCTTGGCTAAAAAGCCCTCAGCGCGCAACAAGGCCACGCAGCGCCGCGATGACGGCGGCCTGTGGGACAGCCCGCGCGCGCTGACGATGATCGCCGATGTGATCCTGCTGCTGGCGAGTGCGGCGATCGGCTATGCGCTGGTGATCATGGTCACCCGCATGCCGGTGCTGCCGCTGCAGTCGGTGACGCTGACGCGCGCACCGGCCAACGTGAGTGCCGCGCAGATCGAGGACGCCGCGCGGCGCGCCGTCACCGGCAGCTTTCTCACCACCGACATCGAGCGCGCACGCACCGTGTTCGAAAGCCTGCCCTGGGTGCGCCACGCCACGGTGCGCCGGGTGTGGCCCGGTTCGCTGGAGATCGACATCGAGGAGCACGTTGCGGTCGCTCGCTGGTGGGTGCCGCCGAACGTACCGGCACGCATGGTCAATGCCCAGGGCGAACTGTTCGTGGCCGAACACGAAGCCGCGCTGCCGCTGTTCATCGGGCCGGACGAGGACTCGGCCAGCATGCTGGCCCGCCACCTTGAATGGAGCGATCTGCTGGCGCCGATGGAGCGGCAGATCAACAAGCTCGTGCTGACGCGCCGCCAGGCCTGGCAGTTGCAGCTCGACGACGGAACGCGGCTCGAACTCGGCCGCGAGGAGGAGAAGTCGCCGATCACCGAACGGCTCGCGCGCTACGTCAATACCCAGCCAGAAATCCTGCGCCGCGGCGCGCAGAAAGTGATCTACGCCGATCTGCGCTACCCGAACGGCTACGCAATACGAATGAGCAGCACTGAACACCAGGACAGACCATGACAAGAGACAGCAAGGACCTCATCGTCGGCCTCGACATCGGCACGTCGAAAATTTCGGCCGTCGTCGCACAACTCGGCAGCGACGGGCGACTCGACATCCTCGGCCTCGCGACCCAGGAAGCGCAGGGCCTGAAGAAGGGTGTCGTGGTCAACATCGAAGCCACCGTCGATTCGATTTCGCGCGTGATCCAGGAAGTCGAGCTGATGGCCGACTGCAAGGTGCGCGAAGTCTTCACCGGGATCGCCGGCAGCCACATCCGCAGCTTCAACTCCAATGGCGTGGTCGCCATCAAGGACAAGGAAGTCACCCGGCTCGACCTCGAACGCGTGGTCGAAACCGCGCGCGCGATGCCCATTCCGGCCGATCAGGAAATCCTGCACACGCTGACCCAGGAATTCATCATCGACGGGCAGGACGGCGTGCGCGAGCCGATCGGCATGAGCGGCAAGCGGCTCGAAGTGCGTGTGCACATCGTGACCGGCGCCGTGTCGGCGGCGCAGAACATCATCAAGTGCGTGCGCCGCTGCGGCCTCGAAGTGGTGGACCTCGTGCTGCAGCCGCTGGCCTCCAGCCAGGCCACGCTGTCGGAAGACGAAAAGGATCTGGGCGTCTGCCTGATCGACATCGGCGGCGGCACCACCGACATCGCCATCTTCACCCAGGGTGCGATCCGCCACACGGCGGTCATCCCGATCGCCGGCGACCAGATCACCAACGATATCGCGATGGCCCTGCGCACGCCGACCGCCGAAGCGGAAGACATCAAGCTGCGCTACGGCGTGGCGATGTCGGCACTGGCCGACGCCGAGGACATGATCGAAGTGCCGGGCATCGGCGACCGCGGCCCGCGCCGCATGTCGCGTCAGGCACTGGCCGACGTGATCGAGCCGCGCGTGTCGGAGCTGTTCGAGCTGGTGCAGGCCGAGCTGCGACGCAGCGGCTATGAGGAACTGCTGTCGTCCGGCGTGGTGCTGACCGGCGGCAGCGCAACCATGCGCGGCATGGCGGATCTGGCCGAGGACGTGTTCCACCTGCCGTCGCGCATCGGCGTGCCGGAGTGCAGCGGCAACCTCGCCGACGTGGTGCGCCATCCGCGCTACGCGGCGGCGATCGGACTGGTGATGGAAGGCGCTGCGCAGCGTCGTCGCGGACAGGTTGCGCGCGAAACGAGGAACGTCCGTCAGGTGCTGGCCAACATGCGCTCCTGGTTCGAAAGAAATTTCTGAAATTCGGGACGCAAACGGCATCTACGGCATGCGTTGCACTAAGTTTAGTCGTATACTTGCGCGCAATCACTAAATCTAGTGGTGGCGCGCGTTTTGTAGCCATAAGAGCCTTCAGGCTCGGAGGCGTTCGTGGAAAACAGGAGGGCGGATATGTTCGAGATTCTCGACAAGGAACCGGTGGGTGCGGTGATCAAGGTGATCGGCGTTGGTGGAGCCGGCGGCAACGCGGTTGATCACATGATCCGTGAAGGTGTGAACGGCGTCGAATTCATCGCCGCCAACACCGACGGCATGGCACTCACCCGCAACCTCGCCCCGGTCAAGATCCAGCTCGGCAAGAACGGCCGCGGCGCCGGCGCCAAGCCTGAAGTCGGCCGCACCGCCGCCGAGGAATACCGCGAACACATCGCCGACCAGCTGCGCGGTGCCGAGATGGTGTTCATCACCGCCGGCATGGGCGGCGGCACCGGCACCGGCGCTGCCCCCATCGTCGCGGAAGTAGCGAAGGAGATGGGCATCCTGACCGTCGCCGTCGTCACCAAGCCTTTCGATTACGAAAACCGGATGCGCGCCGCTGAATCCGGCATCGACGAACTCGCCCGCCACGTCGACTCCCTCATCGTCGTCCTGAACGAGAAACTGATGGAAGTGCTCGGCGAGGACGCCAGCCTGGAAGACGGTTTCAAGGCCGCCGACAACGTGCTGCGCAACGCCGTCGGCGGCATCGCCGAAATCATCAACATCCCGGGCCTGGTGAACGTCGACTTCCAGGACGTGCGCACGGTGATGGGTGAAATGGGCCGCGCGATGATGGGCTCGGCCGAAGCCGCCGGCATGGACCGCGCACGCATCGCTGCCGAACAGGCTGTCGCCAGCCCGCTGCTGGAAGGTGTCGAACTGTCCGGCGCGCGTGGCGTGCTGGTCAACATCACCGCCAGCCGCTCGCTGAAGATGAAGGAAGTGAAGGACGCGATGGAAACGGTGCGTGCCTTCGCCGCAGAAGGCGCCCACGTCATCTTCGGCACGGTGTTCGACGACTCGATGGAAGACCGCCTGCGCGTGACCGTGGTCGCCACCGGCCTCGGCGCCCCGCGCGCGATGAGCAGCAAGCCGCCGATGACCATCATCCGTACCGGTACCGACGACGTCGCCATGCCGGCCGCCGCGATGGGCACCGACTACTCGCACCTCGACATCCCGGCCGTGATGCGCGGCCGCGGTGGCCGCACCGCATCGAGTGCGGTCGAGGCCATGCGCGCCAACGGCGTCGAAACGCTCGATATTCCGGCCTTCCTGCGCAAGCAGGCGGACTGATACCGGTCGTGCTGTACCCGTCCGGCCGCCCGGCCGGACGGATACGCCCTGTTACAGGGGTGTGACGCGGAGGTGAGGTAAACTTGAACTTTCGCTTTCAGTCGTCCTGTCTGCCATGATCCGGCAACGTACCCTCCGTTCCATCGTCCGCGCCACCGGCGTCGGCCTGCATTCCGGCCTCAAGGTCAATCTTGAGCTGCGCCCCGCTCCAGCGGATACCGGTGTCGTGTTCCGCCGCGTCGACCTGACGCCGCCGGTCGAACTGCGTGCCGACGCGCACGCCGTCGGCGACACGCGCCTGGCCTCCTGCATCGGCCGTGAAGGCGCCACGATCTCGACGGTCGAGCACCTGATGTCGGCGCTTGCCGGTCTCGGCGTCGACAACGTGTTCGTCGATGTCGACGCGCCCGAACTGCCCATCATGGATGGCTCGGCCTCCACCTTCGTCTACCTGATCCAGCAGGCCGGCATCGTCGAGCAGGCAGCGGCGAAGAAGTTCGTCCGCGTGCTGCAGACGGTCGAGGTGAAGGACGGCGACAAGTGGGCGCGTCTCGACCCGTACGAAGGTTTCAGCCTGGAATTCTCGATCGAGTTCCGACACCCGGCGATCGAGCGTACCGGCACCCAGGTCAAGGTCGATTTCGCCCATCAGTCCTACATCGACGACGTCGCCCGTGCGCGCACCTTCGGCTTCATGCACGAAGTCGAATACCTGCGACAGAACGGTCTCGCCCAGGGCGGCAGCCTGGAGAACGCGATCGTGATGGACGAGTACCGCGTGCTCAACAGCGACGGTCTGCGCTACGCCGATGAGTTCGTGAAACACAAGGTACTGGACGCCATCGGCGACCTGTACATTCTCGGCCACCCGCTGCTTGCCGCCTTCAGCGCGCACAAGTCCGGCCACGCACTGAACAACGCGCTGCTGCATGCGCTGCTGGCGCAGGAGGGTGCCTGGGAGTGGGCGAGCTTCGACCAGCCGGCACAAACGCCGTCCGCGGTATCGAACCAGTACCGTCCGCTGGTCGACGACGCCGGCTCGGCACCCGCCTTCGCCTGAGCGGCACGTGCTCATCCTGCGCCTGATCGGCATCCTGCTGATCATCACCGTCGGCGCATCGTTTCTCGGCTATGTGCTGACGCGTGACCCGCGTTATCTGAATTTCGCCTGGACGCTGCTCCGCTACGCGGTCATCGCGACGCTGGGCATCCTCGCGCTGTTCCTGCTGGAACGCGTGATCATCCTTTAGGCTTGGCGCGCGCGACCAGCAGCTCCAGCGCGCTGCGCAGCGCGCTCGACGGGTCGAGCGCCGCGGCCCCGGAAAGCAGTTCCCGACGCGCCGATTCGCTGACCGGCCTGGGTGCGACGGGCGCAGTAATCCGAGGCGGATCAAATGCTTGCACCTTCACCCTGACTTCGGTAACCTCGCCGCAACTTTCCTGCAGTGCCAGCCTTGCGCTGGGCAGCAACTGCTTCAGCCGGTGGGCAACAGCGCCAGACGAAGCGCTGACCACCACGACACCCTGCTTCACGTTCAGCACCCGACTGACCTGCGTCAGTTCGGTTGGCAGGAATTTTTCGTAGGCTCTCTGCACGCGGGCGATCTGTCTGACGTGCGACGCCAGATTTGCCAGCGAGTCCTGTGCATTGAGATGGTCGTGCAGGCGACGGGCAGACATAAGAAGACTTAGGGAGCGGATGTGCAGATTATTCTGGTTTCCGACCGCCTGACAACCGCCAAGGCCATCACCATCCGGCCGTGGCACCTCGCAGGCGCACTGTTCGCCTTCACGGTACTCGTTTTCATGCTCGCCTCGGCGTTCTCGTTCATCACGCTGAAGCACGCCAGCGAGTGGCGACTGCCGGTGATCGACGAACTGATCACCGCAGCGCGCAACGAGGAAATCCAGCGCAGCGAACAGTTCGTGCGCGAGAATCTGAACACGATGGCGGTCAAGCTCGGTCAGATGCAGGCCCAGCTGATACAGCTCGACACGCTGGGTACCCGGCTGGCCAAGCTCGCGGGCGTCAAGGCACCCGAACCCGTCGTGAACAGTGCACCGCCCGGTCGCGGTGGCCCGCTGATCAACGAGAACACGCTGTCGGCGGACGAACTCGAAGCGCAGATGAAGCACTTCTCCGATCTGCTGGCGCAGCAGGACGACTACCTCGGCGTGATCGAATCGGAACTGCTGCTCGATCAGGCCACGCTGTCTCTGGTGCCATCCACTCTGCCGGTCAACGGCGGCACCTGGAACGCCTCCGGTTTCGGCTGGCGTATCGACCCGTTCAACGGCTCGCGTGCGATGCACGAGGGCGTCGACTTCGTCGCCGAGGTCGGCACGCCCATCATCGCTGCGGCAGCGGGCGTCGTGACCACGGCCAGTTTCCATCCGCAGTACGGCAATATGGTCGAGATCGATCACGGACGTGATCTGGTCACCCGCTACGCGCACGCCAGCAAGCTTCTGGTCACGCCCGGCACCCTGGTACGGCGGGGTCAGAAGATCGCCGAGGTCGGCAGCACCGGTCGCTCGACCGGCCCGCACCTGCACTTCGAAGTGCGCGTCAAGGACGTCGCGCAGAACCCCAACCGTTTCCTCGAACTGGCGCGCAAGGCGCTGCCCGCAAATGCGCGGCAGGCATCCGTCGACGCCCACCCGCACTGAAGGCGGGCCACGTCGGGCAAGCCTCCCGCAGCGCCGGCCCGGCGCCCCTGCCGTCACGGGGCTGCCAACGGGCACATGCTAGAATCGCCGTCTTTTCCGACATCGGTTTGCCCGCGCCGGGCTTCTGTCTTCGATGATTGCATCCCTGTTCACCAAGCTGTTCGGCAGCCGCAACGATCGCCTGCTGAAGAAATACCGTCCGGTCATCGCCCGCATCAACGCACTGGAATCCGAACTGTCCGGATTGAGTGACGAAGCCCTCACCGGTAAGACCGCCGAGTTCCGGCAGCGTCTGGCCGACGGGCAAACCCTCGACGACCTGCTGCCCGAAGCCTTCGCCGTGGTGCGCGAGGCGAGCAAGCGGGTGCACGGCATGCGCCATTTCGACGTGCAGCTGGTCGGCGGCATCATGCTGCATTCGGGCAAGATCGCCGAAATGCGCACCGGCGAAGGCAAGACGCTGACCGCGACCCTGCCGGTCTATCTGAATGCGCTGTCCGGCAAGGGCGTGCATGTGGTGACGGTGAACGACTACCTCGCCAGCCGCGATGCCGAACAGATGGGCAGGCTCTACGGCTTCCTCGGCATGACGACCGGCGTGAACCTGTCGCGCATGCCGCACGACCTGAAGCAGGCCGCCTACGCCTCGGACATCACCTACGGCACGAACAACGAATTCGGCTTCGACTACCTGCGCGACAACATGGTGTATTCGCAGGGCGAGCGCGTGCAGCGCGGCCTGAACTTCGCCATCGTCGACGAGGTGGACTCCATCCTGATCGACGAGGCGCGCACGCCGCTGATCATTTCCGGTCAGGCCGACGATCACACCGACCTCTATGTGAAGCTCAACGCGGTCGCACCGCTGCTCACCCGCTGCGAGGTCGAGGACGGCCCGGGCGACTACTGGGTCGACGAGAAGGCGCATACCGTGCTGCTGACCGAAGCCGGTCACGAACACGCGGAAGATATCCTGGTCCAGCACGGCCTGCTCGAAGCCGGCCGCAGCCTGTACGAGCCGGCCAACATCACGCTGGTGCACTTCCTCTACGCCAGCCTGCGCGCGCACAACCTGTATTTCCGCGACCAGCAGTACGTGGTTCAGAACGGCGAAATCATCATCGTCGACGAATTCACCGGTCGCCTGATGCCGGGCCGCCGCTGGTCCGACGGTCTGCACCAGGCGGTCGAAGCGAAGGAAGGCGTGCAGATCCAGGCCGAGAACCAGACGCTGGCCTCGATCACCTTCCAGAACTACTTCCGCATGTACGGCAAGCTGGCCGGCATGACCGGTACCGCCGATACCGAAGCCTACGAATTCCACCAGATCTACGGCCTGGAAACCGTCGTGATCCCGACCCACCGGCCGATGATCCGCAAGGACATGAACGACCTGGTGTATCGCACGGCCAAGGAAAAATACGCGGCGGTAATCGCCGACATCAAGGACTGCCACGAGCGCGGTCAGCCGGTGCTGGTCGGTACCACCTCGATCGAAAGCTCGGAGCTGCTGTCCGGTCTTCTGAACAAGGAAAAGCTGCCGCACCAGGTGCTGAACGCCAAGCAGCACGAGCGCGAGGCGGAAATCGTCGCCCAGGCCGGCCGGCCGGGCGTGATCACGATCGCCACCAATATGGCCGGTCGCGGTACCGACATCGTGCTCGGCGGCAATGTCGAGAAGCAGGTGCAGGCGCTGGAGCAGGACCAGAGCATGGGCGATGCCGATCGTGCCGCGCGCGTCGAGAAGCTGCGCAGCGAATGGCAGTCCCTGCACGAACAGGTGATCGCTGCCGGTGGCCTGCACATCATCGGTACCGAACGCCACGAATCGCGCCGCATCGACAACCAGCTGCGCGGTCGCTCCGGCCGCCAGGGCGATCCGGGCTCGTCGCGCTTCTACCTGTCGCTGGAAGATCCGCTGATGCGCATCTTTGGTGGCGAACGACTGAACGCCATCATGCTGCGGCTGAAGATGCCGGAGGGCGAGGCGATCGAGCACGCGATGGTGAATCGCTCGCTCGAATCGGCGCAGCGCAAGGTCGAACAGCGCAACTTCGACATCCGCAAGCAGCTGCTCGAATACGACGACGTATCGAACGACCAGCGCAAGGTGATTTACGAACAGCGCAACGCGCTGCTCGAAGCCGAGAACATTTCGGAAACCATCACCGCGATGCGCCACAGCGTGCTCGAAGACACCTTCCGCCAGTACGTGCCAACCGAGAGCGTCGAGGAACAGTGGGATCTGGCCGGTGCCCAGGCCGCCTTCCTGTCCGAGTTCCGCATCGATACGCCGTTCGCGGAATGGCTGTCGGCCGAGCCCAACCTCGCCGACGAAGATCTGCTCAAGCGCGCGCAGGACCTTTCGGACGAGCAGTACGCGGTCAAGGTCGCACTGGTCGGTGGCGATTCCTTCAGCCAGTTCGAACGCAACGTGATGCTGCAGAGTCTGGACAGCCACTGGCGCGAACACCTCGCCGCGCTCGACCACCTGCGCCAGGGCATCCACCTGCGCGGCTATGCGCAGAAGAACCCGAAGCAGGAGTACAAGCGCGAAGCCTTCGAACTGTTCGAAAGCCTGCTCGATCAGGTGCGCGGCGAAGTCACCCGCGTGCTGATGAACGTCGAAATCCGCTCGCCCGAACAGATCGAGGAAAGCGAACCGACACCGCCGCCGCTCGACAACATGCGTTTCACCCACGCCGACTTCGACCCGTCGATGGCCGGCGAAGGTGTGGACCCGCTGGCGCCACCGGCCGGCAACAACGCGCCGGCGCAGCCGGCTGCCGCCGGCCCCAAGGTCGGTCGCAACGACCCCTGCCCCTGCGGCTCGGGCAAGAAGTACAAGCAGTGCCACGGCCGCCTCGCCTGAGCCCGGCCGGGCAATGAAGGAGGCGGCCCGCGGGCCGCCTTTTTCTTTGCTGCGACAGACAGGCACTACATGTGGAGATGATCGGTCGCATGAAAGCATCGCAACGCGCTCAGTCGATATCGCCTTTCTTCGCGATGGAGATCGGCAAGCAGGCTGCTGCACTCGAAGCGCAGGGCCATCGCGTGATCAAGCTGAACATCGGCGAACCCGACTTCGGCGCGCCACCGGGGGTCATCCGCGCGATGCGCGACCTGATGGACGGCCGCCCGATGCCCTACACGGCGGCGCTTGGCCTGCCCGAACTGCGACAGGCCATCGCCGGCTTCTACCGGCAGATGCACGGCCTCGACATCCCCGCCTCGCGCATCGTCGTCACCGCCGGCGCCTCCGCCGCACTGCTGCTGGTCACCGCGGCGCTGGTCGATCCGGGCGACGAGGTGATCGTCGGCGACCCGTCCTACCCTTGCAACCGGCAGTTTCTCGGCAGCTTCGGCGCACGCGTGAAACTCGTTCCGACGACCGCCGCCACGCGCTACCAGCTCGATGCGGCAACCGTGCAAGCGAACTGGAGCGACACCACTCGCGGGCTCATGCTGGCCACACCGTCGAATCCGACCGGCACCGCGGTGCCGCCGGCCGAGCTCGCGGCGATCTGCGACTGGGCGCGCCGCCACGATGCCTGGCGCATCATCGACGAAATCTATCTGAACCTGCAGGACGCCGATGCGCAGGGGCGACCGGCGCAGTCCGTGCTCGCCAGCGATCCGGACGCCTTCGTCATCAACAGCTTTTCCAAGTACTTCGGCATGACCGGCTGGCGCCTCGGCTGGTGCGTGGTTCCGGAGGCGATGGTGCCGGTGGTCGAACGGCTGGCGCAGAACTTCTACATCTGCCCGCCTACGCCCGCGCAGTTCGCCGCGCTGGCCTGCTTCACGCCGGAGTCGATCGCCGTCTGCGAGGCGCGCCGCAGTGAATTCGCACGGCGCCGCGCACAGGTGATCGCGGGCCTGGCCGGCATCGGCCTGCCGGTCGACGTGCCGCCGGACGGCGCCTTCTACGCCTGGTTCGACGTGCGCCACACCGGGCTGGATGCGTGGACCTTCTGCCAGCGCGCGCTGCAGGAGGCTCACGTTGCGCTGACACCCGGACGCGACTTCAGCGAACTCGACCCGGAACGCCACGTCCGCCTGTCCTGCGCCGCCTCCACCGACGACCTGACGGAAGGGCTGTCACGCCTGGGCAGATTCGTCGCCGATCTGCGGCGGTGACGGCGCAGCGCTAGCGGCGGGAATTGGAGCCCGCGAGGTTTTGTGGGAGCGAGCTTGCTCGCGATTGCGGCCTGTAACGAGGGCCGCGGCTTATACGGGCCGCGTCGCGGCCAAGGCCGCTCCCACAGGGAATGCGCCCGAACCGTTGCCAGCGAGGGGGTTCTTGTGGGAGGGGTCTTCTGACCCCGACAGCAGCGGTGACAAGTGCCCAGCGCCGGCTCGAGGTGCTGTCGGCAGCAAAGGCGGCCTCCCATAATGATCCCTCGCCCGGTCCTGTGCCGAAGACAGTGGGAGCGAGCTTGCTCGCGATTGCGGCCTGTAACGAAGCTTGCGACTTGCCAACGCCGCGTCGCGGCCAAGGCCGCTCCCACGAGAAGCACGTCCCCTCCGCCGTCAGAGCGGAGTTTCCCGTGGGAGCGAGCTTGCTCGCGATGAAGGCAGCAACCGTCTATCGAGCTACCGTCGCTTCGCCGGCAGCGGTCTGAACTGGCGGGTGTCGTCGAAGTAGGCGGGATCGGTATTCGCCGAAGTCACGCCGGGCAGGCCGAGCACCGGCAAGGGTTTCAGGTCGCGCGGCGAAATCGGCCAACGCCCACCGGTGATACGGCCGGCCAGCCAGCTGTCGAGCGCCTCGTGGCCCGACGGCACTTCCTCTGCATGCAGGTAGAGTGCTTTCGCACACAGACCGAAGTGCGGCGCCAGTGCCTTTTCCATCAGGGCGTGGCCGATCACGTGCAGCGCCGCCCGTTCGACCGACCGGCGCCGCTCGAACAGCGCCTCGCGCCAGCGATGCGAACACAGCGCGTCGATCAGCGCCGCGTCGTCCGTCACCAGCACCAGCCCGTCCTCGTCGAACTGGGTCAGCGCGTCGCGCACCGGGCCGCGATCGCCGCCGGGCCGGTTCTCGATCTCGATGCAGTGGCGCGCATTCATCGCCGCCTTGATGCGCGGGTAGCGCAGCCAGACCAGCGCGTTGAACAGGTCGTGCCAGTTTGCATCGCGGGTGGCGACACGGCCGGTGGCAGCGATGCGGGCTTCGTAGCCGCCTTCCGCAGCCGCGTCCGCAACGAAGGAGATGGGCAGGCCGCGGTGGGTTACCGGACGCCCCACCTCGGCGGCGAGCACGTCCAGTTCTGCAGCCGGTGGAGGCGTGGCGCCGGGCAGTCGCGCCAGCAGGGGACGAATGCCCGCGTGCAGCGGCCCGTCGCCGACGCGGTCGGCCAGCGTCGCGCTCAGGAGGCGCCTGCCGCTCCGGCCTTGACCGGCACGAAAGTGAACTGCTCGTCCTTCTTGCGGAAGGTGCCGATGGCCGGCGGTTCGGTCGCCGGCTTGTCGATCACCGAGAACACGCAGTCGGTGGTGTTCACCGCATACCAGCGGCTGGAACCCTGACGAAGGATGTAGCGGTTGGGCTCGCCGCCGTCGAACACGGTGACGACGGCGGTATTGAGCCGCGCCGGCTTCATGTCGAAGCGGCGCTGGCAGGTGGGCATGCGCGACACGATCACGGCCAGTTCGTACTGGTCGCTCCAGAAATACGGCTTCTCGCGGTTGATGATCAGGGCGTGTTCCTTGCCCTCGATCATGAAGGCCGCGTTGTCGATCTCGCAGCCGGCCAGCAGGCCCGCAAGCGGCAGCAGCAGAAGGCGCAGGTGTCGTGTCATGGATGGGTTCACTCGATTCGCCAGGCCACGCGCTCACCTGCGCGCAGCGGCACCAGTACATCACCATCGGCAAATTCCTGGCTGGCCTTGACCTCCCACGACTCTCGGACCAGCGTGATCTGCGACGTATTGCGCGGCAGGCCGTACCAGTCCGGACCGTTGAAGCTGGCGAAGGCTTCCAGCCGGTCGAGCGCGCCAGCCGCATCGAAGGCTTCGGCGTACAGCTCGATGCCGGCGTGCGAGGTGTAGCAGCCGGCACAGCCGCAGGCCGCCTCCTTGGCGCCCTTGGCGTGCGGCGCCGAATCGGTGCCGAGGAAGAAGCGACGGTTGCCGGAGGTGACTGCGGCCACCAGCGCCTCGCGATGGACCTCGCGCTTCAGCACCGGCAGGCAGTAATGATGCGGTCGCACGCCACCGGCGAAGATGGCGTTGCGGTTCATCAGCAGGTGATGCGCAGTGACGGTGGCTGCGATGTTGTCGCCAGCCGCGGCGACGAATTCCGCCGCGTCCTTCGTCGTGATGTGCTCGAACACCACGCGCAGCGCCGGATGCCTCGCCAGCAGCGGGCGCAGCACACGCTCGATGAACACCGCCTCGCGGTCGAACACATCGACGTCGCCGTCGGTCACTTCGCCGTGGATCAGCAAGGGCAGGCCGCGCTCGGCCATGCGCGCCAGCGCGGCGTCGCAGCGCGCCACGTCGGTCACGCCGGAATCGGAATTGGTGGTGGCGCCAGCCGGATAGAGCTTCACCGCCTTGACGAAGCCGCTGTCACAGGCGCGGTCGATCTCGTCGGGCGAAGTGTTGTCGGTCAGGTAGAGCGTCATCAGCGGCTCGAACGGCGGCAGGCCCGGCGTGGCTGCGTGCGCGGCCAGGATGCGCTCGCGGTAGGCGCCGGCCAGCGCCACGGTGGTCACCGGGGGGCGCAGGTTTGGCATCACGATGGCGCGCGCAAAGCGGCGCGCCGTGTCCGGCAGCACCGCCGTCAGAGCTGCGCCGTCGCGCAGATGCAGGTGCCAGTCGTCGGGTCGGGTAAGGGTCAGTCGATTCAAGAGCGTTCCAATCCAGTCAGCGATCCCTGCCGGCGCCACGCCGGCGGGGTTTAGCGCACGATTATCCCGCATAGTCGCCCACCGGCCCAACCGCGACCTGTGGGCGGCACGGATCGGACACGCCCGCCGGTGGATCAGTCGGCTTCGTCGTCCTGCGGCGCATCGACGCCGTGTGCCATCGCGTAGTCATACAGCAGCTTGCGCGGCGCCCCGGTGATGGCCTGCGCCACCTTCACGGCGCGGCTGGGCGGCAATTCTTCGAGCAGGATGTCCAGCGTGCGCTGCGCGGCGGCATCCAGCCCCTCTTCCGGCTGTGCGCCGGACAGCAGCAGCACGAATTCACCGCGCTGGTGGTTGGCGTCGGCCGCCAGCCAGGCCGGCGCTTCGGACACCGGCAGGCGCACGATCTGTTCGAACAGCTTGGTCAGCTCGCGCGCGATCACCAGTTCACGCGCCGGCTGCATCACCGCTGCGATGTCGGCCACGCATTCGACGATGCGATGCGGCGCCTCGTAGAACACCAGCGCGCAGTCCTGGTCACGCAGCGATTCCAGCATCCTGCGGCGCGCCGCCGACTTGACCGGCAGGAAGCCGACGAAGCGGAACTGCGCATCGAGCAGTCCGCTGGCCGACAGCGCCACCACGGCCGCACTCGGCCCGCTGATCGGCACCACGCGGAAACCGGCCTCCTGCACCGCGCGCACGACACGCGCGCCCGGATCGGACACCGCCGGCGTGCCGGCGTCCGACACCAGGGCCACGCGCTTGCCGTCGCCGAGCGCCGCGATCAGTCGCTCGGCGCCACTGCGTTCGTTGTGCTCATGCACCGCGATCAACTGTGCCCGCAGGCCGAGGTGACGCGCCAGACGCGAGGTCTCCCGCGTGTCCTCGCAGGCGATCAGGTCGGCCGCACGCAAGGCGCCAATGGCGCGCGCAGAGAGTTCGCCCAGATGACCGATGGGTGTGCCGACGACATACAATGCCGATGTCCTGAATTCGGATGGGGTGTCGTCGTGGGTGGAAACAGGAAGATCGGGCGTGTCCATCGGGCGGCGGAGTGCAGGCGGCCCGCCATTCTGAGCGTCGCTGCCGGTCGCCACAAGCATCCATGAGCACGCGGGCGCAGCACGGCGCCGCCGCGGAACAACTCGCGGCCCGCTTTCTCGAATCGAAAGGCCTGCGCGTGCTTGGCCGAAATCTGCGCTGGCGCGATGGCGAACTCGACCTGGTGTGCGAGCACGGCGACACGCTGGTGTTCGTCGAAGTGCGCATGCGGCGCGACGGCCGCTTCGGCGGCGCCGCGGCCAGCGTCGGCCCGGTCAAGCAGGGGCGGCTGATCCGCGCCGCACAGCACTGGCTGGCCGAACAGGGGCGCCGCGCACAGGCCCGTCCTGCCCGCTTCGACGTGGTCGCGCTGTCCGCGCTCGACGCCGGCAGCATCGACTGGATACGCGATGCGTTCGGTCTGTAGCGCCCTGCTTGCACTCGTCTGCGTCGGCGCACAGGCCGACGGCCTGCGCCTGCTGGCACAGCGCTCGCCGCTGGCCGGCGCGCAATACCACCGTCTGGCCGAGGTATGGCCGCAGCTCACGGTGGGCGACGCGCTGACGCTCGAGCGGGAGCCGGTCAACCGGCACGACACCCGCGCCGTGCGCGTGCTGTGGCGCGGCATCATGATCGGCTACCTGCCGCGCGCCGCCAATTTCGAGGCGGCCGACGAAATGGACGCCGGCGCCCGGCTCAGCGCGCGCATCGGCGCCCTGATGCCCGACCCCGATCCGTGGAGGCGGCTGCGCGTCGACGTCTGGGTCGAACTGGGTCGATGAGGGCCTTCGCGCCCCGACTGAATTGCAAGCGCAGGTATCGGACTGCAAGAAGGCTTCACAAAGACGGCCTGCCGGGCCGATCTTGGTACACTCTGGCCACATCCAACGCTGCGAGCTCTCATGAATCTGGTTTCACGCATTTCCGAGCACTTCATCGACAGCGCGCAAACCAAGCTCTCGTCCACCGAAGTTCTCGCCGCGCCGATTGCCGACGCGGTCGAACTGATGGTGGAAAGCCTGATGGCCACCGGCAAGATACTCGCCTGCGGCAACGGCGGATCGGCGGCCGACGCCCAGCACTTCGCCGCCGAACTGGTCGGCCGCTACGAACGCGAGCGCCCCGAACTGGCCGCCATCGCGCTGACCGTCGACAGCTCCATCCTGACCGCCATCGCCAACGACTACAGCTTCGAGCAGGTGTTCGCCAAGCAGGTGCGCGCACTCGGTCAGCCGCAGGACGTGCTGCTGGCGATATCGACCTCCGGCAACTCCGCCAACGTGATCGCCGCGATCGACGCCGCGCATGAGCGCGAAATGCGCGTGGTCGCGCTGACCGGTCGCGGCGGTGGGCGCATCGCGGAACTGCTGACCGATCGCGACATCCACATCTGTGTGCCGGCCGAACGCACGGCACGCATACAGGAAGTTCACCTGCTCACCCTGCACTGCCTGTGCGACGGCATCGACTGCATGCTTCTAGGAACCGAATGATGACAAAAACCCGCAAGACCGTTTCCTTCACCCGCCCGCTGCTGCTGGCCGCCCTGATCGGCGTTTCGGTGCCCGTATTGCAGGGCTGCTTCCCGGTGGTCGCTGCCGGTGCCGGCACGGCCGTCATGTCGGCGCTTGACCGCCGCACCAGCGGTACCCAGGTCGAAGACGAAGGCATCGAACTGCGCGCCAGCAATCGCCTGCGCGAAAAGCTCGGCAGCCGCGCCAATGTCAGTGTCACCAGCTACAACCGCAACGTGCTGCTGACCGGCCAGGTCACCGACGAAGCCACGCGCGCCGAAGCCGCCGCCATCGTCGGCGAGGTGCCGAACGTGCGCGGTGTCAGCAACGAAACCGAGATCGCTGGCGTGTCCTCGCTGACCCAGCGCTCGAACGACGCGCTGATCACCTCCAAGGTGAAGGCGCGCATCCTCGATTCGCAGCGGGTCAAGGCCAACCACGTCAAGGTGGTGACCGAAATGAGCAAGGTCTATCTGATGGGCCTGCTGACCGAAACCGAAGCCAAGGCCGCAAAGGAAGTCGCCGCCTCGACCTCTGGCGTGCGCAAGGTGGTGGCGATCTTCGAAATCGTCAGCCCGGAAGAAGCGCGGCGCCTCGACGCAGCCGGCGGCAACAACAGCCCGAAGCAGTAAGATCCCGCTGCCCTAACCGGCGGCGAGACGTCGCCGGATGGCGCGCAGCACGCTGCCGATCAGCGGCAGCTTCTCGTACAGTTCCTGCGCCGCATCCCAGTAGTCGCGGTGTTCGGCCACCCGGCCCTGCGCGTCGAAGCGCAGCCGGGTCGCGCCGACGATGGCCTGCGCACGACCGCGCATGACGAAGTGCATGGTCCATTCGAGCCACGCCGCGTCACCCTCGCTCATCGCCGAGTGCACCTCGAAGCGCGGCGCCGCGACCTGTTCGAACATGTGGCTGAAGATGCGCGCCACCGCGGAGCGACCGCGCACGTCATTGAACGGATCGCGGAAGTGCGCGTCGTCAGCGTAGAGCGCGGCGAGCGTGTCGACGGTGGCAGGTGTCAGCGTCTCGAAAGCCGAGATCAAGGTGCGCAGGCGGTCATCGACGGGCATTCGGACATCTCCATTTTTCTGCCGCTGGCGGGTGATCAACGGTCGAATCGCGAGCGAGCTCGCTCCCACAAAAGGCCGAACCCGCTGCCCGAGCCGGGGGTTTCGCGGGAGCGAGCTTGCTCGCGACAGCAGCCTGGATCGAAGCCGCCCACCTGCACAAGCGTCGCAGACTTACCCGTGCGAGCGCGATTCCCAGATCTTCTGCAGCCGCTTGACCGAGACCGGCACCGGCGTGCGCAGTTCCTGCGCGAACAGGTTCACCCGCAGCTCTTCGAGCAGCCAGCGGAACTCATCGAGAAAGGGATCGCTGACGCCCGCCCGCGCCCGGGCGATGCGCTCGCGCTCCCACAGCGTGGCGAGCGAGGTCCAGTCGGCCATCGCGCGCGCGTCGCGCGCCGGGTCAGCGCGCAGCTTGTCGATGCGCAGCGCGATCGCCTTCAGGTAGCGCGGATAGTGGGTCAGCCGCTCGAAAGGCGTGCGCTCGATGAAGTGCTTGCCGACCAGCGCGTCGAGCTGGGCGCGCATGTCGGCGCCGGCGTCGGGGTGCGCCTTCAGCGCGATCAGCTTCTTGTTCAGCGCCGCATATTCGGTCAGCACGGCGCCGGCCAGCCGGCCGATTTCCTGCGCCACCAGCGATATGCGCGGGCGCGCTTCGTCGCGCCGCATGGCGAAGGCGTCAGCGTCCTGCGGCCACGGTTCCATCATGCAGCAGCGTTCCAGCGTGGCGGCGACCAGCTGCGCGCGCAGTTCGGCTTCGCTGCCCAGGTTCATGAACTGCATCGCCATGTCGCGCAGGCCGGGCAGGCTTTTCTCGATGAACTTGACCTGGTCGCGCAGTTCCAGCGCGAACAGCCGGCGCAGGCCGCGGCGGTGCACCTCGTGCGCCGCTTCCGGCGTATCGAACACGCGCACGCTGACCGCGTCGCCATCGTCCTGCAGCGCCGGAAAGCCGATCACCATGCGGCCGGCAACCTCGACCTCCATCAGCTCGGGCAGTTCGCCGAAGGCCCAGCTCGTGTAGCGGCCCTCGCCCGCCGCCTGAGCGGCCGCGGCCACCTGCGGTGCAGGCTCGGCGCGACCCTTCTTCGCGGCCGGCGGCGGCACCGGCGCTTTCGCGACAGCGTCGCGCGCGCCGAGCGCGGCCAGTGCGTCGGCCATGCTGCCGCGCGCGCTGGCTGCCTTGCTGTCGGCGGCGGGCAGCTGCGCAGGCGCAAGGTCTTTCGGAGGTGGCACGACCGGCGCCGCGGATGACGACGCAGTCGGCAGCGCAATGCGCGCCTGCTCGAAGCGGCGCGCCACCTCGTCCTTCAGCCGCGTGCGCAGCTCGGCCAGATTGCGTGACTGACCGAGCACGCGACCGTGCTCGTCGATCACGCGGATATTCATGATCAGGTGCGCCGGCAGATTCTCGGCGCGGATCGCGTCCGGCGGCAGCTTGAGGCTCACGTACACCTCGATCGCGCGCGCCAGCACCTTCACCAGCGGCTCCGACTGGTCGTGCTGCTGGGCGAGGAAGTCGGCGACGAAGCCGCTGATCGGCTGGATGCGGTGACGCAGCTTGGGCGGAATGGTCTTCGCGAGCTGCACCACCTTTTCCTCGATCAGGCCGGGCACCAGCCAGTCCAGCCGCGCCGCCGGAATCTGGTTCAGCAGCGTCAGCGGCACGGTCAGCGTGACGCCATCGTCGGCCGCATTCGGCTCGTGCCGGTATTCGAGCTTCAGGCGCTGGCCGAGCAGATCCATCTTCGCCGGGAAACGTTCGCTGCTGACGCCGGCCGCCTCGTGCCGCATCAGCTGTTCGCGTGTCAGGTGCAGCAGCTTCGGGTTGTCGCGCTCGGCGTCGCGGCGCCAGCGCTCGAAGCCGCGCAGGTCGATCACGTCGGCCGGCACGATGGAATCGTAGAAGGCCTCGATCAGCGATTCGTCGACCAGCAGGTCCTGCCGGCGCTGCTTCTCCTCCAGTCGCTCGATCTGCGCGATCAGGTCAAGGTTGTGCTGCAGGAATTTCATCTGCTTCAGCGCGACGTCGCTGACGTCACCATTGACCAGTGCCTCGCGGATCAGCAGCTGGCGGGCCAGCACCGGGTCGGTCTTGCCGTACTGCACGGCGCGCTTGGCGTACAGCGTGATGCCGTGGATGACCCCGCGCTCCCAGGCCACCGTCTCGCCACGGCTTTTCGACCAGTGGGGCTCGTAGGTCGAACGGCGGATCAGGTGCGCGCCCACCTCTTCCACCCACTCCGGTTCGATGCGCGCGATGCAGCGCGCAAACAGCCGCGTCGTCTCGACCAGTTCGGCGCACATGATCCACTTGCCGCCCTTCTTCGCCAGCGCTGAACCGGGGTGCGGCCAGAACTTGATGCCGCGCGCGCCAAGGTAGGGCGGCTCGCCGGCGCGCGCATCCTCGATGCGCAGGCCGAGGTTGCCGAGCAGGCCGGTCAGCAGCGCGCGGTGCAGCGCATCGAAGGCGGCCGGCTGTTCGTTCTCGGGCCACTCGTGCTCGGCACACAGCGTGTGCAGCTGGGTATGCACGTCGCGCCACTCACGCATGCGCAGCCAGTTCAGGAAGTTCACCCTGCACCACTCGCGCTGCTTGGCCTGCGACTGGTGATGCCACACTTCGTCGAAAGCCGCCCAGGCCTTCAGGTACCACAGGAATTCGCTGCGCTCGTCGGCGAACTTCGCGTGCGCCTGGTCGGCCGTGCCGGCACGCTCCTCCGGGCGGTCGCGCGGGTCCTGCACCGACAGGCCGGCGGTGATGATGAGCACTTCCTTCAGCGCGCCGCGGTTGCGCGCCGCCAGGATCATGCGCGCGACGCGCGGGTCCAGCGGCAGCCTGGCCAGTTCGCGCCCCAGCGTGGTCAGCGTGCGTTCCTCGTCCACCGCGCCCAGTTCCTGCAGCAGCTGGTAGCCGTCGGCGATCGCGCGCGGCGCCGGGCGGTCGATGAAGGGGAACTCCTCGACGTCGGTCAGGCCGAGCGACTTCATGCGCAGGATGACGCCGGCCAGCGACGAACGCAGGATTTCCGGGTCGGTGTGCGCGGTGCGCTGCTTGAAGTCGTCCTCGTCGTAGAGGCGGAAGCAGACGCCGCTGGACACCCGGCCGCAGCGACCGGCGCGCTGTTTCGCGGCTGACTGCGCGATCGGCTCGACCTGCAGCTGCTCGACCTTGTTGCGGTAGCTGTAGCGCTTGACGCGCGCCAGACCGGTATCGACCACGTAGCGGATGCCGGGCACCGTCAGCGACGTTTCGGCGACGTTGGTCGAGAGGATGACGCGCCGGCCGTTCGAGCCCTGGAACACGCGCGACTGTTCCTGCGCCGACTGGCGCGCGAACAGCGTCAGGATGTCCGGCTTCACGCCGGGCAGACGCGTATGGTGCTTGCGCAGCGTTTCCGCGCACTCGCGGATTTCCCGCTCGCCCGGCATGAATACCAGCACGTCGCCCGGTCCGCACGAGAAGGCCTCGTCGACCGCGTCGGCTACCGCGTCGTAGAGGTCGCGTTCCTTGTTGGCATCGAACGGCCGCCAGCGCATCTCGATCGGGTAGAGCCGGCCGCTGACCTCGATCACCGGCGCCGGCTTGCCGTTTTGCGCGAAGTGGTTGGCGAAGCGCTCGGCGTCCAGCGTGGCCGAGGTGACGATCACCTTCAGGTCCGGACGGCGCGGCAGCAGCTGGCGCAGGTAGCCGAGCAAGAAATCGATGTTCAGGCTGCGCTCGTGCGCCTCGTCGATGATGAGCGTGTCGTAGGCGGCCAGCCAGCGGTCACGCTGCGTTTCGGCGAGCAGGATGCCGTCGGTCATCAGCTTGATGCGGCTGTCTTCCGACGTGCGGTCGGTGAAGCGGATGGCGAAGCCGACCTCGCGGCCGAGCGGCACGTTCAGTTCCTTCGCCACACGGTCGGCGGTGGCGCGCGCGGCGATGCGGCGCGGCTGCGTGTGGCCGATCAGCCCGCGTGCGCCACGGCCCAGTTCCAGACACAGCTTGGGCAGCTGCGTCGTCTTGCCGGAGCCGGTCTCGCCGCACACGATGACCACCTGATGCGCCGCCAGCGCCGCCGCGATCTCGTCGCGCCGCGCCGACACCGGCAGCTCTTCCGGATACTCGACCTTGGGCGCCGATGCGCGACGCGCAGCCACCCGGGCCTGCGACGCCGCTACGCGTTCAGCGATCTTCGCCGGCCACTTGTCCGGCGCGCGCATCGCCGGCGGCAGTTCGCGCAGCGCGCGCGAAATCGCCGCCGCGTCGCGGCTCATGCACTGTTCGAGCAGGGAATTCAGATCGGGGTGCTGCACTTTCATCGGATCGGGCTGCGGTCTGCGTCGCGCAGAAAGGGCGCCATTGTCCGCGAAAGACGGCGCCTGCGCGAACCGCTCAGCCGCGCAGCAGCTGCCAGCCCCACCAGCCCAGCGCGGTCATCGCCAGCGAACCGAGCACATGAGCCGCCACCGCAACCAGCGCCCAGCCGGTGTGGCCGCGCTCGAACAGCGCAAACACCTCGCCGGAAAAGCTGGAGAAGGTGGTCAGGCCGCCGAGGAATCCGGTGGTCACGAGCAGGCGCAGATGGGCCGGCAACTCGGGCATGGCCTGCAGCACCGCCAGCGCCACCCCCATCAGCAGGCCGCCAATCAGGTTGGCCACCAGCGTACCGAGCGGGAAGCCTGCGAACAGCGGGTTCAGCGCCAGCGAAAGACCCCAGCGCATCCATGCACCCAGCGCAGCGCCGCCACCGACGGCAATGAAGTTCTGCATGTCGCACTACCGGATGTGTTCGAGGCCTGAATTGTAGGGGCAGACCGGGCATCGGCTCGCCTCCTGTGGGAGCGGCCTCTGCTGCCCGCAGGCTTCGATATCCGCCGCAGTCGGGGTCAGGAGACCCCTCCCACAGAACCCCGGCGCCGGCTGCGGGTCGGGTGCATTCCCGGTGGGAGCGAACTTGCTCGCGATTGCCGCATCGATCGAAGCCGGCGGCCGACAACAGCCGCATCGCGAGCAAGCTCGCTCCAACAAAACCGCGGGCGGCGGTTCTGGTCCGGACTCAGCCGGGCGTCAGCCCCGCTTCGGCCAGTTCTGCCGCTCGCAGCACGGCGCGTGCCTTGTTCAGCGTTTCCTGCCATTCGCCTTCGGGCGTCGAATCCATCACCACGCCACCACCGGCCTGGGCGTGCAGCACGCCGTCCTTGATCACCGCGGTGCGCAGCGCGATCGCGACGTCCATGCCGCCATTGAACCCGAGGTAGCCGACTGCGCCGGAATAGATGCCGCGCTTGACCGGTTCCAGCTCGTCGATGATTTCCATCGCCCGCACCTTGGGCGCACCGCTGACGGTGCCAGCCGGGAAGGTGGCGCGCAGCACGTCCATCGCGGTCAGGCCCGGCTTCAGCACGCCTTCGACATTGCTGACGATGTGCATCACGTGCGAGTACTTCTCGACCACCATGCGGTCGGTCACCTCGACCGTACCGGTGGCGGCGACGCGGCCGAGGTCGTTGCGACCGAGGTCGACCAGCATGATGTGCTCGGCGCGTTCCTTCTCGTCCGACAGCAGATCCTCGGCCAGCGCGCGGTCCTCCTCAGGCGTGGCGCCGCGCTTGCGGGTGCCGGCGATCGGACGCACCGTCACCTTGTCGCCTTCGAGGCGGGCGAGGATTTCCGGGCTGGCGCCGACGATGTGCGTGTCGCCCAGATTGAAGAAATACATGTAGGGCGACGGATTCAGCGCACGCAGCGCGCGATACACCGCCATCGGCGTCGTCGCCAGCGGCTTGCTCATGCGCTGCGACGGCACCACCTGCATGATGTCGCCGTCGAAGATGTAGCGCTTCGCCTTCTCCACCGCGGCGCAGTAGGCGTCATGGCCGAAGCCGGATTCAGCGGCCACCGATTCGCCGCGCGGGGTGTCGGGCTCGCGCAGCGGCGAACGCAGGCGCGCGGTCAGCGCGTCGAGGCGCAGATGCGCATTGACCAGCGCGTCCGGCTTTTCCGGGTCGGCATAGACGATGAAGGTGAGCCGGCCGGACAGGTTGTCGAACACCGCCAGTTCGTCCGACAGCAGCAGATGGATGTCCGGCACGCCCAGCGGGTCGGCCTTGTCCCAGCCGGCGGCGAGCCGGTGCTCGACGTAGCGCACGACGTCGTAACCGAAGTAGCCGACCAGACCGCCGGAAAAGCGCGGCAGGCCCGGCAGGTCGGGCACGCGGTAGCGGCCGAGGAAGGCCTGAACGAAGGCCAGCGGGTCGCTGCTTTCCGTCCGCTCGATCACGGCGTCGTCGCGCAGCACCTCGATCCGGTCGCGGCGCACGACGATGCGCGTCTGCGCCGGCAGGCCGAGTATCGAGTAACGGCCCCAGCGCTCGCCGCCCTGCACCGATTCCAGCAGATAGGAATACGGTACGTCGGCCAGTTTCAGATAGGCGGACAGCGGGGTGTCGAGATCGGCCAGTGCCTGGCGCGTGACGGGAATGCGGTTGTAGCCGGCGCGTGCAAGCGCCTCGAATTGATCTTGATTCATGGACAGACCGGAGAGCGGGGTTTTGAACGACGCCGCGGTGTCACCGCGCGCGCCTGACCAGGAGCGGACTCAGGCGGCTCGCCACAGGTACCCGTGCAGGGGCGCGGGCGCGCAGCTGCGGGCGGGTGTCTCCTTGAAAGTCAGGCTGTCCATTCAGTGTTCGGTCGGAAGTGCGACCCGCGAGAGCAGATCGGGGAGCGAAGATAGTAGCCCATCGCAATCTTTTGCGTCCAGCACGCGCCCTTCGCTGTAGCCCCAGGGCACGCCCAGCACCGGAATGCCAGCATTGCGCGCGCAGTCGATGTCGTTGTACGAGTCGCCGACGTGCAGCGCGGCCGACGGCGCCACGCCCAGTTCGCGCACGGCGTGCAAGAGCGGTGCCGGGTCCGGCTTCTTCTGCGGCAGCGTGTCGCCGCCGACCACGCTGCCGAAGAAATGGCGCATGTCCATCTGCTCGAGCAGCGGCAGCGTGAAGTCGACCGCCTTGTTGGTGACGCAGGCGAGCCGGAAGCCGGCCGCCTGCAGCGCCGCCAGCGTTGCGTGCGCGCCGTCGTAAGGCACGGCACGCTCGCCGTTGCGCACGCGGTAGCAGCGCTTGAACACCTCGATCGCCCGCGCGAGAAAAGCCGCATCCTGCGCGCGCTCGCCGAGGCAGCGTTCGACCAGGTTCGGAATGCCACGGCCGACGAACACCCGTACCTCGTCCTCGCGGCGTGGCGGGACGCTCAGTTCGGCCGCCATGTCCTGTGCAGCGGCGGCGAGATCGGGCACGGTGTCGAGCAGCGTGCCGTCGAGGTCGAAGGTGATGGCGGCGACCGTGAAGCGCTGCGTCATGCTCAGACGGCGTCCAGCTGCTTGCGCAGCGCGGCGATCACGCTGTCGTAGCGGTGCGGGTCGCTGTCCTTGCCGGCACCGAACACGGCCGAGCCGGCGACGAAGGTGTCGGCGCCCGCGCGCGCGATCTCGGCGATGTTGTCGATCTTGACGCCACCGTCGATCTCCAGCCGGATGTGGCGGCCGGTACGCGACACATACTCGTCGAGCCGGGCGCGCACCGCGCGCAGCTTGTCGAGCGAGGACGGAATGAAGCTCTGGCCGCCGAAGCCCGGGTTCACCGACATCAGCAGCACGACGTCGAGGCGGTCCATCACGTGGTCGAGGTACTGCAGCGGCGTGGCCGGGTTGAACACCAGGCCGGCCTGGCAGCCGTGCTCGCGGATCAGCGACAGCGTGCGGTCGATGTGCTCCGACGCCTCCGGGTGGAAGGTGATCACGTTGGCGCCGGCCTTGGCGAAATCGGGAATGATGCGGTCCACCGGCTTCACCATCAGGTGCACGTCGATCACCGCCTCGGTGTGCGGGCGCAGCGCCTGGCACACCAGCGGACCGATGGTCAGGTTGGGCACGTAATGGTTGTCCATCACGTCGAAATGGATCCAGTCGGCGCCCGAGGCGATGACGTTGCGCACTTCCTGGCCGAGGGCGGCGAAGTCGGCGGACAGGATGCTGGGGGCGATCAGGTAATCCAGATTGGTGGTGCTCACGGTACGGCTCCGAAGGTCGAAGCCGCGATTGTATCGGGTCGGGCCCGCGCCTTCCTGCCGCAGCGCTTGCCGCGTCATCAGACTTCGGTTAAATAAGGGCCATGGCCGAAGCGAAAAAATACGAAGTGACGGTGAGCGTGCAGGCACGCTATGTCGAAGAGCAGTCCGACCCCGAGGACAGCCGCTTCGTGTTCGCCTACACGGTCAGCATCACCAACACCGGCACCGTGCCGGCGCAGCTGATCAGCCGGCACTGGATCATCCGCGACGCCCACAACGCCGAACAGCAGGTGCGCGGGCTCGGTGTAATCGGCCAGCAGCCGCTGCTCAAGGCCGGCGAGAAATTCGAGTACACCAGCGGCTGCGCGCTGAACACCCCGGTCGGCACGATGCGCGGCAGCTACCAGATGGTGGCCGAGGACGGTACGCAGTTCGAAGCCGACATTCCCGAATTCACGCTGGCCATGCCGCGCGTGCTGCACTGAGCGACGGGGCGATGTCGCTCGCCTCGTCCTACACCCGCCTCGCTCCCCTCTACGACACGGTGGTCGCTGCCGCGTCGCTCGGCGCTCGCCGTGCCAGCCTGGCCCACCTGCCGCGCACCTCGTCCGACGTGCTGCTGGTCGGTGTCGGCACCGGGCTGGACCTGCCCCACCTGCCCGCTGATCACCGTTACACCGCGATCGACTTCAACGCGGCCATGCTCGCGCGCAGCCTGCCGCGGGCCTCCGGCCTGAACTACGCGGCGGTGCGCGGCGACGCGATGCGCCTGCCCTTCGCCGACGCACAGTTCGACTGCGTGGTGCTGCATCTGATCGTCGCCGTGGTGCCGGACGGCGCCGCCTGCCTGCGTGAAGCGGCGCGCGTGCTGCGCCCCGGCGGTGCGGCGCTGGTGCTGGACAAGTTCCTGCGCCGCGGCCGCCCTGCCCCGCTGCGCCGGCTGCTGTCGCCGCTGGCGGGTCGCATCGCCACCCGACTCGACGTCGTGCTCGAAGACGTACTGGACGGCCTGCCCTTCGGCATCGTCAGTGACGAACCGGCGGCCTTCGGCGGCTGGTTCAGACAGGTGAGACTGCTGCGTACCTGAGCCGGCTCACGCAGCGGTGCGGCCGAGACGCCGCATGCGTTCGTGCCAGCGCGCCCGCCCGGCGTCGTCCATCGCGTCTACGCTGCCGATCAGCGTAGTGCGCACCGGCTGGATGCCGACGAAATGCAGGATGTTGTGCTTGAAGCTCATGACGCCGTGCGCCAGATAGAAGGTGCGGAACAGCCAGGCCGGCATGCCCATGGCTACCACCAGCCGCGCCGAACGTCCGGTGAGCAGCCGCGTGAAGGGATTGCGCCCGCGCCCTTCGCCGATCGCGAAACCCGGGCGGAACACCTGTTCGAAGAAGGCCTTCAGCACCGCCGGCAACGTGCCCAGCCAGATCGGAAAGAACACCACCAGATGTTCGGCGTCGGCGATCAGCGCCTGGGCCTGCGCGATGTCGCCCTCGGCCGGCGCCGACCACTCGGCTTTCGAGCGCAGCAGCGGAAAGGCGAGCTGGCTGACGTCGATCACGCTGACCGCATGCCCCGCTTCACGCGCCGCGGCGACATAGCTGTCGGCCAGCGCGCGCAATAGCCCGGGGCGGGATTCCGGGTGACCCTGGATGACGACGATGCGGCTCATGACCGGGCTCCTGCGATGCACAGACCTTCATCATGACCAGCCGAAAGCGTTCGGCCCTTGAGCGGGATCAGGGTCGCGTTTCGAACGGCAGGAGTGCGCTACGGGCGTGGAACACAGCCAGCGGCACACCGCGGCCGCGTCGCGGCCAAGGCCGCTCCCACAGAGGACGCGCCCAGACCCTCGGCCGGTGCCCGGGCTGGGTTTCTGTGGGAGGGGTCTTCTGACCCCGACAGCGGCGGCGGGTTGGGCGCGGCGCCAGTTCGAGGTCCTGTCGGCAGCAATCGCTGCCTCCCAACGGGTCGTTCGCTCCGCCTCGGAGCGAAGACCGTGGGAGCGAGCTTGCTCGCGATTGCAGCCTCGATCAAAGGCGGCGGCAGGCAACAGCCGCGTCGCGGCCAAGGCTACTCCCACAGGGAATGCGCCCGATCCGTGGCTGGCGTCGGGATTCTGTAGATACTGTTATCCGAGTCAAGCACCGTGAGCGGTTGGGTCGAAAGGTTTGCCGGATCGGAGAACGCCAAAGGCGACGTGGATGAGCTTGCGCATCATTGC